>NZ_NRRG01000018.1 GCF_016583575.1 Thiocystis violacea
GAATGGCACTAAGATAAGCTAGCACCTATAAATATCAGCCACTTACGTGAAAGCCCGGATTTTGGCTACCGCCAAATCAGCGGATGCCCTCTGGAATTCCCTAGATTCCGCTGGGTTCCGTAGGGCTTCTGGCTCGCAGATGGCTATGCAAGTAGCTGTTTTGTAGAGGTTACGCGCTTAACTTAGTGCCATTCGGCTCTGGGGGCTTTTACCGCCCTCCCCCTCGCTGTCAGTCACCTGGCGTTTTTGTCCCCCGCGTAGCGTCGAGTAAGTCGTAAAGAGGATGCCACGCTGTCGCTGAATGTCTTGGGCGGGCGGGGTCTTACCTTGCCAAAAGACCATGTCGGAATCGCCGCCAACCCCGGAGTAGTCACGTCGAGCGTCCTCAATGAGCCCCTCGCTGCACGAGACCCAAACCGCTTTGTCGCGACCTTGCATTAAGTTGTCGAGGAGTATCCCCGAGATCTCACGACCCTTGCCGACGCCGGTCCCGTCTCCAATAAAGAAGCCCTTGCGCTGTCCGTTGGGGAGAACCTCTTGATGGGCCTGACCGGCGTAGAGAACCGCCTCCAGTTGCGCCAGTGAGAGCAGTCCGCGCTCCAGCGCTGGACGGGGAATATAGGGCTGATAGGCGGGTATCGGCGGCGCCACAGCACCCATTGCCGCACTTTGGACCAGCTTTCCAGGATGATCGTGGGCGCCGGCGATGAAGAGCCGTTGCGGCCGATAGGTGGTGAAAACGGACTCGGTGAACTCGGCGAGTTGAGCGTCATCGCCAAAGCCAGAAACGACGGAGATCGCTATGGGTTCAGCCTGGGTGAAAGGGCACTCAGGGAGGCTAAAATCTCCTCTAGGAGTTGCGCGGCTGCCTGGATCGGGTTGCTGTCCAGGTCGATCTCGAACGGCTCCCCGAGGTCTGTTTGCGTCAGTAGGTGCATCGTCTCCTGGGGATGCGCTTGGAGCTTCGCCAGCAACAACTCTGGCTCCTCGATCGTCCGCATCTCCAGCGCCGAGGACTCCAGGGCGTACCGAATCAGAGCCACGCTCGCCAGCTCGCTCGCCGGGCTCCACGCTAGATGACTCGCCTCCAAGATCTCTGCTGATCGCCGGTTGAGGCTGTGCAGGTTGAGGTTGCTGTGGGGGCTGGACGGGCTGGATTCGTGGGCGATCATGGCGAATAGACTCTAAAAGGGCGGGAAGATCGGCGACGGAGTCGACGTGACCTGTGAGGACGGGCGCGACGGTTGGGCCGGTCTTGTCGATGACGAGAATGGCGTTATCGAAGGTCGTGCCGTACTTGCGGTACTCAGCGCCCGAGATCGCGATGACGGCGCGCACGGTATAGCGGGTCTCGATCTCCCTCCACCAGCCTCTGAACGCGGGGCGATCGTAGCGCATCCCCTCGCCAACGATGGCGACAAGACGGCCTCGATCCGCGAGCCTTTCCAGGGCTTGCTCCAAGTGCCGGGCGCCGTTGCTCGTCTTGCGCTGACCCTGAACTCGGCCAGCCGTGGAACTGAATGGCGGGTTCATCACACATACCGTAGGAACGATGCCGCGCGGCAGGATGTTATGGATTTGCTCGGCGTTCTCTCGGTAGAGGGCTGCGTCTGGAAACAGAGCGGATAGAACCTCGTGGCGCCGCTCGGCCAGCTCGTTGAGAACAAGATCGGCGCCCGCGATCTGACCCCAGAACGCGAGATCGCCAGTACCGGCCGATGGTTCGAGCATCACATCGTCGGGGCCGACGCCCGCGACCCAATTCGCGACAAACGACAAAGCGGGCGGCGTGCTGAACTGCTGAAACTCGTCCTGCTCTTGGTCCCTCCGCGTCTGGGTGGGCAGTCGCTGCACGAGCGCTGTGAGGACGGACGCCTCTTCGGCGACCTGGGACGCAGTGAGGAGCGGCCAATCGGCGGATCTGGTGCGGCGAAGATGGAGACTGACAGCAACCTCCAAGGCGTCGTAGGCGTCTTTGCTGAGCCAGACTCCATCGGTCAGTGTCCCGCCGAACACATCCGTCGCCTCGGTGTTGAGGCGACGCGGACTGATGTCCTCACCGGCAGCGATCAGATCGGCGAGGCGCTGAGCGAGCGCGAAGCGCGGAGAGACGGCCGCCGCGATGAATGGTGGAATGGACGGGGCCGAATGAGCTGCGAACCAGTCGTCGAAGTTGAATGCCATTTGATCGGAATTGGGTCGGGCGGGTCGTCGTGCCATAGCCATCTCTCCGGATCGTCTGCACTGCGTCAGTCGAGGGCGCTATCCACGGCGTCCGCAAGCCCGACTGCGTCCTCCTCAAATGCGCCGGCCCTCTCTGCTTCGTCGGGGTCGAAGTCGATCGTCGTGCCCGGAAGCTCCGAGTCGGTCAGCTTATCGTTCAGGGCAGCGGCTGCCGCCTGGTCGTGGGACGGGGTCTCAGGGTCACGTGTGGTCATGGTGTCACCTGTGCGGCTTGGGTATGAGTGGCCGTCCTTGCTTCCGCGCTTGCGTAGTCGGGCTTTCCAGCGACTTCGCGGTAGGACTGGGTGCAACTTGGGTAGGCGCTACAGCTCCACCAGTAACCGGAGTGGGCGTGTAGCTTGGCGAGCCCCCTACCCCTCTTCTGCGAAGGCTTCTTGCTTTGCAGACGGCGCAGGCCTGCGCCGCATACATGGCACTTGAAGTCCTCGGAGACAGGCGCCCGCTCAAGGCGCTTGGCAGCCGCGACAACAACGGCGCCATCGTTCGCTTGCGCGACCTGCGCGCGGATGAAATCGGCTTGCTTGGCAAGAAAGGCGGGTAACGAGCCTTCCCCTTTCTCGATCGCGGAGAGAAAACGCTCGTTGATCGCAGTAAGAACCGGGCTCTTTACGACGGTGGGCAGTGCGTCAACGATGCCTCGACCAAGCGCAGAACTGACGATGGACTTGCCCTGCGTCACGAGGAGTTCGCGCCGCTTGAGTTCGGCGATGATGGCCGCTCGCGTCGCTGACGTGCCGATTCCGTCGCCCTCGCGGAGTATTTTGCGATGCTGCGGATCTTCGACATAGCGATGGATTTGCTCCATCGCTTGGATCAAGGTGCCCTCTGTGTAGGGGGCGGGCGGTCTGGTCTTTGCGGACTTGCGCTCCGCTTCAACGCATTGCACTGGATCTTGAGACTGCATGACGGGCAACGACTGCGCGGCATCGAGCGCCTCTTGAGATTTGTCTTGATCGTCGTACGCCTCGGCGAAGACCGCGCGCCAACCCGGCTCGGTCACCACGCAGCCACGGGAGAAAAACAGCTCGTCGTTGACGCAGACTTCGACAACGGTTTCGAGATAGCTGTGAGCGGGATAGAACTGCGCCAGGTAGCGGCGAACGATGAGATCGTAGGTATGGCGCTCAATGGGCGACAGCGCATTCGCGTTGCCGTGGTACTGCGTAGGGATAATGCCGTGGTGAGCGGAGATCTTGCGGTCGTCCCATGTCTTGGATTTGATCTGCGGGTCAGCGCCATCAATCAGTGGGCCGAAGTCCGGCAGCACGGCGCGCAACGCGACGAGCACTTGCGGTGCGTCGGCATGCTGACACTCCGGCAGATAGGCGCAATCGGTACGCGGGTAAGACGTCAGCTTGTGGGTCTCGTACAGCGCCTGGGCAGCGGCGAGAACTTGTTCGGCGGTGTAGCCCCAGCGCCGGGACGCCTCCACGGTGAGATCGGACAACGCAAAGGACAGCGGCTTCCGCTGCTGCTTGGGTTCGGTGCTATAGCTGCTCACGACCCCCGTTTGCCCGTTCACCTTGGTAACGATCGCGTCGGCAACCGCACCATCGACAAGACGACCCTCGCTGTCGAACCCCGCCTGATCGTCTTGCGGTTTCCAAGTCACGCGGAAACGACCGCCCGCATGGGCGGCGGTCGCGTGTAGGGTGAAGTACGGCACGGGCCGAAAGGCTTCGATCTGACGATCGCGATCAACGACAAGCGCGAGTGTCGGTGTTTGGACGCGCCCGACTGGCAAGAGCGCGTCGCAACCGCCACGACGCGCTCTCAGGGTGTAGGCGCGGCTGAGGTTCATCCCGATTAACCAGTCCGCACAGCTGCGTGCGGTAGCGGCGTCGGCAAATCCGCGATAACCCCCGTTGGGAGCAAGGGTACTAAGTCCGCGCTGGATCGAGGCAGGATCTTGCGCGGACACCCAGAACCTCGTCACAGGAAGCTGACAGCGAAACTGCTGGAGAACCTCGTCAACGAGGAGCTGTCCCTCGCGGTCAGGATCTCCAGCGTGGACGACAGCCGCCGCTTGAGTGAGCAGCCGTTTGATCACAGCCAACTGATCCTTGGAGTCGGCGCGGGGCTGGAATATCCAAGTCTTAGGGATGATAGGCAGGTCGTCGATGCGCCACACCTTCCGCCCGCTAGTGGTCCGGGGCACGTCATCATGCGTGTATTCATCAGGGCCGGCTTGCTCGAACATATGCCCGAAGCACCACGTGACAACGTTGTCACCCTGGCAGTTAATACAGCCATCCGCACGCGACACGACACCCAGCTCGGCTGCGATCGACTTGGCGACCGAGGGCTTTTCCGCGATCCACAAACGCATACGTCCCTCCACGTTTCTGTTGTTCAGAAGGTCCACACTGGCTGCAAGACCGACATAACTTGTGACCGGTCGCTGAGGCCAAAATAGCGAGCGTCGAAGGATGTGTCGCTCGAATCTGAGAGCAGCAAGAGCGCGGATTCAGGCAGGGAACGGACATGGAGCCGGAGCAGAGGCAGAGTGCGGCCGTCGAGGTCAGTAGACCGTTGGGCGCTGTGGGGAACTCTGACGCCATTAACCTGAATCCCCTCTGGCTGAATATCTACATCGTCACCTTTAGCGGCTAAAACACGCTTGATGAGGTAACCGTAGCCGCTCTGGCAGAATCCTGCACCGATATAACCTCGTAACTTCGCTATATCGAAAATTTTAGATCTTGGCGGGCAGAATGCCACATATTCGCCTTGAGTGATAGACGCGCATGACGTCCAGTACAGACCGAGGGGCGCACTGCGTGTGAGATTGACCCGAGCGCCCGCGAGGTAGATGGCAGAGGCGACGGCTAGGACAACAACAAAGGCCGCAGCAAAGCGTCGAGCGAGAGCCTCGCTCCTCACAACCGCACCTCGGTCTCTGGAGGGCTGAATGTGTCACTGCGGTCAGGGGCCGGTACAACAGCGCGAGCCGTGAACACACGATCCTGGAAGTACAGCGGCTGCCGGCCGTAGATCGCGGGATAGCCAGCGACATAGATGAGCATGTCGCCCGCTTCTGTGATTCTTCCTGCCCCGTCCTTGAGCGGTCCTTTCATCCGCATGATTTCGTCTGCGTTCATCAGGTTGCGCTGCACTTCCTGATAGGTGCGCGAAACTTGCGTAAGTACCGCAGACAGGCGTTTGCCGCTCGTGGTGATTTGCTCTTTGACGACAGTAGTCGGCCCCGTCAGCCGGGATAAATGGTCCGCTGTCTCGATGCGGTTCGGCTGAAAGGCGTTCTGGACGTGGCAATTGGACGTGATGGTCTCGTCGGGGCCGTACCCAGTCTCGCGACTGCGAAGCTGATTGAGATCCTGACATATCAGGTAGCACTTGATCCCATAGCCAGCCAGAAAGGCCAGCGACTCTTGCAGTATTTCGAGCTTTCCTAAACTCGGAAACTCATCGAAGAGGCACAGAAGTCTGTGTTTATAGGAGGCGACAGCCTGACCTTGATCGAACTCCAGACGACCGGCGAGAACACGGAGCGCCATGGAGAGCAGAACGCGAACAAGGGGACGAAGCCGCGTCTTGTCGGTCGGGGTCGTGACGATATAGAGGGACACGGGGTCGTCACGCTGCATCAGATCGCGGACGCGGAAATCCGACCGACTGACGGAGCGAGCCACGACAGGATCGCGATAGAGCGCCAGATAACTCTTGGCCGTGCTTAGGACGCTTCCTGCTTCCTCTTCCGGCCGATCCATCATATCCCGAGCGGCGGCGGCAACCAGGGGATGGGACTCGCCAGAGTCGAGGTGGGAATAGGTCGCCATCTCCATCCAAACCTCGGCCACACCGCGATCGGGGTCGGAGACAAGCGCGTCGACGGCGGGCAGGGTGGCAAGAGTGCCTTCACGTACCCGACGATAGAGTACGTGCAAGATCAATCCGCAGATCAAGGCCCAAGCGGTCTTTTGCCAGTGACTCTCCAGACCGCGACCATCGGGATCCACGATGAGCGACGCGAGATTTTGAGCGTCACCAACTTCATTTTCGCTGCCTATCCGCACTTCATCGAGCGGGTTCCAATGTACTGTGCCGTTCATTGATGCGGGCTCGAAGCGCAAGACCTTCTGCCCCGCGTACCGCTTACGCCAGCCTGCCGTGAGTGCATATAGCTCACCTTTCAGGTCGGTGATAAGGGCGCTCTCGGTCCAGGAAAGAAGCGTGGGCAGGACAAGGGAGACGCCCTTGCCGCTGCGTGTGGGCGCGTAGGTGAGAACGTGCTCAGGGCCATTGTGCCGTAGGTAATGAAGACGCCCGCGCCGATCGACCCAGCCACCAACGTAGACCCCTCCCGCAGGGGCGGGACGACCCAAGATGGGCGCGAGGAAACCGGGCGAAGGAAGGATGCCTGCGCGCCGGAGATCGTTATCGTCAGCCCAACGTGCGGAACCGTGGAGAGAGGAGTAGGGGATAGATGAGTGCGTTTGCAAGATAGTGGCAAGCGCCAAAAGCAATACGCCTACGGCGGCCACGGCTACGCCAACAGAACCAGATTGTAAAAATAGATCTGGGTACGCCTCGTGCCACCAGTATGCCCACTGGACGATAGCCCAAGGGACGTAAACGTGGTCGATAAGCGGGCCGAAGTTGAAGCTCGCGCCAAGGATCGCTTGATAACTGAGCCTTGCGGCGCACATCTGCGTGGCGACCTGCATACCCGCGAGGAGTGAGAGGGCGAAGAAGACAAGCCTTCCAGCGTACCGGCGCGGTGCGCCGATCCGGGGTTTTGTACCTGGGGTTGGTGTTGTATTCATCGGTCACTCCATTGCATTTCGAAAGGGATTAGCGTGAGCGCTTAGGGCTCTTCGGGGTCGCGGTGCGCGGATGGCGTTGGCGCTGAACAGCTCCGGTCGATGTAACGGTGATGGGCGCTCCGATGTGGAGTTTGTCGAATCGCTCCGCGTTCGCGGCCGTGACAGGGAGAATCAGGATCTCGTTACAGGGAGAGCGGAGTAGGGCTAAGGGGTGGCCATCGACACGACGGAACCCAGCCCATGTCAGCGCCTCACGACTCGCGACATACCTCTTGTGTTTCGGTATATCGACTCCTAGTGCGCGTTTCGATTCCCGCTCGGCCAGATAGCGCTCGGCGGCCAGATTGGCGTCGGTCAGAGCGTTGTCTCCGCCAGCGTCGTGCCGTCGCAAAGAATGAGCTGGTTCGGCTCTTTGGAACTCCAGACGATCAGGTACATCGCGCGGCAATAGCACTTCACTTCCTTGGGTGAAGCGAACCACAGGGACAGAGGACAGTGTTCGCAGACCGTCGCGGCGGTGGGGCGGCGGGAGGGATCCAAGGCGCCAAGGGTCAGGCTGCTGGCCGACCTGCCTGATTGATCGCCCTCCAAGGGCGACGGGTGCGCGATCGGTGCCTCGCTCAGAACTGTGAACGGCAGCTCTACGGGAACGGTCGGCAGAGGCTCGTTCGTTAGAGCCGCGAGGGCCTCGTCGATTGCGCTGAGATCCTGATTGTGGCTGTCTGTCATGAGTGGCTTTTGAGAAGGTTGAAGGGTCGCGTTCCTGAACCCAGTCGCTCCAAGTGGTGCGCCGGTGGGTAGTACGAACCTGGTGAATTTGCTCGCGGCATTGCAGGCGCGCTGCCGCGAGGTCGGATTTGAGCGCTCTGCGTGCTTGCGCGTAGAGCAACCGCTTGTTGGCGGCGCTATCCCCAAGCAACTGGATGGCCGCGCGTCGCAAGCGGCTCTTTCGGAGCGCTGCTGCGATCCCCTCATCTCGGGTCAGCCTCGCGGCGCGCACCCCGGAAAAGGAATCTGTCGCTGCCTTATCCATCTGTGCCTGATATTCCTGCCAGAGGGCCGCCCGGCTCTCTTGAAGCGGTGCCAGCGGGGGAGCCCGGCGATAGCGGAGTCCGCGACCAGCGACCGGATCGTCATCTTGTTCGACCACCAGCAAACGGGGGTCGAGTACGCCGAGCCGGCCCTCCAGGGCTGGCTTAGAAAGATCCCTAGCAACCGTGCTCGCCTTGACGCGCGGCCCCTCGTCTACCTCGAAAACAAGCCCGCTGCCGCGCAGACAGGGGCGCACCCCATGCGCTAAAAGGACGTCCCGAAACTGCTCCCACGAGGATGCTGCGCGCAAGTCTGACAAGCAGACATCTCGTACCCAAGTGGCGAGCGACTCAAGCCCCGAGTGTCGATCGATGTCCGCGACGCGCGCCGAGGACACCGAGCGCTGCGCCTGATGATTGGTGACCTGTAACCCGTACTCCCGCTCTAACTGCGAGCACACAAGCCCAAGCGTGCGGTAATCGCGTCGTGGCTGGTGAATAGTCCGCCGATGGGGGTGGATCTTGTTGATCGCGACATGGACGTGAAGGTGGTCGGTGTCACCGTGCACGACGCTGATGCGTTGATGCTCTCCATAGCCCAACGCGACACAAAGGCGTTGTTCTATCTGGCGGACGACATCAGGGGTGGGACGCTCGCCGGGAGGGAAGGAGATGACGAGGTGATAGGTCTTGTCGCTCTTGGCGCGAGTGTTCTCGGCTTGCGTGGCGATCATCTCTTTCACAACGCCTGTGACGGTTGTCGCGACACAGTTTGTCGCGGTAATGGCCCCGACGCGGTTGGATGTGTCTTGCTCATCAGTGAGGTACCTGACCAGCTCGTCCATGCGCGATTTCCGGAGGTTGCTTATAGGGACATGCTTGGCGATCACGGTTCGCTGGTCTCGGAGGACGATTTAGCGGCTAAAACCTGGGAGTCGACCGCAGTCGGCCGCAGAAGGGGGAGGGCGTCGATCGCGTCGTCGAGCTTGGCGCGCGTGCGATCGATGCGATCCAACAGCTCGTCAAGGTCGCGCGTCGTGAAGTGCTGAACACGCCTGTCGTCGACAAGCCACATCTTCAACAACCCGCCAAGACGACCGAGATCGCCATTGATTGCCAGCAGCTCGCGGACTCGGCCAGCGTCGATGACGCTAGGGGGCTGGTAGCTCATGCCCACTGTACGCAAATAGGCGGCGACGCTGCCCCCCGCACAGGCCGCGCGCCTCTCGATGTCGCTTTTCTCCTCCGGGAAAACAGGGACACGGATGTGTTGGATCCGCCTCATTCTGGCTCCTTTCCTTTGGGCCGGCGGTAGCCGGACTGCCTCGCAGAGCAAGATAGCCGTTGAGCGCTCCGCGCGAATAAGGGATGCGAAGTTAGCGGATCGGCTCTGCCGATTAGCTAACTTCGCCTATCTTGCCCTGCATGGGAGCGAGATTTTCTGAACAACAGTATGCGATAAAACGGGATTTATTGCGATAAACTACTATTTTATATTCTTTGCTGCTACGATATAAGGGAATCACAAGAATTCGCGTGGAATCGTATGGAATATCAAGAAATCGCAGAAAATCGCGAAGAATCGCAGCCACACGCAAGAAACCAACAAGGGATTTGGTAAAGATGGCGAAACAGGTCAGTCCAGAAGCCTATCGTCGCCGACTGGCGGCGCGAGTCGAAGATCGCGCGCAACAACATAGCGAGACGGCTCGACACCTCTCGGTGTTTCTCGCCCTGAAACCGGCCATCGCGGGCGCCCTAGCGTCCGGCTTTCGGCAACGCACGATCTGGGCAGACCTGACCGAGAGTAGACAGATCGACTGCACGTATCAGACGTTTAACCGCCATGTTCGGCAGCACATCAAAACAGCACAGCAAGTGGCCAAAAGCACGCCGACTTCAAAAGAGGAGCACAACAAGAAGGAATGGCAGGGTAAAGCGGTGGAACGGAGAGACCCGCTCAGTGGATTCCAGGTACAACCGATCGCGAGAAGAGAGGATCTAGTCTAAATGGCAACCGTACATCTAGTGCTTCAGGGCAAAGGCGGAGTCGGAAAAACGATGCTCGCGACGGTGCTAGCACAGTACCTGCGGGAGCGAGGGCGAAGTCTGCTTTGCGTCGATACCGATCCTATCAATGCAACCTTTTTCGGCTTCGGGGCGCTTGAAGTCCAGCGTCTGGAGATCATGGAGGGCGACGAGATTAACTCGCGGAACTTCGATGCGTGGGTGGATCTGGTTGCGACGACGGAGAGCGAGCACGTCATCACGGACAACGGAGCCAGTTCGTTCGTGCCGCTCGCTTACTATCTCGTCTCTAACGAGATTCCGGGGTTGCTCGCAAGCATGGGGCATACGGTGACGGTGCATACCGTCATCACGGCGGGGCAGGCTCTGCTCGACACCTTGACCGGCTTCGATGCGCTGGCACGACAACTACCGACGGAATGCCGCTTCGTTGTCTGGCTAAATCCGTTCTGGGGAGAGGTGACTCTGGACGGTAAGACGTTTGAAGAGATGGCCGTTTATAAGGCACACAAGAAGCGGGTGTCGGCAATCGTGAGAATTCCGAGACTGAAAGAGGAGCTACACGGTCACGACTTCCGAAAACTGCTGGAATCCCGACTGACGTTCGCCGAAGCGCTCGCCGCGCCGGAAATTGGCATCATGGTTCGCCAACGGTTGCAGCAGATAAGACGAGGGATCTTCGACCGACTCGATGAGGCGGCTATTCTCGATCTGGAAGCAGCGGCGTAGTTGCATGGCAGGCCCAGACGAGTCGCTAGAGCTAGAGGAACTCATCGCGACGATTGCGAAGCATCATGGCGTGGCGGTCGGGAAAGACGACCCGATCTTGATCGTCCACACCATGATCAGGCATTTGCTGAACGATAGCGCAAGGGCGCAAGGGGAGGCTCTACAAGGGTTTCAGGCCGAACTAGAGGCAGCCTCTGCTCGATGGGGCGAGGGACAAAAGACTGTCGCGGAACGCACGTTAACGGCGGCGGTAACGGCCAGCACGGGCAAGGTCCATGAGATTTCCGAAAACGCGGGCCTAGCGATCAGAAGAGAGGTGCAGGGCGCATTGAGGCAACAACAGTCCCTGCTTGTTCAGGTTCGCCGAACAGCATGGATGAGTCTCACGGCATCCGTCATAGCGCTGACGGCTGTCAGCGCACTGACGCTTGGTTTATTGCTCTAGTGAGAGCCGCTGAGACGCCGACAAGGAGACGCGGTGTCCTTGTGGCCGGGAACTCTCAGAGCGGACTAATTCCAGTCGCTGCCGCCGCGCAGTCTGCTGCTGCTCGTCCCATTGTCCTGCAAGGTCGTTCTGGTGCCACCGCAATTTTCGCACCGCCAACTCTTCTAGCCGGGGAGAATGAAGCCCTGTAGCTTCTCTGAGAGACACAACGCGATCTAAGCGCCGCGAGAGATCTGCAACACGACGCTTGCACTGCGCCTGAGTCTTCTCCCAAGAGCGGTGCTTACCACGAGAGTACAGGAGCCAAGGCTTCTGCAAGCCATTCAGTTCGCGCTGTGATGCTTCTTTTTGCCGTCGTAACTGATCTTCAAGCCGGTCGACCTGCTCATGCTTACCTTGCAGATAAACCGCTAGCGCTTGGGAATACAGAGTGTCGATGGGCGGATTGTCGAGTAGCGCCTGCTGTTGTGCCGCGAGATTTGCTACCTCCAGAGACGTCCCGTCGCCCAGGCCTAACGATGGCAGAAGAGGAGCCTCCTGCTTTTTGGCGTGAGGGGATAAGCCGTCGTGGCGTCGTTCGCTGTCATCAGTACGCAGCCACTGTCCACGCCCTTCAGACGGCAGAGGAGTCGGCTTGTCTGCATTAACCGCACGCGGCATATCAGTGGAAACGGCTGCCGAAACGCTTGCTTGAGGGGTCTTGGAGAGGCGAGGCTCACTGCTCAAATCGCGTCTCCATCGGTGCAGAATTTTGTCGAACACGATGCTTCCTCTCCTGTTTTAGCAGCTAAAAAGCGGGCTAACGAGAGCGAGATCGGGACAATTTAACAATATCATCGCTTACGGTAGCTACCCCTTTGGCATCGTATGAAACGGTCTTGAGAGTGCCTATGGGCGGTGGACGAAGGCCCGCGAAAGCCTGGAGATCATGTACGACCACGTTCCTGCCTACCTGTTGATACAGTTTGTCACCCTCCGCATGAAGGATGGCACCTTCGTAGCGCTGCCCCGGTGCAGGGCGGTTTGCCGACCAGAGATTGTAGAACCCTGCTTGAATGTCGCCCGCTTTGTGAACAGAGAGATTGGTCCAGGCGGTGCCGACTTGGCGTTGTAAAACGCGCTGGCCATTCATTACTAAAAGTCGTGTATTCTGGTCGGACATTGTCCCGATCTGCTCCTAAAAACGATCTTCACGCTTCCCTGACCTCGCGCAACTGTATGTCACAGATTGCGCATTCTTCCTCTTTTTTGTCCTCGAACGAAAGCCATACAAACCCTTGATTTGTTGGCGCTTTACCAAGATTTAGAGTAGCTAATCGTTCGCCGTAGGTGACAAACACGCTGAGCCTTGCGACCTTCGCTGTCCGCCCGATTTTCGGCTGGTTTGGGTCGCGAGTTTTACTAGGCTCCGTAGGATTATTGCTTGTCTTAGGGTATGGCGATGAGACATCAGGTACCTCGTTAGCCTGTTCATCACCACCAAATCGAGCCTCCCTGTCAAACTCTGAGCCACTTTCTTCATAAGATGCCTGCTCGTCCACGTCCTCCGTTACAGGCTGTTCACTCCGCTCTTCACGCCGATCTTTGCGGTCATCGATAAACTCTCGAAGGAGTTTGACGGAGCGCCGTGAAAGGTCTTGATCAGGATCATTGATCCATTCCTGCACAGCAGCAGTGTCTTTGCGATACGCCTTGGCCAGTTCCGTGATAAGCGTCACATCCTGGCAGCGCCCTGATTCAAAGAGATCATCCAGTGGTTCCGGGAGACTTAGGAGCGAGAGGTGCTGCGAGATATACGCCTCCGAGACGCGCGGACGTGCTGGTTTGCCAGGCTCTTCTTGCCGCATCCCGAACTGCTCTGCAAGCTGTCGCTGTGTCCAACCGTTCTCCTTCAGCAGGCGCTGAAAGGCGCGAGCCTTATCTTTTGCTGGCGTGTCTGCGCGGTCTTTGTTGACGACAATTTGGTCAATGACGCTGAGCGGTTCGATCACGACGGCCGGGATGGTGGTCTTACCCGCCATCCGCGATCCCCTATAGCGCCTGGCACCATCGTCGAGCATGTACCTTCCTGGGACGTCGGTGCGGGGATGCACCAAAATTGGCACTTTGACGCCTCCAGATCTAATAGAAGCTGCCAGATCATCCATGTCCTCAAAGGTAACCCTGGGCTGATCTGGATTCTCGTCAATGAGATCGAGCGACAGATCGACAGGTTCACCAGCGATTCCGGCGGGGGGCGAGACCAAACTAGACAGTCCTCTTAGCCCGGCGAGTTTCTCTAGTCCCAAGCTACTACTCATGGTTAATCCCCATTCTGTCTGCGACCCATGCGGCTACCGCTCTAAATTCTTTCGCAGCTTCTTTCGCTGCCGTCTTCTGGATACGCCACACAGGCACTCCGAGAGCTAGTCCCTCCGCGACGCTACCGCGTCGACCGATAGCGGGACTGACAAGGTCCGGATAAGCCTCCAGTAGTTCCTCTAGATGGCGGCGCTGACGAGGGTCTCGCCGATCGACGAGGCTAGGTACTAACCCGAGGAACTGGAGTCGTGGGTTTACGGTTCTGACGTTCTGGATGGTTGTCACCATCCTTTCGAGTCCCTGTAGCGAGTAATACTCGAGGCAGAGCGGGCAGAGTACGTAATCCGCTGTCATGAGCGCCGACGCGAGCCCGACTCCGAGAGACGGAGCGGTATCAATGAGGCACAACTCAAACCCAGCGAGCTTTCGAAGGTTACGATCCAGGCATGGAGCGAGGTCGGCTAGGGATCGAGTATCAAGGTCTGCAAGGCATGCATCGGATTCGATCAATGCTGGCTGCTGTACGGTAAAGGAGGGACCGTCGCTAAACATGGCACTACTGGTAACTCCGGACTTCCAGGAGCTTAACGTGTGCGAGGCATTTCCTTGAACATCGAGATCTAGGCATACAGTGGATATGCCAGACTCATGGAAGTGAAAGGACAGATTGACGGCAAGCGCGGTCTTTCCGACCCCACCTTTCTGATTTGCGATCACCAGTCGTCTCATTGTCCTTTTCTCGACCTGTCCCACTTCCTTACCAGAAATGCCTGGTGGGGCGGCAAGACTGCCGTTACCTGTTGTAATCCCTCCTCTGTTATCTGGGCGGTTTCTTCGTGCACCTTCCACACTTTCTGCACGCATTGCCAAACGGCGCCCTTCGTGATGCCGTACTTTTGTGCAACCTCTGTTTGTTGGCAACCGTCGACGAGTACGGACTGGGCGATCTGACGACTTCGGGTTCCCATCTTCGGCAAGCGGGCGATTGCCCGTTCGAAGTCTGGTCTCGATAACAGTTTCTTGGACATGATCCATTCCCGAGCCTCCACACGTGGTTGATCCATGCGGCTATCGCCGTAGATCAAAGTATAGCTATACCACGTAAGGAGTTCAATATATCCGACCCTAACGCAAACTTAGGGGTCAGTATGATGCCGGATTCCAGGTCAAGACCGAGGAGGCCGGTAGATCGTTGCGAACCAAGTTAACGCGATGCCGGCCGTCAAGTGGCCGAGGAAAATCCATCCATCGTAATGATCTGGGTTGTCCCAGTGGTATATAGCCAGAGCTAGATGGAACATCACGTCACCAGAGACGATCCATTGTGCTAAGGGCCAAACTAGCTTTACCGACATCCAGAGCGCGACGCTGAAGGCACTAGCGAGGTGCCGGATCGTGTTAGAGGAACTCTTGTCCTTAAGGGATTGATTGACTTCGTGAACGGGGGAGGAGGGGTCTCGCGTAGCAGAAAATATTTTGATGACGTTATCAGGCATTCTGTTTGGCATGGATTAGCCTCTTGTTCCGTTTGTAGAATGCTTCTGAACTTTTCCTGTTGTCCAATAACTTTAGTCCACGAATCGTACCTGGAAACTCAATTTTCTAGTTTATCCACAGGCCTGGTGGACACTAATCGGTTTTTTAAGGTTTTAATATGTTTTAAGAGTTTTAGGTGGAAAAAAACAGTTTTTTTAATTGTAAATCATATTGTTACGCGATCTATTGATTCCTAATGTACGGTCTTGCGTTCCTAAAGTACGGTCCAGCGTTCCTAATGTACGGTCTTGCGTTCCTAAAGTACGGTCCAGCGTTCCTAATGTACGGTTTATCCACAGGGTAAGGCTGGGCGAGGCTCTAAAAACCGACTGGGACCTTATGTCTTAGCTGGTTGGACCATCGGTGGCCGTACATTAGGAATCGCCGCTTGTTCCCGCTGCTGCCGAGTCGCCCTCGACGCTAGAACTTGGCTCATCCGGCATCGCATCCTGGTGGCGCATCACTAGCAGCGGCCCGACTTGACCTGCTTCCTCGGAAAGCACGTATTCGGGCAAGGCGCCGGAATCGATCAGTTTGCGCAGGGTGAAGGCGAACTTGCTGAATGTGCCGGTGCTGCCGCTCCGTTCAAAAATGGTCTTGAAAGACCACTTTGCTTGTCCCTTGCCAGCGGCTCGCCGCGCTAATCGATAGACGAAGCGGCCGATGCCGGGGTCGATCAGGAAGTAGTCAGGGTGGACAGTTAGCACATCCGGGCTTTTGCCCTCTGTAATCTCGCGATACATCCAATCCGCCAGCTCGATCTCGATGTATTCTGGCTTGCCGCTGTCGCTCTTGACGACCCTGTAGCGACTAATCAATGCCTCCCCCTCCGATACCATTACTGTTTGGCCGTTACCGGTCCTCCTAGTTCGCTGCACGGCTACGTGGGTGGTGTTGAGCCGGATGCAGGTTTCCACTAGGTCGCTTTTCTGCTTGCCACCGTCAGATCGCCGACAGAACTTCAACACGTCGGCGACGTGTGGTCGGAAAACGCGGCCAGGCTTCTCGCCTTTCCCGTCCCGGTAGCGATTCGTCGCTTCAGTGAGGTGTGACACGGCCATCAGCACTAGGTCGTAATCCCACACCGAGGCCATGCCCGCTGCACCGGCCGAAACGATGACATGCCCATCAGGCAAGGCGTAGTGAATGACGTCGCCCGCCCGTCTGTCTTTCTTCGATAGCCGGAAGACAGCGACGTCCATGATGCCACGGCTATCCTTGGTACCTATGTCATAGAGCGTAGGCACAAAAAAATCGAGTTGGGTATCGCTCGGAGGCAGCTTGCGCACGCTCAGTGGAGGGGGTGGTGCCTGCTGCGCCTTGCTCAACCTTGCCGCTGCTTCGTCCCAGGACTCGCCCGGATGGGCTTGTTTCTCGATTTGACGACGCTGGCTTTGTTCTCGTATCCCCTCAATTCGGACCAAAAGGTCGTCAGTTAGCAAGCTGCCGATCTGCTGTGGGCCATTGTTGCGCTTAGTCATGTGTTCCCTACTTGCTGAATAGGTGCGATAGAGATGAAGCCCGTACCTCTAGCTCTAAATCTTCGTTGTATAGCATCTCCCCGCCGATATTTTTAAGCCTGTGGGATATTATCGCGCAGCGCTCTGGTGCGATCTTCACAACAACACAAAGTATAGCTAGTCTCAGGCAGTCGCAACGGGTTTTAGCGGCTAAAACACTAACAGATTAAATGGGCTGCTCGTGTACAACACAATCCTCTTTACAAACGTCCTGCGGTTACTCGACGAATTGAGGATGACAAAACAAGAACTCGCTGACATATCCGGAGTGTCCCTGAGCTATATCAGCGATCTCACAACCGGACAAGCGAACCCTTCTCTTAAGGTGCTTGAAGCGATCGCGGAAGCGCTAGACGTCCCTTTGCCACTTCTTCTTGAGAAGTCAGACTGGGAGCCGGAAATGCTCCAAGCTCTCCAGAGCAAGCGCCACCCGAAGGCGAGCCTCCCGCCTGGATTCGAGCGCGTAACGGCGATACTTCCTGCGCATCAGGCTTTCCTGGTCAGAAAGTGGCATGAGCAAACATTGGAAAAAATTAGGAAATCTCACCAATAGCATTCGCCTCCATATTTAGCCGCTAAACCGGATTCGCTTCAAGCTAAATAACTGACAAAAAAGGGAACACAAGAGATATCCTCCTGATCAGCAGATAGCCACGACTTCGATATCAGAAACACTTGCGCAAGATACGATAGCAGTATATCGTTTTTGCGTGAACTGTGTAACAGAAGTTGGAGGGGATCTGTGTCCACGAAAAGCGGACAAGAGGGAGGCCAGCACGACCCCGTTGGATCGGTGGCGGAGCGCGCATGCAGGAAATTGGAAAGGGATCTTGGCCCTGACTTAATGGCACTGCTGAGAGACCCCGCTACCCAAGACGTGCTGGTGAATCCCGACGGCCAGGTCTGGATCGAGCGTCACGGTAGTCCGATGGAGTGCGTTGCCGCCTTGTCGGCTTCTCGCCGGCAAGCCGTGATTGAGACCGTTGCCGGTTTCCATGGACTTCAGATCGACCTCAAGAACCCTACCATCGATGCAGAACTGCCAATCGACGGAAGCAGATTTGCGGGTGAACTGCCACCTGTTGTCGAGGCCCCATCGTTTTCCATCCGGAAACACGCCAGCGCGGTGTTCTCCCTGGACGAGTACGTTCGCCAGGACACCATGTCAGACGCCCAACGTCAGTATCTCCAGCAGGCCATCGCGGCTCGCAAATCCATCCTCGTCATAGGGGGGACAGGCAGCGGTAAGACAACGCTGGTTAATGCACTCCTGAAAGAGATGGTTCGGCAAGACGCGTCGCAGCGCATCCTCGTCGTCGAGGATACCCGCGAACTGCAATGCGAAGCGCCTAACCGCGTTCATCTCCGAACATCTCCGACTGTATCCCTCACCGATCTCGTTCGCGGCACCCTGCGACGACGGCCAGACCGGATCATTGTTGGAGAGGTGCGAGGCCCCGAAGCCCTCGATTTGCTGATGGTGCTCAACACAGGGCATCCAGGCGGCATAGCGACCCTCCACGCCAACGACGCCGCATCAGGCCTCACTCGACTATCAACTCTCGTGTCGATGCACCCCCACGCACCGCGTGAAATCCCGCCCCTTATCGCTGACGCGGTCGACCTGCTTGTGTTCATCGAGCGCACGCACTCAACCCCCACACCCCGCAAAGTGAGCGAGATCCTCGAACTGCACGGGTTCGAGAACGGCTCGTACGTTGTTAATACCCCTCTTTTCATCAAAGGAGATCCACCATGATTCGCACGCCTTTCGTCACGGTTTTCAAGTACGTGCCCGCCCTTCTAGCGTTTTCTATCATTGTCCTGGCACTACTGAATACTGATCCCGTATTCGCTTCTGAAGGCTCCGGTGGTGGTCTTCCTTACGAGAGTTGGCTGGAAAAGTTCCGCAATAGCATCACAGGGCCTACCGCATTCACGTTCGGCATACTCGGTATTGTCACCGCCGGTGCGATACTGATCTTCGGCGGTGAGTTGAATGGTTTTATGCGGACTTTCGTATTCATCATACTGGTTATGGCGTTGATCGTGTCCGCGCAAAACATCATGAGCGGTCTGTTTGGTCGTGGCGCTGAAATTGCTGCATGGCCTGCTTGGTTCGATCGAGTCGGATATTGCTGATAACGAGGATCAGGAGAAGACATTGGCCCTTCGATCTATACCCATTCATCGCGTCGGGACGCGGGAAAACCTATTCTTAGATGCCGACCGTGAAATGACGATGCTTTTAGCCCTGGTCTGCTTTGCGCTGGTGTTTAGCGCGCAAGAGTGGCGAGCTGGTATATATGGCACCGTTCTCTGGTTCACTGGCCTCTATCTTCTCCGGAAGGCAGCCAAATACGACGCGAAATTGCGCCATGTCTATCTACGGCACATACGGTATGCGCGTTACTATCCAGCGCGCTCGACTCCGTTCCGCGTCAACACCCCTAACCAGGGCAGGCAATACAGATGAACATCACCAATGACATCGTTGTGCTCGGCCTTGCGGGTCAAGCGATATGGTTAGGATGTGTCGCTATTATTTTGATTACTGTTCTCGTTATTTGGATTCAGAAAGCAGCGGCGGCGACAACGCTAAAGCGGCATAGATCGAAATCCGCCGGTCTGTCAGATTTGCTCATCTATGCGAGCCTCATCAAGGAAGATGTGATCCTTGGAAAAGATGGCAGTTTCATTGCCTCATGGTTGTTCCGTGGAAGAGATTCTCATGGCGCCACGGCAGCGGAGTTAGAGCAGGTTTCGTTTCGTATCAACGAAGCCGTTAGGTCTCTTGGTAATGGATGGGTGATCCACATAGATGCCGTGCGAGAGGAAGCCCCTGGATATCCTGCTGCAACCGAGTCTCGTTTCCCAGATCCGTTGACTAGCGCGATTGATGACGAGCGTCGCCAATATTTCGAGCAGCGAGGGACTGTTTATGATGGATACTTTGTCATTACGCTTACTTGGTTACCCCCGCTACTCGCCGAGCGCCGATTCATTGAGTTGCTATATGATGACGAAGGCCAAGAAAAAAAATCCTCTCGGGAACGCGCGCAAGATCTGCTAGATAGATTCGAGCGCGATATTCTGTCCCTCGAAAATCTCCTCTCTATCGCTTTCCAGATTACTCGTCTTCGTGGCTTTACGAAGGAAACAGAGGAAGGCGAACAAGCGATTTACAGCGATCTACTCGCATGGGTACAGAGGTGCATTACTGGATCCTACCAACCTATTCAGGTTCCACCTAATCCGGTCTTCCTTGACCACCTTATCGGTGGCGCCGAATTTTGGCCTGGCGTCATGCCAAAAATAGGTACTCAGTTCCTACAGGTGATAGGTCTCGAAGGACTCCCATCGCTCTGCTATCCAGGGATACTCAACACCCTTGCAGAGCAGTCTTGCGAATATCGGTGGTCGACGCGATTTATTTTTCTCGATCGCTATCAAGCATTGGCGGAGCTGCGTAAGTACCGCAAGAAGTGGAAACAGAAGATTCGTGGATTGTTCGATCAGATGTTTAATCTCGGCGGTCCCCAGAATCAGGATGCCGTCGACATGACCGCGTCGGCTGAAGCAGCGATGGCTGAGTTGTCCTCTGGTGAGGTCGGTGCGGGATATTACACGAGTGTGATCGTCCTTTATTCAGAAGACCGAGCACGACTGGAGCAGGATACTCAGCAGGTGATAAAAACGATCCAGCGCCTCGGTTTCGTACCGAGACTCGAGTCGGTGAATGCCGTAGATGCCTTCCTCGGGTCACTCCCTGGGCACGCTGTAGAGAACGTGCGGAGGCCATTGATGAATACCCTAAACCTGGCGGACCTCATACCGGTTAATACTATATGGACGGGATCGAGGACGGCACCATGCCCGTATTATCGCGAAAACACGCCGCCTCTGATGCAATGCGTGACCAGTGGACGATCCCCATTTCGCCTAAACCTGCACGTCGGCGACCTCGGTCATACCTTAATACTTGGGCCTACCAGATCAGGGAAGTCAACGCTTCTTGGTCTAATGCTTGCACAATTGCGGCGATACGCTCGTATGGAAATATTTTCTTTCGAGATCGGAGAAAGTCAGTATCCATTGACGGCCGCGTTGCGCACCACGTCAGACGCTCAACACCACCGCTTAGGCGGCGGCGATACGCAAATTGGCTTTGCGCCATTTAGCCACCTAGAAACGTCGTCAGACCGAGCATGGGCAGCGGAGTGGGCGAACATTCTCTTGGGTGTTGCAGGACTAGCAACCACGCCCGTTCAACGCAACAAAATAGGTCTAGCACTAGAGTCGATGGCCGAGACGAAGTCGCACACCCTCTCCGACTTCGCGACGGGTTGCCAAGACGAGGCGATACGTCAAACACTGCGGGAGTTCACTATCGACGGCCCTATGGGTCATTTGCTCGATTCAGAAAAAGATTCTTTGCATTTAAGTAGTTTTGTAACATTTGAATTGGAAGATCTGATGGAGCTTGGCGAACGGTTTGCGCTCCCAACACTGCTCTATCTATTCCACCGCATTGAATCTCGTTTAGACGGTCGTCCCGCCGCTATCATTATCGACGAGGGTTGGTTTGTTCTTGACCACGAACTGTTTCGTGCAAGGCTAAGGAAGTGGCTGAAAACTCTCGCCAAGAGAAACTGCATTGTTATTTTTGCGACGCAAAGCCTCTCGGATGTTAGTCAATCAGGAATTATGGATGTTATCGCCGAGTCGACAGCAACCAAGATCTATTTGCCAAACGTCAATGCGCGCGATGACGATGCAAGCGCCTTGTATCGGCGCCTCGGTTTGAATACGAGACAGATCGATATTCTTGCAGAGGCCGTTCCTCAACGACAGTATTACATTGTCTCAAGTTCTGGTCGGAGGTTGTTTGAGTTGGCACTAGGAGACCTGGCCCTGGCATTCGTGGGTGCAACAGACAAAGAGTCTATTTCGACGATTAAGTCACTGGAGAAGCAGCACGGCGCACACTGGATTGATACCTGGCTGGATATGAGGCGGGTTAGATCAAGCAATTTACACAAGGAGGCGGCCTAATGAGAATGTCGTCCTGCAAGAGCGAGGAAGATCAGAAGGAGGGATCTGTACGGCCTCGTCCTATGGCATCTGTTACGTCATTCACAAGTCATGACAAGAATCCTTATCTCCACGCATCGCGAACGTGGAAGTACGTCTTGGATGTTACGGCAGGAGGCCAAAAAGTATGGATGATCACTGCCCTGTTCGCGATGGCGATAGCATTGACGCTATCAGGGGTTGTGACATACCTCGCGACAAGAACGCAGTATCAACCATATATCGTCGAGGTCGATGAGCATGGTCAAACCATCGGGAAAGGGCCGATCAAAGCGGTATCAATTAACGATTCACGACTTCTGCGTGGAGCCGTCGCCGAGTTCGTCTCTGACTCTCGAACGGTAACGCCTGATGTGGCGCTTCAGCGAAAGTTTGTGTTCCGGACGTACGCGAAGCTATCACCAGAAGATCCGGCAACGGTGAAGATGAACGAGTGGATGAACAAAGACCACAAAGCCAACCCTTTTGAGCGCGCAAAGAAAGAGATGGTAAGCATCGAAGACGTCACATTATTAGCGCAGTCGCCTGATACGTGGCAAGCAGAGTGGACAGAGGTGACAAGGGACAGGCAAGGATTACCGGTCAAGTCGACGAGCGGTATCCCGGCAAGAGCGCACATGCGAGCACTCGTGACGATCTACCTGGCGCAGTCGCGAAAGATGACAGAGGAGGAAATGGAAATGAATCCACTAGCGATTTTTGTCAGAGACTATTCGTGGAGCCAAATTCCATAAAGAGGCAGCCAGTATGAAGCCTGAAATTGTCATAGCATTAGTCGTGATCATGGTCGGCCAAGCCACATTTTCGTATGCGGCCGAATCAGTAGAAGACAAGTATTTTGAGGGTACCAGCGATCCGGTGCTAACACCACAAGAAGTGGCGGCGTTGAAGATCGCGAAGCGGTCACTCGTTAAGGCAAGCCCCGCGCCGACCATTGCGGAGGATGGATCGGTGCGGATGGTCTATGGCATGGGTACACCAACAATCATCTGTGCACCCATGCAAGTGTGCGATATCGAGTTACAGGCGGGTGAGATGGTGACGAGCAACCCGAATGTTGGCGACACTGCGAGATGGAAAGTGGAGCCGGCAATCTCAGGAGCAGGGGAGCGAGAGACGATTCACATCATCGTCAAACCGGTCGACGTGGGCTTGACGACCAGTTTGGTGGTGCCGACAGACCGCAGGACCTATCACTTCACGTTGAAAAGTACTCGCGATCGGTTCATGCAGCGCGTGTCGTTTAGCTATCCGGAAGATGCGATGGCGAAGTGGAATGAGCTAAACGCGAGGGCCAGGCGTCAGATTTTGCCATCGAATGAGTATCTTGGGGATCTCAAGTTTGACTACGAAGTTTCTGGTGATGCGTCATGGAAACCCGTAAGGGTTTACAACGATGGCAAAAAGACGATCATCGAAATGCCGGAGGCCATCGCAAGTACAGAAGCGCCGATACTCCTCGTCTTGAGAAGAGACGGGCCATTCAAGAAGAGTAAGGTCATGGTGAATTACCGGCTCCAAGATAAACGATACATCGTTGACGCTCTGTTCGAGCGAGCGATCCTGGTCGCGGGTGTTGGCATGGGCCAGGAGAAAGTCACGATTGCGAGGAAATAGTCATGAAGTTGATCCAAATTTTTGCGCTGCTATCGGCTGCCGTCCTATCAGGCTGCGCGACGACGCCAGGCCCCTACGGGAATTATCTGGAACCCCAAACTTCAGAGGCATACAGCCAGCAGCTCGCGCAAGATGTGGCGACGCAAATGGCTCGAGTGTGGGCACCCGCACAAACGGAACTCTCGCTGGAACATCCAGCAAAGGACGGCTTTGGCGTGGCGCTAGTCGACGCCTTACGCGGTGCCGGATTCGCCGTGCGCGAATACGATGAACACGGGCCGGGTGGCAAGAGCCAGCAGGAGGGACCGGCTGTCGATGCTGGTAGCGGGAGCACTGGATCGGAATTGCGGTACGTGGTCGATCAATTGGATAAGAACCTCGTGCGGGTGTCTGTGGCGGTGGGCGAAGAAGGTATTGCACGCGCCTACTCGACGGAGGGAGGTAGCGTGACGCCTGCCGGGATCTGGGCTATACGCAAAGGGCAGGGGTCAACATGAGCACGGACACGTTAGATCCATTGGATCCGAATGCATCTCCAGACCGAGCGCAAGGGCCGCGAGTCCGGAGGATCAACCAATTACCGCTTTTGATTGGTATTGGCGTAGTCCTGACGTTCGTGATGATGGTCGCACTCGTGGCATGGTCGAGAGCCCAGGCTCAGAAGCACATCGACGCACAGGATCTGACGGCAAGCGGCTCGGGAGATTTTGCGAAAGCTCTAGCAGGTGACCGAGAGGGCTATATCCCGCCAGATATGCCAGTGGTGCCGGATCTGCCGGCAGCAGAAATCAGGGAGCCTCTGCCGTCGCCAGCCCCGCCGACAGAAGTGACTGCGGGGGGTACTCCACAGCCGGATCGGGATGAAGAGCGGGAGAGGATCCGGCAAGCGCGCATGGCGCGTTTCGAGGAGGCGCTGACCGGCAGCACGGTGATACAGGCGGTGATACCTCGCGCTCGTCCTGGCGCTGTCGCGTCAAGGGCGACGGGGGAAAGTGGCGACGCCACCGTCGGCGATCTGCGCCAACTTCAAGACAAATTGAAGGCCGCCCGTAGTCAGATTGGTGCCATTGCTGGTGGAGCGGGATTTCAGGAGCAATTAGCTCAACTGCAGGGAGCCAAGGGATCGGCGAATCCTTACCTAGCGTTTGATAAGCAAGGCACGGGGGATCGCTGGCGGCTCGGCTCTTACGTGGAGGCGCCGACAACACCCTATTTGGTTCGCGCGGGCGCGGTCATACCAGCGACTCTCATCAGTGGCATCAACTCCGAGCTTCCGGGCCAGATCGTCGCTCAAGTGTCCCAAGACGTTTTTGACACAGCGACAGGTCAGTATCTACTCATCCCTCATGGGACAAAGATCGTTGGTCAATACTCCAGCGAAATTGTCTTCGGACAACGTGCCGTATTAACGGCATGGCAAAGGCTTACTTTCCCCGATGCCAAAGTCCTAGACATCGGTGCGATGCAAGGTTCGGACTCTGCTGGCTATGCGGGATTCAGGGACAAGGTTAACAATCATCTTCTGCGGACATTCGGTTCCGCGCTACTGATGAGCATCATTACGGCAGGAGTCGAAATCAGTCAAGACTCCTATGATTCCAACGATGACAACAGCGTAAGAGCCGGAGACGTGATGAGCGCATCGCTCGGGCAGGAACTCGGAAGCGTCTCCTCCGAAGTCATTCGAAAAAACATGAATGTATCTCCTACCTTGGAGATTCGGCAGGGGTATCGACTAAACGTAATGGTGACAAAGGATTTGGAGCTGCCAGTGCCATACCAATCGTTCGATTATTCAGTGGGGGGGTAAAAGTACGATGCCTTCTATCGCAAAGGAGATGAGAGAGAAGCAAGCGCCACTCGTCGGCGCCGTCAGCCTTGCTATTACATTGGGGGTTGGCGCGATTACGACCGCACCAGTGATGTATCCCAAACCGGCAATGGCGTTCGACATCGTCTATGACCCATGGAATTATGCGAAGAATCTGATCACTGCGATTGAGAGCGTAGCGCAGACATTACACATGATCGAAGATGCCGTAATGCAACTCAAACACTACGAGGACATGATCAAGAACACATTAGCGCCGGTGGCTTACGTGTTTGACAAGGTACAGGAGATCGAACGCACGATCGCCGACATTGCGGATACGGTCAATAATTTTACTAACCTATTCGGCGATTTCGATGCATATTTGCAGAAATACCAGGATATCGACTATTACCGCGACAGTCCTTGTTTTAAAAAAATGGGCTGCTCGAAAGAAGAATGGAATCTCGTTCAATCCGTTAAGGATACGGCATCGAAAGCGAAAATGACGGCAAATGAAGCTGTTATGAAGCTGCTGCGGCAACAACAGACATCCATCACCGATGAAGCGAAGAAACTCGACAAGCTGGCGGATAAGGTCACTGACTCTAATGGGCGCATGGAGGCAATGCAACACGCGAACGAACTCGCGGCAATGGAAAATCAACAGCTACTTCAGATTCGCCAACTGATGATGACGCAACAGGCGTCCGTAACGACTGAAATGCAGGACGAGGCGAACCAGGACGCGATCCATGTCAATGGGGATCGCTTATACTTCGTCGGTTCCTATGAAAAAACCGTTGGTGGGAGTGGAGGCTGGTGATATGCAATCGATCCTTCGTTCCGTCTTGTATCCATTACCGGTTTTCGTTTTCGCACTAACTTGTACCCCAGCGCACGCGATAGATTCTGTTACGGAATCTGGATTGTTTAACGAAATCATTGGGCGATTCGTTAGCGAAATGGAAGGATGGGAGCCGGTATTGCTCCCACACGCGACAAATATTTTCTGGTTTCTGGTAACGGTGTCGATGGTCGTGACCTTCGGCAAGTTAGCGCTACAGAGGGCAGACATGCAGGAGTTCGTCCGGGAAGCGATGATGTTCATCTTGACCACCGGTATATTCTGGTCGCTTCTCAGCTACGGCACTAATATCGCGATCGATTTCATCAACTCGTTACGACAGATGGGGGGTACGGCGACTGGACTGGGTCCGAAGATCGACCCGCAGACAATCCTTGACGTTGGAATGCAGGTACTAATGGACGCAAAGGACTCCTTTGAACTGCATCACCCATTGGTGAGTCTGGTGGCGCTCATGGTCGCATTTCTTGTGTTATGCCTGTGCGCACTCATCGCATTAAATATGCTGATCTTGATCATCGCGAGCCTAGTGATGGTCTATGCTGGCGTGATCGTGTTAGGTTTCGGTGGATCACGATGGACGTCTGAGATAGCGATAAACTACTACAAGAGCGCGATAGGAATGGGCCTAAAGTTGATGACAATGAGCTTGATCGTCGGCATTGGTGTCTCGTTCGCTCAAGAATTACTCGAAGCGAAAGCGGAATCGGTTACATTAAAAGAGCAAGCCGTGATATTCGTTGCGGTACTGATGGTTTGGGGGCTATCAAAAGAACTACCGAACATGGTGGCGAACCTTGTCCTTTCAGCGAATATAGGATCGTCGGTGGGAAATCATGGCATCGGGACGGCTATGGCGGTAGGCGGCGGCGCTGCGGTGATCGGTGGCGGTACCCTCGCGGCCGGCAAGGGCATGCTGACACAAGGTGCCGGCGCGGTCGACGCGGTGGGTGCGGCCATGGCCGCCCGATCAAGCGGAGGGGCGGACACCTCCGCGCCGAACGCCCAATCGGGGCCAACCGGAGGCGCACAGCAGGGCGCAAGCCAATCGCCATTGGAAGCGGCATCGAACAGCGGAACAGCGAAAAGAGGTCCACGTGGATCCGCGATAGCGACACTGGCTAAAGGGGTAGGGGCGGCGCTGAAGGACAAGAAGGATTCCGCCGTCAGTCACACCGTCGGTGGAAAAATCGCGAACGCCATCCGATCCGGCAATCGTTAAAGGAGTAGAAAGATGAGCCTGAGAAGGGACACGATTGCAGCGGTCGTGCTAATGGCGTGCGCGGTGAGTTCTGTTGGTGCCAAGCCGAATACTGCATCAGCACACACGGCACAGTGGGAACAAATACGAGCGGGCATGGTGTTGGACAAGAGTCATCCCCGCATTGAACGGGAAGCCAAGGCGTTACTAGCTCGCGATCCAGGTCTCGTTGCAAAACTCCATCGCCGTGCAGCCCCGCATTTAGAGCTTATCATCGGCGAGATCGCAAGACGTGGCCTGCCGATGGAATTGGCGGCGCTCCCTGCCGTCGAGAGCGGTTACAACCCGCGCGCGACGTCGCCAAAGGCAGCGGCAGGTCTGTGGCAGTTCATCCCCTCTACCGCTCGCGACATGGGCTTGCAGGTCAACGCGAAGTCAGACGAACGCCGCGATCCATTTGCCTCGACGCGGGCGGCTCTCGACTATCTGGAGCTGCTGCACGCGCGTTTTGGCAATTGGGAACTCGCGATGGCGGCCTACAACTGCGGCCCCGAGCGCGTGGACACGGCACAGAGCAAGAACCGACGCGCGGGGTTACCGATCGACTTCTGGTCCCTGGATCTCCCGAACGAGACGGAACACTACGTGCCAAGAATCCTCGCGACCGCGAAGATCGCAACAGGCGCGAGGGGGCCAGCATTACTCGCCAAGCGCAAGTCTGACGACACGCTCGCGGCCTTACCTGTGCAGCCAGAACAGATCGGCGCCCAATGGGACGCCACGATCGAGAAGCTCGCACGCCGGCAGTCGTTCAGGGCGGAACAGCGCCGCCGCATCCTCGCCCACGAGCCACTCCTCTCGGTTGCGTCGACCAGGATCGAAAGCATTGCGATGGAGCGCGGCTATCACCCGTCCGGGATCGTTGAACGCGGTCGCCAGCGGGTCGCTGCAACAGAATAGGCTACGCTGTTTCACCAATCCGCCATAAGCGACGTGAACCCACTGGAACGCGAGGGCAGGGCGCCCGACACCCCGGAACGCAGCAACAGATCATCCAAGAAAGGTTACAACGTGGACCTGGTCGACCGCGCTGGGCGCCGGCTGTCCCTCACGCGCGAAGAGCGCTTGGCCTTCTTGGCGGCGCTCGACAAGCAGCCGGGAAGTGTGCGGACCTTCGGCCTGGTGTTGGCCTATACGGGCTGTCGGCTGTCGGAAGCGCTCTCGCTGACGGGGACGCATGTCGATTTCGAGGCACGTTGCCTGATTTTCGAGACGCTGAAGAAACGCCAGCGCGGCGTCTTTCGTCAGGTACCACTCCCCGATACGCTCATCGAGGCGATCGATCGCGTGCATGGGATAAGAGACAACACGCGACAAGGGAAAGCCTTGGAGGATCGTCTTTGGCCCTGGTCGAGGACCACGGGGTTTCGGCGAGTCAAGGAGGTTCTGGAGGCGGCAGGTGTCAGCGCGGGACCGCACCGCAGCCCGAAAGGGTTGCGCCACGCCTACGGTGTGAGCGCGATCCTGGCGGGTGTTCCGCTCAATCTGCTGGCCATCTGGATGGGACACGCATCAATGCATGCGACAGCGCTCTACACGCGCTCGCTCGGGGGCGAGCAACAAGCCATCGCGGAACGGATGTGGAGTACCTATGAAGAACCGTCAGCGCAAGCCACTCACGACCCTTTTGCTATGGACAAGCCTGTCAGCGGTGCCACTTCACGGCTGTATTAACTACAGCGATTTCCTGAAGCCCGCGACAGCGACAAAAACCATTTCCGCGCCGTCTGGCAAGCGCGCGATGACGGCTGCAATCGCCGCGGCGGGCAAGACCGGCTGGACGCCGAAAGTCATTTCGCTGGAGACGAACTATATGCTGGCCGAACAGGAGCCGGATGTGGTCGGGCGCTCCGCCAGGTCGTACGCCTTTTCGCTGGAGGTCAGACTTCCAGAGCGCGGTCGTGGACGCGTCACGGTCACTGTGGTGCCGCCTCAGGGGATCACGAGCGACACGCCGACCCAGGTTTACGCGGACGCGTTTGTGCAGGCACTGGCCCGAGAATTGGGGCACGGCAAATAGAGGTCTGCTCACGAAACGGAAATAATCCCGCGCTACGCCTCGCTGAGCCGCTGACGGATCGGCGATGAAATGATCTCATCCAGGAGCTGCGCGGCCGCCTGGATCGGATCATCGTCCAGGTCGATCTCGAACGGCTCCCCGAGATCCGTCGCGGTCATCCCGCGCATCGCCTCCTGGGGTTGCGCGTGGAGCCTCGCCAGCAGCAGGTCCGGCTCATCGATCGTCGGCATCTCCAGGGCGTTCGCCTCCAGGGCGTGGCGGATCAGCGCCACGCTCGCCAACTCGATCCGGGGGCACCAGGGAATCTTGTTCGCGCTCAGGACCTCGGCCGAGCGCTGATTGAGACGGTGGCTGTTCAGGGTCGCGTAGGTGTTCATGAGGGCCTCCCGGTCTTGCGGTTGATGGCTCCGTTCACTCAAACCAGATGCGTTTCTGCGTCGTCGTCGGCCGCGCGCAGATGACCGTAGGCCCGCTCCAGATAGTCCCCGACGAGCAGCGCCTCGTCGCTGCCGTTGGCACAATAGCCATCGGCGCGGGGTTGCTCCAGGAGGCTTTCGAGCCCACAGGCGTCGGCGATGAAGTTTTGGAGGATCGCCTCGACGGCGAGGCCATAGTGCTCGGCAAGGTCGAAGAATTCAGGCGGGACAGCGAGCCTCACCGGCACGGTGTCGTCCTCAATGAAGGCCCCGTCGCTGCCTGGGAGGATCCCACGCGGGGCGGTCCACCCGTTCAGATTGGCCGCATTGCTCCAGCCGATCCGCGCGCCGTCATCAAGCTCCACGACGCGGCGCAGGCTCTGGTCGAGATAGGCCTCGAAACGGTAGCCGTCCAGCGCCGCGTCCCACCGCGCGACCCCAACGCGGTCGCCCGAGCGCGTGCGCCAGTCGCCGCCGCCCGCGCGGACCGGCAGCGCAATCGCGCGCCCTTGGTACGCGAGCACCAAGCGCGGCGGGTCCGTCCGCACCTCCACAAGCTGAGCGTCGTAGTACGTCGGGTGCGCGACCGCGCCGGCGATCATGCGGTCGTGGGTGCTGTTCTCAGGCATTGTCGTGGGTCTCTCGTTGGCCTTGCGGTTGCTCCAGCGGGCGCGGATGACCGCCCTCATTCGCGCACTGACGCAGCGCCTGGGCCACCGCCTGGGCGTCGCCCGGAGCGCGCGCGAGGCGCTCCGCCAGGGACTGCACCTGGGCCGCAATCTCAGGCGGTAGCCAGCACGCGACCCGGACCCAGTTTCTCGGAGCCCCAGCCGCCGCCGCCTCCACGCGCACGATGATCTGATTGATGCGCTGGCGGGTGAGCCCATGGTGGCGAGCGACCTCGGCCTGGTCGAAACCCTCGACCAGGACGGCCCTCGCCGCCTCGATCGCCGCAGGGCGCATGCGTCCCAAGCGCGTTCTCAGCGCCTCGAACTGGTCGTCTGTCCACCTCAAGCGTCCTGTCTCCAGTAGGCCATGTGCCCTTTCGGCAGCAAGCCCGCCTCGGCCTGTGCGGCTTCGACCGCCGCATGGCCATACGTCTTGCTCAACGCCACCAGCAGGGCGCGACCGGCCTTTCGATCATCCGGCTCCCGCGCGCGCATGCGCCGAGACGCCTCGATGACGCGCTCTTTAAGCGTGTCGTCGTTCATCGACCGAGTCTCCATGCGCGCGCCGATCGCGCACCGCGCGCGGCGTGACCGAGCGGCTGCGCGACCACGTGGCATCGCTCGGCGGGCGCGCCGTCGTGCCGGTTCAGCCTGTTCATGGTGACCTCGAGCGATGGTTCCGGGATGCGGTCATGATCAGGCATCAGGGCTACAACGTCAATACTTGTTAATATAAAAAGCGGATGGGTGCCTGGGCGCTGGAGTCGCGAGGGGGTCTCCGAGGCGTTGCGCTCGCCAACGACGGATAGCGCGAAGCGGGTGCGCGCCGAGCGCCGCCTGGACGCGACGGCGGCATCGCTCGGGATCGGCTCCAAGCCGCGCATCACCTCTGTTATGATTGTTGTACGTCATTCATAAAATGCCCCCGCGCGCCATGCCAGACCCTTCCCCCACGTCCCGAGGCGGTGCGCGACCCGGCGCCGGCCGCAAGCCGGGCTTTGGCCGCTATGGCGAGCCCACCCAGCCGCTCCGCCTGCCGATCACCGCCCTGCCCACGGTGCGCGCCTGGCTCAGCGCGCGGGCGCTGGTGGCGGGCGGGGAGGGCGCCTTGACCTTGACCACGGCGCCGAGTGTCCTGCCACTGCCGCTCTATGGCGCGCGCATCGCCGCCGGCTTTCCCTCGCCGGCGGATGATGACCTGGAAGGCACCCTCGACCTCAACGAACACCTGGTCGCGCACCCGGCCTCGACCTTCTTCGTGCGGGTCCAGGGTGAGTCCATGACCGGGGCGGGCATCCACAACGGGGATCTGCTGGTGGTCGATCGTGCCCTGGAGGCCCGCTCGGGATCGATCGTGGTGGCGGTGGTCGACGGCGAGCTGACGGTGAAGCGCCTGCGGATCGAGGGCGAGCGGGTGTGGCTGATGGCCGAGAACCCGGCCTATCCCCCGCTGGAAATCCATGACGGGATGGAGCTGTTCATCTGGGGCGTAGTCGCGCATGCCGTGCGCTCCTTCTGAGCGCCGGCCGTGTTCGCGTTGGCCGATTGCAATAATTTCTATCCTTCCTGCGAACGGCTGTTCCGTCCCGACCTGGAGGGGCGGCCGATCATCGTGCTCTCCAACAACGACGGCTGCGTGATCGCACGCAGCAACGAGGCGAAGGCGCTGGGCATCCCCATGGGGCTCCCGTTCTTCAAGCTCGATCCCAAGCAGCGCCGGCAGATGGTGGTGTACTCCTCGAACTACGCTCTCTATGGCGACCTCTCGCGGCGCGTCATGCAGGTGCTCACGACCTTTGCGCCGAGGATCGAGGTCTATTCGATCGACGAATGTTTCCTCGACCTGAGCGGCGTCGCGGACCCGATCGGCGAAGGGCAGCGTATCGCCCGCACCGTGCGCCAGTGGACCGGGATCCCGGTCTCGGTCGGCATCGCCCCCACTAAGACGCTCGCCAAGCTCGCTAATCGCCTCGCGAAAAAGGGCCAGAGCCCCGATGGCCCGGTGCTCGACTGGTCGCGCCTGGAGGATCCGGCGGCGACCCTGGCGGGGATTGCGGTCGAGGATGTCTGGGGCATTGGTCAGCGTTGGGGGAAGCGCCTGCGTGCGCTGGGCATCGCTGATGCCCTGGCCGTGCGCGCGGCCGAGCCGCGCTGGCTGCGGCAGCAGTTCGGCGTGGTCCTGGAACGCCTCGGCTGGGAGTTGCGCGGGCGCTCCTGTCTGCCGCTGGCGGCGCTCCAGCCGCCCCGGCAACAGATCCTGGTCTCGCGCAGCTTTGGCGCGGCGGTCTCGACCCTGCCCGCGCTACGCGCCGCCGTGACCCGCTTTGCCACCCGCGCCGGTGAGAAGCTGCGTGCCCAGGGGCGCTGTGCCCCGGCGCTGACGGTCTTCATCCAGACCGATCCCTTTGACCCGGCCAGGCCCTTCTACGCCAACGCTCTGACCTTGCCCTTTGCCATCCCGACCCAGGACAGCGCCGCGCTGATCCGCCAGGCCATACGCGGGATCGAACGACTCTTTCGACCGGGCGACGCCTACCGCAAGGCCGGCGTCTTGCTGCCGGATCTCCGCGCGGCCGAGCCAGGCCCGAGCGACCTCTTCGCCGACCCTATCGCCGACCAGGCCGCCGCGCGGCGCATGGCCGCGCTCGATGCGATCAACCGCCGTTTCGGCCGCGACACGCTGCGCGTCGCCAGCGAGATGATCGGTACCGGCTGGCAGCGGCGCGCGGGGCGTATGTCGCCCAGCTCGACCACGCGCTGGAGCGCCTTGCCGACGGTGCGGGCATGCTAGATTGGATGGCAAGACCATTCCCGTTCCCGCTTCTCTGAGTCGCTGAATCGCTGCCATGTGCGGTCGCTTTGCTCTCTTCAGTTCAGGTGCCGCGCTGGAGGCGCAATTCGACGCCACGTTCGGCGAGGAGGCCCTTGCGCCTTGCTACAACATCGCGCCCAGCAGCCAGATAGTGGCGGTACGGTAGCGCGCGACCGGGGAGCGTGAGTTCACCCGACTGCATTGGGGACTTATCCCCAGTTGGGCGAAGGATCGCAAAATCGGCGACCACACGATCAATGCGCGGGCCGAGACGGCGGCGGAGAAGCCCGCCTTTCGCGCCGCCTTCCGGCAGCGCCGCTGTCTCATTCCAGCGGATGGCTTCTACGAGTGGCAGGCGAGCGCGACCGGCAAACAGCCCTTTTTCATCTGCCGGGCCGATCGCCAGTCGTTCGCCTTCGCCGGGTTGTGGGAGTCCTGGAGCGATCCCGCGAGCGGGGCGCTGCTTGAAGCGCCACCCTCATCGTGACCGCCGCCAATGATCTGGTGCGCTCCATCCACGACCGCATGCCGGTGATCCTGTCGCCCGCCGACTACGCCACCTGGCTGGATCCGATAGCAACGCGGCCCGCGCCCTTGAAGGCGCTGCTCACGCCCGGCGAGAGCGTGTGTGATCGACCGCCCAAAACCTCGGTGCTGACTGGCAGGGCGACGGTTCAGCGGGGCCGTGGCCACGGCAGGACGGACAGTGCGAGCAGCTCCGACGTGGGGCTCAGGCAGCAAGACAGGAGCGGCTCCAATTGACCAGAGCGGTCACTCGCGAGGCTAAGTCGAGCGACTCTTCAACGCGGTTATGTGAAGGTTTACATAACCGCGTGATCTGCCCTTCCCGGCATTGACCCACCTGACCTGCCGGCTTAAGCTTCTCGCCTGGAAAAGGCTGGAAGTGAATGGAAAACCCGGAGGCCAACATTGGCGGAGCTGCTGACCGTCCAAGAGGTAGCCCACCTTCTCAAGCTGAGTGATCGCACGGTCTACGCGATGTGTCGGTCGGATCGACTGCCGGGCATCTCCAAGGTTGGGGGGAAGTGGCGGGTGGATCGAGAGAAACTCATCGTTTGGCTGGAGAGCGGCGGGGAAGTGGAAAAGGGAGCGCGAAGAAGGCATGGATGATCGGTCTACAAAAGATTCAGTAGGAGGCACAGCGCCGGGGCCAGACAACCGGCAGATGCCGGTCCAAAACGCTTGGCCCGACTATTTCCCGGAAGGTTGCCCGCCACTCGAAGCGACAACTGCGAGCAGGGTCGTCCTGCGCGTCGTCGCCAACGATCCACCCACAGCCCAAGACTTTCTCCCTTGGTGTGTCGAGAACGGTCGACTCATAGCGGGCAAGGCCTGCCAATCCTGCAGCCTTTCCGTCTTCGACGACATGGATGGCGTGCTGCGCCTGCAAAGACGAGTCCCAGCCCATCGGGGCAAGCCAATCGCGAGCGGTGAGCTACGAGATCTCATGGGGGTAACAAAACCCACGCCGTCCAGTACGAGCCCCACCCACCGGTCATGGTGGCTTCCCGACGGCCTTGACCCGTCTTCGGCTTTCCGTGTCATCGCCCCGGCGGACATGAAGGAGAGAGGTTGATGGCTGACATCTCCTTCCCGCAGATTGGCGACATGGAGCTCGTCGAAGTCTGCGAGTTCTATGACGAACCGGTGTTGTTCGTCTGTCGAGACCTGACAGAGCTGCTCTACCTCGCCGTGTTGTCAGAGCAGACATCAGATCACAAGACGTGGCTGCTGACGGCGTTGTCGCCTCGCCGTCTCGCACAGCTTCGGTCGGGCGAAGTGGATCTCTATGCCGCGTTCAAGCAGGCCGAGCGGGGGCAGGTGTACAAGGCCCGCATCGCCCGCGCCTCCGATGAATCGCCCATCGCCACCTGGATTCCCTGCGCGCAGCTCACCGACGAGGCACTGCCCGTGCCGGGGGAGCATCTACATTCCGATCCGCAGACGGCCGTCGAGGTTGAGACGGTAACCGCAGACAGCCACCCTCAGCCGACCGCCGCGTTGCTCGACAACAAGGCCCATGGCCGGGTCATCGATGCACTCCGACAGGCGCTGGAGGGCGCAGCCGAGGTCGCAATCCTCACCAGCGAATTCTCGATCTTCGCCTTCGATGAGCTTCACAGGGCACTCGCAACGCCCAAGCACATCCGAGTCCTTCTCACGCCCGGTTCGTCGGGAGACCAGGCCCCGCCCGTTGCTGCTCGACTGCTTGGCGGCGTCGAGGAGCTTAGCTACCGCAATAAGCTCATGGCTGCGCACGTCGCTCAGAAATGCGCGGAGTGGATCGAGCATCGCGTCGACGTCAGCGGTGTCCAGGCAGCCGTCCCGGATAGCCTGTACCTCGCCTCCAACAGCCACCGCCGCACGGCCATTCAAGGCAGCTCCACGTTCACCGCTCCGGGCCTCGGCCTCGTTCCGTCCACGCGTTTCGAGATGAACACACTGCTCGAAGGAGAAGCAGAGGTCAGCGGCCGACGCGCCCTCTTCGACGACTTGTGGAACGACCGCCACCTCACCAGGGACGTGAAGCCTCAGTTGCTGGCCGAGCTGCAACGCATCTACGCTCCGAAGTCCGCTCAGACGATCTACTTCGCCATGCTGCACGCCCTGTTCGAGGACAGCCTCGAACAGCTCGACGAGGACCGTATCGTCAAATCGAAGACGGGCATCCGCGACACGCTGGTCTGGCGGAAGCTCTATCGTTTCCAGCGCGACGGTGTCCTGGGCGCGATCGACAAGATCGAGCGCTACAACGGCTGCATCATCGCCGACAGCGTGGGGCTCGGGAAAACCTTCGAGGCCCTGGCCGTCATCAAATACTACGAGCTGCGCAACGATCGCGTGCTGGTGTTGTGCCCGAAAAAGCTGCGCGAGAATTGGACCCTTTACACGGTCAACGACAAGCGCAATCTCTTCGCCGCGGACCGCTTCAACTACGACGTGCTCAATCACACGGACCTGACCCGACAACAAGGCACGTCCGGCGAGATCAATCTGGAGACCATCAACTGGGGCAACTATGACCTGGTGGTCATCGACGAGTCCCACAACTTCCGCAACAACCCGCCGAAGAAAGACGGACTGACCCGCTACAAGCGGCTGATGCGCGAGATCATCCAGGCCGGTGTGAAGACCCGGGTCCTCATGCTCTCGGCCACGCCGGTCAACAACCGGATGAACGATCTGAAGAACCAGGTGGCCTTCATCACCGAGGGGACCGACGACGCGCTTGACGAAGTTGGCATCGTCAGCATCGAGCAGACGCTACGGAAGGCGCAGACGCGCTTCAACCAATGGCTCAAGCTGGACGCAGATGGGCGTACCACGGCTTCGCTGCTGGAGTCGCTGAACTTCGACTACTTCAAGCTCCTGGACCTGCTCACCATCGCCCGCTCCCGTAAGCACATCGAGAAATACTACGACCTGGCCGAGATCGGCGCCTTCCCGCATCGAAGCAAGCCGATCAACGTCCGCGCGGACATCGACACGGCCGATCTGTTTCCACCGCTGCGCGAGGTTAACCGCGACATTCGCCGGCTGACGCTCAGCGCCTACGCCCCGATGCGCTACGTGCTGCCCGAGAAAGTCGAGGAGTACAGCCGTCGCTATGACATGAAGATCGCCGGCGGGCGCACGTTCCGGCAACTGGACCGTGAAGAGAGCCTCATTCACCTGATGCGGGTGAATCTTCTCAAGCGGATGGAAAGCTCGATCCATTCGTTCGCCCAGACCGTCGAGAAGTTGCTCGGCAAGGTGAACAACCTGATCGAGCGGATCGACACGCACGACGTCTCCGCGATCGAGGAACAGAGCATCGAGGACATCGATCTCGACAACGATGACTTCGACCAGTACCTCGTCGGGACCAAGGTCAAGGTGCTGCTTCAGGACGTGGACCTGATCCGCTGGAAGCAGGATCTAGAGGAGGATCAGACGATCCTGACCGGACTGCTCCGCGAGGCCCGACAGGTCGGAATCCAACGCGACGAAAAGCTCCGCCGTCTCAAGGAACTCATCAGCGACAAGGTCGCCAACCCGATCAACACGGGCAACCGCAAGGTGCTCATCTTCACGGCCTTTGCGGATACGGCCGAGTACCTCTACCAGAACATCGCCGACTGGGCGAAGCAGGCGCACGGCCTGCATAGCGCCATCGTGACCGGCCGCTCAGGGCGCAACAAGAGCAATCTCAAGGGACTGCGCACCGATCTCGGCTCCGTGCTGACCGCCTTCTCTCCCATCTCGAAGGAACGGGCACAGATCGACGCAAGTCTCATCGTGGAGATCGATCTCCTCATCGCGACCGACTGCATTTCCGAAGGCCAGAACCTCCAGGACTGCGACTACCTGGTCAACTATGACATCCACTGGAACCCGGTTCGGATCATCCAGCGCTTCGGGCGCATCGATCGGCTCGGATCACGCAACGACACCATCCAACTCGTCAACTTCTGGCCGAACATGGAGCTCGACGAGTACATCAACCTCGAGGCCCGCGTGTCGGGCCGGATGGTGCTGCTCGACATCTCGGCGACCGGCGAGGAGAACGTCATTGAGGAGAACCCGCAGGACCAGATGAACGACCTTGCCTATCGCAAGCGCCAGTTCGAGGTCTTGCAGGAGCAGGTGATCGATATCGAGGATCTCGGGGGCGGGATCTCGATCACCGACCTGACCCTCAACGACTTCAAGATGGATCTCGGCAACTACCTGAAGCACCATCAGGAGGAACTGGCCAGGTTGCCGCCGGGGGTCTTCTCCGTCGCCATCGACGATGCCCTGCTACAGGACTCGGAGATCAAGCCGGGCGCGTTTTTCTGCCTGCGCAGCGACAACGCAAAGGTGACGGTCGATTCCACCTATGCCCTGAGTCCGCACTTCCTGGTTTTTGTCGCCGATGACGGCGAGGTGGTTCTCAACTTCACCCAAACGCGACGCATCCTCGACGTCGTCAAGAAGCTCTCCCTCGGGCGCTCGCAACCCGATACCCAGGCGCACCAATTGCTCGCCGCTCGCACCCGCGGCGGCGCCGAGATGGCCCATTACCGCGGTCTTCTGGAACGCGCAGTCGCCGCAATCTCCGGAAAGGCCGAAGAGAAGGGCGTAGAAAGCCTGTTTCAGCGGGGCGGCACCGCCATGAGCCGCGATAGTCATCGGGGGCTCGATGACTTCGAGGTCGTCGCCTACCTGGCGGTACTGGAGTCGGAAGGCGCGTAGGCCCGAACAGTCATCCCCAAAAGCAGTCAACCGCATGGATCACAACAAGGACGCTTTCTACGACCAACTCGGCCTCCCCGAAGCCAGTCTGCTGGACAAGCGCATCGCCAAAAAGATGGTGTTGGAGCATGGCCAACTGACCAATGCCGACAAGAAGATCCTGTCCAGCGACGTCGTCAAACTGACCTGGAAGTACACGCTGAAGGCCAGCACCGTGCAGGTGCTTCCTTACGAAGACGCTGACCGGGAATACCTGGAAGTCGCCCTCGTCGAGGCGGAACTAGGCAGTCGCAGCCGATCCTCGCGCATCGCCGAGCTGCTCCAACGCGCAATTCCCTATCCGGTCCTGCTGGTGATGGTGGAAGGAGAGGGCTTCTGCGTGAGCGTCGCGCACAAACGCTTCAGCCGCGCGGAGCGCGGCAGCATCGTGGCGGAAGGCTTTCTCTGCTCACCCTGGATCGAGCCGCCACTGTCCGACATTGACCAGGCATTCTGCGCGGCACTGGCCTTGCGCCGCCTTTCGCAGATCGACTTCTATGCCCTCTATCGCGGCATGCTGAATGCAGTGCTGGCCAGGATCTGTGCCGAGCTGACGGGCACCTTCGTGATCGACGCAGGGCAGTCCGAGACGGACCGTAGGCAACGGCTCGAACAGTGCCATGCCATGGAGCGGGAGATCGGCCGCCTCCGCGTGGCCCTCCCCAAAGAAAACGGGTTCGCCGAGAAAGTTGAACTGAACACGCGGATCAAAGAACTCGAAGGCCGACTGGCCCGAACCAAGACCGAACTCTAAGGACGACGACATGAAGAAGCTGACCCGCGAAGACGGCGCATCACCTGATCTCGTGGCGGACAACATCGAGCGGCTGCGGGAGCTTTTCCCTGAGATCTTCGCGGACGGTCGCATTGACTTCGATGCGCTCAAGCAAGCGCTGGGCGAGTCTGTCGACGACCGGGAGGAACGCTACTCCTTCACCTGGCACGGCAAGAGCCGAGCCAAGCAGATTGCGCAGACGCCATCGAGCGGCACGCTGCGCCCGTGCCCCGATGAGTCGGTCAACTGGGAGACCACCAAGAACATCTTCATCGAGGGCGACAACCTGGAGGTGCTGAAGCTCCTGCAGAAGAGCTATCACCGCAAGGTGAAGATGATCTACATCGATCCGCCCTACAACACAGGCAAGGAGTTCATCTATCCGGACAAGTGGCAGGACAACCTCGACACCTATCTGCGTTATACCGGGCAGGTGGACGATGAGGGGTTCAAGGTTTCGGCAAACGCTGAGACGTCAGGCCGGTATCACACGAACTGGCTGAATATGATGTATCCGAGGTTGAAGGTGGCTAGGAATCTTCTGCGAGATGATGGCGTCATCTTTGTTTCTATCGACGATCATGAATCTCACAACCTTCGGCAACTGATGGACGAGGTCTTCGGCTCCGAAAACTTCCTCGGCCAAATTAGCGTGGTAAGTAATCCGAGGGGAAGACAATCCGAGATCATTGCGACAACCCATGAGTACGTGCTGGGATTTGCTCGGGAAATTGAGAATGCCGCAATCCTTGGAGAGCGCTTGTCGGATGAGGCGGAGGGAGACTACAAGTACTCGACTCCAGACGGGCGCCGCTATCGGACCAGAGGGCTTCGGCACAGAGGAAACGCTTCACGCCGGGTAGATCGGCCAAACATGTATTTCCCGATATACGTGGACCCAAACTCAAGGACTGTTTCGCTCGTGCGGAGCGGCTCATTCACGGAAGAAGTCTTGCCAAGGAAATCCACTGGACAGGATGGACGCTGGGAGTGGGGACCGGAGACGGTGCAGCACAGGCTCAACCGTCTGGAAGGCGTGTTCATTTCTCACCGAGGTGAGTGGGACATCTATCAGCGCGAATACTTGGAGGACGAGTCTGGCGGCACGCGCAGGATGAAGTGGAAGTCCATTTGGGACGAGAGCGAGATCAACTACCAGAACGGCAAGGGCGAATTGAAGGAACTGTTCGGAGAGAGCCCATTTGACTATCCAAAACCCACGTACATGCTGGCGAAGCTGATTGAGGGGGCGACATCTATCGGTGACGTCGTGCTCGATTTTTTCGCGGGCTCTGGAACGACAGGCCACGCCTGCTATATCCAGGGAGTCGCTGAGTCGATCAATCGCAGATTCATCCTCGTTCAGCTGCCTGAGTCCACCGGACTTGACGAATATCCTACTATTGCAGATGTTGCAAAGGCTCGATTGCATGCCGCATCAGCTGCACTGACGGGAAACGGCCCGAGCCATCAAAAGAACATGCTGACGTTCGACAGCGACCTCGGCTTCAGAGTCTTCAAACTCTCCAGCAGTAACATCAAACCCTGGGATGCCGAGTTCGACTCGATGGATCAAGACCTCCTTGAGTCCATCGACAACATCAAGTCCGACCGCTCCGAAGACGACGTGCTCTACGAGCTTCTGCTCAAGTACGGCCTCGACCTCGCCATTCCGACCGAGACCCGAGACATCGAAGGACGCAAGGTCACGCTCATTGGAGCCGGCGCCCTGATCGTCTGCCTGGCCGACAACATCACGCTGGAGGTGGTTTCCGGCATCGCCGCCCTGAAGGATGAGCTCCAGCCAGAAGTCATGCGGGTGGTGTTCAAGGACGCCGGCTTCGCCAACGATGTGGTCAAGACCAATGCCGCTCAAATCTTGAAGCAAGCCGGTATCGACGACGTCAAGTCGCTTTGATGCTGCATGGTCGGTCACGAGTGGCGGTGCCGGAATCTTGGTCGGAGCGGATGACATGAGTGAGAGAGACACACTCGATCCGCACGCCGCGGAGTATCAAGACTGGCTGAGGGCACTCAAGCGCAGGGTGCGTCAGGTTCAGCTCAAGGCGGCCGTCGCGGTTAATCGGGAGCTGCTGAGTTTCTACTGGGCGCTGGGCACCGATATCGTCGAGCGGCAAGAGAACGCGGCCTGGGGTACGGGTTTTCTCCAGCAGTTGAGCAAGGATCTGATGGCGGAGTTCCCAGGGGTGAAGGGGTTTTCGCTCAGAAATATCAAATACATACGCCAGTGGTTTCTGTTCTATTCCAGCGCGGCGCCAAATGGGCAACAGCCTGTTGCCCAATTTGAGACGTCACCTATCGCGCAGATCACCCAGATCCCCTGGGGGCACAATCTGGCGATCATCTCCAAGTGCAAGTGCATCGACGAGGCGCTCTACTACGTGCGGAACACCATCGCGCATGGCTGGAGCCGTAGCGTCTTGACTCATCAAATCGAGAGCGGTCTGTGGCAGCGTGAAGGCAAGGCGATCACCAACTTCACCGAGGCTCTCCCGGCCCCGCAATCAGACCTGGCGATCCAAACCCTCAAAGACCCTTATGTGTTCGACTTTCTGACCCTGACCAAGGATCACAACGAGCGCGAGCTGGAAGCCGGCCTGATCGAGCACATTACTCACTTCTTGCTGGAGCTTGGCGCGGGGTTCGCCTACATCGGCAGGCAGGTGTCCCTACAGGTGGGAGCGCGCGACTTCTTTCTCGATCTGTTGTTCTATCACACGCGGCTGCACGCCTATGTGGTTGTCGAACTCAAGACCGTTGATTTCGAGCCTGAACATGCCGGCAAGCTGAACTTCTACCTCAAAGCGGTGGATGCTCAACTGCGCCGCGAAGGCGATAGCCCTAGCATTGGCATTTTGCTCTGCAAGAGCCGGGACAAAACCGTCGTGGAGTATGCCCTGAGCGACATCCATAAGCCGATTGGCGTCTCCGAATATCAGCTTACCCGGTCCCTGCCGGAGGATCTCAAATCCAGCCTGCCTAGCATTGAGGAACTGGAAGCTGAACTGGAAAAGGACGAGGACAGCGCATGAAGATCAAGTTCAACCCCGATCTGGACTTCCAGGCGGATGCCGTCGCGTCCATCGTCGATCTGTTCGAGGGCCAGGAGACCTGCCAGACCAACTTCACGGTCGGCGGCTTGGACGCGGCGCCACAGATGGATTTTTACGAGCACCATCTCGGCATCGGCAACCGCCTCAAGCTGCTCGACGAGGACATCCTCTCGAACATCGGCAAGGTCCAGTTGCGCAACGGCCTCAAGCCTTCGACGACGTTGGGCGATCTCAACTTCACCGTCGAAATGGAGACGGGGACGGGCAAGACCTACGTCTACCTGCGCAGCATCTTCGAGTTGCATCGCCGCTACGGCTTCACCAAGTTCATCGTCGTCGTGCCCTCCATTGCCATCAAGGAGGGCATCAACAAGTCGCTCCAGATGACCGATGAGCACTTCCAGGGGCTCTACGACAACGTCCGCTTCGACTACTTCGTCTACGACTCCCAGAAGCTCGGCCAGGTCCGGAACTTCGCGACCAGCGACTGTATCCAGATCATGGTCATCAACATTGATGCCTTCCGGCGGAGCTTCACCGACCCCGGTAAGGAGTCGAAGGCCAACATCATCCACCGGCCGCACGATCGCATGACGGGCGCCAAGCCGATCGAGTTCATTCAGGCCACCAACCCCATCGTCATCATCGACGAGCCGCAGACTGTCGATACCACGGCGAAGAGTGCCGAGGCACTCGCTTCGCTCAACCCGCTGTGCACCTTCCGCTACTCGGCGACCCACCGGGACAAGCACCACCAGGTTTTCCGACTGGACTCGGTGGATGCCTACGAGCGCAAGCTCGTCAAGCAGATCGAGGTAGCGGGGATCACGGTCGCCGACAGCCACAACAACGCCTATGTCCGGCTGATCAGCGTCGACAACAAGAGCGGTATCTCCGCCCGTATCGAATACGACGCCATCCGCAAGGGCCAGATCACGCGGGAGCAGAAAAAGGTCAAGACGGGCGTCGACCTGGTGGAGCTGTCCGGCGGCAGGGACGTCTACGACGGCTACATTATCGAGGACATCTACTGCGCCGAGGGGCAGGAATACATCAGCTTCACCGGCACCGAGGCGGTCGTCCGACTCGGTCAGGCCATCGGCGAGGTCGACGACGATCAATACAAGCGCCTGCAGATCCGCAAGACCATTGAGGAGCACCTCGACAAGGAGCTCCGGCTGAGACCGAAAGGCATCAAGGTGCTGAGCCTCTTCTTCATCGACCGCGTGGCCAACTACCGCTCCTACGATGCGGATGGCACCCCCCTGAAGGGCAAGTATGCCGTGATGTTCGAGGAGGAGTACGCCAAGGCGATCAAGAAGCCCAAGTACAGCACGCTCTTCGAAGAAGTGGATCTGGAGACCGCGCCGGAGGGCGTTCACAACGGCTACTTCGCCCAGGACAAGAAGAAGGACGCCGGGGGCAATGCCCGACTCAAGGAGTCAAGTGGCGACGGAACGGCCGCTGACGACGAAGGCGCCTACAACCTCATCATGCGCGACAAGGAGAAGCTCCTGAGCTTCGACTCGAAGCTCAAGTTCATCTTTTCGCACTCGGCGCTTCGGGAGGGATGGGACAACCCAAACGTGTTCCAGATCTGCACCCTGAACGAGACCTCGTCGGTGATGAAGAAGCGCCAGGAGATCGGTCGCGGTCTGCGCATCTGTGTCGACCAGGAGGGCGAGCGCGTCTATGGATTCGAGGTCAATACGCTCACGGTCATGGCGAACGAGTCCTACGAGGAGTTTGCCCGCAAGCTGCAGAAAGAAATCGAGGAGGACACGGGTCTCCGCTTCGGTCTGGTCGAGAAGCACCTCTTCGCCAACATCCCGGTTCAGGACGCGAACGGGGAACAGCAGCCGCTCGGCGTCGAGGCATCCACGGCGGTCTGGGAGCACCTGAAGAACGAGGGGTATGTCGACAAGCAGGGCAAAGTGACCGACAAGCTCCGAAGCGCCCTGAAGGATGACTCATTGGAGCTACCCGGGGCCGTGGCTGAGCAGGCTGGACAAATCACTGCCTTGCTCAAGAAGGTGGCCGGCAGTCTCAACGTCAAGAACGCCGACGAAAGAACCAAGATCAGCCTGAATAAGGGACGCTTTCTCGGCGATGACTTCAAGGCGCTTTGGGACCGCATCAAGTTCAAGACGACCTTCCGCGTGAGCTTCGATACCGAGGCCCTGATCCAGACCTGCGCGGACGAGATCAAGAAGAGCCCAGTGGTCACCAAGGCCCGCTTCGTCTACCGCAAGAGCAAAGCCGAGATCAGCCGTGGCGGCGTTGGCATGGGCGAAGCCGCCCAGCAGACCCACAACTACGACGCCGAGCACATGCGGCCGCCCGATATCGTCTCCTTCCTGCAGAACGAGACCAACCTGACCCGGCGATCCCTCGTCGAGATCCTCCGCCGAAGTGGCCGGCTCGGGGACTTCAAGCGTAATCCGAACAAATTCATCGAGCAGGTTTCCGAGATCATCAAGAACCAGATGCGCCTGTTCATCGTCGACGGGATCAAGTATCACCGCATCGGCGACGAGGCGTTCTACGGGCAGGAGCTTTTCAAGGATCAAGAGCTCTTCGGGTACCTCAGCAAGAACATGGTGCAGGCAACAAAGTCGGTCTATGACCACGTCGTCTACGATTCGGACGTCGAGCGAGAGTTCGCCGAGAGACTGGACCAAAGCGGCGACGTGAAGGTCTACGCCAAGCTCCCGGACTGGTTCAAGATCGAAACCCCACTCGGCACCTATAACCCCGACTGGGCGGTGCTGGTCGAGCGTGAAGGCATCGAACGCCTGTTCTTCATCGTGGAGACGAAGGGCAGCCTGCTCACCGACGCGCTCCGCCCGACCGAGCAGGGAAAGATCGACTGCGGAAAGGCCCACTTCAAGGCGCTGGGAACCAGCGTGGGCTTTGCCGTGGCGAACTCTTATGACAGCTTCGAGGGTACGTTCGACGCGAGCTAACTGGCGAAGCCTCCGAATGCGCCGAGCGCTAAGTGGCTGGAGGGATTCGGCCTTGCCCATAACTCCGGCCACCGCGTCAGGACGAACCACAGCTGCCCCGCCGGATTGCCGATATGGGCGAGGATCTACTCGACCGTATAGACATTAAAACGCCCGCTTTGCCTTGGACTTCTGCCTTTGAGAACCCGGGAACCGATGGCGCCAATGGGTTGTTTCCGTCCGATGTTTGCAGGTCGCTACAGTTAGCGTTCCGGTCGCTGATGCTTCCCATACGGGTGTGGCCAGTGCAAATAGATACCGGTTCTCAGGACGGGGTCGAAGGAAAACACATGCTCGGTGGGCGATGCCTCGCAACGCCCGACCAGCCGACGCGGGAACTGCCGGCCGCCGGACTGTATGCGGACCTTTCTCTGGCATAGCGGGCAGACCGCGATGTAGCGCTTGACGAAAACGCGGTTCGCGTGGTGCTCCTCATCCCGCTTCAGTTCGATGACGCGATCGTCATGCCCGGACCAGTCTTGGAATGGCTGCGGGGCGATGGCGATCCGGTTCTCGACCACCCGCATGAACCATCCCAAGGAGGCCCAGACTAACGCGACGACCATGACCAGCGAGATGCCTGTCTTTACGACCGCTTGCATATCCGGAGCGTAGGACAGCGAGAGAATCGGCAGCGCCGTAACGGCAAGGATGAAAATGGCTACCGGAATGGCGACCGAGAAATAGATGGCCTTGCGGGCACCATTGAGCAGGATTCCGCTCTCCGCGAGACGCTCTAGGATCGGGCTTCTCGTCGCGGTATCAGTGTAGTAGCGAACCGTCGGCGCCTCTGTCTCTGTCGGTCTGACGAGATCGCTCCCGGTGAGTGAGCGCGGCAGCGCTTCGGGGGACGTGTCGACACGCGAGGCAGGATATTCGAATCGAAGCCAGTAGCGGGAAGGAGGGCCGCCTTTGCTTTGGTCTTTGCCGCACTTCGGAATCACGACCGGCCGCTGATCCGCAAACCTCTGTGTGACCCCCTCCTGCCGCTCTCCCCAGATCTTGTTCGCGGTCTTCCAGTAGCCCCTCACCTTCTTGCCGGCCTCTGCCGTGTCGGGCTCACGGCTTGCGTTGTGATACCAGTCTGGCCCTCCATCCCGCCCCACCTCCTCTGCAATCTCAAGCGCCGTGTAACCCTCTTGAGCCCGCTCCGGGTAGCGCTCGACTAACGCGCACAAAGCCTTGAGCAAGCGAAGCCCGTGGCTACGAACACTGCCGCGCCGTTCCTCCCAGGCGCTCATGATCTCACGGAGGTAAGTGGCTGATTCTTTAATATCCGAACCCGTTTGAAACCGGTTTCCTGGCTGTTGGGGCTCGGCGTCCGCGTCGAAACTCACTTCCGCACTCTCCTTCAACTCAATCGCTTCGAGGTATCAAGCATGGAAACCGGAAACCTATTTCAGAAATTCGGAATCGACAAGAACGGCCGCGTCGTCTCGGTACAGGACGTGCTGCGGGGCAAGGCGTGTGAATGCTGCTGCCCGGTGTGCGGCGAGATGCTGATCGCCCGCCAAGGCGACGTGCGGGTGTGGCATTTCGCCCACGAAGGCGGGGCGGACTGCGAGGGCGCCTCTGAGGGCGCTCTGCATTGCGCGGCGAAGCAGATCGTCGTCGATCGAGGCAGGATCGCGGTTCCCGCCTTGGAAGTGCGCATGCGCCACCAATTGGCGGACGGCCGAATCGGAGAGGCGGCTGCCGCTATCCCCAGCGAGACCTGGGACCTGAATGACCTGTGTACCGAAGTGTCCGTAGGTTCTCTCCGCATCGACGTGGCAGCGACCCGCGACGGAGCTCCTCTCTTCATCGAGATCGCCGTCACCCATTTTGCAGACCAGCACAAGGAGCAATCCCTGGGAAACCTTGGTGTTCCTTGCTTCGAGATCGCTTTGGATGGGCTTCACGCCGAAGAATGGGATTGGCAGACCCTCGAGCACCAGGTTCTCTGGTGTTCCGAAAATCGTCACTGGTTATTCCATCCTGAGATTCAGCGCCTAGAGCGGGACGTTCAGCGGATGGCCATTGCTAAAGCGTTGGAGGCCGCACCGCTGGCTAGTCATGCCCCGTCACAGTTGAAAGGGCGGCTCTACGGCTGCCCGATCCGGTTGACCGATCGGGGTTGGGGACTGTGTCTTTGGTGGGCATGGAGCGAGCAAGTCAACCCGATCCTAAAGGCCGTCGCGAAGAGCTTCGGCGGTCAGTGGAGACCTCAGTACAAAAACTGGGTCATTCCGTTGGGCTCCAAGGCGGCAATTATTTCCCAACTTAAGGAACTGGGCGCTGAATTCGATTAGCGTCCCATTTCGCTCGCCCTCATCATAGTGCCCACGCGCATTAACCAAGCAACATGGTTGTGGTTGTTCGTTGACAGTGAGACGTGTCCGCCTATGTTGACACATAACACATTATATTGTGTTTGACATCCTACGTGATCTCAATATCATGTGTAGTACACATGAAGACTCTGAGGTTATTCCTATGGCTTCAAGCAACAGCCACACCGGGCACCGTAGCTCTAAGACGGGGCGTTTTGTGAAAGAGAGTACGGCTCGTCGGTCTCCGGCGACGCACCAGAAAGAATCGATTCCTAACCCTGGGAGAGGCGATACGGGTCGGTCGAAACGGAAGTAAGCGATGACCGCACTGTTCATCGGGAGATCCTTCATCTTGAAATTCATCCATACCGACCTTGTTTACAGGCAGAAAGGTGAGATCGTAGAGATATCTTTGGCGAATGGCGCAAATGTGCGACTGATGGACAGTGCGAGATTTCCCCGATACAGAGCGGGACACGATCATCGCTATTACGGTGGGCTCGCGAAGCGCTCTCCGATCAATCTGGCCATCTCGAACGCGTGGAGCTGGCATGTCGCGGTCGATGCGCAGGGTTTGCGGAGCAGAACGCGGGCGTCCATCCTGATATTGCACTACCCCCTGCCAGCGCTGGAAGAAACGCCCTGGTCGGCTGTTTGCAATGCGGGAAGCGAGGCTGGGAAATGAAGCAGTTGGACGGAGCTGTAGGCACAGGGCAAGACGTGCGCCGCACGGGCGAAGCGATCGTAGCTCCATTGCGCAAACGACGCCTCAGCGGCGAACTCTACGAGCGCGACTCGAAGATAGAAGTGCTGATCGCCGAATTGGCGGTCCTGCCGCATGACGAATTGATTGCCAGAGCGGGAATCACCGAGCGCTCCGACCCCGGCTACATCCCCAGCGAATGCCTCGTCTACTTCATTCGTGCGAGCCGTCACGATGACAACGAGGCGTTGTTTGAACGCCTCTATCGGATACTGATGAGGCGAGTGCTGCACAGCTTGCCCAAGGCGGAAAGCTCTGATGGCAAGACGGAATCACTGACGCGCGGGGCCGTACGCGACAAGGTGTTCGGCCAGTTCGTCGAGTTCCTTTCGGCGGATCGCATCGACTATGTCGACAAGCTCGACTACTTCGAGGTGCGCTTCGACGGCGCGCTGGCAAACCTGCGGCGCGATGCACAGAAAAATGCCTGGCGCGACGAGAATCGTTCCCAGCCCCTCGAATATGACGAGGAGAGTGGTGCACTGGCACCCGAGGTCGAGGCAGCCGCAGGGATCTACGATCCTTTTGTCGCGTCGGATTTCGACGATCCGGCTTTCCGGTCGCGCCTAGATGCCGCGATTGAAGCTCTGCCAACAGAACAAAGCAGGATCATTCACATGCTTACACAAGGCTTCCCCATCGACTCTAAGGAGCCGGACGTTATGACCATCACCAGGGTTCTGGGTCGCTCGGAAAGAACCATCCGAACCTACCGCGACAAGGCTTTCGCCGCTCTGCGAGCGGCAATGGCCGACGGAGAAGAGCGGTGAGCCCCGCCGGCGGCCGTCCATCCCGCGAGTCCGTGCTCGATGCGTTCGCGGTCGAGAGCGAGCCTGGCCGCTCGACTTTGGAACGTTATCTGCGGCTTTATCCGGAATATGCTGAAGACATCATTGACCTCTCGCGCGAACTCAGCCGTGAAATTCCCGAAGACGTCGCACCGCTTTCTGCCGCCGATCAGGCGCTGATCGATGCCGCCTGGTTGCAACACGCGAAGGCGATGCCGGCGGCGCCGGTCGACCCTTTCGCGGCGCTGACGGTCGAGGACTGGCGCATAGTCGCCAAGCGTCTGGGTGTGCCCCGGCAGGTTGTGACCGCTCTACGCGAACGGCGGGTCTCTCTCGTCAGTATCCCGCAAGGCTTCCTGGCGACGTTGGCTGAGGCGATGCGCAGCTCTGTGGCGCAGTTGGAGGCGTCTTGGGGCTCGACTCAGTTGGCCGGAGTGCGCAGCTATAAGGCCGACAGTAAGCCGGTGGTCGGCGAGCAGGTCACCTTCGAGCAAGTGCTGATCGATGCCGGCGTCTCGCCCGAGAGGCGCACTGGGCTGATGGAGGGAGCGAACTGACATGGATGGCGTGGAACTCGCCAGGCAAGCCGCCGCCGAGCTTCACGCTTGCCTCGTCGCATCTGGCGCTGATCCCTGGTCGCCCTATGACTTTGCTGTCGCCGAGGCCAAACGGCGGGGGATCGACGTCGAGCCGACGGCGGCGGGGGCCGCTATGCTCAATGGCGGTCGTGCGACCTTTATCGCCGCCGATGATCTGATCCTCCACGAGGATATCGGATCTCAGTTCGAACAAGCCTTCCTCGTGGCGCACGAGATCGGCCATATTGAGCTTGGCGACGATCCTGATGACGAACCGGTGCCGACAATTGCTCCGGCCCGCGCAACTGAACCCTCGCCGGTCGGTATGGATAGGGTTGTCGACTATGGACACAGGCAACGCCGCGAGGTCCAGATGGATCTGTTCGCGCGCGAGCTGCTGCTTCCCCGCACCGTCGCGTGGGCACTCCACGTCGACCAAGGGCTCTCCGCCTCCTCCATCGCGGCAAGGCTCGGCGCGCAGTTCGAAGTCGTTGCACAGCAGTTGTTCGATGCGCTGCTGCTACCAACGGTACCTCCTGCCGCGACTGCGACGCATATAGAACGGCCGCTCAATCCGCTGCAAGCGGCGGCGGCGGGGCATCGTGGCGAAGCTTATCTGCTCGAAGCAGGTCCTGGCACCGGCAAGACGCAGACGCTGATCGCGCGCGTCGAGGGCCTTCTGGCAGAGCACGTCGATCCGAGGCGGATCTTGCTGTTGACCTTCTCGAACAAGGCGTCGGGCGAAATGGCAGAGCGGATCGCGCGCAAGGAGCCCGAGGCGGCGGCCGCGATGTGGATCGGCACGTTCCATGCATTCGGCCTCGATATCATCCGTCGCTTCCATGTGGAACTAGGTCTCCCAAGAGATCCGCGGATGATAGATCGGACGGAGGCGCTGGAGCTCCTCGAAGATGAATTCCCGCGCCTGAGGCTCGCGCATTATCGCAATCTCTACGATCCGACCCAGATCATCGCCGACATGCTGGCCGCCTTCTCGCGAGCAAAGGATGAGGTGGTCGAAACCGAAACTTACGCCGCGCTCGCCGAGGCGATGCTCGCCAAGGCGGCGGGCTCCGAGGCGCGCAAGGCTGCTGAGCGCGCTAGCGAGGTGGTTCGCGTCTACGCCGCCTATGAACAGCTGAAGCGCAGCGCGCATTGCGTCGACTTCGGAGATCTTGTCGCCCTTCCAGTTAAGTTGCTCGAGACCAATGCAGCCATCCGTGAAACGCTGCAGGCGCAATATGACCACGTCCTCGTCGACGAATATCAGGACGTGAACCGCAGCAGTGTGCGCTTGCTGAGCGCGCTGCGGCCAAGCGGTCGCAATCTCTGGATGGTTGGCGATGCCAAGCAGTCGATTTACCGTTTTCGCGGCGCCTCATCATTCAACATGAGTCGGTTCGGCAAGGAAGACTTTCCCGGCGGCAAGCGCGGTCGATTGAAACGCAACTATCGTTCGACGCCCGAGATTGTTGCCAGCTTCTCCAGCTTCTCTATCACGATGCGAGGCGGTGATGCGGACAGTGGTCTCGAAGCGGATCGAGACTCCAATGGGCATAGGCCAGAGTTGCGCACGGTGCAGCGCGCCGAACAGCAGCAGGTCGCTTTGGCCGACGCAATCGAGGAGCTCAGACGCGAGGGCTATGCCTATCGCGACCAGGCGGTCCTATGCACCGGCAACGAAAAGCTGTCGACGATCGGGCAGGATCTCGAACGGCTTGGCGTGCCTGTCCTATTCCTGGGCAGTCTGTTCGAGCGGGATGAGGTCAAAGATCTCTTAGCGCTCCTCTCGATCCTTGTTGACCGGCGGGCCATGGGGCTGGTGCGCATTGCCTGCTGGCCCGAGTTTGCCACCGCCTTCGCGGATGTGGTTGCGGTTTTTGACCATCTGCGCACGGCCGAACATGTACCGGCCAGCTGGCTGCGGCATGGCGAAACGATCCGCGGTTTAAGCGAAACCGGGCGGCAGGCCCTTGCCAATCTCGCGGCTGCGCTCGATGGATACGATCAGACGGCTACGCCTTGGACCGTGCTCGCGACGCTGCTGCTCGACCGCACCCGCATCGCCGCACGCTTCGGGAAGTCGGCAGATCTCTCCGATCGCACGCGCAGCATCGCGATCTGGCAGTTCCTCAACTTTGTGAGGGTGCAGCCGGCCGGACCCGGATTGCCCATTACGCGCCTGCTCGATCGCGTGCGCAGGCTGGTCCGGCTAGGTGATGATCGAGACCTGCGTCAGCTTCCGGTAGCCGCGCAACATCTGGACGCCGTGCGGCTAATGACCATCCACGGCGCTAAAGGCCTAGAGTTCGGTGGCGTCCATATCCCGGGTCTCAATAGCGACACCATCCCGCGCACGCCGTCTGCACCGTCTTGTCCTGCACCTGAAGGAATGATCGCGGGGGCAGAAGGCGGCGCGCTGGAGGCGTTTCGCGCCGGCCAAGTCGAGGAGCAGGAATGCCTCTTTTATGTGGCTCAGTCACGTGCCCGCGATCGCCTGATTCTTTATGCGCCGACAGAGAAGAGTAACGGCCACAATCGACCACTTTCACCATTCCTAGACCGCCTCGGAGCCACCTTGACACACCGTTTTCTGTTGCCTGAGCGGGCGCTTCCCGTGGCAGCGGAAGCGCGGGGTGTCGACCTGGTCATCGACGGCCGGCTGAGTTTCGGGGCTTCACAAATCGCTCTTTATGAATCCTGCCCGCGGCGTTTCTTCTACACACATATTTTGCAGGTGGGCGGACGGCGGCCCGCAACCGCCTTCATGTCTCTGCACGAGGCGGTTCGCACAGTCATCGAGACGCTAATCGCGTCAGATGTCCCCGTAACCGAGCGGAACCTGGAAGAGCATACCGACGCGGCGCTCGCCGGCCAGGGGCTGGCCGACCACGGCTACTGCGCTGAATTCCGCGATCTAGCCCTAGAGATGCTGCGCTTCTTCCTGGCGAGCCGCACCGATGCGGTCGCCGAAGCGCCGGTCGCATTGAGTCTTAATTTCGGAGGAGAAGAGATCATCGTTCAGCCGGACGAGGTGCTGGTGCGGCCGGATGGTACCCGGTGCGTGCGGCGTATCCGCACGGGTCACATGCGGTCAGCCGAGAGCAAGGATGTCGGTGCGGCGGCGCTGCTGCTAGCGGTCAAGCAGGCTTTTCCCGGCGCAGTCGCGGAGCTCGTCCATCTTTCCGACGGCGAGGCGCACGCGCTCGCCTTGTCGGACCGTGAGTTGAAGGGGCGTACGCAGAAGCTAACCAAGTTTCTCGGTGACATCCGCGCCGGACGGTTTCCGGCTGAACTCTCCTCGCGCACCTGCCCAAACTGCCCGGCCTTCTTCATCTGCGGGCAGACCCCAGAGGGTCCCTTTCAAAAAAAGTTCGCCTGACCTTACCGGTCGGCGAATCTCGCGTCGATTGAACCCTTAGAGCTGCGGCGTCGCCGCGGCAAAACCTAAGGACTCAACCTCATGAACACCGAAGAACTTCTTGACTATGACGATCTCGGCGACGCCCTGCGCGAAGGCCGGGCGCTGCGTCCGGCGCGAGGGTATCGCTTCCGCCTCGCGCAGGGTGATCTTAACTTCGAGTTCCGCCAGGTGCGCGATCCCGTGCCGCTGGGCCGCCAGTTGCTCGAGGCCGGCGCCCTGGACCCGCGGGACGGTTACAGCCTGTTCGCGATCCTGCCCTCAGGGGACTTCGAGGACGTGCGGCTGAACGAGCCTTTCGACCTGCGCGAACGGGGCGCCGAGCGGTTCGTCGCCTTCCTGACGGATCGCGACTTCAAGCTCACGCTGAACGACGACGAGCTGCGCTGGGGTAAGCCGATCATCAGCGGCACGGTGCTCTACGGCCTTGCCAACCCTGGCGAGGGGGAAGGCGTCTTCCTTGAGGTTCCCGGCGGGGAAGATCGCCTGATCGAGTCTGGCGAGTTGATCGATCTGACCCGACCCGGCATCGAGCGGTTCATCACCGCGCGGCTGACGTTCGAGATCATTGTCAATGCGCGGCCGCGCACGGTGAACGCTCGCACGGTCACATTCGAGCAGATCGTCCAGCTTGCCTTCCCGGGTCAGCATGAGCCCAACGTCGTCTTCTCCATGACCTATCGTCATGCGGCATCGACGCCGCATGCTGGTGAGCTTGGGTCTGGCGGTTCTGTCGATGTCAAGAAAAAGGGGACGGTGTTCAATGTCACGCGAACTGTTCAGTCGTAATCCCGACCTCAAGCGGCTGCGGGACGAGGGCTACTTCGTCCAGCAGCAGGGCGGACATCTTGTCATGCGGGAGGTGCCCTATGTCGATGCGCATCGGGAGGTGCGCATCGGCACCCTCATTTCCAGTCTGACGCTGGCCGGAGACCAGACGCGAACGCCAGACACTCATGTCGTCTACTGGGATGGCGATTTTCCCTGCCATGCCGATGGCTCGAACATTCAGGGGGTCTCGCATCAGTTCGGCGCCTTCGACCTTGGCCACGGCCTCAAAGCGACGCATAGCTTCTCCAGTAAACCGGATGGCGGCTACACGGACTACCACCACAAGCTGACGAGCTACGCGAACATCATCGCGGGTCCGGCAGCGGTGCTGAAGCCCGGCGTGACCCCTCGCGCCTTCCGCGAGCCTGAGGAAGAGGAAGACAGCGTGTTCAACTATGTCGAGACCGCCTCCGATCGTGTCGGGATCGGCGTCCTGACCGAACGCCTCGCCAACGAGCGAGTCGCCATCATCGGCGTCGGTGGGACCGGTAGCTACATCCTGGACTTCGTCTGCAAGACGCCAGTTCGCGAAATTCGGCTCTTCGACAGCGACGAGTTCCTGACCCACAATGCGTTTCGGGCGCCTGGCGCCCCGAGCCTGGAGGAGCTGCGAGAGGCGCCTAAGAAGGTCGATTATCTGGAGCGTATCTACAGCCGGATCCACCGGAACGTTGTGGCGCATGATGCCGATCTCGGCGCCGACAACCTCCACCTTCTCGACGGCGTCACCTTTGCGTTCCTGTCCCTCGACGCCGGCGATGCGAAGCGGCTGATTGTAGATAAGCTCGAGGCGATCAGCGCCGCATTCGTCGATGTCGGCATGGGGCTTGAGCTCGACGAGGGATCGCTGGGCGGCATCCTGCGTGTCACCGCTAGCACGCCGGATAAGCGGGATCATGTGCGGCAGCGCATCTCCTTCGTCGGCGGCGGCGCCAAGGACATCTACGCCTCCAACATTCAGGTTGCGGACCTCAACGCCCTGAATGCCGTCCTTGCGGTCGTGAAGTGGAAAAAGATTCGTGGCTTCTATCGTGACCTCGAGCACGAGCATCATTGTACCTACACCACTGACGGCAACATGCTCATCAACGGGAACCTGGCATGATGCGCCACAAGCGACTCGAACATCGTTTCGTTGAACACATCCCGGAGCACCTAGAGCCAGGCGTTCTCTATGTATCGATAGAATATGCGACAGCGGCCCACAGCTGCTGTTGCGGCTGTGGGGATGAGGTGGTCACGCCCTTTACGCCTACGGACTGGAAGATGACGTTTGATGGCGAGACCGTCTCGCTTCGTCCGTCGATCGGCAATTGGACGCTGAAGTGCCGGTCGCATTATGTGATCGACTGCGGAAAAGTTCTTGAAGCCGGCCCTTGGAGCGACGAGCAAGTTGAAACCGAGCGTCGTCGAGATCGTGCCGCCAAAGCGCGCTTCTACGGGCGACCACCAAAAGTTGAACTTCATGTCCAACCCGCTTTGCCGAAGGCAACACGGGGATTCTGGCGCCGTATCTGGAGCCGTATATCAGGTAAATTATAATGATCAGGCTAAAGCATCCAATTCGCTGCCGGCCATGGAAGCGCGAAGCGAGAGGCCGGTAGTCCCTGGCAATCGTGGGCGCTTGCGTATTGCCGCAATGGCGAAGGGCGTCAGTCCTTCGCCGCGGAGGCGATACGCAGAGCGCAACCCCACACGCCGTCGAGTCGTCATAGGGTCGTGCGCAGCCCGAATGCGCCAACGGCGCTACTCATGGCGAAGCAGCAACCCGGAACGGTATGGGCTGTCGCCAGCGTCTCGGCGAGGCCGTCCCAGCCGGTATCCGGTGTGCATCCAATGACAGTGTTTCGAGACCGCTCCGAGCGCATGATTTCTGTCCATGACGATGAGCGGGAGGAATCGATAGGGTACAGGATCCAGAACCGTTGAATCGAGCGATTCTCGGGCGAAGGCCTGCGTCCTTGAAGGCACCCTGCGGTGTAGGATCCAATCAGAAATGGACAGGAAATTTGGACATGGTATGTCGGGAGAGACATGCCACGAGACTTGAGGTAGGTACCGACCGGGGCATGAAGGGGAGACTGCTTTGCGCTTGAAACCGGCCTGTGCCTCAGGAACGCCGTTCAGGAAAAGAAGAATACTGATGCGCACAGGCGTCATTGGGTGCGTCGGACGGGGGAGCCTGGCAGGCGACGACCAGATCATGGAACTTGGTGATAACGTCTTTGAATAGGGTGCGAGGCAGCAGGCCGTATGCCACGGTCGATGCGTCGCCCGAGACTGTTGGGCGCAGATCCGGCCCAGGCCAAACGAAACGATTCGCTTCGGTCAGCACGATCCAGGAGCGCTCATCATCCTATCCGAGACGACGCTTCGTGGCGTGCGGGATTTCGACGGGCAGCGACGGAGCGGACGGCGGCGTACGTCACCGGTAAACCGTGACGACCTGATCCCCGTAATCATCCGTGGAGACCAGGATGACGGCACAGGGTCGATCTTTGCGGTCTTCGTCATGGCCTCGGCGCTGTTCCTCTCGCCACAAATTAGGCGTAGCGGATGATCAAACCAGGAATGGGCGTGGGGAGCGGCATCCTTAGTCGCGACACTCGTCGTCAAAGGTCGCCGCTTCGGGTGGCGGCTCGGCTTGGCGGATCGCTTCGAGGTCCATGGCCGTGAAATCCTCGAGCCCCAGGACCGCGCGATCACGCCGCTTCAGGCGGTGATACTCGTCGGCGGAGAGCACGACGAGGCGCTCGCGGCCATTGCGGGTGATGGCGAGCGGCTCCTTGAGGGCTTCGTCTTGATAGCGTCCGAAGTGGCGCTGAAAGTCGGCGGAGGTGATCGTGAGCATGGACCGCGTCCTGAGAATCTGTGTTTTACGTATAATACAGAATAAACGGATGGTCCGGATCCGGCAATGGATGAGCGAAATAATCGGGTTTTTAGGGGCCAGTTATCGAGCATGATAAAGGAGGTTATCATGCTCGGTAAGGGCGGGGAGGGGAGGATTGCGGAGGACAATCCTGGACTCTGGAAGGATTGTTTTCTTGGTGCGCCGGCGGTCATGATTGTCGGATGCAATCACTTGGGCACGATCGATTGGGTTTCGCGCGCGCCGGATGAGGATTGCAATCGTCAATCGAAAGTACGCACTCGATTGATTTGTCAGACACAGCGCCTGGCGCTGAGGAGACCACGATGCATCAGCTCGTCAACGCGCTCAACCTGCAGGCGATGAACCTGCCGGCGCTCTTCGTCCGCACGCCCGAGGCCGGCAAGCGCTTCATCGAGTTCTTCACGGCCAATATCCGCAATGCCAACACCCGGCGCGCCTACACCCGGGCGACGCTCGACTTCGCCGCCTGGTGCGATCAGGCTGGACTCACGGCCCTGGAGGACATCGAGCCGGTGCATGTGGCGGCCTATATCGAGACGCTTCAGTCGCGGCTCTCGGCGCCCTCGGTCAAGCAGAACCTGGCGGCGATCCGCATGCTCTTCGATTGGCTGGTGGTCGGTCAGCAACTGGCGGTCAATCCGGCCGCCGCCGTGCGCGGTCCCAGGTACAGCGTCAAGAAAGGCAAGACGCCGGTGCTGAGCGCGGAGGAAGCCCGCCTGCTGCTCGATTCGATCGACACCGGCACGCCCATGGGGCGGCGGGACCACGCCTTGATCAGCTTGATGGTCTACACCTTCGCCCGTGTCGGGGCGGTGATCAAGATGCGGGTGGAGGACGTCTATATTCAGGGCCGGCGCACCTGGGTGCGCTTGCACGAGAAAGGCGGCAAGCGCCATGAGATGCCCTGCCATCACAACTTAGAGGCCTCGCTCGAACGCTATCTGGACGTGACCGGATTACGCGGCCAGCCGAAGGCGGTCCTCTTCCCCACCGCCCCAGGCAAAAGCGGTGCGCTCACCGATCGCGCGCTCCAACAGCATGAGGTCTACCGCATGATTCGCCGGCGCGTCCTCACCGCCGGGATCGGCACAGCGGCGGGCTGTCACACGTTTCGGGCCACCGGGATCACGGAGTATCTGCGCAATGGCGGCAAGCTCGAGGTGGCGCAGCAGATGGCGAACCATGAGAGCGCTCGGACCACTGGGCTCTATGATCGGCGCAACGATCTGGTCAATCTCGATGAGGTCGAGCGAATTATCATTTGAGACGTCTATCGTCGGCGTGCGTCAGACCGTTTTCACTCCCCTGGGAAGACGAAACATCGAGGGAACCTCAAGGAGTTCAGCCGTTGCTCTTGCAACCACATCACCACCATGATCCATTCCCCTTTTTCTGTGTCGATTCCGCATTCTCCGAGGAAGAGTGTGCGGCACTTGAGGGCCTCTTTTTACAAACCAATGATTGGCAGCATCGGGATGGTGCCTTTTACCGGTGCGCGCTTTGCGACGTGACCGAGACGATTCCGGCATCCTTTCAGACCGAAATAGTCGCTAGAATGCGCGAGCTGACCCGGTTGCCACTCGTTGATCGTGTTGTCGTCACGGCGCAACGCATGCGGCCCGGAGACGTCATTGGGAGACATAGTGACCGACCACTCTTGGGCTATGAGATGGCGCGACTGGTCGTGCAACTGAATCAACACTGGCAGCCTGAGCATGGCGGTGTTCTGGAATTATTCGCATCGCCAGATGGCCAAGCGGTGTTCCGTGTTGATCCTGAATACAACACAGCCTTTGGCTTTCCGCTTCACGCGGGTTCATACCATGGGGTGACCGAGGTGACCCAGCCGCGCCAAACCCTGGTCTTCAATTTCTGGCATGTGGCGAACACCCCCGAACTGGCGGAATACGTGCAAGCCTTGTTTTCCAACCTTCATTTCTCAGAGTTCCCGGCGGCACTCAACCCGGTTGCCTCATCGGCGGAATCGACGCTGCCCGAGGAGACGACGTTTCGTGCAGGCACAGCGGCGCTTGCACTCCAGCGCTTGGGCTACGACGAGGCCACCATTGTGACCGGGTACCGGCACAGCGCTGGGCTGGCGATCTGTGAGACGGGCGACGCGGAAACCGATGCGGCCGTGCTCCTGGCGGACTGGATGGCGTACCTGTATCGGGATTCGTTTGATCTGGAACGCTGGAATCGCTTGCGAAACAAACTTGATGGAGTAGAGATGGTGACGCGTCTGCGGCCCGCATGGCAACTTTGTCTGCCGGAATAGAGCAAGTCAGACTAGGCAAGATGGTAACTCAGGTTTCGGAGTGCAAAGTCGGCCGTGAAGCGACACGCATTTTAATAAATGATAGTGGCCTCAAGAATGGTAGCATGTCATGCGCTTGAGTCATGCGACTACTCAAGCGATGGCTTTAACCCAGCGCGTTAGAAGCACTCGTGCACCCATTACGTTGGGGTAGACCAACCAGTGTCAACAGTCGTGTCACCAGACGTCATTTCCGCGTAGACCCAGCATCTGCGGCCACCTGAAGCGTCGATAGCCCGTCTTGGCTCAGAACGGTCAGTTGCGCTACTGACGCGAGAGTCTCTTCAACGCGGATACCAGTCACCGGACGCTTGTCGGCCGAGCGACCGCAAAGGACGCATTGCGGTCGGTCGCAGACGGCCCTCTGGAGAGTTGATTTCGGCCAATTCCGGACGCTTCATTTTCGCCGGTGGGAGTACGCATTTACCCAATCGTCCGACGCTCGCCTTACGAACGAAGTCACATATACTGTCCCCGGAACTCGCCCCGGAACTCGGCGGCCCCCGGAACTCGGCGGCCGCGCACTGCCGTTGCTGTGGTTTGTATCCCGAGCAGCTCGCGAAGTGGTGGCGGGACTGCGTGCAGACGGTAACCCGTCGCAGCAGGAGCGCCGGCAGAGGCGGAGGAACTCAAGTCACAGCGCCTGCGTATCCGCGAACTCGCGGGCGGGCTGCGGCATGAGGACGCGGCCTTGACCGAGACAGCGCCTTCCTGAGTGACCTGATGCAACCAAGAACACCTTGGTCAGCGCCAGATTGAACAATCGTAGCTAGCAATATCTGAATGGACTACTGATGGATAGAATTACCAAGTCACTCCTCAGCGAATTCTCCCTAGAGGCAGATATAACTGGGCTTTCGGAAGAAAAGAGATTCGAACACTTTGCATCTTTTCTTGCAGTCAGCAGACATCTCGGAGAGACTTTTGACACGGGAGATGTCGTTACGGGTGCAGGTGGCGACACAGGAATTGACGCAATTGCTGTCATTGTGAATGGTGCTCTGGTCACGGATCCGGATCTCGTCGAGGAACTGGCCGCGACCAACGGCTTTGTCGACGCAGTTTTCGTTTTTGTCCAAGCGGAAAGGTCGGCTGGCTTCGAAACGGCAAAGATTGGACAGTTCGGATACGGAGTGGTCGATTTTTTTAAAGAGAAGCCCACTCTCCCGAGAAACAAAGAAGTCCAGGTAGCTGCCGAGATTATGGCGGCAGTATACAAGCGCAGCAGCAAGTTCAAGCGCGGGAACCCAATTTGCCGTCTGTTTTACACGACTACCGGACGATGGGTGGGCGACAGGAATCTCGAGGCTCGACGACATGCAGTGGTTGAGGATCTTGAGCAGCTTGGGATCTTCAGAGAGGTCGAATTTTTACCTGTTGGCGCAGATTCCATACAGAAACTTTATAACCAAACAAAGAACGCTGTCACAAGAGAAATAAATTTTTCGGAGAGAACTGTTATCCCGGACATACCAGGGGTAAAAGAGGCGTATCTTGGTTTTTTACCAGTAAAGGAGTTTCTGGCTATTCTCGACGATGGAAGCGGAAATATTTTAAAAGGTATTTTTTACGACAACGTCCGGGACTTTCAGGAATACAAAACAGTACCTGATTAGCAAGCTCCTTCAGCCAGACGAATCCAACGCTCCGGGCGTGGCCCCGTGGTGGTCGCCGCGACCAACAATCGGATGGGGAGCGTTTCGAGGTGGAAGCGCCGGTTGAAGCGATAGGCAAAGGCCGCCAGATAGCGCGCCCCATACTTGGCAAAGTCGAACGCATGGTAGGCCCCGCCGAAACTGGTCTTGAGGTTTCCCAAGAGGGTATTGATCCAACGGAATTCCGGTAGGTCTTTCGGCTGGCGGGTGCCGACGATGATGGCCTGGTGCCGACATCCGGCTTGTGTGACCGCGGCAAAACAGGCGAGTCCATCCGAGGTCACGGTGGCGCCGGGCGTCACGTTGGTGCTGGCCCAATTGGCGATGGCTTTGAGCGTAAAGCCGGGCACCAGCGAGAGCTTGGTGTACAGCGGATGGCCGTCGGGGTTCAAGGAGACCGCCGCGACAAAAGGCACCTTGTTCTCGGAGCCCCGCCCGGCTTTGCCGCCGGCCAGTTCGCCGCCCAAATAGGCGTCATCGATCTGGACCGCGCCCTCCAGGCGATACAGGGCTTCGCGCTCGCGCATCGTTTGCATCAATTTGTGCTGAATGAGCCAGGCGGTGGGGTAGCTCACGCCCAACTGGCGCTTCAGGGCGAGGGCGGACAGTCCGGTTTTCGCCTCACTGATCAAGTAGATGGCGAGAAACCAAAGGGTCAGCGCCAAGTGGGTGCTCTGGAACACGGTGCCCGCGATCAGCGAGGTTTGCTTGTGGCACGCTTGACACTGAAAAGTCGTGTGTGCGCCAACCTGGAGACGGTAGGCGTGATCATGATCGCACCGAGGACAGCGAAAACCCGCCGGCCAGCGCGCCCGCTCCAGTTCCGCCTCACACTGAGCCTCGGTGCCGAACCGCTCAAGGAACGCCGGAAGCGACAAACCCGGTTGGAATTGGAGGCGATTCATCAGCATGGTGCGGTCCCTCGGCGTGGATTTGGTCACCACAGTCTGCGCCTTTGTTGGCAAGAAAACGGGATTTACTGAAGAAGCTTGCTAATCAGGAAACAGTAAACACTGAGATAAAGTCGAGTCTTGAATTACCTGTGCAGCGGGCAAGGTTCGCAATAATGAACAACGGCGTCACAATTATCGCAAGGACTCTAAGAGCCACTGGCAACAAGTTCCATATTGAAGACTATCGGATTGTTAACGGATGCCAGACGAGTCATGTCCTCTTCGATAATCGAGCATCGCTCGACGAGAGCGTCTTCATCCCGCTTCGCCTGATTGCGACCGACGATGAAGAAGTCACGGCGTCGATCGTCAAAGCCACGAACCGCCAGACCGAGGTGAAGGAAGAGCAGCTAATAGCGCTTTCCGACTTCCAAAAAAAGCTTGAGGCCTACTTCCTCACATATGAACCGTCTCAGCGCCTATACTATGAGAGGAGATCTCGCCAGTATAACGCAGCGCCCGGCGGCATGGAAAAAACCCGAATTGTCACGCCTGCGGCATTGATTCGGGGATATGCATCGTGTTTCCTTGGGGAGCCGCATCGAACTACGCGGACTTATCGCGCTTTACTACAGCAGCTAGGTAAATCGATTTTTGGGCCGCAAGACAGGCTTGAGCCTTACTACTTCGCAGCATCTGCACATTACAGGATCGAGTATTTTTTCAGGAATGGCGTCCTAGACCCGAAGTACAAACCAGCCAGATATCACATACTCATGGCGGCGAGGCTGCTTGCGCAGCCAGCTCCGGTGCCGCGGCCAAATTCGAACGAGATGGCCAACTACTGCGCGCCTCTAATCGCGACGATCTGGAACGCTGCAGACGCCGAAGCGCTTGCCAAGAAAGCAGCACAGGTCGTTGACGAAACTGCGGGCGGCGACTTTCACCGTGACCGCATTCGTACACAGCCATTCACCGAAGAGGTTAAGGGGCGGTGCCTGAGGGATTAGAGGTACCGCCCAAGTGCTCATTCGAGCGGACTTGCGGCGAGAGCCGCGTCAAGCTCTTCAGTTCAAAGATTCTAGGGAAGGGAATGTCGGAATAGTAACATTCTCCCGCCATCAAAACTGTTAGCCTATCCGGCCGCTTCCCCCGTAAAATGACCGAAGGCGTGAACAGCCGCGGGAGGCTGCAATGCGCGTTTATGCAAAGCTAGCGATTATGCAGAGTTTCATTTCTGACGCTCGCTCAGGACACGGCAGGAAACCGCCGAGTACGAGTCGCGGTAGCCGAAGTCTCGACATAACTCGGGTGGCTCTCTGAGTCGTGACTCCGAAACACCCAAGTTGCATGCCACCAATGAGGAGGGACTCCGAATATGGATCGCGTAGAACGACTCCTACGTTTTGGGTATCTCCCCTCCCAACTGCCGCCCCCATTCACTACCTCTGATCTCGCGATGCATCACTTGAGAGTGCTTGCAGCCTGGGATGGAGTGCCACCCGCGCGTCGTGCCAAAGTGCCAACGTCACCACCTACGAAGGCAGAGGTCTTTAGTGTCGCGCGCGCAGGACATCAGCGTCGCGCAACCAGTATTCCAAACCCTGTCGCACAGGCGTACCTTTGTCGCGCTCTCGTAGCCAACTGGGCAGCCATCGTCCGCCACTTCCGCCGCTCCAAGATCAGCGCAAGTCACCCGCGATTTCGCCGTGACTCGACGCGCGCGGCGGCTCTTCCGTCAATGCAAACTCTTTACGAACGCAGGCTCTTGCAGGGCGCCGGTTACAGGTATGTGCTCCGCACTGACATATCCAGATTCTTTCCAACAATCTACACGCACTCCATCCCGTGGGCTCTGCACGGCAAGGCGATTTCGAAGAAGAACAGGGCCATCACGCCGAAGTACTACGGGAACCTGCTTGACCTTGTTGTGCGGCAGTGCCAAGACGGGCAAACGTTTGGTCTTCCCATCGGACCGGACACCTCACACATCATTGCGGAGTGCATCGCAACCGCAATAGACGTGGAGCTTGGCAAGAGGTTACGCGCAACGCCGGCAGGCTTTCGCTATGTGGATGATTATTACTTCTTCTTCGAAAGCTACTCCGCAGCAGAGTCAGCACTAGCGCAGATTGTGCGGTGCCTCAAGGACTTTGAACTTCAAATCAACTTTGACAAGACCAGAATATGTAAGATCGAAGAACTAGATGAGGATGCATGGACGCACAAGTTAAGGAGCTTCGCTATAGCACACGGAGGCCAAAAGCAGCGAACCGGCTTCAATCACTACTTTGATCTCGCCCGCGAACTTGCCAGAAGTCACAGGGACGAGAGCGTAATGGTCTATGCGCTGCGTCGCGCTGGCTCTGTCATCGTACGCAAGGAAAACTGGCCGGCGTTTGAGGCGCAACTTTGCTTGGCTGCGATGGCGCATCCGGTCGCTCTTCAGACTATTGCCCGCCTGCTGTCAACATACTCCGGCATCGGCTATGCCATTGACAAGCGCCGTCTGTCCCGCCTCGTAAACGCAATAGTTCAAGAGCACGCACCCCTTGAGCATCACAGTGAAGTGACTTGGTGTCTCTGGATGTGCAAGGAACTCCGGCTAACCCTCTCACCGCAGAGCGTGGACCTCGTCGCGGAAATGAATTCTTCAATCTGCGTTCTGATCCTTCTTGATCTTGCGGCTGCTGGCCGGCTCCCAAAGTTGCCGGCGCCGACTCGATGGCGCAACTTCGAGCACTCCGATGCCTTATGGGAGGATCTTTGGATGCTGAGCTATGAAGCTGGTGTGCGTGGTTGGGGAGGTATGTCGGACGTCCACATTCGACAAAACGAATATTTCGAAGAACTTCGGCAGCTCGATGTGCGCTTCTACAACGATGCGGCAACGCTAATGCCCCTGTTTGCTCCGAAACCCGATGCACTTAAGAAGCACAACGCTCAGACGGTCGCGGAGCTGCTTGAGATCGATGACCTAGATGACGTATTCGAGCACGAGGACGACGAAGACGTCTATGGTAGCCCAATTGTGGACGAGGATGATGAAGGGCTTTGAAGCTGAAACGAGCGAAGCCCCATCTCGAACGTTGTCGAAATCCGGGTGTCCGCAATCCGCTGCCTTCCCGTCAGCAACAAACGCGACGAATCTGTCCGCTCCCCACGTGAAGTGATCGGTGGCGTAAGCAGCCGTGGGAGTCTCCAATGCGCGTTTACCAGACGCTCGGGTCCGATGAGCCAGTGACCGGAACTGGGACCATGCCGTCCGTGACGTAAACTGGCTCAGTGACCGGTTTAGGCTCACGATCAGGGCCAATGAGCGCGTTGGTACTGGATGTCGGTGACCCAGAAGAGCGGTGGTCGCCCTGGTTGAGCCGGCGGGACTGGCGGTTCCGGGTCTTTCTGGACAGAGGGGAGGGTCTTTAGGGCGCGTTCAACGTAGCGCAGGATCAGCGCCTCGATCGCGTTGGCCCCCATCCGCCGCGACCGTCCCGAAGGCGTCTCCGGGCCACCGCAGAACATCGGCTCCTTGGTGCCCCAGAAGGTATCGCGGTCGCGTCTTCGGTACTGGAGCAGCGCCTCGGCGAGAACCTTCTTCCTCACGAGGCGCTGCTTGAGAGACACCCGTGCTTGGCCGTCCCGACCAAACGACTGCGTCACCTGCGCGAGGTTCAGTTGATTGATCTCGCGTGGACCCATGTGCAGGTAGACGGCCAACAGCAGGATGAGGCGCTCGCGCGGGCGCTTGGCCAACGCCAGTGCCGCCTCGCCGACGCCTGGCCGATAGATCGCCGTCCAGGCGACGGTATCCGCGCACTCCGGCTCGGGTGCGGCGGCAGACCGCTCGAAGGGGTCTGAGAAATGCACAAGAAGACCGCCGATCCCGGACATCGACTTCAGCGAGTCGAACAGGGAGGGCTCAAAGCAGTTCTGATTGGTCCATCCGGGCGTGCCTTGGGTGCCCAGGGTGAGGACGCACTCGCCAGGGTGCTGAGCGACCCGCACGAAGGCTCGCTCCAGCCAGATGACGGGCGCATCCACGCAGGTCTGCAAGACCTCGCGCAGCGCCTGGTGGGCGTCCGGCCAGGGACGTTCGCCACCAAACCGAGCGAAGGCGGCGCGCTCGACCTCGGCGCGGGGCTGCGCCAGTGCCGGGAAGGGTGTCTGGACGATGAAGGGCACCGCGCCGAGTGGGGTGTCCAGGTTCCCGCAGATCATCCGCAGGCGCGCAGCGGGCAGATTCTCGCGCTCCAGATGGTGCCTGACCCTCAGCAGATCATCCAGCAGGGACACCAACGTATCTCCGGGCTTGGCTTTCTTGGACATCGCGATTACAGAGAAAAGATGGGCTTGTGCCAACAGGCTCGCGGTGCTGTGCTGATCGGCTTATCGGATGGCTCAGGCCTGCCTCGATGCTTGTTCCCGACGCGCCAAGCATACCCGACGTTGGCGCCTGCCTGGTTTAGCCGCGCCGCGTCTGGGACGCGAGCTTGTCATGCCCAAGCGCAGCCCCGCTCAGGCCGTCGCCAACCGCCGTGGCGTGACCACCGCCACACGCCAGGTCCGGCCCGTACATTAGGAACCGCCGCGCCGAGGCGCTCGGCAGAGCGAGCGGAGTGCGAAGAGAATGGCCGACGCCCAACCATCCCTTGTTGTCCAATCGATGGCTCGCGCAAGCCGGCGGGGACCCTGGCTGGAAATTCCTTCCCGCAAGCCGAGTGCGCGAGGCGCGGCGGCCCCGGCCAAGGCGCGGGCGGGAGCTGGTCCGCTGGAGCTTGAGGCGCATCGCGCCTGAAGCGCAAGCGGGTCAGTGCCTCGCCATACAAGCGCCGCCGAGTGCGCCAGGAGCTGAGCGTCGGCTCAGCCTCGCTGAGCGACGCCAGCGCACGCGCCGGGAGAGCCCGGCCCTCGCGCTGGCCGAGTCCTGCTGGAGCCTGGGAAGGCGCCAGGAGGTCTCACGAGGCGCGCGAGATCCGTTTCGACCCGCCGACGCGCGCGGCCAAACGATCGCAACTTAGGCTTAGAGACTGTCAATGTAACTTCTCAATAACCCGTGGCAGCTTTGAAATCAATTGCTTGCGAGGCCATCGCGGAACCCAAAGTCCTTCATTGAGTGCATCCGCGAACGAAAAATCAATGAGTTAGAGTTAATGTCAATCCCGCGCAAGGAGCGATGAGGCGCAGCAAGCGAGTAATTGGTGCCTCTATGTCTTTGTTTTTGTGGGTGCCGTGACTTATTGAGAAGTTACCTGTCAATGAACTAACCCATTGATTGATATATTATCGAGTCTCGTTTTGATACCGTCTCTTAGAACCCCTCGATCGGTATCCCTCCTCTACCCCACCCACCCCGGCACGGGACGCGCGTCCAGTCCCCGAAGAGATCCTTGACCTGCTCAACCTGGTTGAAACGGGCCTTCTGCGGATGGACGCGGCGGCGTCCTGGCATCATGTCGGCGATCCCCCCGTGACCGATACACTGGGGCGTTTGTGGGGGTGTAACCCCAAACCCTCGAAAATTCTGAAGCGATTTATTATCAATCAGTTAAATTTCGTGCCGCTCGCCACAAATGGCGCTTCTGTTGAACGTAAGCTATTGAATTTTCGTGATTGGCGGAAATTTCGGCGGTTTGGGCTTACAACCCCTGGTTGGTGCCATGGGTGTCGGTGGGGTGGATCGCCGGCAAGATGTCGGTGGCTGGCAATTCACAATGACGAGTCATTCCATGACACGAGTCAGACGTCGCGCCGTTTTGCGGTGCGCCTTATCCGCGATTTGGGTGGGCGCATTCTCCGGCCTCGCTAGTCCGCTTCTCGTCTGGCCTCCCGTGGTCGAAGCAGAGCCGCTTCCCGCTAAGAAAGAGGCCGACATCATCGCCAAGATCGCGCGTGAAACCATGCGGCAGCATGACGTGCCAGCACTGTCTCTCGCGATCGCCAAGCGAGGGCAATGCGTCTACCGGCACGCCTTTGGTGTCGTGGACAAGGGCACAGGTGAGCAGGCAACTCCGGACACCTTGTTCCGCATCGCTAGTCTGACCAAGCCAATCACTTCGGTTGCCATCTTCTCGCTGATCGAGCAAGGGCGGCTCAGCCTCGGTGACCGCATCTTCGGCGAGCATGGCAGACTCGGATTCGACTACGCCCCGGTCTATCCCGATCGGGTCACCCGAATTACGCTCCATCATCTGCTGACACACACAGCCGGAGGCTGGGGAAATGGTCGGGATGATCCAACCTATCTCTATCCAGAGATGGATCACCGGGAATTGATTCGCTTCGTATTACTGACCCGCGTGTTGAGCAACGAGCCTGGCACACACTATGAGTATTCCAACTTCGGCTACTCCATTCTCGGTCGAGTGATCGAGAAGATGACCGGTCAACCCTATTCAGACTACGTGCAGCAATCCGTCTTGCACCGATGCGGTATCCACGACATGGCCCTGGGCGGAAACACCCTGACCGAGCGGGCACCGCACGAAGCGATCTACTACGACGCGAATGGGTCCGCTGACAAGGCCTACGAGATTGACCTCAGGCGCAGGGATTCTCACGGTGGATGGATCGCCACGCCGAGCGACTTGGTTCGCTTCACCATGCACGTCGACGGCGAGGGTATCACCCCAAGCATCTTGACCCGGGACAGCATCAAGGCCATGACAACCCCCAGCGCTGCCAACTCTGGCTACGCCTGTGGCTGGGCGGTGAACGGGGTTCCCAACTGGTGGCATGACGGTCGCCTACCAGGAAGCGCAGCGATCATGGTCCGAACCGCGAGCGGACTATGCTGGGCCGCCTTTGCCAACACCCAACGCGATCGTCTGGATCTCGATCAGATGATGTGGCGCGTGGTTCGTAGCGTCCCGGCCTGGCACGCCTGAACTCGCCAGCGAGACCGGTCCTCTCGCCCAAGCACCAGGCTCAGGCTGACTCGATGCGCGCCGCCCTCAGGTAGGGATTCGAGGCGCAGTGGAACGGAAAATCGGGTTAAGTATCAGCCATCATCCTTGATGGACTGATTCGAATAGGGGTAGACCCGACGGCTCTGTCATGAGCCGCTACTTGCCTGTCGGAAAACCATGTGCGCATGGCCGAGCAGGAAAAACCCGATGATTGAGCGCACGGGCTCGGATGATTGCGAGCGGCTACATTTAGGGGTTCCGATCGAACGATGGAAGCGCCCTCCCCTACCTCACTCGCGGGTCTTGCTCATCTCGCCATGCCAATACCGGGCGCACTCCCCGGAGACTTTGGTGACGACGTCGGCGTTGCGTGGAGCAGGCCAGAACTGCAAGAGGTAAACCTGCATAGGCCCGTCGTCGTCTGTAAGTTGCCAGTCCCCCAACATGGACCGAGCACTGTACCTTACACGGTACGTTCCTTGAGGGATGTCGAGGGGGTACTCCGCTTCCTGCCCCCACTCGCGCAGCAGCAGCGCATTGGCGTGCTGAGCGAATGAGCATTCGACGATTTCTTCCCATGAAGGATCTGCCAGTGGCGCAGCATCAAGAAGCTCCACGGTGACATGGACGTGACCGGTATGGATGCCGGTGATGAGAAACAGCCTTCCTGTCTGAGCCGCACCGCAGATGCCGTTCGATTGCCCGCGAAAGGCGAGCGCCATGTCTGCGAAGTCGCCGTCTTGTGGCTCCACGTAGAACTGTCCGTAGTGAACGTGGAGTCGGTCGGAGTACAGGACCTGGGGCTGCATGGCGACACTGGGCTCCTGTGAGGCTTAACGTTTGAGCTGAGAGGTTGTGAAAAACCCCCTTGCCTGGAATCGCGATCTCTTCAATAGCAACAAGACGAAGAACCCATGGCTGTGAAAAACCAGTTTCTTCACAGCCTCTGAGCCGCGCGCGCGGGGTTAGGTGTAGCGGCCTGCAAACATCCGACGCCCGACCTGCAAACATCCCGGATTTCGGCCCAGATTAGCTGCCAATATCCGGGATCTTGAACCCGCATTATTTGCCAACAAGCCCACGCTTTCTGCCAACAGCCTGCAAACATCCGGGCGGACTCAGATTAGTTGCCAATGGGTCAGTCTTTGATCTGAGTTGCCGTCACACCGGCAGGCCTGCGCCCAGCAACTGGGCATGCAGTTCCTGAGTCCGACCGGGAGGCAGTTGAGCGTGGAGAAAGGGGGTGTAAGCCCAAACCCCAGAAAATTCCGCCGGTCCCAAAAATAGCCAATTTGAATAGCCAAATAGCTGGTGGCTAAATTACCTCGTCCCTGGCAATTCTTGGCCAGGTCGTCCAAGCTGGGCAACTTGCGTATACCCATCTTGGCCAGTTGCCGTGAAAATCGCTCGCATCTACCTCCGCGTCAGCACCGACGAACAAGATCTTTCCCGTCAGGCCGATATTGAGCACAGCACACGGGCTGCCGGCTACTACGTCGCCGGCATCTATCGCGAGAAGGCGTCCGGTGCCCGCGCTGACCGCCCGGAGCTGCTGCGGATGATCGCTGATCTGCAACCGGGCGAAGTGGTGGTTGCCGAGAAGATTGATCGGATCAGCCGGCTGCCGCTGCCCGAAGCGGAAAAACTGGTCGCTTCCATTCGGGCCAAGGGTGCTCGGTTGGCCGTGCCGGGCCTAGTCGATCTCTCCGACTTGGCAGACAAGGCCGATGGTGTCGCCAAGATCGTGCTGATGTCGGTCCAGGAGCTGCTGCTGAAGCTGGCCCTACAGATGGCCCGGGACGACTACGAGACACGGCGCGAGCGGCAGCGCCAGGGCGTGCAACTCGCCAAGGCGGCCGGCAAGTACACCGGTCGTAAGGCTGACACCGTAACCCACCAACGCATCGTTGCTCTGCGTCGCGCCGGCCAGACTATCGAGCGCACGGCCGAGTTAGCCGGATGCAGCGTCAGCCAGGTCAAGCGGATCTGGGCACGGCACCGGGCCAAATCCTAATGTCGCCGCTCGTGCGGGCGTCCTGCGCCATCCCATCGAAATGAGGGAGGCCGCGATGGCGACGAAGAACAAGTCACTGTCCGTCCTGTCGGACGTTGAGCAATTCGCTCTCTACGGTCTGCCCGATTTTGACGAGGGACAGCGCCTGGAGTATCTGTCCCTGTCAGAAGCGCAACTGGCCATGGCCTGCGCCCGTAGCGGTCTGCACGCGCAGGTCTATTGCGTCTTGCAGATCGGCTATTTCAAGGCCAAGCAGGCCTTCTTTCGCTTCACCTGGGACGCGGTGCAGGCGGATTGTTCCTTCGTCCTGGCTCACTATTTCAGCGACCGAGCCTTCGAGCCGCAGACCATCACCAAGCACGAGCACTACACGCAGCGGGCGATGATCGCTGAGCTGTTCGACTATCGGCTCTGGTCGGCCACGTTTCTCCCGCAACTGGAGCAGCAGCTGGTCCAGATTGTTCGCCGCGATGTCACCATCGGCTTCATCGTCGCCGAGCTCATCACCTATTTCAACGCGCACAGAATTGTCCGTCCCGGCTACACGACCTTGCAGACGGTGATCAGCGAGGCGTTGTCCGCCGAACGCCGACGCTTGGGCGAGCTGCTCGCCGAGGGACTGGATGCGGCGACCAAGGAGGCGCTGGCCCAACTCCTGGTGCGCGATGACATGCTCTCGGAGCTGGCCGCCCTGAAGCAAGACGCCAAGGACTTCGGTTGGCGACAGATGGCCCGTGAGCGGGACAAACGCGCCCAGCTCGAGCCGTTGTACCGGATCGCCAAGACGCTGCTGCCCAAGCTCGCGGTCTCACAACAGAACCTACTCTATTACGCGAGCCTTGCGAACTTCTACACGGTCTACGATTTGCGCCGCTTCAAGCCGGAGCAGACGCACCTGTACCTGCTCTGCTACGTTTGGCAACGCTACCGCCAGCTCACCGACAATCTCGTCGACGCGTTGGGCTACCACACCCAGCAGTTCGAGGAGGAGACCAAGGCTCAGGCCAACAAGCACCTTCTCGCAGAACAGATACAGCGGCAGCAGGAAACCCCGCAGGTCGGACGCTTGCTGTTGCTCTATGTCGACGAGTCGGTCGACGACGCCACGCCCTTCGGCGAGGTGCGCAAGCGTGCGTTCAAGATCATGCCCAAGGAGGACCTGCAGATCACCGGCCAGCACCTCAGCGTGAAGCCGCCGAGCAAGCTGGCTCTGCGCTGGGAGGCTGTCGACACCCTGGCCGGACGCATTCGCCGTCAGCTGCGCCCGCTCTATGGCGCGCTCGACTTTTCCGGGGTCGTGGCGGACAACCCATGGCTGGAGGCGCTCGCCTGGGTCAACGAGGTGTTCGCCAACCGGCAACGCCTGTCGCAGCGCCCGCTTGCTGAATGCCCGAAGGCGACGCTGCCCAAGCGTTTGCGCTCGTTTCTGCTGACGTTCGACGCCGACGGGGAACCCACCGGCCTACATGCCGATCGATACGAGTTCTGGCTGTACCGCCAGATCAGAAAACGCCTCAAGTCCGGCGAGCTCTATCTGGACGACAGCTTGCAGCACCGCCGCTTCACCGACGAGCTCGTCTCCCTCGAGGAGAAGGCGGACGTGCTCGCCAAGATGGACATTCCCTGGCTGCGCACACCGATTCAGACCCAGCTCGGCACCTTGACCGACGCGCTGCATACGCAATGGCTGGCGTTCAATCGTGAGCTGAGCCAAAGAAAGCTCAAGCACCTCGACTATGACCGCAAGACCAAGACGCTGACCTGGCGCCGGCCGAAGGCCAATCAGGAGGCCGCTCTCCAGGACAACTTCTACGAGCAGCTGGCGTTCTGCGATGTGGCTGACCTGTTACGTTTCGTCAACGACCAATGCCAGTTCCTATCGGCGCTGACGCCGCTGCAGCCACGCTACGCCAAGCAGGCCGTCGACGTGGACAGCTTAATGGCCGCCATCATTGCCCAGGCGATGAATCACGGCAACCTCGTGATCGCGAAGACCAGCGACATCCGCTATCACGTGCTGGAGGAGACCTCCCAGCAGTACCTGCGTCAGGCTTCGCTGCAGGCGGCCAACGATCAAATCAGCGATGCCATCGCCGATTTACCGATCTTTCCACACTACTCGTTTGACCTCGGCGTGCTCTACGGTGCGGTCGATGGCCAGAAGTTCGGCGTCGAGCGCCCGACCGTCAAGGCACGTCACTCACGCAAGTATTTCGGTCGGGGCAAAGGCGTCGTCGCCTACACCCTGCTGTGCAACCACGTGCCGCTCCAGAGCTGGCTCATCGGCGCACACGAGCTCGAGGCCCATCATGTCTTCGACATCTGGTACCGCAACACCTCCGAGATCGTCCCGAGTGTGATCACCGGCGACATGCACAGCATCAACAAGGCGAACTTCGCCATCCTGCACTGGTTTGGGCCGCGCTTCGAGCCGCGGTTCACCGATCTGAAGAAACAGCTGAAAGCGCTCTATTGCGCCGCTGCGCCATCGCTGTACGAGGAATTTCTGATCGCTCCTGCCGGTCAGATTGATCTGCAGGCGATCGTGGACGAGAAGGCCAACATCGACCAGATCGTTGCCACGCTAGGTCTGAAGGAAATGACCCAGGGTATGCTGATCCGTAAGCTCTGCACCTACACCGCCCCGAATCCGACGCGACGGGCCATCTTCGAGTTCGACAAGCTGATTCGCAGCATCTACACCCTGCGGTACCTTCGAGATCCGCAGCTGCAGCGCAACGTGCATCGCTCGCAAAACCGCATCGAGTCCTATCACCAGCTGCGCTCGGCGATCGCCCAGGTCGGCGGCAAGAAAGAGCTGACCGGTCGGACCGACATCCAGATCGAGATCTGCAACCAGTGTGCGCGGCTGATCGCCAACGCCATCATCTACTACAACTCCGCGATCCTCTCGCGCTTGCTCACCAAGTACGAGGCAAGCGGGAATGCGAAGGCCCTGGCCATGATCAAGAAGATCTCGCCGACGGCATGGCGTCACGTCCATCTCAACGGGCACTACACGTTCCGCGGCACCGGGTCACTCATCGACCTGGATGCAATCGTGGCGGGGCTGAATCTGGGCTGACGGAATTTTCTGGGGTTTGGGCTTACACCCCCTTCCTGGAAGACCTTCGCGCAGCCAGCTCGGCGCAGGGCATCGACCTGCAGGTCAACGCTCTGCTCCTTGGTGCTGACACGCGCATAGCCAATCTGCATGGCCCCTCCCGCCGTCTGATTGGTCCGACTTACTCGTTCAAGTCTAGGAAACTCGGACCTTGATTGCGACAACCGGTTTTTCGAACTGGAAAGATCGGTTTTGAGAGGATGTCAGGCGTGCCGTGGATCGGTCCGAAAAAACGGCCGTTTTCTCGGACCAAGTTTGGGGAGTATCCCCGTGTAGTGTTGGATGCAAAACTGAGCAAGCTAAAAAGAATCTAAAAAAATTCTATATAAAATCTGTGAAGAATCTTATTTGATGCTATGCTTTGCACCGTCACACCAACTAATCGAGGAACTCACCATGACCAACCTTCGAGAAATGATCCGTCGCTCAAAAGCCGTGAAGAAGGAGGTGGTCGCTGTCACCGTCAGGATACCCAAGGAGCTGCAGTCGTTCGCAGACGAGCTGGCGACACACCTGGGAATGTCTCGCCAAGACGTGCTGCTGAAGCTCATTGAAGAGGGGGCGAGCGTTGCTGAGGAGGAGCTCCAGTTAGACGATGCGAAGTACCCAGAGGACTTTCGGTATCACCTGCTGAACACGAACAAGGGCAACAACGTGCACGATCACGAGATGATGCTCCGAGACGGGGTGGCGGCAGCGTTCTATGATCCGTGGAAGCACAACATCAACAGGATCGCAGAGGGCGACGTTGTGTTCCTCTACGAAAATGGACGAGGGATCGTCGCCTACGGTCGAGGTACCGGGTCCACACAGACGGCCGACCATGAGGGCGACAAAGACGAGTGCCACTTCCAAGAGCTGAGCGGATTTCGACTTCTGGAGCCCCCGCTATCCGCCGCCGAGATCAAGAAGACCCTCAACCGCGAGGTCGTCTTCCTGCGCACCATGACCGGAATCTCGGACGGTGCAAAACTCCTGGAACGGATTGAGACGTGACCAGGGAGATCTGCGGTCTTTCAGAACTAGAGTCTGACCGTTCGCAGAGAATCTGGGCCGGCCCGGATGTTTGCAGGCTGTTGGCAAATAATCTGGGCTGTTGGCAGATTAATGTGGGTTCGAGGCCCCGGATATTGTCAGTTAATCTGGGCCGAAAATCGCGATGTTTGCAGGCTGAGCGCCCGATGTTTGTAGGTCGCTACAGTTAGGGTGCATTCGCACCTTTGACCAGGGCCTTGGCTTGTACGAAGAGCCTTGCCAGCGGTTCGAATGCGCCATGGAAAGACAACCACTGAAGACCGTTGGTGCGGGAGAGCATGCCCGCAACCAACCGGCCGTCTGAGGTTACCGACTTGACATATCGGATTGCGGCTGGCGAGTGAGGGACAGACGGGTTGTTGATCAAGAATGCTCGTTCGCAGTGAGGAAAGACGGCCGTTGTTGGTATCTCCGTCGGGGCGAAGAGCAAGGTGATAGAGCCTCGCTGCCCACCGGACGCGTTCCAGAACAACTCATGTCCTTTGATTGGCTCCCCACCGAGTTGGATTTCATACTTCCCTGCCTTGCGCATCAGAATGGTCTCGGCAGACTTGAACGTGTCTGAGCCTTCCTGCATCTCGTACACCCAGGCCTGTGCAGCAACCGCTAGCAGTGGCCGTAGAACGGTGTCGTGCCAGGGGAGCGAAACGGCCTGGTTGGCCCGCGTTTCGAAGTAGACCGAACTCGGCAAAACGCCGACCGTGAATGCGCCCTTCGCCGCGAGGGCTTCTTTCTCGGCAGTGGTGATCTCGTTCACTTGCCGCCCCAGCGCCAGGTGGGAGGCTCGCCAGTGACCCAGCATACGGCGACGAGACCGACGCACAAGAGCGCGGCGTAGGCGACGAATACGGCGGCCCCGTGACTTGGCAGCAGCGCTCCTGCGCCTACCAAGACAAGGGCGAAGAAGATGACCATGACGACCCAGCCTTGCCATACAGTGGGCAGACCCCAGCCCCAGCCGTAGCGTTTGGCGGGAAACCAGTAGCGCTGTTCGTTGGACATGGGATCGACCTCCAATGCGGAAGCAATCAATCTTCCAGCGCGTCCACGCAACCTTTTGCCGCGCGGGGGACCACCCGCGCGCCGACGATGGACACGCGCGCGCCGGTCTCCAGGATCGCGACGTCTCCGGCGACAGAGAGCCGGTCCGGCGCATGCGTGCGCTCGACGGGATTCAGCGGGCCGAGCAGTTGGGTTGGGGTGTCAGCGGCGGTCTTCATCACACGCGCGAATATTCGAGTATTTCCTGTCCCATCAACACGCACTCCTGACCGAGTGTGTAATAAATCAGGCGCATGCGGTACTGACCTTTGTAGATCGTTCCCCACACCTCCAGCACTTGAAAGGTCTGGTCTTTGTTGGCCGGATTGCGCAGCGGCGCTTTCTCGACAACCTCTGGATCGATGGCGATCCGGTCATCTTCGCCGAAGTGAAAGACCAGAAGACGTTGGGCCTGTTCGAGGGCGGCACTGGCGCAGCGCGGCGAGCTGGCCTGGGCGGTCCCCAACCAACCGATACCAAGAAGTAGCGCCAACAGGGCGGATCGGTAATGTTCGGTCATCGCGGATGTCCTTGGTTGGGTCTCACCGTCCGGATCATAGCCGAATCGGCTGAACGGCCCCTGTGACATCCGGGCAACCCAACGCCGGAAAGTGCGCGAGTTGGGGTCTGACCAGGGCACGGAGGCGATTTCGGGTGCGACGCGTGTCCCTGGCCCAGCCAACGTGCCGTCGTTCGAGCGTCACTTGATCCGTGGAGCGCGTGACGCGCTGGCCGCCTGCTCCTTGCTGTCGGTAAGTGTCAAGGTAGTTGTCGCATTGGTCATGTCGCTGTCAGTTGGTTTTGATGCTCCGTTGCGGTCGGTTTTCCAGGGTTGAGGAAGACGGTGATCTCGGGCTTCCAGTTGCGCGTGTTGCCGCGCCAGCGTTCGGGATGCTGGGCCTTGGCGGCCTGATAGAGGGCATCACGCTGAGCGAGCCGGTCAATATCCTCGCCGCGATGGCGCTGCGCGGGGGTGACGAAGCGCAAGGCGCTGTGGAGGTGCTCGGTGTTGTACCAGCGCTCGAATCCGTCGACCCAGGTACGGGCGTCATCCAGGCTCGCGAAGGGCTGTTCGGGGAACCCTGGATGGCCCTTGAGGGTGTTGAACAGCGACTCCGAGAAGGGGTTGTCATCACTCACCGAGGGTCGGCTGAACGAGGGCACGACGCCCAGGCGCTGCAAGGTGGCCAGCATGGTGGCGCCTTTCATGGGTGCGCCATTGTCCGAATGCAGAACCAAGGCATCGGCGCGCACACCTTCGCGCAGGTGAGCCTTGCGGAAGACACTGGCGGCCTGCTCGGCGGATTCGCTCGGGTAGACCTCCCAGCCGACGATCTTGCGGCTGTAGACGTCCATGATCAGGTAGAGATAGAAAAACATCCCCTTCACGGTGGTGGCCAAATACGTGATGTCCCAACTCCAGACCTGATTGGGGCCGGTGGCGGTCAGTGGTGAGGGACGCCCGCGCGCGGGCGCCTTGGGCTGGCCGCGTCGGGCGAGTTGATCGGCGGCCCGTAGCACCCGGTAGAAGGTCGATTCCGAGGCCAGGTAGCGGCCCTGATCGGCCAGCGCCGGGACGATCTGGTGCGGGGACAGGTGGGCGAATTCCGCTTGGTTGGCCACCGTCAGGATGGCGGTTCGCTCGGCGTTCGTGAGTCGGTTGGCCGGGGTGCGCACGGCGTCGGGCGCGCGGTGTTCGCGACAACGGGCATCGCCCTGGATGGCGCCCGCCTGTCGCCAGCGCTGCAGGGTGCGGGCGCTCAGCCCGACGGCCGCGCAGGCCTGTTCCAAGCGCGCGCCCGTGCTGACCGCTTCGCCGATCCACCCGCTCACCTGGACGCGCCGGGCGTGGGAGAGGGAGCGTCCGCGGGCTCCTCCCAGATCGCCCGGACTTTTTTTTGGAGCAACAACAGGGCCGCCGCCTCCGCCAGCGCCTTGTCCTTGCGCTGCAACTCCTTGGACAACTGGTTGATCTGTTCGCGCTCGGCGCGTTGTTCGGTGCGCTCGGCGCTGGTGGGCCGGGGCTCGTTGGCGCGCTGGCAGGTGGTGCGCCAAGCGGCGATCTGCTCGGCAAAGAGCCCCTTGCGCCGACAGTACGCGCCCAGATCCAGTTCGTTGAGGCCGGCCGTCTCCACCACTGCGGCGAACTTCTCGGCGCTGCTCAGAACGCCGACCGGGCCGGCCGGGGTCGTCGCCAGCGCCGCCGGGTCGCCGGCTTGACGACGCCAGCCGTAGAGGGTGTCACGAGGAATCCCGTACTCGCGCGCCAACACGGGTACGCTGACGGGATTGGGGGGGAGCATCTTGGTCAGGATGCTGGCTTTCAGCTCGTCCGAGTAGGTCTTCAAAATCCGTCGCCTCTTGGTGCGTCCCAGTGCCGGCGCGTTCGCGCCGCGCCCCTTGGGCGTCGCTGTCCAGTCACCCTACGGGCTCCTTCCCAGCGACGCCCAAGGGGCGCTAGGCCCCAGGACTGTCAGGCCCCCATCCTCACACACACCCTCCCAGAGGGAGGCGACTTCTATCCTGACACCGGGGGCTGTTCCCTCCATCCACGGCTCCAGTCAGCGGGGCCGCTGGCTGGAGCCTCCTTCCCGCACGCCGAGCGCGCGAGGCGCCGCGGCCCCGGCCAAGGCGAGGGCGGGGGGCTGGTCCGCTGGAGCGTGAGGCGCATCGCGCCTGACGCGCAAGCGGGTCAGCGTCTCGCCATGCGATCGCCGCCGCGTGCGCCAGGAACTGAGCGTGGGCGGAGCGCAAGCGCAGCCCGCGCTGAGCGACGCCAGCGCAGGTGCCGGGAGATCCAGGCCCTCGCGCTGGCCGAGTCCTCCTGGAGCCGGGGACGGAAACAGGAGGTTTCACGAGGCGCGCGAGATCCGTTCAGCAAGCCGCGCGCGCAAGCCAGTGGGGACACTGGCTGGAGCGGCGTGACAGGGGGTCTCAATCGGTCGGGTTGGCCGCTGCGGTGCAGGGCGTCGGGTGAACGGTTGAGCAACAAGGATTGGGGTTCGGGCCGGGATGTGCCCGACCGTTCACATCCCGAGCGCGCGCATGGCAGTGGCGGCTGGTGACAGAACGGCTCGTTGGACCTGCTCGGCTTGGTAAACGGGTCTTCTGCGGATGGACGCGGCGGCGTCCTGGCATCATTTCGGCGATCCCCCCGTGACCGATACAATGGGGCGTTTGTCCTTCCAGGTACGGATGAAGAACCGAATGATGACCCGATCCGAACTGATCGCGCTGCTCGCCAGCCGCCAAGAACATCTACCCGAACGCGACGTCGAATCAGCCGTCAAGGCGATCCTGGGGCGCATGACCGATGCGCTGGCTGGCGGTGAGCGCATCGAGATCCGAGGGTTCGGCAGTTTCTCCCTGCATTACCGCCCTGCCCGTCTTGCGCGCAATCCGAGGACCGGCGCAGCGGTGGCCTTGTCCGGAAAATACGCGCCCCACTTCAAACCGGGGAAAGAACTGCGGGAACGGGTGGATCAGGGGACGGCATCCAGTGCGCAGTCGATGGGGGCTGATTAACCATGGAACGGAACACCATCGATCGCGTGCGCGTGCTCCTCGCCGCCGCTGGCGTTCTCTGGCGCGTCGCCTGCGCGACCCCCACGCGCCCTGCGGCGCCTCCCGCCGCGACACCGGCCAAGTGCGGTTGCTCGGCAACGCCTTGACGGTTCGCGACGGATGGTTCGGCGGTTGGACCGCCGTGCCTGTCCTCATCCAGGCGGCTTGGGCGCTTCAGCGCTGACGGCTGTGGTTGCCTGAAAGAGGTCGTTGTCCCGGTCGCCGACCGGACGCGAGTGCACTGGGACAGTGGCGCGGACATCCCGGAGGATCTCGGCATCCTCCGCAAAGAGGCCAGAGAGTTGGACGTAGCCTCGTTGACGGCGCCGCTTTCCGATCGCCTCGCGCTGCTCCAGTCCCAGCGCTTCGCCCGCCACGGCGAGGATGCGTATCCCGCCCTGACGTGACCGCAGGCCACCCCAGCTGAGGACGAGCGTCCAGTCGCCAAGCAGATCCTGCAGCAGCTCGACCTGGTAGTAACGGGCCTTCTGCGGATGGATCCAGCGGCGTCTCACAGGCTCACCTCGCCATGGGCGCCCGCGCCACGGCGGGAACCGCAGCCGGCGTGGGTCACCAAGCGAATGGACGCGCTGATAGTCATTGGAGCGAACCTTACGCCAAGGTCGCCGCACACTGAACCCCTGATCGCCCTGCACCCGTCCGAGGAGACGGCGAAAAGTCGTGCGCGGGACGCCTTGGCCGAGGAAGAGGCCAGACGTGCGGGGTGATGGCAGGATGCCGCCCCCATGCCGCCTTTGGGAATGGCGCAAGCGCTGACACGCGGGGCATGCCGCCCTGCGCGATGACGGTGGGTGCGGTCCTGTCCGTCGAGGCGACCGGACAGCTCCCGGCCGTGCCGCACCACGGCCCACCCTGTCAGCATGCCCGCAAGAAGCGGCGAGGGCCATCCGATCGCCGCAGCGTGTGCCAGGCGCTGAGCGGCGGCGGAGCCCTCGCTGAGCGACGCCCGCGCACGGGCCGGGACATCCAGGCGCTCGCGCTGGCCCGCGTCCTCCGGGCACCTGGGAAGGCGCTTGGTCAGCGGATTTTCTCCGGATGGACCCAGCGGCGCTTCATGTGGAGACCGCGAAGCACACGGGGAAAGCCATCACGCGTCTCACCTTATCCCCTACCCCTGTGACCAGGGCTGTGGATAAGCTGTGCGCGGCCCGACCAAGGTACCGCGAGGATTCAGAAAGCGCTCATCCGATCGTCTCTTGACCAGCGCGACGGCGATCGCGCCGGGTGCGGACGGGCGGACACCCGCAACCGCCCTCCCCTCCCCGCCTCCGCGCGGCGCCGGCGCCTTCATCAAGCCACCCGCACCTTGCGGCGCTGCGGCGGTTCGTCGCGCTCGCCAGCGCCGGATGTCGCATCCTGCAATGGGCGTCGTGCCCGCGCCGGCGGCGCGGTGTTAAGGCGGTCGAGCGGCGTGCGCGCCGGATGGCCGTTGCGCGCAAGGCGCTCCTCCAGCGCGCGCAGCTGTCGCACGACCCCCTCGGGTCCGAATCGACTGTGCCGTGCGAGATCGTTGAAATCGCTGTGCTGCTTGAGCTGGTCGAGCCAGGCGAGTTGCGGTTCACTCAGCAAGGTCTCGGTGAGCTGCGCGCGGCGTGCCTCTGTCAACGCGGTTTCGCCATCGCGCGCGCGATCGAGCGTGGTCTTGGCCTGACAATGCGCCCGATAGGTCGCGGGCGTGATCGCCTTCAGACCCTGCGGATGGCGGTATTGGGCGGGCGCGAACACCGGGAAGAGCGCGGTTCCGCCGACGGCGGCGGCAGCCTCCTGGGCCGCTTCCCGGCCACGGTTACGCCCCTCCTGCAAGATCAGATGGCGATCGTCGTCTCCCGCGATCACGATAGGTTTCGCGTGGAACCTGGCGTGGAGTGCCTCGGCGACGGACGTGAGGTTGTCGGCGCTGAAGGCGGTGACGACCGGATGGCCGAGCGCATCTGCGAGCGTCTGCGCGGTGGCGAAGCCCTCGGCGATGACGATGCGCGGCGCGTCTGCGAGCGCTTCGACGCCGCGACCGCCGGTGACGTAGAAGCAGCCCTCTTTGCGGGAATCCTTGGCGAAGCGCTTTTGGCCGTCGGCCTGGATGGATTGGGTCGTCCAGTGCCTGCCGTCCACATCGCTGGCGGGCACGAACAGGGTGCCTCTGTCATCGGTGCGCACACCGGGGTCCAGGGCGAGCCCCTTGGCCGCAAGATAGGGTGTCGGCGCCGACAGCGGCGTGAGCTTCGCGAACTGCCGCGCGACGCGCGCGGCCGTTGCCGCGAAGGTGCGCGCGCGTTGCGCTGCCCGCTCGGCCAGCGTGTTGGCGGCGTCGGCCTGGAGCTTCGCGCGCTCGGTGTCGGAGAGCCGGTAGCCGGTGGCGACCCATTTGATTTCGTCGCCGGTGCGGTAGTTTTTGATGGTCCCTGCGGGGTGCCCGTCCAGGTAGGCCCGGTAATACCCACCGCGCGCTCCACCGGTATCGCCGTGGACGGGCACGCGCTGTTTGGAGCCATCCATGATCGGATGCGGGTCTTGCAGGACGCATCCAGCCGCGAGCAGCGCCTCTTTAAACTCCTGACGCGGGTCCATCGGCGGTGCCTGCTCACCAACCACCCGCTCTGGCCGCCACCTGTCGATCGCGTCAAGTTGCGCTTGGGTCAGGCGCTCGGGATCGGCGTACCAGGATCTCGCCGCTGTGTCCCAACGGCACCCCGCCGCCTTGGCATCACCCCGTTGCGCGTAGGGAACCGCGAGATAGAGCCGGTCTGCACCGGCTGGAGCGGAATGCCTTGGCGGCTGAGCGATCGCTGGGCCGGGCGATGGCATGGGCACGGTCCGAGACCAACGCGCGAACGGCTCGGCGTCGACACCGGAGGGGATGTACCACGAGCGCTGACCGCGATCCCATTTCGCACCCAGCGCCTTGGCGGCGTCTTTCTCGCGGTAGGCGACGTCAATATAGATGCGATCCTCGGGGTGTGGCGGCGCGGCCTTGGGCGGCGCCTCTGGCGTCGTGATCTCCCCGATCTTCGGCGGGTGCTCCGCGCGCCCGTGGGCGAGCGCGAGCCCCGCGCGCGCGAACGTCACGAGGTTTGCCGCGAACTGGGTATCAGGATCGTCGTGCCGATCGCGACCGCGCTCCTCCTCGGCGCGCTCGCGATAGGTCTGCTGGAGCAAGTCGTCGTAGTTCGTCTGGGCCGCTGCGAGATGATGTCGCCACCAGTGAGCGGGCATCTGAAGATGGCGATCGTCAGGTGTAGTCTGACCCCGCTCGACGAGATCTCGCATGGTGAGGTAGGCACGATGGTCGGCAACAGCGCCATGCCACACCTCAGAGGCTATGCGCACGGCGTCTCGCGCCGCCTGGACTTGAAGGTCGTCATGCGCGTCGCGATAGCGTGCCTCGCCGGCCTCTTTTTTGCCGTAGACCCGCTCTAGCTCGGACTGAAAAGCGTCGTCCGCGCGCTGCATATCCTGATTCATGGACCAGATCAGAACATCGACCCCCCCCAGTGTCTCGACACTTTGGGGACGCAGGTCAACAGGGATCGGATCAGTCAGTTCTGACTGTCGTGTCTGCTGTCGCTCTTGCTCGAAACCGCGCACAAAGTCGACGATCTTTTCGGCATCGGCCGCCGCGCGAAAAATCTCCATGGGATCCTCCTCAAGCGCTTCAATCCAGGATGCGACGTAGGCTGCGTGCTGGCCCGGGTCATGCGCGATAGCCAACTCCTCGCCGAGGAGCAAGGAGGCAATCTCGGCGCGTAGCTCCTCCTTGGCGTAGGCCCTAGAACCGAATGGGTTTTCGATGTCGCGCCCCAGCCTAGACGCATGTCCGGTCCAGTGGCCAAGCTCATGCAGCGCCGTGGCGTAGTAGCGGTCTGCACTCGGGAATTGCCCCTGATGAGGGAGATGAATCGTATCGGTCGCGGGGCGGTAGAAGGCGCGACTCGAATCGGAGTGGATGATGTCGGCGCCGGACGCCGTGAGAATGGTTTCCGCGCGCTCGATCGGGTCCCATGCCTGCTCTGGTCGCTCGGCCTGAGAAAGCCCGTCGATCTGCTCGGCGTTGAAGACCCGAAAGAAGCGACGGATGGGCCGCTCCAACCGGATGCGCTCCTTGAGGGGATCGCCGTTTTCATCACGGACCACCTTTCCCTCTTCGTCCGTCTTCGCGCGCTCCTCGTCGAACTGCCAAAATTGGACGCTCGTGGACTTTTCACCTTTGCGGATCTGGGCGCCAACCGAGTTGGCCTGATTGAGCGTCATCCAACGGGCGTCGTCGAAGCCCTGTGACATCAGCCAGATCGCATTGATGCCGCGATAGCGCTTGCCGGTCGTGGGATTGAACGGCATCCCAGAGGCCGGGCTACCGGGATTCCAAGGGCGCTGCCAGGGTGCGGTGCCCTGCTTGAGTTGCTCGATCAGCCGCTCCGCGACGATCTCGTGATAGGGGCGTTTTGCGTCTGCGTCAGCCATTGCTCGATCCCTCGTGACGGATGAAGGAGTGACAGGAGGTATAACGGGGGTGCCGGCGGGCGCTTGGCTCGTCAGGTTAGGCGCGGGCGCTGTTTCCAAGGTTGCGGGGGGACGGGGTTCAGGGACGCCGTATGCAAGGTCGTCGCCCTCGTTGTCGCTGTCCTGCCCGCCATCACGATCTCGACCACGCAAGGGAAACAGGTCGACGACGGGTTTAGAGGCCGTGATCCGCTCGAAGACAGCGAGCCCCTCCTCGCTGGAAGGAAGGAAAGCCCGCTGAGACCAGTTAACGCGCTCAACAAAGGCGCCTTGTTCCTGAAGCAACGCAAGTTCGGCAAATGAGAAGGGAGAACTGCGGCGAATCTCCAGGCGCTGCTCATAGGCGACTGTCACGGGCAGGATCTCCCAGCCGTTGGCGAGAACCGCCTTCTTGCCGCCCCTGATCGCGGTCAATAGCTCGCTCGCTGAGAGATTGGAGAGGTCCGAGTCGATGCCGAGGTTCTTCTTGGTCTGCGCGGCCGACTTCGGCCCCATGCGGCGCCCGAGGAGTTGCTCGCCGCCGTCGGTTTGCAGTCTGTAGATGGACTCACTACCGACAACACGATCCCAGATCGGCAGGATCACGCCCACAAGAATCCCCTCAGTAACAGTTTCGGTCTTGGGTGCTGACGCCACCTCGGACTCCCAGAGAACACGAGCCTCCACTGGTGCGATGGCGCGCGCGATCGACACACGCTGCATCGAGCCGCCGATACGGCGATAACCAAAGCCGTCAGCGATCTCGCCCACGTTATCGACATAACGGTGGGCGTCTTTCCGAATGCCGTAAAGGACGCCGCGATGGACCTCCTGGCCCTGACTGTTGAGTCGAGCACCATTGTCTAAGAGGTGGAACACCTGGCCCTTGGTCCTGCCATACTCGGAGACGAACCAGCCGTCTCGAAGCTGCAGATCGCGGCCGCTCCTGCGGGCGCGCTCGTGGATGATGGACTGCATGTCCTCCCACTGGAGGTACTCCACCGGGTTAGTCACGGCCAGCTCGACGTAACGGGTTTCCGCCCCGGTGGAGTGGGTATAAACAACCTCGTCAGCCGTCTTGACGATCGACGCGGCGCGAAGCGTCTTGAGCCCTTCGTCGTACAGTCCTTGCTGTTTCGCATACTCGACAGCCTCGACCAAACGCGCTTCGAACTGGTCGAAGACGGCGTCTTGCATATCGGTGGTCAAGGACAGAAGACGGTTCAAGAATTGAGGGACGTCCGGAATCTTGCCCTCAATGAGAGTGCCATCCTTATCCAGAAGTTTGAGTCCCATCTGCTTGCACACGTCGGCAAAAGACAGCGGGGTACGCTGTGCGTGGAGGTCGCGGAAAAGGATCAGTAAAGAGTCGCGGGCGTACTGACTCTCAAGATTGTCAGCAGCAGAGAAAAGCCCCTGGGATGTCGCCTCGCGCTGGCCGCGCGTGAGGGCGCCGAGCTGGTCCAGACGCCTTGCAATGGAGCTGACAAAGCGCTTCTGGGCTTGGAGATCCGTTGTCGGTAGAACGTAATGGGGCGCGGAGGCTTGATTGGTTCGATGCGTTCGCCCAAAACCCTGGACAGCGCCGTCTGCTCGCCATCCGGGCTGAAGTATGTAGTGGTAACGGCGCCGTTTGTTGGCGGCAGTATTATCGGCATGAAAGCTGTAACCGGTGCCCCCTGCCCCGCTGAACACCAAAACATCCTTCTTATCTGACTGGAACAGCTCGGCATCAACGCGAGCTGCGTTCTTTCCGCGTTTTTCCTCCTGAACCCGGATATTTCCATCGTCGTCGCGTGTCTGCACAAAGCGCCGGCTGCGCCCCGTGATCTCGGCGACGCGATCAGAGCCAAAAGCGTTGATGATCGCGTCGAGCGGATTTTCTGGAACGCGAATCTGCGCAAGCGTCTCCAACAGTGCATCGCGCATGTCGATCGCCCGCTGATCGAAGACGGGGTTGCCGTCCGAATCGGTGACCGGCGTCCAAATCGTGTTGCCGTCCGCGTCCTTGCTTTCCTCAAACGCTTGGATGGGGAAGCCGTTGCGAACGTAATCCATCAGCGCCTGGCGCGGAGTGAAGTCCAGTTCTTCCAGATCGATGCCGTCAGCGGCGGCGGCGGCGAGGATGCGTTCCTGTGCCGCTTCGTTGGTGTTCACGAGCTGGACCACGATGGCCCCGCCGTCGTCGAGCTGCCGACGCATGTGGTCAATCGCAGCGGGGGTCTGTAAAGACGTGATAACTTGATTGAAAAAGCGCTGGTGAGCGCCCCAAAACTGACTCAGCGCGGCGGAAGCGGCATTACCGTTGTGTCCTGCCCCGGTGAGCTTGAGCGCTGCATCGACGTTGTCGAGCACAATCTGCCATGCTCGCGCGAGTTCGTTGTAGATCTCCTTGTCGAAGTCTGAGAGCGGATATTCAAGCCGCTCATAGGTCACGTCGTCGTAGGATAGAGAGCGGGCGGTATAGAGGCCCAGGGCTTTCAGATCCCTAGCAACGACTTCCATGCCGGCAACGCCGCTGGTTGCGATCTGTCCAACGAACGCGCTCTTGTCCGCAAAAGCGGTTCCCTCGCCCCAAAGACCAAGCCGCTCCCCGTAAGAGAGATTCGAGACTTCTGTGGCACCGGTCGCCGAAACGTAGACGACGCGCGCCTTGGGTAATTCTCGTTGCAGGTTGACACCAGCCAGCGCCTGGAGAGACGCCTTTCTGACCCCCCGGGTTCCCTTTATATCGAGGGCGTTCCCCATCGAATGAGCTTCGTCGAAGGCAATGACCCCTTCGAAGTCAGGGCCTAGCCACTTCATGATTTGGGCGAGACGGCTCTGGGGGGAATGGCACTAAGATAAGCTAGCACCTATAAATATCAGCCACTTACGTGAAAGCCCGGATTTTGGCTACCGCCAAATCAGCGGATGCCCTCTGGAATTCCCTAGATTCCGCTGGGTTCCGTAGGGCTTCTGGCTCGCAGATGGCTATGCAAGTAGCTGTTTTGTAGAGGTTACGCGCTTAACTTAGTGCCATTC
>NZ_NRRG01000019.1 GCF_016583575.1 Thiocystis violacea
TATCCTTTTGTCTGTCGCCCGCAGCTTCTCGCCCAACCGCCCTTCCGTGGACCGATTCGTCCCCGCCCGGGCGCTATTCGCGTCGCTGAAATGAATTCCGGCATCGCTATTTGCCAAGAGGACGTTGCCGCGTCATTCAGATCACGGATTCAGGAATCATATAGAGAAGGGTACTACCCATGTTTCCGAGTCCTGGCTCCAAGACTATGTTAATCAAAAATATCGAGAGGTTCCCTGCCAGTTAAATATTCCAAAGCTTTCTGAGTTTCGGCTAGTCGTCGAGTGCGATAAACTTTGGTCATTTGTACTGAAAAAGAAAGAAAAGCAATGGGTTTGGATAGCAAAGGATCGTGATTCTGGATATATTGTTGGCCTTTGTATCGGATCGCGTGGCATTGAAAGTGCGCAAGGATTATGGAATCCTCTGCCATGCTATTATCAAGAGCTAGCAAATTTCTATACCGATTTTTGGGAGGCGTACGAAGCCGTCTTTCCGGAATTCCGTCATTATGCTGTTGGCAAGGAATCGGGAAAAACAAATCATGTCGAACGATACAACGGCACACTCAGACAGCGTATTTCTAGACTCGCACGGAAAGCACTGTCCTTCTCGAAAAAGCTCGAGAACCATATTGGGGCCATTTGGTATTTTATCCATTATTATAATAGCGCTCTTTCAGCTCAGGCTCATCTGTGAAATCATATAGAGAAGGGCACTACCAATGCGTTTTCTGTTCCATTGATCCCCAAACCCCTGTCCTAGCCCGATCCGCCCGGTGCAGGCATTCGAGATAGTCGTCCCAACCCCTCGGCGGATGTCCGCCGCGCGCCTCGACCAAGTCGCGCAGGTCGCCGGCACACACCTCGAAGTTTTCGCCATGCGGGTGCGAGCACCGGTAGCTGACGAAGGCCCCGAGCTGCCGCCGCAACAGATCCGCGGGTATCCTCACTGCGTCTTCCTGGTCGTGGCCGGCGAGCCGCCAGCCAAATTCAGAGCATGGTTTCCAGTCATCGCTGGAGCTGCGTCGCTGTGAACATCGTCAATTGATCCCAGGGGCGGGAAAAGCCGGTCCGAACCTCCACCCACTTGTCGAACGAGTGGCGCGGAGACAGCTTCACCGATCCCTCGGTGGTCTCGACCGGTTTCTCCGGGTTGCCCGCCCAGGCGATCTCCATCGACTCCTCGGGACGGAAGAAATAGAAGCCTACCAGCAGGTTCCCGTGACGTTTCGCTCGCACGCCGATCGACAGCAATCCACGGATGCTTTTCGATGTCTGGGACAGAGGACGCATGGCCTCGGGCAGTCGCTCGTAGGCGGCGACGCTCTCCGACTGGTTGGCCACGCACCAGTCGTGCATCCGGCGGATCAGATCGGGATCGTCTTGCGCGCGGGACAGGGCCACCTGGTCATCCACCAGGATCGCCCCGGCCTCCGCATCGAGCAGGCGGGCGATATCGGCCAGGTGGTTCTGGAACCTGTCGGTGAGGCCGGCGGTCGTCCCCGACATCCCGGCAAGCGGCGCCAGGACGTCTTCCAGGCGCTCCAACCGGACATTCTGGATCCGCCGGCGGTGCGCCGTGAGCGTAGCAACATGTCGAGAGACCAGCTCCTGACATCGGAGCCGCGTGGCCACCGGCACCCTGAGCGGTTCCGGATGGTGGCAGGCGACCAAGCCCCATAGCTTGCCTTCGACGATCACGGAGACCGAGAAAGACGCCGCGACCCGCATATTGCTCAGGTACTCTCGGTGAACCGGAGACACGGAGCGCAGGTCGGACCAAGTCAGGTCGAGTGCCCGACCCGAACCGCTCGCGCCCCGGATGACGATCGGCTCGCGATTGACATCGGGGATGTGGCGATAGGGAGTACGTGCGTAAAGCGCGCGCGCGATGGCGGGAATGTCCGAGGCCGGGAAGCGCAGGCCCAGATAGGCGCCCTTCGAGCGGGTCGCCCGCTCGGCGAGCACCTCACCCGACCAGTCCACCTTGAATTCGTAGAGCATCACCCGATCGAACCCGGTGGCTTTGGCGACTCAGCAACAGACGTCTGCCGGCGGCGCTTGGCAGATCACCGACATCCGGCAGAAAGTCCTGTCGCCAATGAAGGCGGCGGCGTTGTCGCTGGCGGAATCGATCAGGCCGCTCTCGCGATCCACATGGAGCAGCATCCCTTCATCCTGGATGAGTCCGGAGCTGGCCAACGGCTCTCTTTCGCACTCATTGAGCAGCGGGCCAAGGGGCGACTCGGTCATTCCGATCCTCCTCTAGCTGACCGTGATTGGCGCGGGCGGTGTTCCGCGATCCCTTGACGAACAAATGGATAGGAAGTAGATCCAACCCTATCTTGGTTATATCGCGGCGATGACGCTACCATCGAAGGAGTGTTCGAGCAAGGTTACTCGCCGTTGCACGGCCGTTCCAAATTCCCCGATCACTCGGATCATTTCGCGCCCGACACCGGTGCGCCAAAACGCATTCGATAAGGAGCATCCGATGGACGAACCTGTTTTCGCCAACCCTTCCCCCGTGCTCAGTTGGGTGAACGAGGCTTCCGCCTGCGTGACCCGCCATGAGACGGGACTCATGCGTCTCGACGCGGTGGCGGCCGATATCCTGCGAATCCGTTTTTCCCCGTCGGGGCGGCTGACACCGCCCAGACCCTGGAGCCCGGTGCTTGATCTCCCGCCCGCCGGCCTCGCGGTGAGCGAACTGGACGGTGCCCTCCAGATCAGTACCGAGCGACTGACCGCCAGTCTGGATCTCGACTCGGGCACCCTCGCCTTTTCGACCCCCGATGGGCGGCGCTTCGGCGAGGATCTGTCCCCGCCCACCTGGAGGGAAGTCTTGCTTGAGGACACCAGGCTGGAGCATATGCCGGAACCCGAACTGCCCGAGGGCGAGGCCCGGATCGGGGTCTTCCTGAATAAGCGGATGGCGCCCGACGAGGGCTATTTCGGTTTCGGGCAACGCACCGGACGACTGGATCGGCGCCATCGCCGACTCACCAACTGGACCGTCGATCGCGCCTCGCCCGGCCATGGGCGCGGCGACGACAATCTCTACCAGGCCCATCCGATGCTGATGGCGGTCCAGCCGGGGCTGGCTTGGGGGCTGTTTCTCAATTCGACCTGGTACAGCGCTTTCGATGTCGGGGGCGAGTACGAGGATGTGCTCACAGTCTTCACGCTGGGCGGCGAGCTGGATTATTTCATCTTCGCCGGCCCCACGCCGGCGGAGGTCGTGGAACAGCTCACGCGCCTGACTGGACGCCCTATGCTGCCGCCGCTGTGGGCGCTCGGCTACCATCAATCGCGCTGGAGTTATGGCAGCGACAGCGATGTTCGCGCCATCGCCCAGGGCTTCCGGCAGCGCTGGATCCCGTTGGACGCCATCCATCTGGACATCGATTACATGGATGGGTATCGCGTCTTCACCTGGGATCGCGAGCGCTTTCCGGACCCGGCCGCGACCATCGCCGCCCTGCATGCCGATGGGATCCGGGCCGTGACCATTGTCGACCCCGGCGTCAAGCAGGATCTCGGCGGCGACTACGCGGTCGCGGACGCGGGGGTCGAGGGTGGTTATTTCCTGCGTCGACCAGACGGCGAACTCTTCACCGGCTGGGTTTGGCCGGACGCCTCGCTGTTCCCGGATTTCTGTAGCGCCAAGACGCGCCATTGGTGGGGCGATCAGCATGATCCGCTCCTCGGGATCGGTGTCGACGCCATCTGGTGCGACATGAACGAACCCTCCATCGTCGACCGTCCCTTCCGCGAGCGCGGCGTTTGCGAATATCCGATGCCGCTCTCGGTTCGCCACGGCGACGAGGGCGAGGCGCTCCACGCGGAGACCCACAACCTCTATGGACATCTGATGGCGCGGGCTACCTGGGAGGGGCTGGAGCGGCATCGCCCGGAGCGCCGTCCCTGGGTACTCACCCGCTCCGGTTATGTCGGGACGCAACGCTGGGCGGCGAGTTGGATGGGCGACAACAATGCCTGGTGGGAGCATCTGGAGATGAGCCTGCCCCAGCTCGCGAGCATGGGCTTATGCGGATCACCGCATGTCGGGGTGGATATCGGAGGTTTCTACCAGCACAGTTTCGGCGAGCTCTATGCGCGCTGGATCGAGGTCGGGGCCTTTTATCCCTTCATGCGCGCTCATACGCATTGCGACAGCCGGGCGCAGGAGCCCTGGTCGTTCGGGCCGGAGGTCGAGACCCTCGCCCGCGTGGCCATCGAGTGGCGCTACCGACTTCTGCCCTATCTCTACACCCTCGCCCACCGAGCCCACCGAACCGGCGAACCGTTGTTCCGTCCCCTGCTGTTCGATTTTCCCGAGGCCGGGCATCTGCATCAGATCCAGGACCAGATCATGATCGGCCCCCAGCTCATGATCGCCCCGGTCTGCGCCCCCGGTGTCCGGCGGCGTCTGGTCGAACGGCCGCCAGGGACTTGGTACGACCTGCGCGCCGGGGTCCGCGTCGGCGAAGGGCCACTGATCGCCGAGGCCCCGCTCGGCGGCATGCCCATCTTCGTGCGCGGCGGTTCGATCCTCACCCTCGGCCATGTCCGCCAGTCGACGGCGGAACCGCTCACCGAGCTGACCCTGGAGGTCTACCCGGATGACGAGAGCGTCGGCCATTGGACGCTGATCGAGGACGATGGCGAGAGCTTCGAATATCAGGACGGGATGATCGCCGAGACCGACATGAGCATCGCCGCCCTGTCGCAAGGGGCCGAATTGATCCTGGCGGCGCGTCGGGGCGAGCATCGCCCTCCTCCGCGCGCGCTGGTCGTGCGTCTGCATCTGCCCGATCCTCCCGCCGGCCTGATCCTGGATGGCGTCGCGACCGAGGACTGGCATTGGGACGAGCCGCTCAAGGCCGCCGAGTTGCGATTCGCGGACGACGGTGGAGAGCATCGGGTCGCGCCCTGGTATTGACCGGGGATCGAGACGGCTCACCTGGAGACGAATCCGCGAACTTGCGCCGAATGGGTTTCACGCCAACCTTATTTGATTTATGGTTATCGCCCCGCGCCCTTGTCGCGGGTGGCTGGACTCGCCAAGCCATTGATCCAAAAAACCAGATTAGGAGCATCAGTATGAGCATGACCCATAATGTTGGTGATAAGGATAGAATGTATCGCGCTATCGCTGGCGTCATCGTCCTCCTCTGGGGTGTCGCCAATGCGAACCCGGTCGGCCTGATCGGCTTCGTCATCCTGGCCACGGCCTATTTCCGCTGGTGCCCGGTCTACATCCCGATGGGCATCGATTCAACGAAGAAATAGCCACGAGCCCCTCGGCGATTCACGCCCGCGCGGCCGTGGCGCTAGCGAGCGCCAAGGCCGCGTCGCTTTTCCGGATCCTGGGAATTTCTCGCGATTGGACTCGTCCGCCTTCCCTAGACCCGTTACTCTGCTCGCTCAAGAATCATCGAGAAGCATCGAGCACCCCATGGTCAAGTTTTGGAAGCGTGAAGCGGGAGCGGTCGCCACCGAGACGGGAACTGACGTGCCACCCGCGCTGGACGGCCAGGGCCCGCCATCCGGCCTGGAACGGACGGCCCTCGATCAACTGGCTTCCGTGCTCCGTGTCTGGGGTCTGTACGCCTTCGATGTGGATGAGATCAAGGCCGAGGCCATCACCGAGCAACTCGAACGGTGGAGCCGTCATGTGCTCATGGCCTCGCCGACCGGTGACTCCGACGCCGCGCCGGATCCGGACAAGGCGCAAGCGCGCCGCGACTGGGGCGGCCTTCGGGAGTTCGTGACGCGCGTCAGGCGCGGCGAGCAGGCCTATGTGAATCGGCAGATCCTGGGCACGCGACAGGTGATGGGGGATTTCGTCCAGACCCTGGGCCAGGTGCTGGCCGAGGATCAGGAAGAGCAGTCCAGGGTCATGGCGGTAATCCACAAGTTGCGTGGAGCCATCGAGAAAAACGCGCCGGTCGAGGTCTTGACCCAGGAGGCGATGCAGGCCATCGACCTGATCTCCGGGATCGCGCGCGAACGCTCGCAGCGTCATCAGGGACTCCTGAGCGATCTGACCAACAAGCTCCAGACCCTGCGCGGCGAACTGGATGCCGCGCAACGGGAAATGGAGCTGGATCCGCTGACCAGGCTATTCAATCGCAAGGCCCTCGATATCCAGCTCGAACGTGTGTTCGAGCTGTGCAAGCTCTCTGGACAGCCGGCTTGTCTGATGATGATCGATGCCGACCACTTCAAGAATGTCAACGACCAGCACGGCCACCCGGTGGGCGATCTGGTGCTCAAGCGACTGGCCGACTGCTGCGTGCAGGGTTTTCCGCGCAAGACCGATTTCGTCGCGCGTTACGGTGGCGAGGAATTCGCCATCGTGCTTCAGGACACTCACTCGAATACCGGACTACTACTCGGGCAACGGCTGCTTGAGGCCGTGCGGGAGATGAGGATCGAGCACGAGGGCGGCACGCTCGGCATCACGGTCTCGATCGGCATGGCCGAGATCGAGCCTCACGCCAGCTCGGGACAGTGGCTAAGGGCCTCGGACAGCGCGCTCTACGAGGCGAAGAAGGCCGGGCGCGACCGGATCGTGGCCTTGCGCACCGCCGCCTGACCTACTCCTCACGCTTAGTGGGATTTATCGCCGTGATCGCGATGCGCGGCGAAGGAAATTCGATCCAGCACGCCCATCAACAAGGCCGACAGCACGAAGGTCAGGTGAATGATCACGTACCACATCAACTTGTCGCTCGGCATCTGTGAAATATTCACGAAGACCTGGAGCAGATGGATGGATGAAATGGCGACGATGGACGCCGCCACCTTCAGTTTGAGCGTTCCGGCATCCAGCTTGCCCAACCAGTCCAGCTTGTCGTCCCCCTCGCGGACATCGATCCGCGACACGAAGTTCTCGTAACCCGAGAACATCACCATCACCACCAGACTGGCGACCAGCGACAGGTCGATCAAAGCCAGGGTGACCAAGACCATCTCCGACTCGCCCATCGTCAGGATATGCCCGAGCAGGTGGTAGGTTTCCTGGAAAAATTTGATGGCGATCGCGATCAAGGCCAACGACAGGCCCAGATAGATGGGCGCCAGCAGCCAGCGACTGGCATAGAGTAAACGTTCGATCATGCGCTCGAGCACGCCAGGTCTCCTCGACTCATCGTAACAACAGGAAGACCGCGATGAGGGTGACATCGCGGAGGAATCACAAGGCGCGCGGAAGACAGGTCATCCTCCCGCGGGCGGGCGCATTGTAGTTGAGATGCCCCGCTTTCACGCTATCCCGATCGCCTCTTGACGGTACATTGATCTGGAACAGGAAGTCATACCCTTTCGTTTGTCATGTGTCATGGCAAGGGAGGGGCCTTATCCGCAGCATGCGAAGGGATAATAACAACGGCGGACTGGCGACCCCGGCACTCCCGATCGCCCGGTCCGATTCATATCACCCTCGGAGTCTGTCCCATGCGAGCGATCCTCGGACTCACCCTGGCCTTGCTGACACTCGGATCCTTTCCCCTGGCCGATACCCAGGCCCAGGGCGACTGGCCAACCCCACCGGCCCTTGGCGATCCGCCCCCACAGGTCTCCGGCCCCCTGAGCGGCGGCACCGCCGATCACACCAAGTTCGAGATCCTCCAGCAGCCATTCGCCTCCGGACCGGAGGTCACCAAGGCGTGCCTGAGCTGCCATACCGAGACCGGCTCGCACTTCATGAAGAACATCCACTGGACTTGGGAGCATCGCAATCCCGAGACCGGCCAGTTGCTCGGCAAGAAGCACCTGGTCAACAACTTCTGCACCAACGCCCGCGGCAACGAGGGCATGTGCGCCCAGTGTCATGCCGGCTACGGCTGGAAGGACGAGAATTACGACTTCAGCGACGAGACCAACATCGACTGTCTGGTCTGCCACGACCACACCGGAACCTATTACAAGACGCCCAACAGCGCGGGGAGTCCGGCCTGCTCTGTCATGTTCGAGGGCAAGCCGGCCATGGATTTCTCGCTGATCGCCCGTAGCGTCGGCCTGCCCAAGCGCGCCAATTGCGGTGCCTGCCACTTCAACGGCGGCGGCGGCGATAACGTCAAGCATGGCGATCTTTCATCGGCCCTGAAGAACCCGTCTCGCGACGTGGATGTTCACATGGACGCCAATGGGTTGAATTTCGCCTGCACCGCCTGTCACGTCACCAAGTCGCATGTCTGGGCCGGCAGCCGCTACCAGATCGCCGCCAAGGACCATGAAGGTATCGGCAAACCCGGTCAGCGCCGCGACGTGGCCACCTGCGAGTCCTGCCACGGCATGGCCCCGCATCCAGTCGATTCGCTCGCCGCCTTCAAGCGCAACGACCATGTCTCGAGCGTGGCCTGCCAGACCTGTCATATCCCGGAATTCGCCCGCGGCGGCGTGGCCACCATGACCGACTGGGACTGGCGCACCGCCGGCAAGACCCGCAACGGCGAGGGCTATCACGAGAGCGGCTACACCCAGGGCAACGGCGCGCACCGCTACACCTACAAGTCGATCAAGGGAAACTTCACCTACGCCGAGAATCTGGTGCCTCTCTATCGCTGGTTCGATGGGCAGATGAACTACACCACCATCGACACCAAGTTCGACATCACCAAGCCGGTCGCCATCAATGACTTCGGCGGCTCGCGCGAGGATGGCGATTCGCGCATCTGGCCCTTCAAACGGATGCGCACCTGGATGCCGGCGGATATGGGTAATGGCACCCTGGTCTATACCCATCTCTGGGGCGAGGACGAGGATTCCTTCTGGGGCAACTACGACATGGGCAAGGCCATCGCGCACGGAATGAAGGAGTTCGGGCTCCCCTACTCCGGCGAATTCGGCTTTGTCGAGACTCTCTCCTACTGGCCGATCACGCACATGGTGGCGCCCAAGGAAGACGCCCTTTCCTGCGAGGATTGTCACGCCAAGGAGGGGCGCCTACAGGGAGTGGAGGGTATCTACTTGCCGGGCCGCGACCAGAACCGCTGGCTCGATCTGATCGGCATCATCGCGGTCATCGGCACCCTGCTTGGAATCCTGGGTCATGCCCTGATTCGTCTGTTCTCGCCCAAGGGAGAAAACCACTGATGGCCACTCGCCGCGTCAAAATCTTCAGTCTGTTCGAGCGCTTCTGGCACTGGTCGCAGATGCTTCTGATCATGTTCCTGATGTTCACCGGATTCGGGTTGCATGGATTCCATCATCTGCTGGATTTCCAGGCCGCCGTGACACTGCATACGCTCGCCGCCGCCGCGCTGCTGCTGCTGTGGGCCTTTAGTATCTTCTGGCTCTTCACGACCCGGAACTGGCGTCATTTCATCCCGACCGTCAAGGGGATGTGGGGGGTGCTACGCTTCTATATCCTCGGGATCTTCAAGGGCGAACGCCACCCCTACCGCAAGGCCTTCTGGCGCAAGCACAATCCATTGCAGGCCCTGACCTACCTGATGCTCAAGATCGTGCTGTTCCCGCTGATCTGGGTCTCGGGCTTGACCTATGTCTTCTATTTCGTATGGCGCGACGCCTCCCATGCGACCGCCTGGCTGGAGGGAGTGGCGCTGGTGCATACCGCGGCGGCCTTCACGATTCTGACCTTCGCCATCATTCACGTCTATATGCTGACCACCGGGCACTCGTTCCGCGAGCACCTGATGCCCATGATCAACGGTTTCGACGAGGTGGATCTGACCCCCGAGGAAGAGGCCTACCTGCTTAAGGATCAGCCCGAGATCATCCGCTAGACGTCAAGCCTGGGCCGGCGCGGATGGATCCGCGCCGCCCCGGAGCCGGGATCAGCGGCCCGGAAAGCGCATGCTCGCCATCCGATCCAGGGCCCGCATCATGGGTGCCCACCGTGCCGGCGGCTCGAAGGCATCGAGGAAATTCTTGAGATAAAGCCCCAACTCGGTGTCCCCCGACATCCGCAGTCGACGCTGAAAGAAGAGCGTATCCGCATCCTCGCGACGCGCCGCGAGCAGCAGGAATTCGTGCAGTCCGCCGGAGATCGAGGCATCGCCCGGCTTGTCGTCGCCATATCCCCGAATCCGCCCATCGGCGAGACCCAGTCGATAGCGAACCCCGATGTCATCGATCTCGATCGCGATTCGACGATTCATCAGAAAATCCAACTCGCCCTCCTCCAGGGACTCTTTCATGACCTGATTGAGCAGGGTCGCGAGTGCTCGGCTGTGGAGAACGCTCGGGACCAAACGTAGCGGGAAGGTCAAGGGGTACAGCAAACGAAGCGGAGCAGACATGGCGATGATCTCGATCGAATCGTTCGGGAAAAATAGCGGCGAATTTTCCCCCCTCTCCTGGCTCGACACAAGGGAATGACGCAGGTGAAATAGGCCATTCCAAACAGACATCGGGAAATAATGGAATCATGGCCACCAGCCTTCTCGCGCTACTCGACGATATCGCCACCGTTCTGGACGATGTCTCCCTGCTGACCAAGGTCGCGGCCAAGAAAACCGCCAGCGTGCTCGGAGACGATCTGGCCCTCAATGCCGAGCAGGTGCGCGGCGTACGCGCCGAACGCGAACTCCCCGTGGTCTGGGCCGTCTTCAAGGGCTCATTCCTGAACAAGCTCATCCTGGTTCCGACCGCGCTCGCGATCAGCGCCCTCGCCCCCTGGGCCATCCTGCCGCTGTTGATGATCGGCGGACTTTATCTGTGCTTCGAGGGGGTCGAAAAACTCGCCCATGCCTATCCGCGCGACAAGGCCGGATCCAAGGCCCACCATGCCGAGTTGACCGCCGCCCTGGAAGATCCAGGCGTGGATCTCCTGGCCCTGGAGAAGACCAAGATCAAGGGGGCCGTGCGCACGGATTTCATTCTCTCGGCGGAGATCATCGTCATCACCCTGGGCACGGTGGAGCAGGCGGGCTTCATGACTCAGATCATCGTTCTAAGCGGAATCGCCATTCTCATGACCCTGGGTGTTTACGGCCTGGTCGCCGGCATCGTCAAGCTCGATGACGCCGGCCTCCATCTCAGCCGCCGTGACGGCGCGGGCCTCCTGAATTCCTGGTTACGCGCCCTGGGACGCGGCCTCCTGAACGTCGCTCCCTGGCTGATGAAGGCGCTCTCCGTGGCGGGAACCATCGCCATGTTCCTGGTCGGTGGCGGCATCATCGCCCATGGACTTCCCATGGTTCATCATTGGATCGAGCACCTGGGCGAGAGTGTCACGGCCATCGCCGGCATCGGCCCCTTTCTCGGCGCCATCACCCCCATGACCTTGAACGCCTTGGTTGGTCTCGCCGCAGGCGCGCTCGCCCTAGGCGTTCATGCCCTAGTCGTCAGAGGACTAAACAAAGACTGATCGAACCGAATCGAAGCCGATCCGCTCGCCCAATTGAAAAACCCCGCCGAAGCGAGGTTTTGTCCGTCGTCGGTAAGGACGCCGTGGGCGGGTGCCGGCGGCCAGGGAGTCGATGTGGCCGTAGAGGAGTCGCCGCCGGTTGTGTGGGTGACGTTGCCTTGACCCAGGTTGCCGACCTGCCCCAGATCAAACTAAACTCATTGAACTTAGTCTATTTCGCCCGACTGCCATGCGCACCATCAATATCCATGAAGCCAAGACCCATCTGTCGCGCCTCGTCGAGCAAGCGGCGGCCGGAGAACCCTTCGTGATCGCCAAGGCCGGTCGTCCCCTGGTTAAGGTCTTGCCATTGGACGCGCCCGAGTCCGGCCAGATACGACGGCTGGGTTTCATGACCGGACAGATCGCCGTGCCGGATGATTTCGATCGTCTGGGCCAGGACGCCATCGCAAATCTCTTCGCGGGGCAGGTATGAGACTGCTGCTGGATACCCATCTGCTGCTGTGGGCCGCCGGCCTGCCGGAGCGACTCACCACCGAGGCCCGCGCGTTACTCGACGCACCCGAGCATGCGCTCTATTTCAGTGCCGCCAGCCTTTGGGAAATCGTCATCAAGCAGGGACTCGGTCGTGACGATTTTCAGGTCGATGCACGCCTGCTGCGGCGCGGCCTACTGGACAACGGTTATCAGGATCTGCCCATCACCAGCGTCCATACCCTGATGGTCGAAACCCTGCCCGCCATTCATAAAGATCCCTTCGACCGCATCCTCATTGCGCAAGCGATGGCGGACGGCATGACACTCTTGACCACGGACGCTCTGGTGTCCCGGTATCCAGGCCCGATCCGCAAGGTTTGACGAAGCATCGCGAACCACCGACAGGCGTTACCGGACAACCAGCAACGGGCGGTATATGGACCAACAAAAAGGCCCGGCAACCAGGTTGCCGGGCCAGGGATCGAACTGACGGGCGACTTTTGAGGTCGCCTCGCCCAGCGGGTCGTCCGCCGGGATTATTTCTCCAGCGCGACCGACCCCAACTCCTTGCGCCAGCCTGGGAAGAGCTTGTCGGCGTCCTCCGGGAAGGACGCGAAGGCGCGGGCGAATTCCTTGTGCTCCTTGGCGTAGGCGATCGGGTCGGATCCGGACTTCCAGCACTCGTAGGCCTGACGCAGCGAACGGGCGCCGGCGGCCGGGGAGTCGATGTGGCCGTAGGAGCCACCGCCGGCGGTGTTGATGACGTTGCCGTGGCCCAGGTTCTTGAAGAAGCCGGGCAGACGCAGGGCGTTCATGCCGCCGGAGATGATCGGGGCGGTGGGCTTCATGCCGTACCACTTCTGGAAGTAGACCGGACCCTCGCACTCATCGCGCTCGATCATGTAGGCGATGATGCGATCATCCGCCCCACCTTCCATCTTGCCGTAGCCCATGGTGCCAACATGGATGCCGGAGGCGCCTTGCAGACGTGCCATCTTGGCCAGCACGAAGGCGGTGTAGCCGCGATTGGACGAGGGCGAGGTGATCATGCCGTGACCGGCGCGGTGATAGTGCAGGTACTGGTTGGGGTACTGACGACGCGCGGTGGTGATCATGCCGGGACCACCGACGAAGCCATCGACCAGGAAGGCGAGCTTGTCGGCGTCAGAGCCGAAGGTCTCCAGGGCGAAGTCGGCGCGGGCGCACATCTCGTAGTGGTCGTCGGCGGTGATGTTCATCGAGAACAGCTTGGCCTCGCCGGTCTCGTCCTGGGCGCGTTTCATGGCGTCATAGACCAGCGGCATGACCTTCTTGATCGGGGCGAACGTCTGGTTGCCCTGCGGCTCGTCGTTCTTGATGAAGTCGCCGCCAAGCCAGAACTGGTAGGCCGCTTCCGCGAAGGGTTCCGGACGCAGACCCAGCTTGGGCTTGATGATGGTCCCGGCGATATAGCCGCCGTCCTTGACCGGGCGGCCGAGGATGCGCCAGAGGTCGGAGATGTCCTTGGCCGGACCGTCGAACAACTGGATGGCGCGCGGCGGCACATGGAAGTCGACCATCTGGCCGTATTCGATGTCGCCCATGCCCTGATTGTTGCCGATCGTCAGGGTCAGGAAGGAGACCAGCATCATGCGGCCGTCGGTGACGTTGCGGTCGAAGAGATCCAGCGGATAGGCGATGCGCATATCCTCCTTGGCCTCGTCGATGTAATAGACCAGCGCATCGACGCCCTTGGTGAAGTCGTCGGTGGTGCAGACCTCCACGTTGGTGCCGGTGGAGGACTCGGCGGCGAAATGCGCCGCGGCCTCCAGGTAGCCGTGACCGGCCTTCGGCTTCATGCGATAGGCGCAGAGGATGTGGTTGCCACCCTCGATCAGATCGACTTCCTTCAGGCTCAGGTCGGAATAACGTGATGACTGGTCAAGTGCCATTGAACTTCCCTACGGATGGTGAGCGGGCTCGCGCCCATGGAGCAAAGGGGATCACGAGTGAAATACTCCAACTCGTCGAGCAATCTTCCCCCGCCTGATTTCCGCAAAGAATAAATGTTTATTTTTTATAATGATATTCTGATTATCTTATGCGTCTGATAAGTTTTTACTTATGCATCCTCACCACTCGATTCCGCCTCCGGCCGAGAAGACTTCCGACGATCCCTGGCCTTCCGACCGCTCCCTCGCTGGATCCAGAGCGTCGGGCTGGCCGGCCTCCTTGGGCTCCGGGCGCCGACCCCCGACATCCTCCAGCACTAAATTCACGTCCGGCAACACATCGTCGAACTCCACGCCATAGATCTCCCAGATGGAGATGAGCAGCGAGGCGATGAGTGGGCCGATGAAGAGCCCGGCAATCCCGAACATGAAGATGCCGCCGAGCGTGCTGAAGAAGATCATCAGCTCGTGCATCTTGGTGTCCTTGCCCACCAGCATGGGACGCAGCACATTGTCCAGACTGCCGACGACCAGCCCGCAGAAGAGCCCCAGCGCGACCCCGGTGACGACATGGCCCTGGGCGACGAGCACGACGACGGCCGGAATCCAGACGAGGGCGGCGCCCACGTTGGGGATGATCGAGAGGACGGCCATGACCGTCCCCCAGAACACGGCGTTGTCGATACCGGCGACGGCGAAAGCGATGCCCGCCAGACTCCCCTGCAACACCCCGATCAAAAAGGATCCCTTGAGGGTCGCTCGGGTCACCGAGGTGAATTTGTCGAGCATCAGACGCTCGTCGCTGGTTTTGAGCGGCAGGTAGTAGAGAATCTTCAGGATCAGCTTCGGCCCGTCCATCAGCAGGAAATACATGCTGTAGAGGAGCACGAAGGCCATGAAAATGAAATTGACGGTCTTGAGGGTGACGGAAGAGACCCAGTCCACCAGCAAGCGGCTGATCAGGGTCGCCCCTTGGCCGGCCTGCTCGATGATCAGATCCCGGTGCTGGATCACCTGATCGTAGAACGGCAGGTGGCCGAGATAGGCCATGAGTTCGGTCGGATCCTCGATCACGCCCTTGACCGAGACCGAGATCAACTGGCTGACATCCAACGCCTGACCGACCAGGACGCCGATCAGAAGCGCCACCGGAATCAGCACCATGACCGCCATGAGCAGTAGGGTCAGAAGCGAGGCCAGATGGCGGTTGCCGCCAAGCGCGTCTTGCAGTCGCAGAAAGAGTGGACGCGCCAGGGCGCTGAAGAGTCCGGCGAGAAAGAGCGCCATCAGGAACGGCTGGATCATGGCGAGGAAGAGCGCCGAGATCCCGACCGTCATCAAGAGGACGACACCCTTGGTCAAGGTGTCCTGATTCATGTCAGCCATCAAGGTATCCGCCATTGCGCGACCAGGCCAGGTCCGATGGCTCGCAGTCTAGAGTAAGAGCCGCCAGCTTTCAGCCGCCAGTCACGCGATGGCGGTCAGCCCCGTGATCGCGGTCCGCGAGCCGGGGTCTGGCGACTCTCGACGCGCCTCAGTGACCGCCGCCCTTGAGCGCGCTGTTCATGCCGTCGATGGTGTCCTTGGCGTCGCCGAACACCAGGTAGGTGTTGTCCTGATAGAAGAGCAGGTTGTCCACGCCCGAGTAGCCCGGACGCATGGAGCGCTTGAGGAAATAGACCTGGCGCGCGCGTCCCGCCTCCAGGATCGGCATCCCGTAGATGGGGCTGGTCTTGTCCTCCTTGGCCGCCGGGTTGACCACGTCGTTGGCCCCGACCACCAGCACCACGTCGGCGCTCGGGAACTCGGGGTTGATCTCGTCCATCTCCAGAACCTGATCGTAAGGGATGTCCGCCTCGGCCAGCAGCACGTTCATGTGACCCGGCATGCGCCCGGCGACCGGGTGGATGGCGAACTTGACCTCGACGCCCCGCGCCATGAGCAGTTCCATCAGCTCCTTCAACGAGTGCTGGGCCTGGGCCACCGCCATGCCGTAACCGGGGACGATGATGACCTTGCCGGCATCCTCCATCCAGTAGACCGCGTCCTCGATGGCCGCCGACTTGACACCCTTCTCCGCCGCCTGCGCCCCGGCGCTCTCGCCCGCCGCGCCGCTGTCCGATCCGAAGCCGCCGAAGACGACGTTGAGGATGGAGCGATTCATGGCCTTGCACATGATGTAGGACAGAATCGCGCCCGAGCAGCCGACCAGGGCGCCGACGATGATCAGCAGATTGTTGTGCAGCGTGAAGCCGGTCGCCGCCGCCGCCCAACCCGAATAGCTGTTCAGCATCGAGATGATGACCGGCATGTCCGCCCCGCCGATCGGGATGATGAGGGTCACGCCGAGCGTGAAGGCCAGCAGGGTCATGAGGATCAGCGAAACCAGGCTGCCGGTCATGGCGAAATGGACCGCCAGCGTCACGGTCGCCAGACCGATGAGGGCATTGAGCAGGTGCTGGCCCTTGAACTTGACCGGGGCGCCGCTGAGCAGCCCTTGCAGCTTGCCGAAGGCGATGATGGAGCCGGTGAAGGTGATGGCGCCGATCACCACGCCGGCGGAGATCTCGCCCATGAGGACCGCGTTGAGCAGTCCGGCGTCCCGGTAGTGCAGGAAGGTGCCGATACCGACCAGCACCGCCGCCAGACCGACGAAGCTGTGCAGGGCGGCGACCAGCTGCGGCATGGCCGTCATCTGGATACGCATGGCGACGATGGTCCCGATCACCGCGCCGCCCGCGATGCCGGCGATGATGAAGCCGTAGGACTGGACCTCGCGACCGAGCAGCGTCGCCGCGATGGCGATCAGCATGCCGAGCATGGCGTAGAGGTTGCCCCGGCGCGCCGTCGCCGGATGGGTCAGGCCCTTCAAGCCGAGAATGAAGAGGATCGCCGAAAGGAGATAGGCCAGCGCCTGGTGGTTGACTGAGAAATCCATCGGTGAGCGCCCTTACTTCTTTTTCTTGAACATGGAAAGCATCCGGTGGGTCACCAGAAAGCCGCCAAAGACGTTGATCGAGGCCAGCAGCACGGCGACGAATCCGATGATCTGAACCAGCAGGCCGGATTCGGGATCGCCCGCGACCAGCAGCGCGCCGACCAGGACGATACCGGAGATGGCATTGGTCAAGGCCACCAGCGGGGTATGCAGGGAGGGCGTGACGCCCCAGACCACCCAGTAGCCGATGAAACAGGCCAGAACGAAGACATAAAGGGCAACCAGCGAGGGATCGAGTGCCTCGGGCATGTGCGTGACTCCTTTGAATTGGTCAGTGTGCGGTGATCGGTGGACAGCGAGCGGGGATCGGCGGGCAACCGCCTCGATTCGAACCCCGTTCGGGGTCCGCTTCATTTGGCGCCTGGGCCAAACCGCGTTCGCCTGATCGGCGTGAACGCCGGCTCGCATGAGCCGGCGCGCCTCGCCGCGGACGCGCCCTAGACGGAGGCCCGCGCCAGCATGGCCGCCGTGATGTCGTCCTCGTCCAGATTCTTGAGCTGGGGTCCGGACTCGCCCAGTTCGACCATGATCTCGATCAGGTTCATCAGGTTGCGGGCATAGAAGGCGCTCGCGTCCGCCGGGACCAGGGCTGGGAAGTTGGTCAGGCCGACGATGGTCACGCCATGCCGCTCGACGATCTCGTCGGCGACCGTGAGCGGACAGTTGCCGCCGTTGGCCGCGGCCAGATCGACGATGACCGAACCCGGACGCATCCGCGCGACGACCGCCTCGGTCACCAGGACCGGCGCCGGCCGGCAGGGTATGAGCGCGGTGGTGATGATGACGTGCGCCTTGGCCAACTCATCGCTCAGCGCCGCCTGCTGGCGCGCCTTGGCTTCGTCGGACAGCTCCTTGGCGTAACCGCCCTCCCCGGCCCCGCTCTCGCCCAGGTCCAGATCGATCGGCTTGGCGCCGAGCGAGAGGATCTGCTCGCGGGTCTCCGGGCGCACGTCATAGGCATGGACATCCGCGCCCAGCCGACGCGCGGTGGCGATCGCCTGCAAGCCGGCGACGCCCGCGCCCAGGACGACAACGCGCGCGGGCTTGGCGGAGCCGGCCGAGGTCATCATCATGGGCAGGAAGCGGCCGTAACGCGCCGCCGCCTCCAGGGTCGCGCGATAGCCGGCGATGTTGCTCTGCGAGGACAGCGCATCCATGGACTGGGCGCGCGAGGTGCGCGGCATGCGCTCCATGCCGAGCACCCGGATGTTCTTCGCCAGCATCGACGCCACCAGGGCATCCTCGCCGCAGCTCTCCAGCAGACCGATGAAGAGTCCGCCCGAGCGCATCTGGGCGACATCCGATTCATCGGGCCGGCGGACCTTCAGGAGCAGATCGACATCATAGGCCCCGGCGCGATCGGTCAGCCGGGCGCCAGCCTGCTCGTACTCCGCATCCGGATAACCGGCCCGCGTACCGGCGCCGGACTCGACCAGAATGTCGAACCCTTTCCCAATCAGTTTCTTCACCACGTCCGGCGTGGAAGCGACGCGCGTCTCGCCTGGGCGCGTCTCCAAAGGGATTCCGATCTTCATACAGCGATTTGCCCCGTACTCCGGTGTCGCCACCCACCTGGGCGGCAAAATCCGGCGATTATGCTGGCCGGGTTCGATGACCGCAACCTCGAAACCGACCGCTACGCGGCGAGTTCGGCGGCCCCGCCGAGCCTGGCCAGGAGATTCAGTCCACCCTCCCGGAACAACGACGGCCTGAACCGGCGGGCCTCCAGAGGCCGATCCCAAGGCCCTTCGGCACCGTCGCGACACCTTGGGTGTCCGACTTCCGGTCGTGGCGTACCCCGCCGCCAGGGATCGCGAACCAGCGTCGAACCAGCCGTTTTTCCTGTGTCGCTGAAGGCTTGGAAGTGGATAGAATCGACACCCCAAACGGATGAAACCGTGGCAACCGATACGAATGGGCTTTTCGCGCCAGTATGAATGAAGAGACCTTTCACCTGTTGGAGACGCTCGGCGAGGACGGCCTGCTCCCGGTCCTCTCGGTTTGGCGCGACCGCTATCCGCGCGGCGCCATCATCGCCCTGGTCGCCGAATCCGAGCGCTCGCGGCTGCCCCTGCTCCAGGCCGCCTGTCGCGCCCATGGGCTGGTTCTGCTGGGCGCGCTCTTTCCCGGCTTGATCCGGCAGGAAAGGTTCGTGACCCAGGGCGCCTGCCTGCTCGTTCTGCCAGGCGTGCCGCGTCATGCGCTGATCGATCGGCTCGATGCCGATGGACCCGGATCCGCCGCCAGGATCGCCGCCGCCCTGCCCCAGGATCTCGACGCCGAAGCGCCCCCCACACTGTTCATGATCTTCGATGCCATGGTGCCCAATATCGCCAGCATCCTCGATGATCTCTATCTGGAACTGGCCGATGGGGTCCGCTATCTGGGCGCCAACGCGGGCAGCGAAACCTTCCAGCCCATGCCCTGCCTGTTCGATGGCGAACGACTGATCGGTGATGGCGTGCTCTGTCTGCTGCTGCCGGGCGACTGGAACACAGGGCTGATCCATGGCTACCGCGCGCCGGACGATCTCGTCACGGCCACCGCCACGGCGGGTAACAAGATCGTCGGCATCGACTGGCGACCAGCCTTTCCGGTCTATCGCGACAAGGTATTGGAGCGTTACGGGGTCGCCCTCGATCGCGAGAATTTCTACCGCTACGCGGTGCATTTTCCATTCGGCATCGAGCTGGCCAACGGTCAGACGCTGGTGCGCATCCCGGTCGCCCTGGACGCCGACGATGGCATCCTCTGCGTGGGCGAGGTGCCGAACAACGCCCTCCTGACCCTGCTCCAGTCACCGGAGGTGGATTCACTGGATACCGCCCGCTCGCTGGCCGAGCGGCTGCGCCTGGAGCCTCCGGCCTATCCCTGGCTGCTGTTCTTTTACTGTGCCGGGCGGCGCCTGCACCTTGGCGAGGCCGCCGAACGGGAGCTGACGGCCTGCGCCCGCGAGATCGGCGCGGACCCGATCGGCGCCTTGACGCTCGGCGAAATCGGGAGTCTCGGCGAGGGTGCCTACCCCTTGTTCCACAACGCCGCGGTACTGGGTATCCGCTGGAAGGCGCCCGGCGACAAGCCCGCATGAGCCAGAACGCACGACATACCCGCCTGCTGTCGATGCTCTATGACCTGGTGCGGGTCATCGGCGGTGAATCCCAGCCCGAACCCCTGCTGACCCGAACCATCCAGCGCCTGCTCTTCCACACCGGGCTTCCGGCGGGCGTCGCGCTGGAGATCACCGATCAGGAGGGCCAGCCAGCCGTCCGCCTGGCCTCGGTGGTCGGCAACCGGCGTCTGGAGGCGCACCGGGGCGAGCTGGTTCCGGTCTCGGCCTCCTGGGTCAGCGGCCCGATCGCCGGGCTGTCCGAGGAGTCCGACCTCGACGGGATCCGGGCACTCCTCCATGGCCATGGTTATGTCCTGCGCCTGCCGGTCACGGACTTCGGCGCCATGGTGCTGTTCGGACCGGCCAGCCAGGCCTCCGACCTGCCGCTGTCCGAGCTCTTCCCGCCCGTGCTGGACAATCTGGCCAAGGCGATCCGTCTGTGCCAGACCAACGCGGCCTACACGCGACGCCTCGAACTGGATCGGGAAACCGCGCAATCGCGGCTCGCCGCGAGCGACAGGCTGCTAGAGGCCGAGCGCGCCCGTCTGCGCACCCTGATCGAGGCGGTGCCGGATGTCATCTGGCTCAAGGATCCGGACGGGGTCTATCTGCTCTGCAACCGCATGTTCGAGCGTCTCTACGGGGCGAGCGAGGCGGACATCCTTGGCAAGACGGACTATGACTTCGTCGAACCGGAACTCGCCGATTTCTTCCGCGCCAATGATCGCAAGGCCGCCGAGCTGGGCCGGCCTTCGACGAACGAGGAGTGGCTGACCTTCGCCAGTGATGGTTATCGCGGTCTGTTCGAGACCATCAAGACGCCCATGTATGACAACCAGGGGCAACTCGTGGGCGTGATCGGTCTCGCTCGGGATATCACCGCGCGCAAGACCGAGCAGGCCGAGTTGCAGCGCCGAGAGGAGATCTACGGCGCCATCGTCAATCAGGCGGCCGACGGCATCGTACTGATCGACAGCGTGACGCGCCGCTTCGAGGAGTTCAACGACGCCGCCTGCCTTCCGCTCGGTTACAGCCGCGCCGAGTTCGCCGACCTCACCCTCGAAGACCTCACCGGGCTCCCGTCGGCCGAGGTGGCGGAGCGGATGGATCGCATCCTCGCGATGAACGCCGCGACCTTCGAGATCCGTCACCGGCGCAAGGACGGTGAGTGGCGCGACATCCTGGTCAGCAATCGCACGGTGTGCATCGGCGATCGGATCTTTATCGCGGCCATCTGGCATGACGTCACCGAGCGCAAGGGCGTCGACGCGGAGCTGGAACGCCACCGGCAACACCTCGAGGAGTTGGTCGCCGAGCGCACGGCCGAACTGGAGGCGGCGAATCAGGCCAAAAGCGTCTTCCTTGCCAACATGAGCCACGAGATCCGCACCCCGATGAACGCCATCATCGGGCTGACCCATCTGTTGCGGCGCGAGATCGAACTCCCCCGACAACGCGAACAGCTCGACAAGGTCGCCGGGGCCGCCCGGCACCTGCTTGGGGTCATCAACGATATCCTCGACTACTCCAAGATCGAGGCCGGCAAGCTGACCCTGGAGTCGAGCGATTTCGATCTCGATCAGGTTCTGGAGAACACGTCCAACCTCTTGGCGGACAGGGCCGCCGCCAAGGGCCTGGAGCTGGTGATCGACATCGCCGAACTGCCGGGCAAGCTGCATGGCGACGGGCAGCGACTGGGGCAGGTGCTGCTCAACTTCGCCAGCAACGCCATCAAATTCACCGAACGCGGTTGCGTGCTGATCCGCGGACGACTCCTGTCCCGCACGCCGGAGCGACTGTCGATTCGCTTCGAGGTCAGGGACACCGGGATCGGCGTCACCCCGGAGCAGCGACGCCGGCTCTTTCTGCCCTTCGAGCAGGCCGATGCCTCGACCACCCGTCTCTATGGCGGAACGGGGCTGGGGTTGGCCATCAGTCGCTGTCTGGTCGAGGGCATGGGCGGTCGGATCGGCTGCGAGAGCGAACCCGGCCAGGGTGCGACCTTCTGGATGGAGATCCCCTTCGGGCCGGTCTCCGAGCCCTCGCCGGCCGAGCCGGATCCTGGCGACTGGCGTGCCTGGCGCGTGCTGATCGCGGATGATCTCGCCGAGTCGCGCGCCGCCATGGCGGCGATCCTGAGCCACCAGGGGATGCGGGTGACCTGCGTGTCGTCCGGAGCCGAGGTGATCGCCCAACTGCTGAGGTCGGAGTCTCGCGGTGAGACCTACGACCTGGTGCTGCTCGACTGGCGGATGCCCGACATGGATGGCCCGGAAACGGTCCGTCACCTGCACCGCCTGTCGCTCGCCCAGACGCCGCGACTGATCCTGCTCGATGCCTCGCTCGCCTTGCCGCGCGAGGAAGCCGAGGCGCTGGGCGTCCAAGGCCACATCCTCAAACCGTTCACGCCGCGCGGGTTCATCAACCGTCTGGCGGGATGGCTCTCGTTGGACGCGGCCTCCGAGGTGGTCGGAACGCCGCGTCTGTCCGAGACGCGATTGGCGAGACACCGTGGTCAACGCATTCTGCTGGCCGAGGACAACCCTTTGAATATGGAAGTCGCGCTGACCCTGCTGCGACAGGTCGGCCTGGCGGTCGATCACGCCGAGAATGGTCTGATCGCCGTACGCCTGGCCGAAAGTCAGCCCTATCGTCTGATCTTGATGGACATCCAGATGCCACTGCTCGATGGATTGGAGGCCACGCGCCGGATCCGCGCCCTGCCAGCCCATCGCGAGACCCCCATTCTGGCCATGACGGCGAACGCCTTCGACGAAGACCGGGATTTCTGTCTGGCGGCCGGGATGAACGACCACGTCTCCAAGCCGGTCGATCCCGAGACGCTCTACGACGTGCTGCTCCGCTGGCTGCCGCCGCCCGACCTCGCCGTCTCCGAGCCCGCGACGCCGGCCTTGACCAGGACGGTGCTCGGCGCGGAAGAAAACAGGGAAGACGTGGAAGGCCTGGAGAGACGGCTGCGTGGGATCGCCGGCCTGGATCCAACCCTGGGCCTGAGATCGGTACGCGGTCGCCTGCCTACCTACGTGCGATTGCTGAGACAGTTCCGCGTGCATCACCGCGAGGATATGCGCACACTTCTGGCGTTGCTCGAACAGGGTGACCAGGAAAGCGCACAGCGCGTCGCGCACAGCCTCAAGGGGGTCGCGGCCACGCTGGGCATGAGCGAGCTTCAGGGACAGGCCGCGGCGCTCGAACAGTCCCTAAAGCAGGGGAACGACCGCGAGGCGATTCGGGCCGAGGCGCTAATGCTCGACCAATCGCTCGGGAATCTGATGCTCGCCCTCGCCGCCAATCTCCCGGACCAGGATTGAGGCCCGAAAGAGTACGCTGGGTTTCAGTCCCGGCGGCTGAGCCGATAGACTTTGTAGTAGACGCACTCCGGGGGCTGGCCTGGCGTATCGCCTTCGATCAGGCGCTCGACGTGGGCCAGTTCGATCTCGAAGCGCTCGCCGTAAAGGGCTTCGATCTCGGGCGCGGCGGCGGAAGCCTGGATCGGCGACTGGCCTTCTTCCGCGTCCTCGGCCGTGAGCAGCAGGAGTTTACGGGCGGTCGGGGTGATCAGACTCAGGTGGGCGACGTAACTCCGGCGGATGTCCTCCGGTAGCGCGGTGAAGGCTGTGTGGTCGTAGATGGCGTCGATCGGCCCGAGATCCGCCTCGGTCATCGCGAAAAAGTCTCCACAGAGAATGCCGAGATTCCCGTGGCCCCAGCGGGTGAGCCGTCCCTCGTCGCGTCGCGTGGGCTGCATCTGGTGTTCGCGAAAGAAGGCGCGGACCGCGAGTGGGCTCAACTCGATGCCGAGGACACGATACCCCTGCTCGATGAGCCACAGCATGTCCAGACTCTTGCCGCAGAGCGGGACCAGTACGCGACTTCCAGGCGCCAGGCCGAGACCCGGCCAGAAACGGACCAGGAGTTGGTTGACCGTTTTCTGGTGAAAGTCGGTGCGGTGGTCGCGCCAGTACTGTTGCCATAGGCCGTTGTCACGACTGGTCATGCGGATTCCGTTGCAGTGATTGAGCGAGGTTCGAACCCCGGCCCTTGAATGGATCGCCGTGTTCCGGCGGACGGGCGGCGCGGCGCGAGCGAGGAAGACGACGAGCCCCTATGGAAGGGAGCCAGCATGCCTGACTATCGCCACATCCGCATCCTCGGTACGCCGATTTCTTCAGTGTCAGGCTTCGGTCCCATGTCCGGACGCTTCCATCGCCGGCATGAGCCACTGTCGGATGTCCGCGACCAGTGTGGTCAATTCGCCATCCAGGTGAGCGACCGCGATGTCGAGTTGGCGCGGGGCGGCCGTGTCGCGCAGAAGATGTTCCAGGGCCTCGGCCGCGGCCTGAGCCCTCCGTGCGCCGAGATTGCCCACGGCGCCCTTGAGACCATGGACCAGTCGCCGGGCCGAAGCGGAATCGCCGGCGGCCAGGGAATCCCGGATCCTGGCGACATCCATTCCATGATGGTCCACCAGCAGGCACAGAAAACGCGCCAGCATCTCGTCCTTACCGCCCAGGAGCCGCAGGGCGACCGGAAGATCGAGACCTTCGATCCTGGCCAGTTGCTCCCGACAGGCCGTGGCGGTCACGCGGCAAGCCCGATCGCCGGGCTCGATCGACGCCGGGTTCTCGCAGGGCAGCCATTTCAGCAGGGTGGCGTAGAGCTGCTCGATGTCGATCGGCTTGGTGATGAAGTCGTTCATTCCAGCCGCTTCGCACGCCTGACGATCCTCGGTGAAGGCGTTGGCGGTCATGGCCAGGATCGGGAGCGAGCGCCAGCCCGGCAGGGCACGTATCCGCCGGGTCGCCTCCAGTCCATCCAGACGCGGCATCCGCATGTCCATCAGGACCAGATCGTAATGAGCCTGCCGGGCGCGATCCAGGGCCTCGATCCCATCCGCGGCCGTGTCGATCGCGCATCCGACCCGCTGCAATAGCCCCAGGGCCACCTCGCGATTGATTGGGTTGTCTTCCACCAAGAGCACGCGATGACCGGAGTGCCGGGCGCGCAGGGTCGCCTCGGACTCTCGCGCCACCGGCGGCGCGCTCAGCGGCATGACCCCTTCTCCACGCGCGAGGAGCGCCGTCATCCAGAAGGTGCTGCCCTGCCCCGGCACGCTCTCGACACCCGTCTCGCCGCCCATCAGATGCGCCAGATAGCGCGTGATCGCCAGACCCAGGCCGGTCCCTCCGAACTTGCGCGTGGTGGAACTATCGGCCTGCTCGAAGGGATCGAAGATCGTCGGCAGAACCTCGGGCGCGATGCCGATCCCGGTGTCCTGAACCTCGAAGTGCACCATCAGACGGTCATCGCGTTCCTCCAGCAGTCTGGCGCGCAACAGGACGATCCCGCGGTCGGTGAATTTGAGTGCGTTCGCGGCATAGTTGAGCAGGGCCTGGCGGAGCCGGGTCGGGTCGCCGCGCAGCCAGTTCGGCACCGAGCCGCCGTCGACCATGAGGGACAGTCCCTTGGTCGTCGCTACCTCGTCGATCAGCGAACAGACGTCGTCGAGCAGGGTGGAGAGGGCGAAATCGGTCTCTTCCAGTCGCAGCCGATCCTCCTCGATCTTGGACAGGTCGAGGATGTTGTTGATGATGTGCAACAGATGGTTCGCCGCCATCTCGATCTTGAGGAGCCGTTCGGTCGGGGCGCCGTCCGGGATCTCGTCACGCAGCAGATGCGTCAGGCCAATGATGGCGTTCATCGGCGTGCGGATCTCGTGGCTCATGTTGGCCAGGAAGGCACTCTTGGTCCGGTTGGCCGACTCCGCGCGCTCGCGCGCCTCGGCCAGTTCCTCGGTGCGTCGGGCGACCAGTTCCTCCAGGTGGTGACGGTGGCGGTCGAGTTCGCGCTGTTGCGCGCTCACCTGCCGGCGCATGGCGACCTTTTCGATGCCGTTGGCGATCGTGCGCCGCAGAATCTCCCGGCCGACACGTCCCTTCACGAGAAAATCATGCGCGCCATGCTTCATGCATTCGACCGCCAGAGCGGCGTCCTCGTACCCGGTCAGAACGATGAGGGCGTAATCCTCCTCATGCCCCGCGCCCCGCTCCTCGAAGAATTCCAGGGCCGTCATGTCGGGCAACTGGTAGTCCAGCAACACGCACTCCGGGCGCAGCATCTCGGCGAGGTTAAGACCTCGATCGCCCCGCTCGGTCGCGATGACCTCGAACCCCTCGCGCAGATAGTACCGAAAGGTTTCGGTGTCCTCGGGGCTGTCGTCGATGATCAGCACTTTCGGTAGGACATCATTCATGAGTCGGCAAGCCGATGGCCTCGGGTTTGTTTAGGGAAGGGTCGCGGCCATGAACCAGTAGCTCACGAAGGCGTCGATCCGTGATGCGAACAACTCCCGACTCAGCGGTTTGATCAGGTATCCGGCGGCGCCAAGACGGTAATATAGCTCTACGTCCCGAGGATTGTTCGAGGTCGTGAGCATGACGATGGGAAAGGGCGGACAGCGCGGATCGCAACGGATGGCTTCCAGGATCTCCCGGCCAGTCCCGTCGGGCAGATTGACATCGAGCAACGCCAGGGCGGGAGGCGCCAACGCCCGATGGGCGGTCCGGTCGAGTGGAAAGAGGAATTCGAGGGTGTCGTCGACCCGTGTGAAACGCTGGATCGGACGCTTGAAACCGACCCGCCGCAAGGCCCAGCGGGTCAGCTCGTAGTCTTCATCGGAATCCTCGACGATCAAGAGTGCCTTTTCGTGTTTCTTATCCATGGACGCACTATTGGTTTACTCGCGGCGGATCCGTCGCTGGTCCATCACGCCGGCCGCGATTTCGGGGCGAGCGTGAAACGAAAGATCGATCCTTCCCCTGGCACGGATTCCAGCCAGATATGTCCGCCATGGCGTTCGATGGCCTTTTTGGTGATCGTCAAACCGGCGCCGGTCCCGCCGCCGTACTCCTCGCGGCCATGCAGCCGACGGAAGATCTGGAAGATCCTGGCGAAGTGTTTCGGCGCGATCCCGATGCCATTATCGCGCACGAAAAAGACAGGCGGATCGAGTTCGCTGTCGCAACCGACCTCGATCAATTTATCCGCGCGTTCGTTGTACTTGATGGCGTTCGAAATCAGGTTGCCGAGGATCTCGGTCACGCGGACCCGATCGCAGTGCGTCACCGGCAACCGACCGAGCACCCGCACCCGCACCGAACCCGAGGGAGGCTGGAGCTGTAGCGATTCGAGCATCTGGGCGAGGACATCGTTGAGATCGACCGGCCGTAAATCGAGGTCGATCCGGCCGACGCGCGAATACTGGAGCAGCGATTCGATCAGATCATCCATCCGACAGGTGAGACGGAGGATGGTCGCCAGGCGCCTCTGGCTCTGCTCCGACAGTTGCCCGCCCTCCTCTTCCTGCAGGAATTGGACGAAATTGTGGATACCGCGCAGGGGTTCCTTCAGGTCGTGGGAGGCGGCGTAGGCGAAGGTGTCGAGTTCCAGATTGCTTTCCACCAGTTCGCTGTTCAGACGCCGGAGCCGCTCGGTGTGCACGATGATCGACTCGATGATGCCCACCCGCAACTCGCTCGCATGCTCGATTTCGCAGTCCAGCCAGGGACGCGACTGGCCGGGGACGGTCTCCTTCCAGAGCGCGAACGAGGTACGGGGCATCAGACGGATCACATCTCCGTCCGCGTCGATCTCGACCGGCTTGCGCGGATCGCCGGCCCAGTTGACGGACTGCAACCACTCGGGACGGAACCACATCAGGCTGTCGGGGCCATCACACGACAGGCGCACCGCCAGCAGGCCGCTCGCGATCTCGCCGAAGGCGGCGGCCGGCGGATAATCCGCCGGCAAGCGATGGGTGACGAAGAGCGGATCCTCGCGCGCGGCCAGCCAATCGGCCAGCGCCCGGACATCGCGCTCGGCGGGCGTGACGCCGAACAGCGTCAAGCCGTCCTCCGTGAGCAGCGCGGCGCCGCCGGCATCCAGCGGGGACAGCAGGTCGGGAGGCGCGTCCATCAGCCCCTGTCGACTGGTCGCGGACCCGAGCATCGCCTTGAGATGATGCGCGCGCGCGGCGCTCAGCGTCAGACGATAGCCATCATGCTCCTCGGCTGTTTTCGAGCCCATGAGCAGCGAGACCATATGGGCGAGGAACTCCACCGCCACGCGGCTCTCGTAGGGCAGATACTTCGGCCCCTCGTGGTGCATGCAGGAGATCAATCCCCACAAGTGGCCGTCCTTGAGCAGCGTGGTCACCAACGTGGCCTTGACCCCCATGTTTCGGAGGTAGCCGCTGTACATGAGCGAGACGCTGCGCAGGAACGAATAGCTCAGATCCGGAGGACGCGCGGTCAGCGGATTGAGTTCCGGCACCAGGGGAACCGGGACATAGTCGACATCGGGCAGATGGCGAACCCAGCTCAGGCTGAACAAGCGCCGGGCCGGCTCGGGGATATCGGCGGCCGGGTAGTGCAGGCCCAGATAGGTCTCGCGATCCGAGCCCACCGACTCGGCGATCACCTCGCCGCTGCCGTCCGGGTCGAAACGATAGACCATGACCCGATCGAAACCGGTGAGACGGCGGATGCGCTCCACCGTCAAATCGAAAAACCCTTGCAGCGATTGACTGGCCTGCAAGGCCTGGATGCTGGCGTGAACGTCCTGATACAGATCGGAGGCATGCGATCGCGCCTCCTCGTCGATGCGTTCGAACTCCAGCAGCAGCAAACCGTCGATGCGATTGGCGAACAGATGGAAACTGTCGTCCCGACCGGGCAGGCGCACCGTCATCAGGTGCGCCAGCACACCGGAGATGTTCTGGGAGGCTAGGCGCGCGCGCAGCGTCTCGCTCACCTCATCGCCCAAGAGGATGCCGATCGACGCCTGATGGAGCGCCTCGGGAGGGAACCCCAGAAGGCTTTCCGTATTGGCGCTGGCCTGCAGAATGCGCAAATCCGGTTCGTCGAGCATCAGCAGCGCGCCATGCGGTTGAATGGCGCCCGCGAACTGGATCTGTTCACGATCGCAGTGCGTGAGATCCAGCTTGTTCGAGTGATCCTGTTGCCCCGGTTTCATGTCTTGCCTTACTGATGATGGGTGACCCGAACATCGCCGCGCGCGACGCGGATGTCGCGCGACATCCTACAACTCACAACGAGAATCGATGACAGATCCTAGGCGGTTGTCGCTGATCGGTGCTTGACGCGCCCCGTCACGGAATCGACACTCACGAGGGACGATAGGACAGTCCGAGTGGGTGTGCAACGCACCCCTGTCGTAGCGGCGAACCACCGGAACGCGGATCCATTCGATCAATCATCAGGAGGACAACATGGCGACACAGACCATGAGCGACATCATGAATCCAGGCGCGATCAACCTCGACCCCGAGTTCCCGCATGCTCCACCCGAATGGACCCGCGGAGGCGCCGAGGAAGCGGCCCAGCATGACGGCATTCAGCTCGACGAGGATCACTGGCGAACGATCAAGGCCCTCCAGGACTACTTCGAGCGTCATGATCACCCCAACGTCCGCGATCTCCATGACGCGCTCGACGAGTCCTTCCATTCCAAGGGCGGCATCAAATATCTCTATGGCCTCTTCCCAGGCGGCCCCGTCGCGCAAGGGTGCCGATACGCTGGATTACAGCCGCCATCCGGCGCGCTCGACAAGTCATTCGGCAGCGTTCAGTAGGATCCGGCGGCCGGGAGCGCTTCATCGCACGTCTCGCCGAAGACGCTTCCGGCCACCGTTCACGCTCCGCATGATCAGCGATCCCCAACAGCGCCAGCACATTCTCGACCGTTTTTCCTTTCTGCGCGTGGCCCCACTGGCTTTGCGCGCCGAACTCTTCGACAACGCCTCCATCGCGCGTCTGCCGGCGGGACGTCCGATCTGTGACCATGGTTCGACCTGCTCCCTCTTGCCCTTGATCCTCGTCGGGACCGGGCGGGTCTATCAGCTCGGCGAGAACGGCCGAGAGATCACGCTCTATCGCGTGGAGCCGGGCGAAAGCTGCGTGCTGACCGCCTCCTGCATCCTCGGCCATCGGCCCTTCCCGGCCTTCGCCGAATGCGAGAGCGATGTCGAGGCGGTCGTGGTGAGAGCCGCCGAGGTACACCGCTGGATGTCCGAATCCGAGCCCTGGCGGGAGTATCTCTTCGGCCTGATCGCCAGTCGGTTGCAGGAGGTCTTCGGGGTGCTGGACGCGGTGCTCTTCCAGCGTCTGGATCAGCGCCTCGTCACCTTTCTTCTGAGCGCGCGCTCGGCGGCACCGGGTCGGGACATTCGCATGACCCACCAGGCCCTGGCGGTGGAGTTGGGGTCATCCCGCGAGGTCATCAGCCGGGTGCTCAAAGGGTTGGAAGGACAGGGCCTGCTGCGCACAACGCGGGGTCTGATCGAACTGCTGGATATCCCAGGGCTGGAATCGCGGGCGCGTGATGGCTGATCCGTTGGTGACATAGTCACGGAAGCGACGGATCGATCCGCGTACTCTCTGCTCACACACACCGGATCGGCCAAGAGCGCCGGTCACCACCATCACAGCAGAGATCCCAGCATGACCCAAAACCTCGGAAAACTCGATCGTACCCTCCGTATCGTCGCCGGCGTCGCCATCGCCGCCTGGGGCGTCTACGCTCAGAATTGGCTCGGCGCCATCGCCCTGGTGCCCCTCGCCACCGGACTCATCGGCTGGTGCCCGGTCTATCTGCCGATCGGTCTGAATACCAACAAATAAGACAGGTTCGCCCGCCACTCGCCGCCACTTCGGCGGCGAGTGGCGGGCGATTTTTCGCGCTTCCCAAGTTATTGGAACTTAACCTCGCCGCTGATCGCCCGCATATAAGAGGCGCTGACGCTGTCGCCGACGGCGACCGATTCAAGCAGGGCCGGATCCTTGACCTTGAACGTCATGATTTGCTCTGGCCCCTTGATCGTCACGCTGGATTTCGCCTTGTCCACGGACTCGACGACACCCGTGACGGTCAAGGATTCGACCATCATGCCGGCCGGCTTCTCGCCTGGATCGCGCACCACAGAGGACTGGGTCGAGATACCGATGGCGCCGGCGTCCGCGCCCGTTTTCAGATCGATTAGGACGAGATCGGTTTCGGTGATGGTCAGGACATTCCCGATCTTGACCTCATCGAGACGCTGGACCTCCGCTGGGACATGCAGCACCTCGAAGCGGCCCTCCGGGGTCTTGATGGTCAGCATGCGCTTCTCCTGATTGACGACCGTCACGGTGCCGCTGACGGTGGAGGAAACGGAGCCGACGGCGACCGGAACGGTTTCGGCATGCGCGATGGGCAGGGAGCCGAGGAGACCCAGGGTCATGGCGCAGGCAAGGGTGATCGGGCGTGGCATTGTCGTCATGGAAAAATGATCCTTGAGGTTGAATGGAAGTCAAAATCAGCGACCCGCAGGCGATCCGCCGGGCCTGTCATCCGGCGCCCCGTCAATAGGGCGAACTCACGACCAGGTATTGGACGCTCGCCCCGGCCTATTGTGGGCGATACCTGGCCGAACCGCATCGCTTTGGATGCTCCGTTAGGGCGTGACGATGCGGTTCAACGGCTCTTCTCAGGTTCATCGATGCCTTCCCGTGCCTCGCTCAGTGAGCGGAAACGCTCGACGGCCATCCGCAGGTTGCTAAACATCCGCTCGCGCCCGAGCGTCTCGCCGAGCGGCGAGCGCTGAACCATGCCGAGCGCCTCCGGATTAAGCGCGACCAGCCAGAGCTGGATGCCGCGTTCGCGCAGCCGCTCCTCGCCCTCGGCGAGCATCTTGAGCGCCGAGTACTCGATGTCGGGCACGGCGCGGAAATCGACCACCAGCACGCGCGGCTCGGCTAAGTCGATGAGCCCCCAGAGTTGCTCGCCGATGCGCTGGGCGTTGGCGAAAAAGATGCGTCCCTCCGGGCGCGCCATCAGGAGGCCGGGAACGGTCTCGTCATCCGGATGCTCCGCCGATTTCGGGCGGAAGAGATCGGTGCCGGGCTTGCGTCCGAGCACATAAAGCCTCGGATGGGCGGTCTGGTAGGCCAGGGCGACCAGCGACACGATGACCGCCACCACGATCCCCTTGAGCGTTCCGAGCAGCACCACGCCACCAAAGGCGGCCAACGCCCAGAGAAATTCCATCCGCCGAACTCGCAGGATGGCGAGGAACTCAGCCGGCTGAATCAGACCGATCGAATAGACGATGACCACCGCCGCCAGCGTCGCCTGGGGCATCAGACCCATGAGCGGCGCGAGCAGGACCAGGGTCGCCACGGCGGCGGCGGCCGTCACCAGTCCGGCGATCTGGGTACGTGCGCCGGCGAGCCGGTTGACGGCCGTCTGCGAGGTGCCGCCCCCGCCGGGCATGGCGCTGAAGAGACCGCCGACGAGGTTACCGAGCCCTGTCGCCAGCAGCTCACGATTGGGCTCTGGACGCGGCTCGCCGCGACCCGCGAAGGCGCGCGCGGCGGCGATCGACTCGGTGAAGCTCATGAGCGCGATGCCGAGCGCGCCGGGCCAGAGCTGTTCGATCAGACCCAGGTCGGGGAGGGTCAGGGACGGCAGCCCCTGGGGAATCTGGCCGACGATCGCCACGCCATGGCCTTGCAGAGCGAACAGGCCCGAGACGGCGATGCCGAGCGCGACCGCGACCAGCGGGGCCGGGGCGCGTGGAACCAGACGCTCGATCCCCAGCAGAATCGCCAGCATGGCGACGCCGACCGCGAGCGTCGTGAACGAGGTCTCGGGCAAGTGATGGACAAGCGCCAGGATGTCGCGCAGGAACCCGCTCTTCTCGAAATGGAGGCCGAGCAGCTTGGGTACCTGATCGAGGACGATGACCAGCCCGACGCCGGCCTTGAAGCCGGTCAGCACCGGCTCCGAGATGAAGCTGGCAACCACGCCCAGGCGCAGTACCGAGGCCAGGATGAGCATGATCCCGACCAGGAAGGCGAGGGTCGCGGAGGCGGTAAGCAGCGCCGTCGGATCACCGCCAGGCACCACCAGCGCGAGCTGAGTGCCGGTGAGGATCGCCAGCGTGGTCGTGGTGCTGACGCTGAGCGGTCGCGAGGTGCCCAGGATGGCGTAGATCACCAGGGGGACGAAGGCGGTATAGAGCCCCACCTCGACCGGCAGTCCGGCGATGGTGGCATAGGCCATGGCCTTTGGAACGACCACCGCCGCCGTGGTCAGACCGGCGAGCAGATCCAGACGCAGCCAGCCCTTTTGGTAGCCGCCCAGCCAGTCGAACATCGGGATGGGGGTCATCGTGGATTCACTCCTGAAGCTCTCCGGTCTCGTTGGCGAGAGCCGTCGCATGACTCTCGATGAGTATTGTGCGATTCATGCCCAGAGCTTATTGACGGGATAGGGATTGGTAATCCTTGAAGTCATCGAGCGGTGCGTCAAAGTCCTCCGCCATCCAGATTTTCCCTTGCGCACTGCCAGGCTGACGGGGCTGTCCGACACCGAGGTGCTTGCGCTCCAGAAATTGCACGAAATCCAGGACTTCGGCCGCCACCGATTCCGGCAGCGCTTTCAGGTGTTGATAGACCATTTCGGCGTGGGTCATGGCGATTCTCCAACAGACGTTTGCCGGGATGGGCGGAACCATCCTTCGCAAAAGAGATTAGCTTGCAAGGACGCAACGTGACCTGGATTCACTCCCGAAGCTCTCCGGCCTCGTTGGCGACGCCCTCGGGGAGCGCGAAGGGCGTGGCGAGGATCAGCGGCGTCATGAAGAGCGCGCCGCCGCCCGGTCGGTGGATCTCCGCCCGCTCATACACCCGTTCGAAGAGCGCGTCCGCCGCCTCCGCGTCCACGACGATGGTGACCAGACGCACCAGCGCGGGCTCCGGCAGTTTGCCGCGACGGGCGGTGCTCTCGCGCAACACCGAATGGCCGCGACAATAGACGCTGTTCGCCCGGTTGACGCCCGCCTGGTCGCGCAGCCAGGCCAGGAGACACCGCTCCGTGCCGTCGTCGGGGAGGATACAGGAGATCAGTTTGGCGGCCCCGCCAGGAACCGGCGCGTCCCGTTCGGTCGCGCTCATGACTGGCCTCCCGGCCCCGTCACTCGCTCCAGGATCTCGCGCGGAACAAAGGTCGCCATCCGCTCGATCGGGGTGATATAGGCCATCCCGGCGCCAGGCCGGTTGAGTTCGGCGGCTCGGTAGATCGCCTCGAAGACCACGTCCTGGTAGTCGGTCGCGACCAGGACGTTGACGACATCCTTCTCCGCCTCGACCGCGATGCCCAGCAGCCCGAGCCGTTCGCGCGGACCGATGCCCCTGGCGTGATAGACCAGCGCTCCGGCCGCGCCCATGGTCTGGGCGGCCTGGATGACCGCGTCGCCGCGTCCGGCCGTGACGATGCAGGTGATGAGCGCCACGTCGGTCAGGTAGGTGATTTTGTCTTTCATAGCGGCGATTGGACGTCCAGCGCTGGTTGGGTGGATGGGTCGCGGCGGTCGGTGCGTTCTTGCAGCCCGGCCCGCAGGCGCGCCCAGAGACCGGTCAGCAGCACGCTGATGATGGGACCGATGGAGGCCAGGCAGAGGATCCCGAACCCCTCGACCGCCTGGGTCGCGTTGCCGAAGCCAAGCCCCATGGCGAGCACCAGAGGCACGGTGATGGGACCGGTGGTGACGCCGGCGCTGTCCCAGGCGACATTGACGAACTCCTCCGAGGACACCAGGGTCAGTAGCGTGGCGAGCAGATAGGGCGGGACGATGAGCCAGACCAGCGGCAGATCGAAGATGAGCTTGGTCACGCCCAGCGCGATACCGCAGGCGACCCCGACCGAGACCGCCAAAATCAGTGTGCGCTTCTTGAAGAAGCCGTTGGTCAACTGCTCCGCCGTGACGCCCAGGGCGTTGAGCGCCGGCTCGGCGATGGTCGCCCCGAAGCCGAGCACCCAGGCGAAGACCAGGGCCAGGGTCAGTCCGACCCCATAGAGATAGAGCGGCGACCCCTCCGCGTCGGGAACCGCCATGAAGGCGGCCGGGACCAGGGATCCAGCGCTCGCGCCGAGCGCCGACAGCCCGTAGGTCAGCCCCAGATTGAAGAGACACATGCCGATCAGCGTCAGGGCGATCCCCAGCCAGATCTCGCGCGGACGCGGCAGTTCTTCCTTCAGCACGAACTTCAAAATGATGAAAAGGAAGAGCACCAGCGGCAGGATGGCGCGCAGACCCAGGATCAATTCAACTCCGGGGCTGCGTTCGTACCAGGCGAGCGCGCCCATATCCGTGCCCGCCATGGCGGCGATGGCGAGGATCTCGGTGGGCGTGACGGTCCCGGCGACATAAAAGGCCAGCAGCAGCACGCCGATGATGGGAAAGAGCGAGGCCAGGGTGACGATGCCGAAGCCGGACAGCCCGGAATCGCCCCGACCGGCCGCCGCCGCGATGCCGATGCCGAGCGACAGCACCAGCGGCACCGTGACCGGCCCGGTGGTCACCGCGCCGGCATCCCAGGCCAGCCCCATGACCTTGGCCAGCTCCGGATCGCCCGCGCCGTAAAGGGTGAGCCCGAGCACCGGCACCAGCGAGGCATAAATGAGCGGCTTGAGGCTCCAGCCATGCAGAAAACGCAGCGTCCCCAGCACCGCGGCCAGACCGACGCTGGCCCCGATGACCAGCACCAGCGCGCCGGTCCATTCGTTGAGCAGCAGCCAGAGATAAGGCGCGAGCTCGGGCGAGACGTTCCGACCGGCGGCCTGAAGCGCGCCGATCGCCGGCTCCGCGAAGGTCACGCCGATACCGAGCAGGAGCGTGATCAGCAGCACCAGCGGCAGCGACGACTTGCGCGGCAGGGTGTGGCCGATGAGTTCACCAAAGGGCATGAGACCCAGCTTCAGCCCCTCCATGAAGAACATCAGCCCGAGGATCACCGCGAACAGACCGGCGGTGATGAGCCAGGAGTCATCGACGAGCTGACGCAGGATGAGGATCTGAAAGAGCGCGAGATAGAGCGCCAGGGGCACGACCGCCCGGAACTGATCCATGAAGCGCACGGAGACGTAGGGACGCAGCAGTCCCGCGATTTCGTCCGGGTGCAGCCGGATGGGCGGCGGGGCCGGTGGCGGCAGCGGGCGGCCGTTCACGTCCCGCCGTGCCGGCGGCAGGATAGCGTTGGCGCTCAGCTCACGCCGTCCGGCGCCGATCGCTCGCAGATAATCGCCGTATCGGACGGAGTCTTTCATGCTCTATCGGTGCTCCTCGATGAAAACGAAACTCCGCCGGCGCCTCATGCGCGGCGGGATCTGGCGAATGATCGCCAACATATGGGCGGATTCGCCAGATACAGCCACCCGGCCGCGACTTGCAGGGGGCGCTTGAACGCCCGCGAGGTCGTCCAGGATCCATGGGGCTCTCTCCCTCCCGGCCAGCTCCGGTCGGTCATCCCACGCCCCACCCAGGCACCGCGTCGGCGTCCAACGCGCATGCGAAATGAGGAGCCGTTCAGATTTTCAAGTCCGTCGCTCGCCTAGACTAGGCGCTGGCGGCCGAGACGCCCGTCACAGGCTGGCATTTTATCTACCTTGTCTCCTGGAAGCCTAGGATCCCACGGCTTCCATGTCGTCACCCTTGAGCGATGCTTGCCCACTCCCCAACTCCGAACCCTATGGGACGGCGTCGCGGATTTCGAACGACCCTGACGCGAAGCTAGACAGGCGCCTAACCTTGCCAAGCCGAAACGACACCCATCCCGACACTAACCCGCAAAGCCCACGCGCGGACGACGATCCTTCGCGTTGGCGGATCCGCGTCCTGGAATCGATGATGAGCGGCGTCAGTGTCGCCGATGCCAATGCGCCGGACTTACCTCTGGTGTATGTTAATCCAGCCTTCCAGTCCATGACCGGCTACGAAGCCGACGAGCTGCTGGGACGCAACTGCCGCTTTCTGCAAGGCCATGACACCGATCAGGAGGCACTCGCGGTGGTTCGGGCGGCACTGCGAGAGGGGCGCGAAGCCTCCGTGCTGCTGCGTAACTACCGTAAGGACGGCACCCTGTTCATGAATCAGTTGCGTCTTGCGCCGGTCAGGGATCGGACCGGGCGGATCACCCATTTCGTCGGCATTCAGCAGGATGTGACCAGGGAACTGCAAACCCAGGCGGATCTGCTCAAGGCCAAGGAGGAGGCGGAACAGGCCAACCGGGCGAAGTCCGAATTCCTCTCGCTGATGAGCCATGAATTGCACACAGCCATGAACGCGATCCTCGGCTTCGCCCAGTTACTGGAACAGGATGTATCGCTCGGCGAGGCACAGCGCGAAAACGTGCACGAGATCCTCCTCGGCGGCGAACATTTGCTGAAGCTCATCAACGAGGTGCTTGATCTGACCCGACTGGAATCCGGCCAACTCGAACTCCAGATCGAACCCGTCGCCCTGGAGCCCCTGGTCAGGGACTGTCTCGCCCTGGTCGAACCACTGGGACGCCATCTGGGGATCGGCCTGCATGTGGGGTCCATGTCCGGCCTGGTTCTGCTGGCCGATCGCGGACGCTTGAAGCAGGTACTCGTCAACCTGCTCTCCAACGCTATCCGATACAATCGACCCAAGGGCCGGGTCAGCCTGGAGGCAAGCCACGCGCGCGACGCCCCAGGGGCGATCAGACTGGAGGTCTCGGACACGGGTCCAGGGATCCAGCCAGCGCGGCTGAATGAACTGTTTCAATCCGTCACGCGGCGCAACGCGGATGATCTCGATCTCCATGGGGAAGGCGATGGCATCGCTTTGGCGGTCTGCCGCCGACTCACCGAGGCCATGGGGGGGCGAATCGGCGTTGCGAGCGTGGTTGGCGAGGGAAGCCGGTTTTTGATCGAACTCCCAGGGATGGAGTCCGTGACGATGGATCCCTAGGCAGGCGGGAGGAATATCCTTGAACGGTTATTCACCGGAAACGGCTGTATGAATAACATCACCAAACCCAATAAGCCGGTCAGGTCATTGGCCCGGATCCTCGTGGTCGATGACGAACGGTCCAATCTGATCCTGATGGACCGCCTGTTGCGCGCCGAGGGTTATGAGAATCCGATCCTGATCCAGGATCCGCGCGAGGTCATGCCCGCCTACCGGCGGGTGACGCCAGATCTGATCCTGCTCGATATCCGCATGCCCTATGTGACGGGGTTCGACATCATCGAGCAGATCGTCGCCTTGAACGATCCGCTCGCCCCGCCGATCCTCGTCCTGACCGCGCAGCATAGCCGCGATTATCTGCTGCGCGCCCTGCAGGCGGGCGCCCATGATTTCATCGGCAAGCCCTTCGATCGGGCGGAGGTGGTGATCCGGGTGCGCAACATGCTCGATGTGCAACTGGCGCATCGGATGACCCACGATCAGCGCGACGGGCTCGAAAAGATCGTCCATGAGCGCACTCGCGAGATTCGCGACACCCGCCTGCAGGTGGTACAGAGGCTTGGACGCGCCGCCGAGTATCGCGACAATGAAACCGGCCGTCACATCCTGCGCATGAGTCATACCTCGGCCCTCATCGCCCAGCATCTGGGTTGGAACGAGGGCCAGTGTGAAACCATGCTGCACGCCAGCCCCATGCACGATGTCGGCAAGATCGGGATCCCGGACGCGCTCCTGCTCAAGCCCGGCAAGCTGACGGCCGATGAGTGGCGGATCATGCGCACCCACACCACCATCGGCGGCGATCTGCTGAGCGGCGATGACTCCGAGCTGCTGCGCATGGCGCGCGAGATCGCCCTGAATCATCATGAGAAATGGGACGGCGGAGGTTATCCCCAGGGCCTGGTCGGCGAGGCGATTCCACTGACGGGGCGCATCGTCGCCCTGGCGGATGTGTTCGACGCACTGACCTCGGCGCGTCCCTACAAGCAGGCGTGGGAGGTCAGCGAGGCGCTGCAATGGATCCGCGACAATGTGGGCAGCCATTTCGATCCGCGCCTGGCCGAGTTGTTCTTTGGATCGATCGAGGAAATCCTCGCTATCCGAGAGCGCTTCGCCGATCCACCGTCGCCGCTACCGGCACTCGACCCGTAGGATGGGTAGAGCGGCCACGCTATGAAGCTGAAGTTTGGCACGGACGCCGAATGGCCGTGAAACCCATCGACCATCGCTCCAGGGCTTGACGAAAACGCCCTCGTGCAACCGGAGGCGTTTTTCGTGGCGCGGCTCCGATAGGACGGCGCGGGGTTTGATGGGTTTCGCTTCGCTCTACCCATCCTACGAGGGTTGCATCCAATCGTTGAGCGCTGTGCGCAACGGCTTGAACTCCTGTTCCAGCAGGCGGGCCAGGCGCGATGCCTCCACCAGCGATCCCGGTTCCTCGGCGAGCATTTCCAGCCTTAACGCTACATCGCGCAGCCTGAAGGCCGAGATGTTGGCGGCCAACCCCTGAAGGCTGTGCGCGTGGAAGCCGACCATCGCCAGATCCCCCTCGTTCAGGCCATCCTTGAGTTCACCGATACGGATCGGGCCATCGCGCAGGAATTGCGCGATCACCTCGCGGGCCATGCCGCGATCGCCCATCATGCGCTCAAGCATGTCGGATTCATCGAATGGCGAATCCGGGGCGCGCGGATTCGAAAGGGGCGAGGCCGGCGCCGGGCGTTGGACGGGGTCCGTCGTCTCGCCACAGGGCGGAACGTGCGAGGCGCGGGCGAGTTGCGCCGCGATGACCTCGGCCAGGGCGCGAGGCTCGAAGGGTTTGGACAGATAGTCGTCCATGCCGGCCTCCAGACAGCGCTGCCGGTCACCCGTCATGGCGAGCGCGGTCATGGCGATGATGGGGACGCGCCGGTTGATGACGCCGGCCTCGCCCCGGCGGATACGCCGTGCCGCCTCGAAGCCATCCATTCCGGGCATCTGACCGTCCATGAGCACCAGATCGTAAGCGAGGCACGACAGCGCCTCCAGCGCCTCCGCCCCGTTACCGGCCGTGTCCGTGTTGAGATAACCGAGTTTCTCCAGAATCCCTTTCGCGACGAGCCGATTGGTGAGGTTGTCCTCCACGAGCAGAATCCGCGCCTGACTGGGCGCCAGGGCGGCGATCGCCTGACGATCCGCCTCGGCGACGGTGTGCCGGGTGACGATGGCCGGCGGAGCCTCGCTGGTGGCCCCGGCTTCCCGCCCCATGACCAGCGCCAGACAGTCATGCAACAGATGCTTGCGCAGCGGCTTGGTCAGATAGCCGGAGAAACCGGCCTGCTCCATGCGCGTGGCATCGCCGCGGCGCACCAGCGAGGTCAGGAGGATCAGCCGGGTGCCACGAAGGTTGGGATCCTGCTTGATGAGACAGGCCAGTTCCTGGCCGTTCATGGTCGGCATGGTCAGATCCAGCAGGGCCGCCTGAAAGGGTTCTCCGGCCTGGGCGGCCTGACGCAGCCGCTTCAGGGCGTCCGGTCCATTGTCGGTCTCCTGGGACTCGCATCCCCAGGAACGCAGCAGGGTTTCGAGCAGGAGACGGTTGGTCGCGTGGTCGTCGACCACCAGCACCCGCAGTCCATTCAACGGCGCGTATTTCGCCTGTGGCGCGGGATGCTCCTCCGAGGGTTTCTCGAATTCGGCGGTGAACCAGAACCTGGATCCCAGGGCGGGCTGACTCTCCATCCCGATCGAACCATTCATCAGCTCGGCCAGTTGCTTGGAGATGACCAGTCCCAAACCCGTTCCACCGAAGCGCCGGGTGGTGGAACTGTCGAGTTGGTTGAAGGCAGTGAACAGATTGGCGCGTTGGTTCTCGGGGATCCCAATGCCGCTGTCGCGCACCTCGAATCGGATCAGAACCCTGTCCGGGGTTTCGGCCACCAGGGTGACATGGATGCCAACCTCGCCATGACTGGTGAACTTGATGGCGTTGCCCGCCAGGTTGACGATGATCTGGCGCAGATAACGCGGATCTCCGCGCACCGAAGAGGGCACGCCCGGATCGATCTGATAGGTCAGTTCGAGATCCTTTTCCTGGGCACTGAAGGCCAGGAGTTCCACGACATCCTCCAGGGTGACGCGCAGATCGAAGTTCAGCATCTCCAGTTGGAGTTTGCCGGCCTCGATCTTGGAGAAATCCAGGATGTCGTTGATCAGGGCGAGCAGACTCTCGCCGCTGGCGCGCACGATCTCGGCGAAGCGCCGCTGCTCCTCGGTCAGTTCGCTCTCCAGCAACAGCCGCGTCATGCCGATGACCCCGTTCATGGGGGTGCGGATCTCATGGCTCATATTGGCCAGGAATTGGCTCTTGGCCTGGGTCGAGGCCTCGGCCTGCATCCGCGCCAGATCCAGTTCCCGGTTCTGGAACTCCATCCGCCGCGCCGACTCCTGAAGCTGGTATTCCGTGCGCCGACGTTCGCTGATGTCCTTGATGCCGCCATAGACTCGATGGCAGCCATCCACGTCGAGCACGCATTGATTGGTCATTTCCACCCAGGCCAGGGTTCCGTCGCGGCGGCGCAATCGCAACTGGTAGGTCAGGGCCTTGCCGGTTGTCAGTTCCCGGAGTCGCGCGTCGAAGAGGGCGCGATCCTCCAGCATGATCAGGCGCCGCCAGGTACCCATGGCCATGACCGCCTCGGCCCGGTGACCGGTGATGGTTTCGACCGCGCCATTGATCCAATCCAGGGCGAAACGATCCGGACCGGCCTCGACACAGGAATAGGCGATATCGGACATCAGCATGGAGAGATGGCGAAAACGCGCCTCGCTCTTTCTGAGCGCCTGATCCGCGCGACGCTGGCGCACGATGCGCCAGAGCGCGTTGGCGATGAGCTGGACGCTTTCCACGTCAAGATCGCGATAATCCTCGGCCTTGTTTCCGACCCCGATGAGTAGACGAATGAGGCCGTCCGCCGCGACCGGCACACAGATGAACCGATGCAGCGGGATGTGCCCCTCGGGCAGTCCATGCTGATCGGTCGATGCCGGATAGTCGTTACGGACGAGCGGAGAGCCCTGGAGCAGGGTGTCGGCCCAGACGCCGTCCTCGCCGATCAGGTAGTGACATTCGGTATCTGGTCGTTGACAACCCTGTTCCAGGGTGGAATTCGACCAGGCGGCAAGCTCGATGGTCTGATCCTCGTTGACGAAATGGGCGAAGCCGATACAGCTTTCGGTGAGCGACTCGGCCAGTTTCAGTCCGTGCTGTATCAACGCGAATTCGTCCAATCCATCGACGGCGCGGGGCAATTCGAGCAGGGCCTCCGAGCGCCGTTTCTGCAGGTCGATGATGAGTTCGGACTGCTTGCGGGCCGTGATGTCGCGGTTGACGCCCCGCCAGCCCAGATAGCCGCCGTCATCCTCGAAGACTGGACGACAGATATGCTCGATCCAGCGCAATTCGCCATCGGGGCGGATCAGGCGCAGTTCCAGCTTGGCCGAGGGCGTGTCACGGCAAGCGTGGTTCACATCCCGCGAGTGTTCCTCCCACAGCCATCGATCGTCGGGATGCACCAGGGTCGGCATGAGCTGGGGATCGGCCAGGAAGGCGTCCGGCCCATGGCCGCAAATGGACTCGCAGGCCGGCGAGACGTAGTGATAGCGCCCATCGGAACCGATCCAATAGTCCCAGTCCGCGGAGTAGTCGGCGAGGATCCGATAGCGGGTCTCGCTCTCGCGCGAACGCGCGTAAGCGCTACGGATGTTCGCCTCCTGGCGCAGGCGTTCGCTCAGGTCGATGACCGAGCAGATGAGCTGGCAGACACCGTCCTCCTCCGCGGGCAGGCGGGCGATATGGAGTTCGCCCTCGAAATGACCGCCATCGGTGGTGAGAAAGCGCATCTCGCCACCTTGGCTGGCGCCGGACTCCCAGGCCAGTCCAAGCGCGCCATCGAGTTGCTCGTCCGATTCCCTGGCCACCAGACGGGGAAGATAGTGCTGACGCAGGTGGCGGTTTTGCAGACCAAACAGGCGGGCGGCCTCCTGATTGGCCTCCAGGATCAGACCATGGCGGTCGACCACCAGGACCGCCTGGGGAATGCCGAAGAACAGCGTGGTATAGCGTGTCGCCATGCGCTCGGCGGCCGATTGCGTCACCCGCAGCTCGGCGTTCTGCAATTCCAGTTCGACCTGATAGATGCGCAGGTTTTCGGTCAGCTCGGCGAGATCGAGATCGCCCGCCACCTGTTTTTCCGCCCAGTCGAAATCGCCGCGCTCGAGCGCCCGGCGGGCTCGCTCGCGGATCGTCGCGGGACTCTCGGCGGAATTGGTCACGAGATTCTTGGGCGAGGAAGCCATGGACGCATCCTGAATCAACGAAATGATTGGCGGTGAAGGCACCGCGTGGCGTCAACCTCGATACAGCCCGAGTTCAACGGGAACCAAGAATGAGGCGTCCGCCGTCACGCGCGATGAGGACGGCGCACGGAGGATCGCCTCGAATTCCGATGACCCATCCATGGTGGGAATCCTTGTCGTGAACACCCGACGTCGCTCCGGCCCTCGGAGCTTGTGGAAAATCCCTCGTAGGATGGGCAGAGCGCAGCGATGCCCATCCCGTACGCTCCAAGGCTCAAGATACGAGGATGGGCCGAGCGCCGTGAGGCCCATCGAACCGTGCCGATGTCATCCGGCACAATCCTGAAGGCTCAGTGGGCGGAAAGATGGGCATCGCTCTCGCTCTGCCCATCCTACGGATCGGCCCAGGCCGGGTCGAATTCTCAGCTCACCAACCGCATGCCGACGTCTTGCTCCGAGTGGTCATGCTGACAGTGCTGCTCCAGTCGGCGGATCTGCTCGATGGTCTCCTCGGAAAGCGGGGCGAAACGCTCCGACAGTACAAGGTCCGCCCGCTCGCGTTCACCGACGATCACATGACGAAGGACATCTCCCGCGCACTGATGGAATTGCGCATGTTTCGCGCGCAGCACGGTGTACACGGGGACCGTCTTGAATTGGCTGCCGGCACCGTGGATCCACTGCCCTAGGGAACATTTGTCATCGCAGGACACGATCTCCGGATTCTGGGGTTCGGCGCGACCCTCGACGACCCGGCGAAGCTTCTTCGACCACTGCTTGTGGATATAGACGAATTCGTCGAAGTCAATGTCATCGGCCTGGCTCGCCATTGGCGATCCGTTCCGTTGACGACCGTCATCCATGTTGAAGACCGAGACGGTCCGACTCAAGATCCTGGCCTGATCCTCCAGGCTCTCGGCCGCCGCCGCCGCCTCTTCCACCAAGGCCGCGTTGCGCTGGGTCGCCTCGTCCATCAGGGTAATCGCCTTGGTCACCTGTCCGATGCCCTCCTCCTGTTCCCGGCTGGCCTCGGCGATCTCGGTCACCAGGCTGACGACTTGCTGGAAGGAGCTGACGATCGTCTCCATCGTGGTGCCGGTCTCCTTGACCAGCCTGGCTCCGTCGTCCACTTTCGCCACCGAGTCGCCGATCAGTTGCTTGATCTCCTTGGCCGCCTGGGCGCTGCGTTGGGCCAGCGTCCTGACCTCCGCGGCGACCACCGCGAAACCGCGTCCCTGCTCGCCGGCCCGCGCCGCTTCCACCGCCGCGTTGAGGGCGAGAATATTGGTCTGAAAGGCAATGCTGTCGATCACGCCGATGATGTCGACGATGTGCTGGCTGGATTGCTGGATGCCGCCCATGGTATCAACCACGCGCTGAACGAGGACGCCACCCGCCAGCGCCCGTTCATTGGCGAGACACACGAGTGCCCGCGCGTTCCCGGCGCTGCCGCTGTTCTGCTGGATGCTGGCATTGAACTCCTCCATCGAGCTGGCGGTTTCCTCCAGACTGCTCGCCTGTTCCTCGGTGCGCGCGGAGAGGTCGGCATTGCCCGCCGCGATCTCGCCCGCCGCCGTGTTGATCGCGTCGGTGGCCTCAAGGATCTGTCGGACCAGTCGCTCCAACTGTTGAACCGTGGCGTTGGTGTCCTGTTTCAACTCGGCGAAGCGTCCCTTGTAGCGTGACTCGATCCGTTTCGTCAGGTCCGCCCGGGCGACGGCTTTCAGAACCGTCGCGAGATCATCCAGCGCCTTGGAAACGATCTCGGTGAGATTGTTCACGCCATCGGCCAGCTCGCGGAAGAAGCCCGACTTGCCGTCGATACTCAGGCGCTGACTGAAATCTCCATGCGCGACCGCGTCGAGCAGCGTGTCCAATTCGCCCTCGGCGATCACCTCGGCGGTTCGATCGACCCACTCCACGACGGTCCCAAGGCGAGCGCCCCGGTCGTCCAGCACCGGATTGGCGATCAGCTTGAAGGTGCGTCCGCCCACGCGCATCTGCGAAACATAGGTGCCTTTCAGCCCCTCCAGCAAACCGCGTTGATGGGCTGGATTCTTGTGGAAATCAGCAAAGCCGCGACCGAGCAGACCCGCCGCGGCGAAGCCCGGAATCGCCTGGCGGATATCGGCCTCGGCCTCGCGCATCATGGCGGTGAAGGCCTCGTTCATATAGACCAGGGTGCCGTCGGGGTCGGCGACCATCATGTTGGTAGAGGCCTTGTCGAGGGCGCTGGTGACGCGCCGCATCTCATTGGCGACACGCTGTTCGCTCGCCGCGCGCTCGGCCAGATTGGTTTGCATCCCATCGAGCGCCTTGAGCATGACGCCGATCTCGTCCTGGCGCGCGCCGTCGATCCGACTGCCGTAGTCGCCGGCGCCGATGCGCGCGAAAACCCCGATGACCTGACGCAATGGCTGGGTGATGAGGCGCCTGGTCATCAGCACCAGAATGATTCCCACGGCCAGCAGCAGTCCAGCCGAGGCCGCCAGGGTGGCGTTACGCAATAGGGTCGCGTCGCGGGCGAATTCGTCCAGATAGGTACCGCCACCGATGACCCAGTTCCAATGCGGGTAATGCGCGTGGACGGCGATCTTGTCGCGCGGCTCGGTCTCGTTCAGCTCGGCGTTCATCCAGGGATAGCGGATGACGCCCTGCTTCTTCTCAAGCATCTCGGCGATGAAGGCCCGGCCATCCGCGTCCTTGGTGTCCAGGATCACCTGGCCCTCCTTGGCCGGATGGACGAGAAGCTGCCCGTAATGGGCTCCAGGATTGGCGTCGAGGACGAAGAAATACCCCGAATCCTCGACCTTCAGCGAGCGGATTTGCTGCTTGAGCGCGTCCAGCCCCTCGGTGAAATCGATTCCGATGAACAGCAGGCCGATCACCTGACCATCGGCCAGGATCGGCTTGTACCTGGTCATGTAGTCCCGGCCGAAGAGCGTCGCCTTGCCGCTATAGTCACGCCCGGCGATCAGGCTGGCGTAGCCAGGATGCTGTTTACCGAGCCAGGTTCCCATGGCGCGCTGGCCTTGTTCATCCTTGAGCGAGGTCGCCACCCGCAGGAAATCCTCGCCATCGCGCACGAAGATGGTGGCGACCGAGTGAGCCAGATCCGCGAAGCGGTCCACGGCGGAGAGATCGAGGTTGAGGATGGTGCCGCCATCGCGAAGCGTCGGCACCGTCTGGTCGCCGACGCGGACCCGGTTCTCGGTGTCGATGGAAAACCGTCCCTCGAATCCGCCGGAGAAAACCGACATGAGACGGTCGGACTCCTGGGTCAGCGCCGCGTCATAACTCGCGACCATCGAGAGCAACAGGTCCGTTCGCGCCTCTAGCTCCGCGATTCCCTTCCTGGCCAGCAACGTGCGCGCGTAGTCGCTCAGCCCCCAGGAAAAGGCCGACAACAGAACCAGAACCAGGATGAAGACCACCCCGGCCAATTTCGCGGCCACCGATCTTGCAAAAATTTGTCGCGCCATATCGATTGTCCTGATTTTTATTTTCAGTCGGGTGAACCAAGGCGGAAGAGATCAGTGAACTCAGTGAGCGCCGTTCGTTCCGATGTCAGACCTGAAATAAGGTGATTTCCGGGAAACCTTGTACCCGCGATCCGCCCAGTCATAGACAGGACCGGCAGGATTTCGCAGGATTGGCAGAATTTATAACACTCTGTTTTTAATCCTGTAAATCTTGAAGAATCCTGTAAATCCTGTCCATTTCCGGAGTTTTAGGTTGGGTATGGACTTTCCCGGAAATCGCCTAACGGCCGTATTGAACGAGTACTTGCGGATAGCGTGCGGGGCGACGACTCTCGCCTAACGACTGGCGGACAATGGCGGAGACCATCCATGACACCCACGCGACCAAGGCAGCACGACGGTCCGGCGAAGTGCGCGAATATACAACCGGCGGACAAGCCGTTCGGGGAACTCGATCACAGAAATGGCAGCCCTGCCGGCCGCGACGAGGCGCTGTTCGGATCTCAGGCAACGACCTCGCGCGGCCGGGATCAACCGCCGGAGTCCGGGGTCTCGCGCGCTGGACGGAAGCGGCGCGGGAAGGCGGCGTCATAGAGTTTGGAGGGTTTGGTGTCGCGCTGGGCGCGGGCGCCGAGGGCCGGGCTGACCAGAATCAGGGCCTGGCGATCGACCCTGGCCTCGCGGCAGCGCGCGGCGATGTCCTCCAGGGTACCGCGCAGCACCAGCTCCTCATCGGGCCAGGTCGCCTTGTGCACCACCACCACCGGCGCCGTCGATGCCCAGCCCGCCTCGACCAGATTGGCGACCACGTTCTCGATACGCTCGATGGAGAGAAAGATGCAGAGGGTGCAGCCATGGGCCGCCAGCGAGACCAGCGACTCGCGTTCCGGCATCTGGGTACGCTCGGACAGCCGGGTGAAGATGACGGTCTGGGTGATTTCGGGCAGGGTGAGACACTCGCCGGCCGCCGCCGCCGAGGCCATGGCCGAGGACACCCCAGGCACGATGCCGACCGGGACGCCGGCCGCGTCCAGCGGTCGGGCCAGCTCGGCGAGCACGCCATAGAGCGTCGGATCGCCGGTTTGCAGACGCACCACGGTGTCGTGGCGTTGGGCGCGATCCAGCAGCCAGGCGGTCACCTGCTCCAGGTCCATCGACTTGGAGTCGGCGATCTCGCACTCACTGGAGGCCGATTGGAGGACCGTTTCGGCCACCAGCGAGCCGGTATAGAGGATGGCCCCGGCCTCGCCCAGGAGGCGGGCGCCGCGCACCGTGATGAGATCCGGCGCGCCAGGTCCGGCCCCAATGAACCAGACCTTACCCATGGTCGGCCATCCGGAGCGCGCTGGCTCGACCGAGGATCGCTGATGAAGACTCTTGCATGGCGCGGTCGTCCTTTCGTATGGTGACTGGAATAAAGCCGAGTATTTTTGTAATCCAAGTCAGCCCTTGTCAAACCTATCCGCCGCTTCCCTTCCGATCCCATCGCCCCGGCCTCGGGCCGCTGGCCGGCCTGTCTCCCAACGCGGGCGATCCTGAAATGACCGAGCCGGACGTCCTGGTCATCGGCGGCGGCACGGCCGCCCTCTGCGCCGCCATCTCGGCGCGCCGTCTCGGAGCCTCGGTGCTCCTGGCCGAGCAGGCGCCCAAGGGATTGCGCGGCGGCAATACCCGTCACTCGCGCAATCTGCGGATCCGGCACGAATCGCTCACGCCGCTCTCCAGCGGTCCCTATCCGGAGGAGGAATTCTGGTCCGACCTCTGGCACGCGACCGGCGGGACGTCCGATCCGACCCTGGCGCGAATCCTGGTCCAGCGCTCGGCCGAGGCGACGGACTGGCTGGCCAACGCCGGCGTGCCCTTGCAGCCGACCTCCAGCGGTGTGCTGCCGCCATCGCGCAAGACCGCCTTCCTGCTCGGTGGCGGAACGACCATGCTGAACGCCCTCTATGCGACGGCTAAGCGGCTCGGCGTCGAGATCCGCTATGGAGGCGAGGTCCGCGATCCGAGGATCGCGAACGGGCGTCTGGAGCGCCTTTTGTATCAAGACGCGGGCACCGCCCGAACCCTGGCTCCGCGCGCCGCGGTCGCCTGCTGCGGCGGCGGCCAGGCGAACCGCGACTGGCTGCGCGCGCACTGGGGCGAGACGGCCGACGGCTTCATCAATCGCGGCACGCCCTTCGCCAGCGGCGAGATCCTGGAGGCCCTGCTGCGCCAGGGGGCGCGGGCGGTCGGCGATCCCAAACGCGCCTATCTGGTGGCGGTGGACGCGCGCTCCCCCGCCGACGATGGCGGCATCGTCACCCGGATCCGCTGCATGCCGGAGGGGATCGTGGTCGACGCGAACGGACGACGCTTCCGTGACGAGGGCGGTGACACCGCCTCGACCCGTTACGCGATCTGGGGCCAGCGTCTGGCCGACTGTCCCGGACAGATCGCCTACCTGATCCTGGACGCTCGCGGCCGACGCGCGGCCCCGCCCTCGCTCTATCCACCGATCGCGGCCGAGACCATCGAGAGGCTGGCGGCCCGCTTGGGCATCGACCCCGGATCGCTCGCGGCCACCCTCGCCGGCTATAACGCCGCCACGCGAGCGCCGGACGCGGGCGCGGACGAGGCCGACTGGCGGACGTTCGACCTGGATCCGCCCAAGTCCCGCCAGGCCCGGCCGCTGATCGAGCCGCCCTTCGCGGCCTATCCGATGCGTCCGGGGATCACCTTCACCTATCACGGTGTCGCCGTGGACGCCCAAACCCGCGTGCGGCTTCGCGACGGCGGGGTCATCGAGAATCTGTTCGCGGCGGGCATGATCATGGCGCCCAATCTCATGGGCCGAGGCTATCTCTCCGGTCTCGCGCTCACCATTGGGGTCGTGTTCGGACGTATCGCCGGCGAGGAGGCGGCCCGTCATGCCGGTGGATGAGTCGCTCGCCGAGAGCCGCCGGGTGCTCGAGATCTGCAACGCCTGCGGCTACTGCAACGGCTTCTGCGATGTCTTCGAGTCCGCCGAGCGCCGCCCGACGCTCAACGAGGCGGATCTCGTCCATCTGGCCAATCTCTGTCACGCCTGCCGCAACTGTTTCCATGGCTGCCAGTACGCGCCGCCGCATCCCTTCCTGGTCAATGTCCCGCGCAGCCTGGCGCGCACGCGCTACCGGAGCTATCTCGCCCACGCCTGGCCAGCGGCCTTGTCCGGCCTGCTCGCCCGCCAGGCCCTGGCCGCGCCCCTGATCGCGCTGGGCGCGATCGCGCTCCTGGTCGGGCTGGTGCTGGTGCTGGTGCCCCCGGAGGTGCTGTTCGCCAGCCAAGCGGGGGCCGGCGCCTTCTATCGGATCCTGTCCTGGGAGGCGATGGTACTGCTGGGAGGGCTACCGCTCGGCTGGTCGGTGCTGGCTATCGGCCTGAGTCTGCGCCAGTATTGGCGCCTCACCAGGACAGAGGGCGCCCCGCTCTCGACGCGAGCCATCGGAGCGGCGCTGCGCGACATCCTGGTCCTGCGCAACCTGCGTGGAGGCGGCCCTGGCTGCAACGACCTTGACGATCGGTTCTCGCATGCGCGCCGCCGGCTCCATCACGCCATGCTGCATGGCTTTCTGCTCAGCTTCGCCGCGACAGTGACCGCGACCCTTTATCATCATCTGCTCGGCTGGGAGGCGCCCTACCCCCTGCTCAGCGCGCCGGTGCTGCTCGGCACCCTGGGCGGCATCCTGATGAGCCTCGGCGCCGTCGGGCTCGCCTGGATGAAATGGCGCGCCGATCCCGAGCCGAGCGCGCCCGAAACCCGGGGCCTGGATCTGGCCTTTCTCGGCCTGCTGTTCCTGGTCGCGGTCACCGGACTGGCGCTGCTCGTCTGGCGCGAGACGGCGGCCATGGGGCTGCTGCTCGCCATCCATCTCGGGAGCGTCCTGGCCTTCTTTCTGCTGCTGCCCTACAGCAAGTTCGTTCACGCGGGCTATCGCGCCATCGCCCTCTTGATCGAGGCGATCGAACATGCGGCCGTTTCCAGGCAATAGGCCCGGACAGGCCATGCCGACCCCATCGCTCGTCACGGCTCTGTCCTGGAAGACCTTCGCCATGGCGTTGGCCACCATCGGTCTCTGTCTGCTGGTGGTCGTCCTGTTCGAGCTTCAGACGCTGAAGCATGAAACCTCGGCCCTTCGCGCCCAGTACCTGGAGCAACAAAGCGAGCGTCTAAAGCAAAACGTGCGCCTAGCAATCGCCTTCGCGCGCCAGCAAAGGCAACGGAACATCCAGGCCACGGGTGACGGGGCCTCGCCATTGGACCAGCAGGCCGAGACGCAAGCCGAGGTCCTGGCCTGGTTCGACCAGCTTCGGTTCCAGGATGGAACCTATCTCTTCGCGGGCCGGTGGGACGGACTGTCGCTGGCCGGTCCGGCGAAGGGCCAGAACATGCTGGAGACCACCGACGCGAACGGCAAGAAGATCGTGCGCGAACTCATCGAGAAGGCGCGCCAGGGCGGCGGCTTCGTGGACTATGTCCTGCCGCCGTTTCCGAACCAGCGTTCGGCGCTCAAGCTGAGTTATGTCGAGGCGATCGAGGAGTGGGGCTGGTACGTCGGGGCGGGGGTCTTCATCGACGAGATCGAGCAGTCGCTCACCGCCCTGAGCCGGGACATGCGCCGCCGTCTCCAATTTGAACTGGCCACCATCGGCGGATTCTTCGCGACCATCGTCGCCTTCGCCTCGTTCTTCGCGCACCGTCTGGCGCACCGGACGCACGCCAACACCCTGGCCTTCGTCCGTTATTTCGAACAGGCGGCCGAGGCCGACGCGGACATCGACCCGGCCGGCATGGCCTTCAGTGAGTTTCGGACGATCGCCCAGGCCGCGACCGCCATGATCCGCAAGCGCCGGCAAGCGGAACAGGCGCTGCGAGTCAGCGAGGCGCGCTTTCGCACCCTGGTCGAGGTCAGTCAGCACTACATCCAGGAAATCGACACCCAGGGCCGGATTCAGTACGCCAATCCGGCCTCCCGCACCCTGCTCGGGCTTACCCTGGACGAGTTGATCGGTCGCAACCTCGCCGAGCTGCTGCCCGAGGAGGAACGGGAAGACCTGCTCCGCGATCTCCAGACCTTCGCCATCGAACAGCCGGCGCCCCGGACCTATTACAACCGGAACATCACCGGCGACGGCCGTCTCATCGACGTCGAGGTGGAGTGGAACTACAAGCGCGACGAGGACGGACGGGTGATCGGCTTCGTCAGCATCGCCAAGGACATCACCGCTTACCGCCGCGCCCGTCTCCTGCTCGACGGCCGCAACCGGGTGCTGGAGATGCTCGCGCGCGGTCGGCCTCTGACCGATAAGCTGCTGGCGATCGTCGACTATATCGAGCGCATCGCGCCCCACGCCCTCTGCTCCATCCATCTGCTCGATCGCGACAGCCAGACCCTGCATACGGCCGCGACGCGGCGACTGCCCGAGCACTACACCCAGGCCGTCGAGGGCGTGCGGGTCGGCCAGGGCGTCGGCTCCTGCGGGACCTCGGCGGTCACCGGACAGCATGTGATCGTCGCGGACGTCCTGACGCACCCCTACTGGTCCGACTACCGGGAGCTGATGCTCCAGACCGAGCTGCGTGCCTGCTGGTCCCAACCCATCGTCGGCCACGATGGACAGGTTCTGGGCACCTTCGCCATCTATGCGACGCAACCCGCGGAGCCGGAGCAGGCGGACCTGGAGCTGATCGAGTCAGCGGCCGAGCTGGCCGCCATCGTCATCGAGCACGACCGCGCCGAGGTCGCGATCCGCCAGGCGGAGGAGCAAGTCCGCCTCTTGCTGGAATCCAGCACCGAAGGCATCTTCGGTCTGGATCTCGCGGGGAACATCACCTTCATCAACCCGGCCGCCGCCGCGCTGCTCGGTTTCGAGTCCGAGGCGCTGATCGGTCACCCGGCCCATCCCCTGATTCATCATTCGCGGACCGATGGCACGCCGCTTCCACCCGAGGAGTGCGCGATGCTTTCCGCGGCACGGCGCGACGAAAACCGCCATGTCGTCAATGAGGTGCTCTGGCGCAAGGACGGCAGTCGCCTCCCGGTCGAATACTGGGCCACCCCGATCCGGCGCGACCAGCGGATCGAGGGCTCGGTGGTCACCTTCCACGACATCAGCGCTCGCCAGCGCGCCGAGGCGGAGATCCAGCACCTCGCCTTCCACGACAGCCTGACCGGACTGCCCAACCGCCTGTTGTTCAAGGAAGAGCTGCACCAGGCGCTGGCCGGTCTGCGGCGCGAAGGTCAGCGTTTCGCCCTGCACATGCTGGATCTGGATCATTTCAAGGATGTCAACGACAGCCTCGGTCACCCGGTGGGCGACGAGCTGTTGCGCGCGGTAGCCGATCGCCTGGGCTCGATCATCCGCGGCACCGATATCCTGGCCCGTTTCGGCGGCGATGAATTCGCGCTGCTACAGGGACGGATCCAGGAGATCGCCGACGCGGGCCTGCTGGCCGACAAGATCGTCGAAGGACTCGGCCGTGAATTCCAGTTGAAGGGTCTGCGGATCGGCATCAACACCAGCATCGGGATCGTGATCGCCGACCATGACGACCAGGACGTGGATGAGCTGATCACCCGGGCGGACGTCGCGCTCTACAAGGCCAAGGAAGCCGGACGCGGCACCCACGCCTTTTTCGAGGACTCCATGACCCAGCAATTGAAGCGGGAAATGGAGCTCTCACGCGAACTCGCCCAGGCGATCCAGCACCAGGAATTGTTCCTGGAGTACCAGCCCCAGTTCGATCTCAATCAGGGGCATCTGGTTGGGATGGAGGCCCTGGTGCGCTGGCGTCACCCCAGGGATGGCGTGAGGCCTCCAGGCGACTTCCTCCCGGTGGCCGAAAAGCGCGGACTCATCCGCGGGCTCTCCGATTGGGTGCTGACCGAGGCCTGCCGGCAAGGCCAGCGGTGGACCGCCCGGGGTCTCGATTTCGGCCGGATCGCGGTCAATCTCTGCGCCCAGCAGGTCGGCGACGCCGCCTTCGGCGACAATATTCTCGACGTCCTGAAGAGAACCGGCGCGCGCCCCGAGCATCTGGAGCTCGAGTTCACCGAAACCGTGCTGATCGAGGCCGACGCGCGCACGCAGTCCGACATCGTGCGTCTCTCCGAGCTGGGGATTCAGTTCGCCATCGACGACTTCGGCACGGGCTTTTCCTCGCTCCAGTACCTGCGCAAATTCCGCACCGACAAGATCAAGATCGATCGCGAATTCATCCAGGACGTCGTGCATGACGCCGGTGACGCCGAGATCGTCAAGGCCACCATCGCCCTGGGAACGGCCCTGGGCCTGATCACGACCGCCGAGGGCGTGGAAACCGAGGATCAGGCCGAGTTTCTGCGCCGGCACGGCTGCCATCATGTTCAGGGCTATCTCTACGCCCGCCCGCTCCCGGCCGGCGAGATCGAGCAGGTGATTTTCCAGGAAACCCTGTACCCGCGATCCGCCCCGTCATAGACAGGATTAACAGGATTTCACAGGATTGACAGGATTTTTAAAGCTCTGTTTTTAATCCTGTAAATCTTGAAGAATCCTGTTAATCCTGTCCAATGCCGAAGCTTTCGGTCGGGTAACCTAATAGCCAACCCCCGCCGTCTAGGAACCACCGAAGATGGGTGGATGGCTGTCGGCCTCCAGGCGCCCATAGGCCTGATCGTGGACATCCCCCAGCAGACTCAATTCCTCCCAGGCCTCCGAGGGCCAGCCGCCGGAGTGGAAACGCTCGCCCAGGGTCAACTCGCGAAAGAGCATCCCGAACGTCTCGACATCGCCCCAGCCCAGGGTCAAATAACTGAGTGCCTCGGGGAAATCGAGCTCAAGCGTGCAGCGTAGGGGGCTGGCGAGGGGAGGCTTTCGGCTAGGCTCGGGCGACACGGGAGCCAGGGATCGCGGCGCCCCTTTCGGCAACGCCGGGGCCTGACCCGCGTCGGACAATTGCCCGAGGAGAAACTGGATGAGCTTTTCGAGCGCCTCCTTGGGATGCTCGAACGCCAGGGTCACGTCATGGAGTGGGACGGCGTCAAATCCGGTAATGCTGGTGGGTTTCACCTCGACCACGCGCGCCCTGAGCCGAATGCCGGACCATTGCTCGGTCCCCGCCAGTGAGAAGCACAGGCTTTGGTTATAGGCGTAAGCCTCGAAAACGGTGAGGCTGTGACGCCCGGAGGCGATCGCCGCCAGGATCCGACGCAGTTCCTCGGTGTCATTGGCGTTCACCTCAAGCTCCCTGACCAACTCGGTCGGCCCGACCTTGTCCACTGGAGCCAGCGTATCCCCTAACGTCTTGAGCAGTCGCTCCAGCCGCGACTGACCGCGCGGCGAAAGGCTGGCGAAGCGGGCACCGACCAAGAGCCGGCCATCCTGCAACACCTTGGTTCGCAGGATGGCGGCCAGAACGTTGATCGCTTCACCCTGCCGCCAGGGCAGGACGATGCGCAAGGAGCGCGTGGCCAACGGCAGCGGTTGCGAGAGGGTGAACAGGATCCCGCCCCAGGACAGATCCCGAGTCAGCGCGATCAACGGCTCATCCAGGCCGCGCACCAGTACCTTGACTGGAATCTCCACGCGGATACGCACTTGGGTACGTCGCTCTGAGGCGGCGGCGTCTTGGGGTAATCGAGTCATGCTGTCGGTCGCCATGGACTGGCCATGCCATCAAAGGCAACGGGAGGTGGCCTTGGCCGTGAGTAAGGAGGCACTCGCTCGCGATCCATGCGCGGCGCTTGGTCGTGCGTCCTGCCTGTACCTCCCAAGCGGCCCACTCTCCCACGGACCCAGGGACGCTGACAAGGCGCGAGCGACCCAGTCACCATGGATCCCGTCTTTAACCCTAGCAGCCCTGCTCAGGCAATCCCATTGAGATACCTATGGTTTTTACCTGGAACCCGGCATCCAGGATCGGGCTCGAAATTCTTGACCCGGCCTCCTGGCCAGCGCGGCGTCGCTTCGGTTCGCGCGGGTCAGGAATCCATCCGACAGGGATGAGGTATCGAGATGAAGATTTCTCACCCCAACTCCTCACCGTTGGGAGGGGTAGGAATCACTCCGACTTGACCGCCGTCGCCAGCACGTAATCCAACCCCCGGTAGACGCTCGCGGCGTCGAAGCGCAACGCGACTCGTGCCGCCAGTCGGGCGATCGGATGAAGCCGTCGCACACTCTCGGGATGCCGGGCCAGATAACGGTGCAGGGGCGCGTAAACGTCCTCGCGGATCGATTCGATCCGGATCCGCTCGAACCCACGCAAGGCCAGTAGCGCCTGATAGTGGGGCCGCATGTAGGCATTGGCCGGCGGGATCGCGAACTTGCTGGCCACCAGCCACCAGGAGAACCGCTGCTGAAGCCGCGCGATCCACCCGCCCGCCTTCGGCATGGGGAGGATGTCCGCCGTGACCAGTCGCCCGCCGGGTCGCAGGACGCGCCAGGCTTCGCGAAAGAAATCCTCCCGAGTGTCGAAATGGAAGGCGCATTCGAGCGCGACCACCAGATCGGCGGAATCGCTCTCGATCGGCATCTCGGTCGCCGAACCCAGACGCAGATCGATGCGCTCCGTCAGACCCGCCTCGGCGACCCGACGCTGGGCGACGGCAACCTGCGAGGCCGTGATATTGAGACCGATGATCCGCTCCGGGGCGCGTCGGCGCGCCCAGAGGATGTCCTGATCGCCGAAGCCATAGCCGACATCCAGCACCCGGTCGCCCTCGCTCATCCCGCCAGCCTCCGCCACCCGCATGACCAGCGCCTCGCAGGCGTCGTCCAGATCGCTCGCCTCGGGCCAGTAGCCCAGATTCAGATAGAGGCCGCGCTCGGTTGGGGAGCGGGTCGAGAGCAGGTCGTAGACAGCCACCACGCCGCGTCGCTGGAAGGGATTGATCAGCCAGTCGAGGTAACCCAGGGCCGCCTGAAGGGGGCTGCGGGGAGACGGGGTTTCTTGGCTCACGACAGGTATCTCCTGGGATATCGAAGGGAACGGAGCGCGTGCGGCACCGCGCCGACAGCCTAACCGGAATCCGCGGATCGCTTGCGTTAAATCATGTCGGTCGGACCCGCGGCGTTTAAGATAGCGCGGCGGTCCTCACTGGACCGTTCGCTCCCACCTCCGTCCATCCCAGCCCACATCGCCAGGAGACGAATTTGACCAACAACCGCTATACCCTGATCCAACGACTGCTGCACTGGCTAATCGCCCTGCTCGTCCTCGGACTCCTCGCCGCCGGTCTCGCCTTCTGGGCGCTCGGCTACGAGGGTCTCGTCAAAATGCTCGGCGAGGAAACGACCGGCCAGCTCTTCACGCTGCACAAGAGCCTCGGCATCCTGGTGCTGCTGCTGACGGTGTTCCGCCTCATCGTCAGGGGCCAGTCGCCGGCTCCGGCCTATGACCCGCCGCTCGGCATGATCGAGCGCCTGGTCGGCGGCGGCATCCATCTGCTGCTCTACATCTTATTGATCGGACTGCCGATCGGCGGCTGGCTCGCGACCGCCGCCTCGGGTTATCCGGTCCAGTTCTTCTCCGTGAATCTGCCGGGCCTGATCGGAGAAAACAAGGAGCTGGGCGCCATGCTCTTCTTCTATCACGGCATCGGCGGTCTGGCCGTCGGCGTGCTGGTCCTGGTCCATATGGCCGCCGGACTCAAGCACTGGAAACTGAAGGATGGGATCATGACCCGTATCAGCCTGCCCTGATCGCTCCGCCCGGCCAGGGATGGCCGGATCGTTCCGCCCCCGCCCTCCTCCACGACGAGATCCACCGCGTGAAACCCAGCCTCCTCATCCTCGGCGGCACCACGGAGGCTTACGCCCTCGCCGACGTGCTGGCGGCCCGTGACGACCTGCGACTCATCAGTTCGCTCGCCGGACGCACGACCAATCCCCGGCTACCGGCCGGAGAGACCCGTATCGGCGGCTTCGGCGGTCCGGAGGGACTCGCGACCTATCTGCGCGAGCAGGACATCCGCGCGGTCATCGACGTCACCCATCCCTTCGCCTCCCGGATGGGCTGGAACGCCGTCGAAGGCTGCCGAAGCGCCGATGTTCCGCTTCTGAGACTCGAACGTCCCGCCTGGATGCCGGAACCGGGCGACCGCTGGGAATCGGTCGAAAGCTGGGGGCGCGCCGTCGAGGTTTTGCGCCAGGGCGAGGCGCGGCGCGTGTTGCTGGCGGTCGGCCGACAGGAGTTGGACCACTTCGCCGGACTGGACGCGATCTGGTTCCTGATCCGTCTCGTGACCCGGCCCGACCCACTCCCAGCCTTTCCATCGGCCGAATGGCGGCTGTCACGCGGCCCCTTCGATCTGGCCGACGAGCGCGCCCTGCTCGACACCCAGGCCATCGACACCATCGTCTGCAAGAACAGCGGCGGCGAGGCCACCGCCGCCAAGCTGATCGCCGCGCGCGAGCGGGGTATCCGGGTCATCATGCTCCAGCGCCCGGCACGACCCAGGATCGCGATGGCCGCGACGGTCGCGGAGGCCCTCGGGTGGCTCGATGGGATCTTGGGGTAGGATGGGAACACTTCGACTACAAAGCTTGGGCCTTGGAGCGTACAGGATGGGCATCGCTGCGTTCTGCCCATCCTACGTCGCACCCGATCGGCCCTCGGCTCAACCCTTCGCCGCCTTATCCAGGGCGAGCAGGGTGTCCACCAGGGTCACGGACAGGCTCAGCATCTCCGTGACCGCGGCCTTGGACCCGGCGGCATCACCGGCCTGCTGCTTCGCGATGGCCTCGTGGCTCGCCTGGTGGAAGCGCTCGTGGGGCGCCATTAGGGAATCGAAAAGCGCCTTGGCCTCCGGACCCGCCGATTCCGCCTCCTCTGGACCCGATCCATAGAGCCACTTGCCGAGTTTGCAGTCGTGAAAGTCGGTCCCGGCAAAATCGCCCCTGCCGTCGAGCCTGGCCTGGATCTTGTTGAGATACTGTATGTGGTCGTTCAGCCGAAACAGAAAGAAAGCCTTGCCTTCCATCGCGTCACCTCGCCCATGCCGTATGAGACATCATCGGGGAATCGCCCGCTCGTGACAGATGCCGCGGGCGTCTTCGCGCGCGAGCAACTGGACCTGGACCTTCTGGCCGGTCAGGCGGTAGAGGGTTTCTTCCACCAGCCCGAATCCGAAGTAGCAGATGGCCTGCTGCCCGCATGGCTGGCCGCTGCTCTCGGTATACCGAGCGAAGGCGCAGTTCTCGAACGCGATGTCGTAGGAGCCGTCGTCGTTGCGCCGCGTGAGCGTGAAGCTTCCAAAACCCTCTAGCGAAGCGATGCCCTCTTGCATGAGGCGCGCGGTTTCCTCGAAGGAAACGTTCTCGGGCAGATTGGGCCAGGCCGCCTGACTGGCCTGCTTGCCCGCCTCGCGCATGGTGATCCTGGCGCCCGTGCCCATCATGAAGGTGACGGCATTGGAGATGGAGGCGATGACGGTTTGCTGGGGCGACAATTCTTTGTCGTTCATGAATGAACTCCGTTCCACCCGCCCTCGAAGGGGCTGGTGCCGATGATTCCAGGGTAGGCCAAAGGATGGCTCGGCGACTCGCGCCAGACCTCGCGCCGCCAAGACGCGAACCAATCCGGCCGGCTCTTCGCCGTCGCTTCAGATCAGCTTGCTGATCTGCTCCGCGGCGCGCTTCACGTCGAGGAAGATCAGACCCAGCTTGGCATTGGGCTTCGCCATGACGGTAACCACGGCGTCATGGCCGGCATAGGTCATCAGCACATAGCCCTTGGCACCTTTGATCAGAACCTGCTCCAGCTCGCCGCGGGCCAGTTCCTGGGCCGTGCGGTCACCGAGGGACAGCATGGCGGCGCTCATGGCGCCCACGCGATCCTCGTCCATCCCGGCGGGAAGCTGCGAGGCCATCATCAGACCGTCGGTGGAGATGACGCCAGAGGCCTCGATATCGGCCGAGGTGCCGTTGAGCTCTCCGAGCACGGAGTTGAGCATGTCAGCGCGCATTGTGATTCTCCTTAGGTTTGAGTCCCGGCAAGGGTCTCTGGTGGTAAATGCCGGAGCCGGGGCGGCCAGAGCCATCCGTCCGCCGCTCCCGGTGATTTGGGATATTTGACCCTAGAAAGAGCCGTCAGCCGTCAGCGATCCGCCTCCAACCGTGGTATGGCCGAGGTGTTCGCTTCTTGCGGACTTCACCCAATGGGTGAGCCTCGGCCGGTCTCGGTCAATGGCCAGGTGGCTGATTCCCAATAGCTGGCGGCTGGAAGCTCTTTTTAGGTTAACGCGCATAACGCTTGCTCAGCGCCCAGGTCAGGTCGGTGAATGCCGGCTGATTGAGGCGCGGCACGCCGCCGATGATGAGCACGAACCGCTGGTCGGCGATGTACAGCGGCCAGAAGCCCGCCTGGCTGTTGCCCGCGGCATCCACAAGCGCCCAGGCGCTGGTGCCCAGCCCCATGTTGCGCTTGAGCAATCCGCGGTGGCGCTCATAGAGGGACGCGAGGTCCGCGCTGGCGGCCGCGAGTTCCACCGCCGTCTCGTGATTGAACCCAGTGGCGGCCACGTAGAACCCCTGGCCGTCGGCGAGTAGCGCCTTGCGGCTCGACGACAGGGGTTCGAGCAGACCTGGAAGCAGATCCTCGAGCGCCCCTTGTGGCGCGGGCCGAGGCTCCGCGAAACCCTCGACCCAGCCGAGGGTCTGAAGGTGGTAGAGCAGATCCAGCGCCTCGTTCTCGGTTTCCGCGCCCGCCCACTCGACCAGGGCCGGCAAGGATAGCCGATGGCTGATTTCGGTAACGAGCAGACGCCGCAAGAGCCGGCGTGGCGGTTCCGGCTCCGGATCGGCGACGCTGTAGAAAGCGCCGCCGGGCGAGGGAAGGACGAACTGGTGATCGAGCAGGCGGTAACGCATCGGCTCACCCCGCTTCCAGTCCAGGATCGAGGGCGAAGAACAGCGCCTCAAGGAGCAGGATGACGTCCGAGCGCTTGCGCGCATCGACCTCGAAGACCGGAACCACCAGTCCAGCGCGGCTCAGGCAATCGTGATAGCTGGCGAGCCGCGACTGGGGTCGGAGGTCCGTCTTGGTGATACCCACGGCCAACTGCGTCTTGCGGATGAAATCGCCAAAGGCATTCATGAAGAACTCCAGGTCGCCGAGCGGATTCGGGCGCGAGTCATCCAGCAGCAGGACTAGCCCCAAGCCGCCTTCGGTGAGGATGCTCCACATGAAGTCGAAGCGCTCCTGACCGGGCGTCCCGTAGAGATGGACCTTCTCGCCACCTTCGAGCTTCATCAAGCCGTAGTCCATGGCCACCGTGGTGGTGGGCTTCATGGAGCGGGTCATGTCGCTGGCCCGTGCGTCCGTCGAGATGGCGGCACCATCGCTGACAGAGGCGATGGCGGTCGTCTTGCCGGCCCCGACAGGCCCGGTGAAGATGATTTTATGGTCTGGCATGGGCGCTGTTCTCGTTGGCTCTTGATCCAGTCTATTTGTGCAGATGGGACAGGATCCGCTGGAACAGCCCCCTTTTGGCAAGCACCCTGGACATCGCCGGGACGGCCACGTCCGACTCCGTTGTCTTCTTCCGCTTCACGGCCGAGCGCTCGACCAGATCGAGCGCCTCCGCCGCGGAAAAGAAGGCGAAGACGAAGCGCTGCGGAATCTTCAGCGTCCGCGCGGCGGTGATCAGTGAGATCGGTTCCCGCGACAGCAGCGCGGTGATGCGCACGGCGTTGGGGCATACCGCCAGGCGGGTGAGATTCGGCCACCGCTTGAGTCTGATTTCCGCCCCGAGATCGGTCCCGACCGGCACACGCCCGCGCGAGGCGAGCAGGGCCGAGGTCCACAGCAGCGCATCGAGCGGCCATAACCGCTCTGGTGGAAGGCCCACCAGGTCGACATCCTCGACAAAGCGGACCTTGCCCTGCTCCTCGGCCAGGGGGATACCGGCCAGACTGCGCAGTTGGCACTGCTGGAGCTCGATCACCGCCTGCCCAAGGTGGGGCAGGATGGTGATCGCGCCGTGCTTGAGCTCCAGCCGAGCCGGTCGATTGGCGCTTCTCGCGAGCTTGACGGCATGCGAGAGCCGGCCGATCAGATAGGCATCCGGATCGAACTGGGCCTTGGCGACCTGCTCCCGGTCGCTCGGATCGATGTCCGGAGCCGAGCCGATGAAGGTCTTGGTATCGCGTTCCGCCAGCCTCTGTCCGACATTCCCCAGTAGTGCGGACGCGGCGACGCCCTCCTCTCTTACCGGCCGCGGGGACGGGATCTCTCCTTTCGGGCTCGACGGCTCTGACCCCGACTTCGTGTCGCCCCCGACCCTCGGCGGTATCAGCGCTCCACCGAGGGGTCTCCGCTGGCCGTTTCCCGGAGTTCCCGCGTCACCCTGGATATGGTCCGCGAGCACCGTCAGGGCCGAGACGAGTTCTTCCGGCCTCATGGGCTTGCGCACGAACCGCGTCGTCCCTTGGGTGTCGACCTCGTTCATCGAGAGAAGGATCATGGGCCGGTCGGGGTTGGCCTCCGAGTGCCTTGCCCAGAGGTCGCGGCCGCCATGGCGGTCGAGGTCGATCATGCACAGACTCGCCTGCTCGGCCTCCACGAGCACGAACCGGCCATTCAGCCGGTTCTTGAAGAGAAGCTCGATGGCGTTTCGCGCGCGCGGGTCGAAACCGAGCACGGCGACCGCGCAAGGGCTTGACCCGGTGCTAACTTTCGCGCCGACCGTCGAGCCTGGGCCGGTTGGCCTGATCCTCCCCAGCATGTTGTCTATCCACTCTGTCGCGAGCATCGGTAAGTTCCTTTCTAATCGACCGTGCGGTGCGACGGGCGATGGTTAATGGATCGTTGGGCGATGAGCTCGCCAGGCTTGGGCCAGCTTGTCAGTCGAGGGGTTCTCGATCCCTTATCGGCCTGCCATGACCCAGGGCCGCCGCGGTTTCCGCCCAGATGTCGGACACAGGGTCGCGCGCGACATCCAGTCGCGACCACATGACGAGGAGGCTGTCGAGATCCTGGGAGGCTTGGTAGATCTCCAGGAGATCCCGGTGCAGATCCACGCGCCAGGGCTCGCTCAAGAGCGCGGCCTCCAACAGCTCGCGCGCTTCCTGGACTTGTCCGTATTCCAGATAGCTTCGGGCCTCATCGAGAGGATCCAGCAACGTGGCGGCCTGAGTGTCCAGACGTTCGACCAGATGCCGGCCCCCGCGCGTCCCCCGGCCAAGCATGGAGGCCGAGGCGATCGGGATGGCATCCGCCGCATGCAGCCCATTACCGAGCGCGCGCAGGAGCGCCTGGTACTGTCCGCGATCCAGAAGATGCTTCGTGGCATCCAGCATTCTGTGGCGCAGTGACAGACCCCTGGCCCCGAGGGCGATGAAGAGATCCACCAGGGCGCCGTAGCTATCGCCGGCGCTCGCGTCGGCGATATTGACGTGGATGCGCTGCACATGGGTCCGCAGATCTCCTGGCTCCCGAGCGACCTGGTGCGCCAGGAAGTCACGCGGAGCCTTGTCGTCCGTCGATGGCTCCAGCCCCAGTTTGTTGACCTTGGACAGAACGAACGCAAGTTCGGCGCGCGTCGGAAACCTCTGTCCGACCGCAGGTCCATTCTCCTCGATGGCCTCGATGACATTCATGATGTTGCTTCCGAAACCTGGCCGGATGTTCGGGGTTTTATTGTGTTCATCAAGCCTCCGTCAGTGTTGGCGAGACGAACTAAGTGCTTGAAACGGCATGCGCGATGCGCGCGGATATCCCTTTGGTCAACCAAAAAACACCATTCGTGTCTGCATCGGGGATTATCGTACAGACACGGATTGAGTTGGACCGTGACCGCCGTCCCGAATCTCAACCGCGGTGGAGTGGCCGATCGGCTCCAAATCCATATCCTCTCGGTGGTGCCGCCACACACCAAATGAGTCTCGAATTGACCGACCTTTACGACCTTACAAAACATTGACTTCGAGCAGCGCGGTCGGCGCACCATTGCTGGATGATCCCAAATCGCGCTCTACGAAAAGAACGGTGCACGCGAGACCTTTTCTCGTGCTTGGCTTAAGATTCATGGTCAGGAGCGTGGCGTTGGCCCCCGCGATACCCCTCGGGTCGATCCGTCGCCAAGGTTGCGTGCAATGCACCGCGAATGTTGGCTAAGATGTACGTGGTTATCTATGAGTAGTAGATAATACACTAAGAAATATTAAGAACGTTTCGCATTCACGCGGAGGACTCAAGAAATCCAAGAAAGCGATCGGCTCCGCCAGTGCGGCCATGCGCCAACCGAGGGATGTTTTTGCCGCACCGCATAACTCGGATCCGTGAAGCGACTGATTCCAGAGCACTAAAGGCGCTCAAGCCGTAAGGTAATCCCCAACAGAGGACAGCTCTCATGATTGCCAGCAATCCCTTCGCCGAGCTTTCGGCTCTCATCCCACCTGCCGTGATGCAGGCCTACGTCGTCCTGATGATCCTCCTGGTCATCGGCGGCACGCTGCTCGACGTCATGCACAAGAAAAGCGCGAAGTACTTCTTCGAGAAAGGACAGACGCTCAAGAAGCTCGCCAAGCGTGAAGTCAAGAGCGCGGAGAAGATCAGCATCGCCCTCGGCACGATTGCGAACGAGGTCTTGGCCTCGGGCGAGTTCGACAACCCGCAGCGGCGTCAATCCCACCTGCTCATCATGTACGGCTTCGTCATCTTCGTGGTGACCACCGCGCTTCAGATTTTCGGCCTGCCGACCGCTGAGGGCGAGACCTCGATCTTCGTACCCCTGCTCTGGCACCTCGGCGCGCTGATGGTCTGTATCGGTGGCTACTGGTTCTGGTTCAAGATCCGCGTCGACGTGCGCTCCGAAGGCCACCAGTGGTATGACGTGCATCTCTCCGATCTATTTATCGTTTCACTGCTGTTGACGGTGACCTTCGCGCTGGCTTGGTCCTTGCTGAACTCGGTGATCGCGCTGGTCATCTTCATCGCCGCGGCCACCACGCTGTTCAGCACCGTCTTCTGGTCGAAGTTGGCGCACATGTTCTACAAACCCGCGGCCGCGTTCCAGAAGAAGGTTGCCAAGGCGGATGGTTCGATGGACAAACTGCCCGAGCTGCCCGAGCTGACGGATCCTGTCGTCAGGGAACGCTATCCGGATATCCCGGAGTACATGGGCGACAACCCGCCGTACATGGGGCTTGGTATCAAGCGCGAAACTCCGAACCACTACTGATCTTGATTCAATGAATCGAGTCACGAAGAGGAATAGAAGATGCCGACTTTTGTCTATATGACCCGCTGCGATGGTTGTGGCCAATGCGTTGATATCTGCCCTTCGGATATCATGCATATTGATACGACCATAAGGCGCGCCTACAACATCGAGCCCAATATGTGCTGGGAGTGCTACTCCTGCGTCAAGGCTTGCCCGCATAATGCGATCGACGTGCGTGGCTACGCGGACTTCGCCCCGCTTGGCCACTCGGTACGCGTGCGCCGTGACGAGGAAAAAGGTGTCATTGCCTGGCGGATTATCTTCCGTAACGGCAAGAAAGACATGACGCTGCTGGCGCCGATCACCACCAAGCCCTGGGGGAAGCACATTCCCAAACTCGCGGACGAGTCCGCGCCCAGCCAGGCGATGCGCGACAGCCAGTTGTTGTTCAACGAGCCCAAGTATGTCCGCCTCGATGACGGTGACCTGCACACGCTCAAGTCGAATGGCCTGAAGATGAAAAAAGGAGTGTCCTACTGATGGCTTACAAGACAATCATCGAAGACGGTATCGACATCCTCGTCGCCGGGGCTGGCTTGGGCGGCACGGGCGCCGCCTTCGAGGCCCGCTATTGGGGTAAGGACAAGAAGATCGTCATCGCCGAGAAGGCGAACATCGATCGCTCCGGCGCCGTGGCGCAGGGTCTATACGCGATCAACTGCTACATGGGTACCCGTTTCGGTGAAAATAACCCGGAAGACCATGTCCGTTACGCGCGCATCGACCTGATGGGGATGGTTCGCGAAGACCTGCTGTTCGATATGGCCCGTCACGTCGACTCGGCCGTGCATCAGTTCGAGGAATGGGGCCTGCCCCTGATGCGCAATCCGAAGACGGGGGCGTATCAGCGTGAAGGGCGCTGGCAGATCATGATTCACGGTGAGTCCTACAAGCCGATCGTCGCGGAGGCGGCGAAAAAATCGGCTGACAAGGTCTTCAACCGAGTCTGTGTCACGCACCTGCTGATGGATGAAAGCAAGCCAAACCGCGTGGCCGGCGCGGTCGGCTTCAATGTGCGGACCGGCAACTACCATGTGTTCAAATCCAAGACGGTCATCGTGGCCGCGGGCGGCGCCTCGAACATCTACAAGCCGCGCTCGGTGGGTGAAGGCGCTGGTCGTGTCTGGTACGCGCCCTGGTCCTCGGGGTCGGCCTATGGCTTGCTGATTGGTGCCGGCGCCAAGATGACCCAGATGGAGAACAGGATCGTTCTGGCGCGTTTCAAGGACGGTTACGGTCCGGTTGGCGCCTACTTCCTGCACCTCAAGACCTATACGCATAACGGTCTCGGCGAGGAGTATGAATCCAAATGGTGGCCGCAACTGCAGGAAATGGTCGGCAAGGAATATCTGGATCCGGAGGTTTCGCACAGAACCCATCGACCCATACCGACCTGCCTGCGAAACCATGCGCTGATCAGTGAGGTCAATGCCGGGCGCGGTCCGATCCATATGGTGACCATGGAGGCCTTCCAGGATCCGCATCTCGAAGAGATCGGCTGGCACAACTTCCTCGGGATGACCGTCGGGCAGGCCGTGCTGTGGGCCGCGACCGACGTCGACCCGAAGAACGAGAACCCGGAGCTGACCACGTCCGAGCCTTATGTCATGGGCTCTCACGCGACCGGCTGCGGCGCCTGGTGCTCGGGTCCGGAGGATGTCTCGCCGGCGGAGTATTTCTGGGGCTACAACCGGATGACCACGGTCGAGGGTCTGTTCGGTGCCGGTGACGCCGTTGGTGGCACGCCGCACGCCTTCTCTTCCGGCTCCTTCACCGAGGGTCGTCTTGCGGCAAAAGCGGCCTGTCAGTACATCGACGACGGCAAGGCCGAAGGGATCCGTGTCTCCGACGAGCAGATCAATCGCCGTCGGGAAGAGATCTACAAGCCGTTGGAGCATTACAAGATCTACCGGAACGAGATCACGGCCGGTTCGGTCAACCCGAACTACATCAACCCGCGCCAGGGCCTGGATCGCCTGCAGAAGCTGATGGACGAGTACGCCGGTGGTGTCACGGTCAGCTATATGACCAACGAGAAGCTGCTGAACATCGGTCTGAAGAAAATGAAGATCATGGAAGAGGATCTTGAGAAGATCGCCGCGGAGAACATCCACGAGCTGCTGCGTGCCTGGGAGCTGAAGCATCGTCATCTCACCTCCGAGGCCGTCATTCAGCACACCCTGTTCCGCAAGGAAACCCGATGGCCGGGCTACTACTACCGTGGTGACGCGATGAAGGTGGACGACGAGAACTGGCATGTGCTGACGGTGTCTCGCCGTGATCCCAAGACGGGTGAATACACCATGGAAAAGGCGCCTTTGTATCACCTCGTAGAGGCGTAGGATCAAGCTCGTCTTGAGACGTGGGGCCCTTGGTGGATTCGGGGGCCCCGCCTTTTTTTCAGGGCTGTGCATCCGCGACGCTAGTGCGCGGGCGATTGACGGCGATGTGAAATGAACATTATCGATAAGACCGACGAAGAGATACTCGCAATCGCGCATCCCATGTGGAATGACCTCATCAAGTATTCCAATCAGGGCCAGTACGGCAAGTTCATCCGGAAGTTCTCCTACGACTTGCTGCTTGGCTTGAACGAGGTCGAAATGGGCAAGCAGTTCGCGCACAGCGATCTGGCACGCAACCTGGTCGAGGAAAGCGACTTTCTTGGGTTGATCAGACGTGGCCAACATGTGACGGTTCTCTACCGAGTCCGGAGCAAAACGCGGGAAGGCGAGTGGCTGGGGAGAATGGTCCTCGGCTACGAGAGAGGGGAAGCGCGGGTTTTCGCCGCATCGATCTTCTGATCCATGAAACAGGCTATGAAACAGATCATTGAAGACAACAAATTCGTCGAGCTGACCTATCGGATCGTGGATCAGAAGACGGGGGACGTCCTGACCGCCGTGGAATTTCCCCTGGGTTATGTTCATGGTCGCAACGAGGTGCTGTCGCCACGGGTCATGGATGAGCTGGAGGGGAAGTTGGCGGGAGATGCGATATCGGTTCCGATCGACTGCACGGATCTCTATGGCTGCAGGGACGAGTCGCTGGTCATCACCGACCTGATCGAAAACGTCCCCGAGGAGTACCGGGAAGTGGGTACGCGCATTGTCATGGAGAACGACAAGGGCCAGACCAAGAGCTTTCTCGTCACCCGAATGGACGACAGGATGCTGACCATCGATGGAAACCATCCACTGTGCGGCAGGAAGGTCGTGTTCGAGCTCGAAATCCTGAGCGTGCGCGATGCGACCGATGAAGAGATCATCGCGGGCGGCAAGGTTGAAAGGGGGCCAGACCTCGGTGGACTTCCAACCAGACCGATCTGATCGAGTTCCTCTCCGATTGGACGAAAGCGGGCAATTCGCCGCGCCTGTCCCTCGACCGAGATCATTGCCCACGCGCGGCCCAGGGCGCGCGTGCGGTTGGGATCCTGGGGCTTGCTAAGTGTAAAACAGCTTCTTCATGGCGCCATATACCTGCTCATAGGTATATGAGTTTTCACCCCAATGGATGAGATTATCGTCGTCGGTGCGAAACGTTAAATACGGATGCACCTCTAAACCATCAACCTCGATCCCTGCCAGATCGTCAATGACACCGGCAATGCTCAAGGCAATACTTGCCGTAAGATCTTCCAGCTTCTCTTGCTCCACACCAGCTTCTTGGAGCTTGACTTTGATCCTTTCAACAATCTCGGCAGTGAAAATCGCTTGCCGCGCGCCGAATTCCGAGTGCGCCAACGTCAGTTTCATTTTCGATACCTTGGCGGTCCGCTATGTCAGGGAGTTCTCTCGACTCGGGATGGATGAGGTATTCACATGCAAGTTCATGCACTCGAATTTCCGCGGCACCGCGTCCGTTGTAGTTCGCGATTGATCAATACCGTGGCGCGATGCTTGATGAAAGTCGTCTAGTATCTCGTTCCGCTTAAATCTTGCTCGACGGGTGTCGATTGGCACTTCACAACCGACCAGGCCCGTATCAAGCTCAAGCGCCTCTATCCGAAACCTAAGGGGGAATGAGGTACCAGGGGGAGCGTTGAATAGCGCATTGTCTGCGTGAGGCGGGGGACAGTTAGACGGTGCGAGAAGCCCGTTTTCCGCATCTGGGTAGGCTTGGGGCCAAGCGACCGCGCGAACGTTTCACGTTCACGCGGTCACGCGCATTTAGGGACGCTTCGGGGTCTGATATTCGACCTCTTTTTGGAACTTATCCCAAATGACATCGTATCCGACAAACCCTTTTTCATTGGGTTGCTTCTGACGAGTCACGATAAATCGGCTGTGGCCGTCGGGAACGTTGGGACGGGTTTTTTCTTGCTCGCTCATAAAGAAACCTTTATTTTCAATGATTTAGCGCTTTTCACAACTCTTAAGGTGTCTACCGCGGAACAGATTGGACAGAAATAACGCGGCGGCGCGACGCTGTCAAGCCTTTGTCGGGAGACGGCCAGGACGAACTCAATCAGGGCGGGCGGGCACGCTTTCGCTGTGCCTACCGCCACGATAGAGGCGACTGGTGCCAGCCCCTTCCGGGGCCGACACCCAGGGCGCCTGTCTAACCCGTCGCGCTCCGAATCCACTCCACCCGCCTGCGCATGACCCCGTAGTAGACGACCGGAATCACGACCAGCGTCAGCACCGTCGAGACGAAGAGTCCGAAGAGCAGCGCCACGGCCAGCCCCGAGAAGATCGGATCGTCGAGGATGAAGAGGGCTCCGGCCATGGCCGCCAAGGCGGTCAGGGTGATCGGCTTGGCGCGCACGATGGCAGAGTCGATGACGGCCTGTTCGAACGCCCGGCCCTCGCGTACCTGCTGGTTTATGAAGTCCACCAGCAGAATGGAGTTGCGCACGATGATGCCGGCCAGCGCGATCATGCCGATCATGGAGGTGGCGGTGAACTGGGCGCCCAGGATGGCGTGACCCGGCAGGATGCCGATCAGGGTGAGCGGGATCGGCGCCATGATGACGAGCGGCACCAGATAGCTTCTGAACTGGGCGACCACCAGCAGGTAGATGAGGATGAGTCCGACCCCATAGGCAAGCCCCATGTCGCGGAAGGTCTCATAGGTCACCTGCCATTCGCCGTCCCATTTGAGGCTGTATCCGTAGGGATTGGTCGGCGCCTGTCGATACCATTGTTCCAGATCCAGCTCCTCGTCGAGAACCCCCGCCATCCCGAAGAGTCCGTAGAGCGGGCTGTCGGTCGCGCCGGCCATGTCACCGGTGACATAGACCAGGGGCAGCAGATCCTTGTGATGGATGCTGTGCTCGCGGCGGCCCTCGACCACCGTCAGGATCTCCGACAGCGGCACCAGTTGTCCGCCCTCCGAGCGCACGCGCAGCGCCAGCACCTGCTCCAGATCGGCCTTGTCCGCCTCGCTGTATTCGACCCGGATCGGCACCGCGTATTTGACGTTGGCGCCGTGCAGATAGCTCATGTCCTCGCCGTCCAGCACGGTGGCCAGGGCGGTGGCGATGCTTGCCTGGGAGACGCCGAGTCGCGCCGCCTTGGAGCGGTCGACGACCAGCGTGAGCTTGCGCGAGGGAAATTCCACCGAGTCGTCCACGTCGACGATGTCCGGGGTGCGCTCGAAGACGGCGCGGACCTGGCGCGCGACCTCGATCTGGCCCGCGTAATCCAGACCATAGATCTCGGCGACCAGCGGCGAGAGCACCGGCGGACCGGGCGGAATCTCGACCAGCTTGGCGTTGCCGCCGTGGCCCTTGGCGATCGCCTGCAAGGGCGCGCGCAGGTCCAGGGCGATGGCGTGGCTCTTCTGGTCGCGATGGTGCGCATCGACCAGATTGACCTGGATGTCACCCAGGTGCGCGCCCTCGCGCAGATAATATTGACGCACCAGTCCGTTGAAGTTGATGGGCGCCGCGGTGCCGGCGTAGACCTGATAGTCGGTGACCTCGGGGACGGTCGCCAGATACTCGCCCATCTCGCTCAGGACGCGCATCGTTTGCTCCAGGCTGGTGCCCTCGGGCATGTCGAGCACGACCTGGAATTCGCTCTTGTTGTCGAACGGCAGCATCTTGAGAACCACGGTACGGTTGACCGCCAGCCCGATCGATCCCGCGATCAATAGCAGAATCCCCGCGAGCAGCAGCCAGCGGTTGAGATGGCCGCGTCGCCCGGCGAGGAATGGCCCGATCAGACGCGTGAAGAAGACGGCGAGCCGTCCGCCCTCGCCCTTTCCGGCTCCGTGCCCGAGTCCATGTTCGCCGCCGGCGTGCGCCCGCGCGAGCTGGCGTCGACCGAGCATCAGGTTGGTCATCCAGGGGGTGAAGACGAAGGCCACCAGCAGCGAGATCAGCATCCCGATGGAGGCATTGATGGGGATGGGGCTCATGTATGGCCCCATGAGTCCGCTGACGAAGGCCATCGGCAGCAGCGCGGCGATGACGGTGAAGGTCGCCAGGATGGTCGGCCCGCCGACCTCGTCGACCGCGCGCGGCATGAGATCGAGCAGCGGCTCGCGGCTCATCGCCATGTGCCGATGGATGTTCTCCACCACCACGATGGCGTCGTCGACCAGGATGCCGATCGAGAAAATCAGCGCGAACAGCGACACCCGATTGAGTGTGAAACCCCAGGCCCAGGAGGCGAACAGCGTCAGGGCCAGGGTGACCACGACGGCGGCGCCGACGATAATCGCCTCGCGCCAGCCGATCGCGACCAGGACCAGCAGCACCACCGAGGCGGTCGCGAAACTCAGCTTGCTGATGAGCTTTCTGGCCTTGGCGTCGGCGGTGGCGCCATAGTTACGGGTGACCGTGACCTCGACAGTCTCGGGGATGAAGAGGCCCTTGAGCTGCTCGAAGCGTTCGATGACGTCGGCGGCGACCTCGACCGCGTTGACGCCGGGCTGCTTGGCGACGGCGATGGTGACCGCCGGAGTGGTTCCGACCAGGGGCCGGCCAGCCTCCAGGGCTCCCGGTCCGGTGCCCATGACGACATAGCTGCGCGGCGGCTCGGGACCGCGCTCGATGGTCGCGACATCGCGCAGATGCACCGGACGCCCGCCATGCACCCCGATCACCAGGTCGCCGATGTCCTCCGGCGAGGTCAGGAAGTTGCCGGCCTGGACCAGGATTTCCTGATTCTCGGCGGTGACGCTCAGGTTGTCGCGGGCGAGATTGCCGGCCTGGAGCGAACGGCGCAGCGCCACGAGATCGATGTCGTAGCCCGCGAGCGTCTCGGGCTGAAGCGACACCCGCACCACCTGATCGGGCGCGCCCAGGGTGTAGACATCGCGGGTGCCGGGCACGCGTTTGATCTCCTGCTCGATGGCGTGGGCGACCTGCCCCAGCTCGTAGGCACCGACCGTCTCGTCACTGGACCAGAGGGTCGCGGTCAGGATCGGCACGTCGTCGATGCCCTTGGGCTTGACGATCGGCACGCCGACGCCCAGATTCGGCGGCAGCCAGTCCTGATTGGACAGCACCTTGCTGAACAGACGTACCACGGCATCGGTGTTGTCCTCGCCGACCGCGTACTGCACGGTCACCACCGCCATGCCGGGACGCGAGACCGAATAGACGTGCTCGATCCCCTTGATCTCGGAGAACACCTGCTCGGCGGGACCAGCCACCAGATGCTCGATCTCGCTCGCGGAGGCGCCCGGATAGGGGATGAAGACATCGGCGAAGGTGACGTCGATCTGAGGTTCTTCCTCGCGCGGCGTCACCATCACGGCGAACAACCCCAACAGCAGACCGACCAGGGCCAGCAGCGGGGTGATCTCGGTCGCCTGGAATTTGGCCGCGATGCGGCCCGACAAACCCAGCCGGTCACTCATGATCCCCACCCTCCGCGCCAACGTGACGCGCCGGCGCCTGCGATTTGAGCCGCGCGCCGGCGGCGATCGGATCCAGCGCGACCCGCTCGCCCTCGCTCACCCCGGCCAGCACCACGTAGCCATCCGTCAGCGCCCGACCGAGCCGAACCTGGCGGAAGTGGATATGCTCGCCCTCGCCGATCACATAGACCCCGGTGACCTCGGAGCGATGGACCACGGCCTCGCTGGGCAGGGTCAGCTCGGATTTCTCGCCCACCACGAAGCCGGTCTTGACGTACATCCCAGGGAAGAGCACCTGGCGCCCGGTTCCGGTGGTCAGCGGCAGATCGATGCGCACCTTGAAGGTATTGGAGCCGAGATCGGCGAAGGGAAACACGGTGATCCGGGTGCTCTCGATGACATCGCCCTCCGGGAGATAGACACGCGCCGGCTTGGGCGCGCCCGAACCACCCCGCACGGAGGGTATGACGCTCTGGGGAACATCGACCGTCACCCGCAACTGGTCGAGCGAGATCCCGCTCATGACCGGCGAGCCGGGGCTCGCGACCTCACCCAGCGAGACATGGCGGTGGGTGACGATGCCCGAATAGGGCGCGCGGATCTGAGTGTAGGCCAGTTGTTCCTGGGCCTCCTCCAGGCGGGCCATGGCGGATTCCAACTCCGCCTTGGCGCTGGCGAGTTCCGCGGTCGCCTTGTCCATGGCCGAGTCCGAGACGTTCTTCTTGCGGAAAAGCCCCTCCACCCGGTCGTATTCGTCCTGGGCCTGTCGCAGACGGGCGGTGACCGACTTGAGGTCGGCCGCCGCCTGGCTGACGCGCGCGCGATGCTCGGTGTCCTTGAGCCGGACCAGCACGGCGTTCTTCTCGACGAAGTCATCGACGTCGTAGAGGATCTCCTGCACCTGACCCTGGGTCTGGGCCGAGACGGTGGTACGGTTGACCGCCTCGACGATGCCGTCGAGACGGTATTCGCGCGGCAGCGTTCGAAACTCGGCCGCCGCGCTCGGCAAGGCCTCCGACCCAGCCTGGACATTCAGCGCCAGCAACAGGGTCATCCCCAGGGAAATTCGCATCGATCTCATGGCTGTCTCGCCCCCAAAATATTAGCTTTTCCTAATATTGCATGATCGGTCTATTTTTCAACGAAGAATCATCAATCGGTCGGAGCACGCCGGCCTGGCCAGCATTGCAAATCCATGACAGCCTTTATACCGTTGGCGTCCCGTTCCGGACCAGGCCGGCATCGCCGCGCGCGAGTCTGGTCGTGAGTCATGACGCCAACAGAAGAGGACAACCCAGTGAACCGATGGTCCGAGGACTTGATTGCGATCGACCGCGCCAAGACGGTGGACGGTCTGTTTCTGCAACGGACCATCCGCTCTCCGGAGCGCATCGCCTATCGCTACTTCGAACGCGACGCCGGCTGGCGTGAGTTGAGCTGGAGCGCCATGGGCGAGTCGGTGGCGCGCTGGCGCCAGGCGCTCTCGGGGGAGCCGCTGGAGGCTGGCGATCGGGTCGCGATACTGCTGCGCAACTGTCCCGAGTGGGTCATGTTCGACCAGGCCGCCTTCTCGCTGGGCTTGGTCACCGTGCCGCTATACACCGACGATCGGGCCGAGAATGCCGCCTATATCCTGCAGGATGCCGCGGTCAAGGTGCTCCTGATCCAGGACGTCGGACGCTGGAAACGCCTGGCCGAGGTGGTCGGCGACGCCCCCTGGCCGCTGCGCGTCCTCATCCTCGAACCAAGCCCGGCCGCCCACGAGCTGGCCGCGAAGGATCCCAGGGTCCAGGTCGTCGACCGCTGGCTTCCGTCCTCGGCTCCGGCGCTGAAGGCGCGCGATGGCGATCCACGCGACTTGGCGACCATCGTCTACACCTCCGGGACCACCGGTCGCCCCAAGGGGGTGATGCTGAGCCATCATAACATTCTGACCAACGCGCACGCCGTCCTCACCCTGATCAACGTGTACGGAGAGGATCTCTTCCTCTCCTTCCTGCCCCTGTCGCACATGCTGGAGCGCACCGGCGGCTACTATCTCCCGCTCATGGCGGGCTCGACCGTGGCCTACGCGCGCTCCATCGGTCAACTGGCCGAGGATCTTCAGACCATCCGACCGACCGTCATGATCGCCGTCCCGCGCGTCTTCGAGCGCGTCCATCAACGCATCGCCGATCAGTTGGAGACCCGACCGGCGCCGGTCCGCTGGCTGTTCCGGCTGGCGGTCGCCATCGGTTGGCGAGCCTTTCAGCGCGCGCAGGGGCGCGCCGGCTGGCATCCATCGCTGCTGCTCTGGCCCTTCCTGCGACGCAAGGTCGGGGAACCCGTGCTGCAAAAGCTTGGCGGTCGTCTGCGCGCCGCCGTCAGCGGCGGCGCCGCCATGCCGGTCGGCGTGGCCCGCACCTTCATCGGTCTCGGACTGCCGCTGATTCAGGGCTACGGACTGACCGAGACCAGCCCGGTCGTCAGCTTCAATCCGCTGGAGGACAACATCCCCGAGAGCGTCGGCGTCCCCATCCGAGGAATCCAGGTACGCACCGGCCCCAACGATGAACTCTTGATCAAGGGGGACAATGTGATGCAGGGCTACTGGAACAACCACGCCGCCACCGCCAAGGTTCTGACCCATGACGGCTGGCTGCATACAGGTGACCAGGTCCGCCTCCAGGACGGTCATATCTTCATCACCGGCCGCATCAAGGACATCCTGGTGCTCTCCAACGGCGAGAAGGTTCCCCCGGCCGATCTCGAAATGGCCATCGCGCTCGATCCACTCTTCGAGCAAGTCGTGGTGCTTGGCGAGGGACACTCCTATCTCACCGCCCTGCTGGTGCTGAACGCGGATCTCTGGCCGGGAATCGCCCGTGAGTACGGTCTCGACCCCGACCAACCCGCCAGCCTGCGCGATGCCCAACTCATCAAGGACATCCTCAAGCGCATCCGGCTCGCCCTCACGGATTTCCCCGGTTACACCAAGATCCGGCGCGTTACCCTGACGCTCGAACCCTGGTCGATCGACAACGGCCTGCTGACCCCAACCTTGAAGATCAAGCGGAACAAGGTCGTCGAGCAATACCACGACCTGATCGAGGCCATGTACGGCAGCGATGGATGAGCTTGCCAACGGACCGGCCCCTGCATAGAATGCTCGTCCGGTCGCGGGTGTAGTTCAATGGTAGAACAGGAGCTTCCCAAGCTTCTAACGTGGGTTCGATTCCCATCACCCGCTCCACACCTCCTCGCGCCGCCACCCCGCCAGCCGCCTTGACACTATCGCCAGAGGACTTCGCCACCGCCCTGCTGGACTGGTTCGACCGCCACGGCCGCAAGGATCTGCCCTGGCAGCAAGACCCGACGCCCTATCGCGTCTGGGTATCCGAGATCATGCTGCAACAGACCCAGGTCAGCGTCGTCATCCCTTATTTCGAGCGTTTCATGGCCCGTTTCCCGACCCTGTCGGACCTGGCCTCGGCCGAGCTCGATAGCGTCCTGGCGCATTGGTCGGGACTCGGGTACTACGCACGGGCGCGCAACCTGCATCGCGCCGCCGGCCTGATCCAGGAACAGCATGGAGGCGTCTTCCCGGCCTACCTCGAACAGGTCCAGAAGCTCCCCGGCATCGGCCGCTCGACCGCCGGGGCCATCCTGTCGCTCGCCGGCGGACAACACCAGCCGATCCTCGACGGCAACGTCAAACGGGTACTGGCGCGCTGTTTCGGGGTCGAGGGATGGCCAGGGAGCCACGCCGTGCTCGCGCGACTCTGGACACTGGCCGAGCGCTGCACGCCGAGCGAACGAGCCGGCGCCTACAACCAGGGCATGATGGATCTCGGCGCCACCCTCTGCACCCGGAGCAAACCGGACTGCCCCAACTGCCCGCTGACCCAGATCTGCGAGGCGCGCGCCCAGGGCCGGCAAGGGGAACTGCCCTCCCCCCGCCCGAGCCAGACGCGGCCCATCCGCGTCACCACGATGCTCCTGGTCCGAAACCCCGCGGGCGAAATCCTGCTGGAGCGCCGACCACCGACCGGCATCTGGGGAGGACTCTGGAGCCTGCCCGAGACCGCGCCGGAAGAACCGATCGAGGATTGGTGTCAGACCCGATTGGGAGTCAGGCCCCGACTGGTTGAAATTCTCCCCGAACGCCGTCACTCATTCAGCCACTACAGTCTCAGGATCCATGTCAGGGTCATCGAACTGGAGCGACTCCCGACCAGGATCGAGGACAAGGGCGAGCCATGCTGGATCAGCCCAGCCCAGGCGCGAACGCTCGGTCTCCCCGCCCCCGTCGGCAAGATCCTCGACGAACTGAGCAAGCCTGGATGACTCACCCTGGAGAACACGCATGAGCCGCACCGTTGACTGCATCAAGCTGGGCCGGGAAGCCGACGGCCTCGATCGCCCACCCTACCCCGGCGACCTCGGCAAGCGGATCTTCGAGCAGGTCTCCAAACCCGCCTGGCAAGACTGGCTCCGCCATCAAACCATGCTGATCAACGAAAACCGCCTGAGCCCCATGGACCCCAAGGCCCGCCGGTTTCTGGAGGATCAAATGGAGCAATACTTCTTCGGCGCGGGCGCCGAGAAACCGGCGGGCTATGTCCCTCCCGAACAAAACAAGGCCAACGACTCTTGACAGGTCCGATTTCAATTTGATTAAATACGCAGCTCAACTTAGCAGGAAAATTTAAGAAACTTGCTAAGTTCTTCCTTCGCCCAGGTAGCTCAGTTGGTAGAGCAGCGGACTGAAAATCCGCGTGTCGGTGGTTCGATTCCGCCCCTGGGCACCAAATTTTCAAAGAGTTACGGCTTTCATGGTCTCGGCCTCCTTAAAATGGAGGCCAAACTCCTTAAAATGCCACGCCTCACC
>NZ_NRRG01000020.1 GCF_016583575.1 Thiocystis violacea
TATCCTTTTGTCTGTCGCCCGCAGCTTCTCGCCCAACCGCCCTTCCGTGGACCGATTCGTCCCCGCCCGGGCGCTATTCGCGTCGCTGAAATGAATTCCGGCATCGCTATTTGCCAAGAGGACGTTGCCGCGTCATTCAGATCACGGATTCAGGTAAAAATCTTTTTAAACCCCCATCACCCGTAGGATGGGCAGAGCGAGAGCGATGCCCATCCTGTACGCTCCGAGGCTCAAGGACTGACGCCTCCCCACGAGTGCGGCGGTGGCCGACCTCCGGCCGGATGGGGCATTCGCCCCGTCCCGCCCTAAAGTCTTGCCCGGACCACGCGACGCTGGAGCGTCGGAACTAGCTCCCACGCTGGAGCGTGGGAGTTAGGGCGAGCTACGGCAAAGCATCGGCGCGTCGCCGTGGTAAACCGGATAATTCAGCGAGCCGTTCCCAACCCCCTGGCGAAGTCCGATCCCGTTGGCTCCAGTCGCGCATTCACCCCGCGGATCACCACCATCGTTTCGGGCATGGCCGCGGGCGGCTCCTCCGCTGGTGGTGGTGGCTGCGGGGCGGGTGGCCGATTCTCGGTAATCAGTCCGGGCGTACCCTCGGGCTTCGCGTCGAGCCGGTTGCCGTCCAGTGGATTGCGCAGGGTGAAACGCACCTTGCCGTCCTCGGTGGCCCTCGCGATCTCCTCCGCCTGGGAGGGATCCACCTCCAGGGTGATGGAGCGCACGATGACCGGATCCTTCTTGTCCGGAGAGGTGGTCTGATCGACCGCCAGCACCTTGAGGTTTTGCAGCAGGGTTCGCGAAACCGAGCCATCCCCGCCGGACTGGCGCCGGATGGCCAGTAGATCGACCCGGTTGCCGGGTAGCAGAAAACCGCCCACGCCGACCACCTCGTTGACCCCGACCGTGATGGCGCGCTTGCCTTCCTCGACCACCGCGGCCAGGGCGCTGCCGCCCAGATGCTCGACCACGCGCCCCTGGAGCAGGATCTCGCCCTTGTAGAGCGGCGTGGCGGCGACCCGACCGATGACCTCCTTGGGATCGGTGAAGGCGCTCGCGGGAATCGCCTCGCGGGGCAGGGGCACCATCTTGATCAGGGTGGCGTCGATCTGAGTCCCGAAGGGGACATCGGCGGACGCCGCGACCACCCCGGACAAATCACCGCCCGCGTTGGCCAGCCGGCTCGACATCCAGCGGTTGGCGGACGACGCCGCGACCCCGGCGAGCGCGAGCGAGACCAGCAGGACCAGCAGACCTCGAAGATTCATTCCGACTCTCCCTCATCCAGAAACGGCTCCGAATGCCACCAAGCGATTGTTGATTCCGATTCGATCATCGCGGCCCCCGCTCGGCTGGCCCCTTGTCGCTCTTGGTCCCGGCGGGGTTGGGATTGACGAAATAGTTGTCCCAAGCCCATCGCAAGGCGGTTTCGTCGATCCAGTCCTCGCCCCTGTAACGCCCGTAATCCAGCGCCAGGCCGAGCAGGTCGCGCGGATGGCAGGGCAGGAGGGGCACGCCGTTTCGCTCGTGCAGTGCCTCGATCAGAAAGGCGAGCAGGCTGGGGTCGAAATCAACGCCGTTCCTGGTGCATTCCTGTTGAAAAATCGCGCCGTACTCCTCCCGCGTGGACGGCTCGAAGGGCACCTTGTAGCCGATGCGCCGCAGGAAGGCGTCGTCCGCCAGAGCGAGCGGGTCGAGATTGGTCGAGAGCACCAGCACCAGATCGAAGGGCACGGTGAAGTGCTGCCCCCCCTTGAGACTCAGGTGATCCACCCGGTCCTCCAGCGGGATGATCCAGCGGTTGAACAGGGCCGCGGGCGAGATCCGCTGACGTCCCAGGTCGTCCAGCAGCAGCAGACCATTGTTTGCCCGCAGTTGCAGCGGTGCCCGGTAGAGCCGCGTGGCACTCTCGTAATGGAGATCGAGCTGGTCCATGGTCAGCTCGCCACCGGCGATCACGGTCGGCCGCTCGCAGAGTGCGTAGCGTCCGTCGAATCCCTGGTCGAGCATCACGGATTCGGACTCCGCTGGCTTAAGGCGACGATGGGTGCCTGGATCCAGGCAGCGCACCGTGCTTTCGCCGACCGCGATCGCATGGGGCACCAGCACCGGCGGACCCAGCAGACGGCTCAGACGCCGGGCGATGAAGCTCTTGCCCGTCCCGGCCGGGCCATGAATGAAGAGTGGCCGTCCCGAGTTGACGGCGGGACCGAGCCGATCGAGCAGTTCTGGCCGAATCACCGTGTCCGCGAAGGCCGCATGCACGCACGAGCGGGTCAGCGGACGCAGCCGTCCCGACTGGGCACGGACGATTCGCTCGTAATCCACCAGGGTCACCGGGGCCGGTCCCACGTAGCCATCCCGCCGCGACGCCTCGTCGGCCATGCCTCGGCCGCGCTCGGTCAGTCCATAGCGCAGAAAGGCATTGAGGCCCTGATTTCCCACCACCTCGACTCGGGCGGCGGCGCGCAGGAAAACGAGCAATTCCTCCACCAGAGCGCCAGTCAGACCCAGACGCCGGGAGAGTGTGCCCAAGTCGAGCACGCCAGCCTCGGCCAGGTGCTTGGATATCAGGTCGGCGAGGAAGGGCTCGGTTAGACCTGTATCCGCCAGCGATGCCGGGCGTTTGGCCAGATCGGCGAAGGAAGGGGCCTCCTGATATGAAGAAATCATGTCCTCAACGGCCTCATCGGGAGCCAGCTCTTAGGTGCGCCGCTGGCAGGCTGGATCGAATTCGTGCGAGCGGGCGGATCTCACAGCGACCAGAGGATCACCGCCGTACTGCCGATGGCGATCGGTACAGCCACGGGAAGGCGTACCGCCATCGCTTCGCCTTGAGCGGGCGGAATATAGCTGGGTCTCCCGGTTACCCACAGGAAGCGGAGCATCTGGCCATAACGCTTCGCCGGCCCCGTCGCGCCTTGGCGGCGCCAGGCCGTTAGGGCATAGGCCACGCCCATCAGACCGGCGGCAACGAGCGTGATGAATAAGGCCATCAGAAGTTGCTCCGGCCCCAGCAAAGCACCCACGGCGCCCATCAGCTTGACGTCTCCCGCGCCCATATGACCAAAAACATAGAATGGAAAAAGCAAGACCAGCGCCACCAGGATTCCGCCAAGACTTTGCCACAGACCCTCAAGCCCCGCGCCCCAAGTCAGGATCGACATCCCAAGTGCGATACCTAACAGCACGATCGTGTTAGGGATCCTGAAGGTTCGGAAATCAACCCAGGCGGCGGCCCAAACTACCGATAAGGTCACCACCAGCCAGACGATTGGCTGCCATTCATTTGCCGGATTGATCACGGTACGATTACCCGTGGCTGTAACATAGGTCCGATACTAAATTCGGGATTTGGATCGCTTGTTGGCATTCGATACCAAGGCATTAGCTGAATTCCGCGATGATGTTGTTCAAAAGCCCCTGGACGCGCGGATTGATCGCCGTCAGCAGCAGGAATAAACCGACGATAAGCAAACTGATTAGCAGCGCCCATTCGACTGATTCGCCGCCATTCTGGTCGATCCAGAATTGCCGCAAAACCGTCTTTTTGCTCATGGTGGCCTCGTTTAGCGAATCCAGCGCCGAAGACGTCCCCGTTCTTACTTCGACAAGCCCGAGACGAACGGGAACGCCTATACATCTTATAACTCATTAGTTTATGGTGGGCTTGTCGATCCGTGAACGGCTTTACGACATGCCTGTGGGGCTTGACGGATAGTTGGGTCTATGGTCCTACCTCAGCAGCGCCTAACCCTAGCTCCTCCCCGATAGCGCCGAAGAGTGTGCCAACATGACCGCTGATTGTAACCATGAGTCCAGCTATCCCAACAACAAGCAGTCCGACAACAAGGGCATACTCGACGATTTCGCCACCATCCTCATCCCGCCAAAACGCCTTCAACATTTCAATGCTTTTCATCTTGATCACCTTAAGTTTTATTCAAAACCGGCCTCGCCCTGAGCCTAAAGCCACGGGCGCGACAGACACGGATATTCATCCGCCAGCTCCGGGGTTACGTAAGACTACCCAGCGAGAAATAGGATGATCGCTCCGTGATCCAGTTATCGTTTTACCCCGTGATTCTTAATGTACACACGGCTTTGGTTTCGGCATATCGGTAAAAATACCCAAGTGCAGGCCGAATCACGCAACCCATGCGATCGGTCCTAGCGTATCGAGTCGCGGCTCCATGAAGGTAGCCGCTCCTACAGGCCCTTCAAGTGATCGATATCAATTTCCGACAAACGGCATCCTGGCTCTAGCCTATTGCCGTTCGTCTCTGGGAGAATAGGCTTGTCATAAACACAGGGATTCGATAAGGAATGCATCCATATGTATAGGAAACCTTACAATCCGAGCAACCCACATGGTTTTTGGCCTCCTTATTTGATGGCGATTCTCTTCGTCGCCACGCCCCCAGCCGCAACCGGGACGCCTCCCTTCGATGAATTGCCGCGCTCAGAGGATCCCGCTCGGCTGCTGGAATGGGGCAAGCAGTATTTCCATGGCGTGCGGGCGCCCCAGGACATCGACCGGGCCATCCAGCTCTATTGCGCGGCGGCGCGTCTCGGCAGCGCGGAGGCGCAGTATCGATTGGGTGACATCTATGCCCGTACCCTGACCGGCAAGACCGACGAGGTGCTGGCCGCCTCCTGGCTGCTGAAGGCGGCGGTCTCCAAGTACGACGCGGCCAGGACGCGGCTGGCCCGCTGGGATCTGACGGAGGCGAGTTTCACGCCGGAACCGGAGTGCGTGACGAGCGCCGCGATGGTGGCCCGGACCCTGCCGCGCGCCCGTCCGGTGGTGGCTAAGCCCGCCCAGCCCGAGCCGAAGGCCGAGACACCCGTCCCGGCGGTCGGCAAGAGTCCGAACCGCCGGGAGATCGAGCGTCTGGTCCAGGCGCTCGCCCCCGGCTTCCGGCTCAACCCGGAGCTGGTGCTGGCGGTGATCGAGGTGGAGTCCAACTTCAATCCCAAGGCGCGCTCGAACAAGAGCGCCCAGGGGCTGATGCAACTCATACCGGCGACGGCCAGACGCTTCGGCGTCGCGGACCCCTGGGACGCGCGTCAGAACCTCAGCGGCGGCATGGCCTATCTGCGCTGGCTGCTGGACCACTTCGACGGCGACCTGCGACTCGCCCTGGCCGGTTACAACGCGGGCGAACAGGCGGTACGGCGTCACGGCGGCGTGCCGCCCTACAAGGAGACACGCGGTTACGTCCGTCGCGTCGCGCGCGTGCTTGGCGTTTCCGAGGATGGATTGGCTTCGGTGGAGACCGGCCCGGCGGGGATCGCCGCGCCGGGCGGAGCCGGAACGGACTGGGAGCGCCGATTCTTCTCGCCCAACGCCTCGGGTTGAACCCTCGACTTTCCAGCGTTTTGTCGCGGCCGGCGTCTATTCGGTCGATTGGGTGGAAGATTCCGGGGGTCGCTGGGATGGTTGGCGAGTCCTAGTGGGATCGTCCGCCCGGTCAGCGTTCCAAGGCTCGGATCGACGCGGATGTCGCTGGCGGAATGTCGGGATCACTCCCGTTACCCCAACAGAGTCGATGGGCCATGCTGTAAACCGGCGCGCAGTCGCGAGATGGCGTCCGCCGGGATGGCTCGGCTGAAGAGGAATCCCTGGTAGACGTCGCAGCCGGCCGCGCGGAGGAAGTCGCATTGGGCGGAGGTCTCGACGCCTTCGGCGAGTACCTGGAGCTTGAGGTTGCGGGCCATGGCGATGACGGTCGCGGCGATTTCGGCGTCGTTGCGGTCGTCGGGGATGCCCTGTACGAAACTCTTGTCGATCTTGAGCTTGTGGATCGGCAGGCGTTTGAGATAGGTCAGGGAGGAATAGCCGGTGCCGAAATCGTCGATGGAGAGTGTGACGCCGAGTTCACGCAGCCGATTGAGGATTCCGACCCCGTTGGTGTCGTGATGCATGATCATGCTCTCGGTCAGTTCGAGATCCAGGCACTCGCTCGGCAGGTCGAATTCCCGCAGGCAGGCTTCGACCTGTTCGGCCAGATCGCGCTGGAGGAATTGCTGGGTCGAGAGATTGACCGCGAGGGTCATGGGTGGCTGGCCCATGTCGAGCCAGGCGCGCATCTGTCGACACGCCTGGCGGAGCACCCAGGCGCCCAACGGGGCGATCAGGCCGGTTTCCTCGGCCAGCGGGATGAAGCGGTCCGGGGGGATGAGTCCTTCCTCGGGATCCTGCCAGCGCACCAGGGCCTCGACGCCGAGAATGCGGTTGTCCGACATGGCGACCTGGGGCTGATAGTGCAGGATGAATTCCTCGCGCTCCAGGGCGCGGCGCAGCTTGGACTCCATCGAGAGGCGCGCGTTGGCGGCCAGGGTCAGGGCCTCGGTGTAATAGCGATAGGTGTTGCGGCCCTGCGCCTTGGACTGATACATGGCGGTGTCGGCGTTGCGCAGCAGTTGGGTGGTGTCGTCGCCGTTGTCTGGGTAGAGGCTGATGCCGATGCTGGCGCCGAGATAGATCTCGCGTTGTCCGGGCAACAGGAAGGGTTGCTCCATCAGCTCGATGATCAACTTGGCGACGGCGCCGGCCTCGCTGGAATGCTCGATGGATTCCAGTACCACCACGAACTCATCTCCGCCGAGCCGGGCGAGGGTGTCCTCGCTGCGCATGCGCTCGTCGAGACGACGCGCGACCGCTTGCAGCAATTCGTCGCCGACCGGGTGGCCCAGGCTGTCGTTGACGTGCTTGAAGCGGTCCAGGTCGATGAAGAGGACGGCGACCTTGTCGCGGTTGCGCCGCGCGCGATGGATGGCGTGCTCCAGTCGGGAGTTGAGCAGCAAACGGTTGGGCAGGTCGGTCAGCGGATCGTAATGGGCCAGATGCTCCAGCCGCGCCTCGGACTGCTTGACCTGGCTGATGTCGGAGAGCACGCCGACATAGTTGGTCACCTCTCCGCGTTCATTGCGTACGGTGCTGATCGTGAGCCAGGCGGGGAAGATCTCGCCATTCTTGCGACGGTTCCAGATCTCGCCCTGCCAGTGGCCGGTCTGCATGATCGAGGCCCAGAGGGCTTGATAGAAGACGCGCTCGTGCCGACCCGACTTGAGCAGGTTGGAGGTGCTGTTCAGGGCCTCGGCCTCGGTGTAGCCGGTGATCTCGCTGAAGGCGTGGTTGATGGCGACGATCCGGCCGGGAGCGTCGGTGACGACGACGCCCTCGCGGGTGTTCTCCAAAACCGTGGCGGCGAGTCGCAGCCGGGCCTGATCGCGCAGATGCTCGCTGATGTCCTGACCGACGCCGGCGATGCCGATGATCTCGCCGCTCGGATCGCGCACCGGAACGCCGTTGTAGCGGTAGGAGCGCAGGCCCTGGACGGTCTTGGCACGGGCCTCGACCTCGCTGTAACCGCGCTCGAGCGCCTGTCCGATGGAGTCGGCGAGCTTGGGTGCGTCCTCGGCCAGGAAGAAGTCCGTGAAGTCGTGGTGGCGGAGCTGCTCCTCGCTACGGCCGGTGACTTCCTCGACCCGCTTGTTCCACCAGAGCAGGCGTCCATCCAGATCGATCATGTAGAGGGTATCGCGCACCGCCTCGGTGATGGCGCGGCTCTCGCCATAGGCGTGCTGGATCTCAAGCTGCGCGCGCTTGGGCTCGGTGATGTCGCGCACGGACTCGATGGCCCCCGCCAGTTGGCCATCGGCGTCGAACAGCGGCGAGGCGATCAGCCAGAGGTGGGCGCCTTGTCCCTGCCCGAGCTTGGGACTGTGCAACTCGGCCACCAGCCGGTCGCCGTCGTGCCGGACGTATTCGAAGAGCGATTCCAGGGCCGGATCCGGGGCGAGGATGAGTTCGAGCAGAAGCGGGCGTTCCGTGACATGGAAGGCGCGTGAGAAGTCACGAATCGGCCGTCCCAGAACCTCCGCCTTGCGCACGCCGGTCAGGCGCTCCACGGCCTGATTCCAGGCGATGACGTGGCTTTGGGTGTCGACCGCGAAGGTGGCGTCCGGCAGGAAGTCGATGATGTCCTTGAGGCGTTGCTCCGAGGCGCGCAGGGCCTCCAGGGCGCGCGCGCGCTCGGCCACATGGCGGTGCTCGCGCAGCATGCGCTCAAGCAGCCGGGGCATTTGGGCGAAGGTCTCGGGGGATTTGACGACGTAATCCAGCGCTCCGGCGCGCATCGCCTCGACGGCCATCCGCTCGTCGCCGTGGCTGGTCATGACCAGCAGCGGAATGCCCTGGGTCGCGTCGTCGCGGTCGAGCAGGTCGAACGCCTTGCCATCGACCAGGTTGAGATCGGCGATGATGGCGTCCGGCGGAGATTCCGCGATGAGTCGGCGCGCCTGCGCGAGCGAGGCCGCCAGCCGGATCTCGCCGTAATCCAGGCTCGATTCCAGTGAACGGCGCACCGCCTCGGCATGGGCGGGATCGTCCTCGATGACCAGAACGGCGGCGGGTCCGTGAGGCATCGGGCTCTCAGCTCGGATAACGATTGAATCCTAGCCAATAGCAACCGAAGGTTTCGAGGAGTCGGCGGAACTGCTCGAAATCGACGGGCTTGACCAGGTAGCTGCTGGCCTGGTTGGCATAGGCGCCGCGAATGTCGGGTGGGGCGGCCGAGGTGGTGAGCACCACGACCGGGATGATGGCCAGCTCCGAATCCTGCTTGATCCGGCGCAGCACCTCCAGCCCCCCGACCTTGGGTAGACGCAGATCGAGCAGGATGATGCACGGCCGGGGGCTGGAAGCCGGATCCGCGTATGGCCCCTGGCGGAAGAGATAGTCGAGTGCTTCCTGGCCATCCTCGACGTGTCTGATCCGGGTCGGAATCTGGCTGAGTTCCAGGTTCCGACGGGCGATCTCGGCATGCGCGGGATCGTCCTCCACCAACAGAATCAATAATGGCTCAACCTGCATTCGCCGATAGCTCCCGGATGATAGGCCGCCGTGGATGGGAACAGGGATCCGGACCCCCGCCGGGGCGATCCCGAAGCCTGGACGATTCGCTGGTGGCAAGCGCGGAGGCCGGTGGTTCCTGTCCCCCGCGCGGCCGGTAAGGCACGCGATTCCTATCGCGCCTTGACTTTACCATGATAATTATCCTGGTTTTCCGATTCCGCGACAGGCTAGCTGGATGTCTCCGTCGCCTGGGCGACCTCTGTTGGACGGCCTTTCATTGTGACGGTTCGACCAAATTGCGAGGGATTGGCATGAACGATCCGACGAACGATCCGTCCGAGGAGCGCGCGAGCGCGATGCTGGATGTCGCGGAGCACCAGTCGCCGGAGGAGCGGATTCGGCTCTTCGAAGCCCTGGCCGATGCCTCGGGGGACGCGATCGTGATCGCCCGCTCGGATGACCAGGTGCTCATCTACGCCAATCGCGCGGCGCATCGCCTGTTCGGCTGCGATCCGGAGCGGCGCGAGATGCTCGGGCAGGACGGAAAGCGCTATTGGCCCGCCGAGGATCTGCCGCTTCTCGCGACCCTGATCCCGCGCGCGCTGGCCGGGGGCTGGACCGGAGACCTGCGCCAGAGACGGCGCGATGGGGCCATTTTCGATGTCAATGCCACCATCTTCGGTCTGCGCCCGAACGTGCGTCGTCCCCCGCTGCTGGTCGCCATGATCCGCGATATCAGCGAGCGCAAGCGCATGGAAACCGCGCTCAAGCTGATCCAGTTCGCGGTCGATCGGTCGGCGGATGGCTTTTCACTTATCGATCCCGATGGGCGTTTTCTCGATGTCAACGAGTCCTTGTGCGCGGCGTTCGGGCTCGGGCGGGAGGAACTCCTGGGGAAGTCTGTCCTGGACATCGATCCGGATGTCGACCGGGACGAGCTGGCGCGTCTCTTCGAGGTACTGCGCCGGCAAGGGCGACTGCTGCTGGAGTCACGTCACCGACGTCGGGATGGGTCGGTCTTTCCGGTCGAGATCCTGGCCAACTATCTCAACGTCGATGGGCGCGAATACAACTGCTGCTTTTCGCGCGATATCACCGAGCGTAAGCGGGCCGAGCAGGCGCTGGAGGACTCACGGCGGAGTTTGAGCGAGCTGATCGACGCGGTACCGGACGCCCTCTTCGCCGTCGATGCCGAGGGTCGCGTGACCATCTGGAATCGGGAGATCGAGCGCATGTCGGGGGTTCCCAAGGAGGCCGTGATCGGGCAGGGCGATCAGGCCCATGCGCGCGCCTTTTATGGAATCGCACGGCCGATGCTCATCGATCTGGTGTTTTCGGAGGAAGAGCCGGGAGAGGAGATGCGGGCGCTCTACGACCAGGTCCAACGCGACGGTGACACGGTGCTGGCCCAGGTCTATCTACCCCAGGTCTATGGCGGACGCGGCGCCCATGTGTGGGGCAAGGCGCGACCCTTGCGGGACGCGGACGGACGTATCGTGGGCGCGATCGAGATCATCCGGGATATCACCGAGCAGCAGGAGGCCGAGAAGGCGCTGCGTCTGAGCGAGACCCGTTTTCGCTCGGTCGTGAGCAATGCCCCGGTGATCCTGTTCGAGTTGGACGAAAGCGGTCTGTTCCGTCTGATGGACGGTCGTGGACTGGAGTCGCTCGGGTTGCGTCCGGGCGAGTTGGTGGGATCCTCGGTGCTCGCCTTCTTCGACGGGGAGGTGCCGATCCAGCGTCATCTCGATCAGGCGATCGGCGGCGCGCCGGTCCAGTTCAACGCGCGTGTCGGCCAGCGCGTCTTCGAGATCTTCTTCAATCCGGTGCGGGATCCGCGCGGCGGGCGCGTCTCCGTGATCGGCGTGGCCCTCGACGTGACCGAGCGCAGCGAGCGCGAGGCCGAGCTGACCCGCTTCACCTACACGGTGTCGCACGACCTCAAGAGTCCGCTGGTGACGATCCGCACCTTCCTGGGTTTTCTGGAGCAGGATTTCGTCAAGGGTGACGCGCAACGCATCGACAAGGACATCGGTTTCATCCGCAACGCGGCCGAGCGGATGAGTCGTCTGCTCGACGAGCTGCTGGAGCTGTCGCGCATTGGCCGCGTCGTCAACGAACCGACCGAATTTCCCTTGCTGGAGGTGGCGCGCGAAGCCCTGGACCTGGTCGCGGGGAGGATCGTCGAGCGGGGTGTCACGGTCGAGTTGAGCCAGACCCAGGTACTGGTTCGCGGCGATCGTCCGCGCCTGGTGGAGGTTCTGCTCAATCTGTTCGACAACGCCGTCAAGTTCATGGGCGATCAACCGCGACCGCGGATCCAGGTCGGGGTCGAGTCGCGCGAGGGAGAGGTCGAGGTCATCGTGACCGACAACGGGCAGGGCATCGATCCGAGACACGCCCACAAGATCTTCGACCTGTTCGAGAAACTCGACGCGGGCTCGCAGGGCACGGGCATCGGTCTGACCCTGGTGCGACGCATCATCGAGGTCCACGGCGGGCGGATCTGGGTCGAATCCGAGGGGGCGGATCGGGGGGCCGCGTTCCATTTCACCTTGCCAGCCCCGGCCCCAGGTTGTTGATGCAGGCGGCCACGGCCGAGAAGGCGGTGATCAGGTCGATCCCGGTGGCGGCGAGCATCAGATACATGAGGATGAAGCTGCCGACATAGAGCGCGAAAAAGCCCCGGAGGACTCAGAGGAAGGTCACGCCGACCTGGAACAGCCGTTCCACTTCGGAAATGCGGCTTTTGTCCTGGAGAAAAAGGATGACGTGATCCTCGGACTCGATGAGGGTGTCGTGGTGGGCGATCAGAACCTCCTCGCCCCTGACCAGCGCGCCGATGCTGGCCCCCTTGGGGAGCTTGAGTTCCTCGATGCGACGACCGACCACCTTGCTGGAGGTCCGGTCGCCGTGGGCGATCGCCTCGATCGCCTCGGCCGCCCCGCGCCGCAGCGAATGCACCATCACCACGTCGCCCCGACGGATATGCTTGAGTAGGCTGCCGATGGTCGCCTGTTGGGGCGAGATGGCGATGTCGATGTTTCCGGACTGGACCAGGTCGACGTAGGACGGACGGTTGATGAGCGCCATCACCTTGCGCGCCCCGAGCCGCTTGGCCAGCATGGCGGAGATGATGTTGGCCTCGTCGTCGTTGGTGACGGCGCAGAAGACGTCGGTGTTCTCGATGTTCTCCTCGAGCAGCAGTTCCTGATCGGCGGCGTCGCCGTGGAGCACGATGGTCTTTTCGAGATCCTCGGCGATGCGTTTGCAGCGCTTCAGGTTGCGTTCGATGATCTTGACCCTGAGGCTTGGTTCCAGGGCCTTGGCCAGTCGCGTACCGATGTTGCCGCCACCGGCGATGATCAGGCGTCGGTAGGAGTTGTCGATCCGGCGCAACTCGCTCATGACCGCGCGGATGTGATGCGGCGCGGCGACGAAGAAGACCTCGTCGTCGACCTCGATGCGGGTATCGCCCTCGGGTTGGATGGCGCGATCCTGGCGATAGATGGCGGCGACGCGCGCCTTCACCTGGGGCATGTGCTCGTGCAGCGCGCGCAGTTCCTGGCCCACCAGCGGGCCGCCATGAAAGGCGCGCACGGCCACCAGCCGGATGCGTCCGCCGGCGAAGTCGAGCACTTGCAGCGTGCCGGGGGTTTCGATCAACCGGAGGATGTAATCGGTGACCAGCGCCTCGGGGCTGATGGCGACGTCGATCGGCATGGCCTCGCTGCCGAACAGCCTGGGCTGATCGAGAAAGCTCTGGGCGCGCACCCGCGCGATCTTGGTCGGCGTGCGAAAGAGGGTATAGGCGACCTGACAGGCGACCATGTTGGTCTCGTCGCTGTTGGTGACGGCGATGATCATGTCGGCGTCTTCCGCGCCGGCGCGCATCAGGACGTCCGGGTGCGCGCCGTGCCCCATCACGGTTCGCAGATCGAAGCGATCCTGGAGTTCGCGCAACAGATCCGCATCCTGATCGACGACCGTGATGTCGTTGGCCTCGCTGACCAGATTCGCCGCCACCGAGCTGCCGACCTGGCCCGCGCCGAGGATGATGATCTTCATTCAGCCGCCAGCTTCCAGCCGCCAGCCTGGGTAAGCGAGCGACTGCTGGCTGGAGGCCGATCGCTGGAGGCTCATCGACGCTCCTTGATCTCGATCCCGAGCGAACGCAGCTTGCGGTAGAGATGGGTGCGCTCCATGCCGGCTTCCTTGGCCATCTTGCTGACGTTGCCCTGGTGCTTTTCGAGCTGATAGTCCAGATAGGCCTTTTCGAACTGCTCGCGCGCCTGGCGTAGCGGCTGATCGAAGGACACCAGGCCCTCCAGGGTCTGGACCTGCACCGGCGGCGGCGCCCCGAGCGCGCCCTCGACCTCCTTCTGACCGATTTCGTCGCCCGCGCCCAGGATCAGCACGCGCTGAACCAGATTCTTGAGTTCGCGCACGTTGCCGGGCCAGGCGTAGTTGCGCAGGAAATTCTGGGCGCCGACGCTGAAGCGCCGGTAGGGGAGTTTCTCGTGGGTGGCGAAATAGTCGAGATAGAAGTTGAGCAGGTCGGGAACGTCCTCGGAATGCTCGTGGAGCGCGGGAATGTTCAGGGGCACGACGTTGAGATGATAGAAGAGATCCTCGCGGAAGCGTCCGGCGCGCACCTCTTCCTCCAGGTTGCGCTGGGTGACGGCGACGATGCGCACATCGATGCGCACCGGCTCGCTGCCACCCACCCGCAGGAAGGATCCGCTGTCGAGCGCGCCGAGCAGCTTGGACTGGGCCTCCCACTCCATGTCGGCGACCTCGTCGAGCAGCAGGGTGCCGCCGGCCGCCGTTTCCAGACTGCCGTAGTGTGTGTGCTCGCCTTCCTCGGTGCCGAACAGCTCACGCGAGGCGTTGCCGCCGGCCAGCGAGGAGACGCTCAGATCGACGAAGGGGCGTTCCTTGCGCGCGCTCTGGGAGTGCAGATAGCGCGCGAAGGTCTCGCGTCCGCTGCCGGCCTCGCCGGTGATGAGCACCCAGGTGTCATGCTGGGCGATCCGCTTGACCTGCTCGCGCAGCCGTTGCATGGCCGCGCTGCGACCGATCGGTTCGTGCACCTGGGGGGCGCGGCGCTTGAGCCCGATGTTCTCCTGCTGGAGCTTGTCGGCCTCTAGGGCGCGCTCGACCGTGAGCAGCAGCTTGGCCATGGAGAGCGGCTTTTCGAGAAAGTCGTAGGCGCCGAGCCGGGTGGCCTCGACGGCGGTCTCCACCGTGCCGTGACCCGACATCATGATCACCGGACAGGGCAGGTCGTCGTCATCGGCCCACTCCTTGAGCAGTGAGATGCCGTCGATGTCGGGCATCCAGATGTCCAGCAGGATCAGGTCCGGACGACGGTCGCGCAGGGCGTGTCGCGCGGCCTCGCCGTTCTCGGCCACGGCGACGGCGTAGCCCTCGTCCTCGAGTATTTCCTTCACCAAGCCGCGGATGTCGGGCTCGTCGTCGACCACCAGGATATGGGTTGCGCTCATGAGTCTCTATGTTGCTCCCGACCTTTGGCCACCGGGGCGGCCGCTTGCCAGACTGGAATTCGGACCCTGATCAGGGCGCCTTCGGCGGTGTTTTCGATTCCGATCATACCGCCGTGTTCCTCGATTATCTTCTTGACGATGGCCAGCCCCAGTCCCGTGCCCTTGGTCTTGGTGGTGACATAGGGTTCGAACAGCCGATCCAGGAGGTGGGCCTCGAATCCGGGACCATTGTCCGCGACCAGGAATTGCAGGAAGGAGGCGTCCTCTTCATGAATCGGCTCGGAGCGGACGCGGATGCTGGCGTCGGCGCGGCCCTCGAGCGCCTCCTGGGCGTTCTTGATCAGATTGTGGATGAGTTGCCTCAGTCGCAAGGGGTCGCCGCGCACCTGAACGCCAGGCGCCCCGAGTTCGATCCGCAAGTCCGGGGTGCCGGCGCTGCGGTAGAGATCGAGCACCTCCTGGGCGAGCCGGTCGAAGACCAGGGGCTCGGATTGTATCTTCGGGGTGCGGGCGTAGTCCGAGAAGTCGTTGACCATCATCTTCATGGCCTCGACCTGCTGGATGATGGTGCTGGTGGCGCGCTCGATCAGACGCGCGTCGGCTTCCTCGGCCTTGGCGAGCAGCTTGTGGCGCAGCCGCTCGGCCGAGAGCTGGATGGGGGTGAGCGGATTCTTGATCTCGTGGGCCAGGCGGCGCGCTACCTCGGCCCAGGCGGCGTTGCGCTGGGCGGCGATCAGCGAGGTGACGTCATCGAACACCACCACATGCCCGCGCTGAATGGAGTCCGGCAGCGGCAGCGGACTGCCGCGGCAGAGGAGGGCCTGGCTGGTCTCGCCGCGTTGCAGGCTCACCTCGGCGCGCCAGGCTTCGCCGGCGGCGAGATGGCGGCGGACCGTTTCCGTCCAGGGCGTGAGACAGGGCTGATCGCGCTCCAGTTGCTCAAGCGTGGGTCCGGCCTCGTCGGCGAAATCGAGCGCCAGGATGCGCCGCGCGGCGGGGTTGGCGGTGCGCAGCCGCGGACCCTCGTCGAAGGCCACCACGCCCGAGGAGAGCCGCCCGAGGATGGTTTCGAGATAGTTGCGTTGCGTCTCGACCGCCTGCTTGCTGCGCGCGGCGGCGTCGCGGGCCTGGGCGATGCGCCGTGACATGGCGTTGAAGGAGGCGACCAGGAAGGTCAGCTCGTCGTCGTGCCTGGGCAGCGCGATCTGCTGCTCGTAGTCCCCATCGGAGATCGAGCGGGTCGCGCGGGCGATGTCCGCGATCGGGGCGACCAGCCGCCGCGAGGTATGAAAGGCCGCGATCAGCGCCGCCATCAGGCCGAACAGCAGCACCAGCGAGAGCGTGAGCGAGAAACTGAATTTGAGCGACTGGCGCAGATAGGCCAGCTCGGTGTAGCGGTTGTAAGCCTCCTCCAGCCGCGCCGAGAGCTCGCTGATCCTCGCCGAGGTGGGGAAGATGGCCTGCATCATCATGGAACGCCCGCGCGGATCCTGGACCAGGACGCGCACCACCAGCTCATCGCCAGCGCCGCTCTCAAGTCCCACGTAATTGGTTCCGGCGCGCACGTTCTGCTGGATTTCACGCTCGGCGTGATTCGGGACCAGTTGGGTCGGATCCTCGTTCGCGGTGCCCAGGACCTGGCCCCCGGAGCCATAGACGGTCAGCTCGATGGCGCCCGCCTGTCGGCGCAGATTGTTGAGACTGAGCGCGATGGCGGTCGATGAGCGGTCCTCGATCCCCGAGAGGAGCTGTTCGGTGATCTTGCCGAGGAGGCGTTGGTTGAGGTCGAGCGAGGCCTGATTCAGGACCAGCGCGTCCTCCATGGCGCGTCCGATCTCGACGTCGAACCAGCTATCGATGCCGCGCAGCAGGAAACCGAGCGAGAAATAATAGACGACGCCCACGGGCAGCAGCGAGATGAGCGCGAAGAGCACCAGGATGCGCGCGGTCAGACGCGATCCGGCGGCCTGTCGGCGGTAGCGTCGGACCAGCTTCACCACGTTGACGATGACCAGGATCAGCAGTCCCAGGAGCCCCGTGAGAACGAGGAACAGCAGCGGGACGAAGGCGCGGCTGAGGGTCTCGGAGTTCTCCACGGCGTCGCGCATCAGCACGAGCACCACGAAGAGTCCGATGATCAGGAGCGCGACCGGAAGCGTTCCCAGGCCGCGACGCCAGCTCAGGGGGTTAATGGCCATTGGCTCCACCCGCTGGAGAGCTTCCAGGATGGCTTGAGATACGCCATTGGACGCAATGGCAATGGCAGCTCCTCGACATCCAGGAAAACCTTGATCCCCACCTCGTAATCGGTGTCGGGTTTGAGCGTGTCCAGAGGGACCAGCTCAAGGTCGACGAACTCGCCCAGCGCCCGGATGGCGGCGTCGCGGGTGACGAAGTCGCGCCCCTTGGTGCCGGGAAGGCGGTAGACCTCGAAGCGCTCGGACAGGGGTTTGTAGCGGATCGCATAGCGCAATTGCTGATCGAGCAGGCTGTCCTCCCACAGCCAGGCATCGGAACGGCGGACCTGGACATGGAAGACGATGGTCAGGGGCACGCCGTGGTCCAGGGCCTCCAGGGCGGTCTCGCTGAAATCGAAATCGACACTGGCGCTCAGATAGAACTGCCCGGCCACGAGCCGGGTCTGGGCCTGCTTGATCAGGACATCGTCTCGCGCGATCACACCCGCCGAAAGCGCCAGCATAAGACCTAGCGCGATCGCCAGCCCGAGGTCCGACCCTCTCCCGTGGGTCATGACGGGATTTTCTCGAGCCGCGCGTAGAAAAACCCGTCGTGGCCGCCCGGCGTGGGCAGCAGTTGACGGCCATGGGGCCTCGCGCGACCCCAATCCGTCTCGGCTTCGATCTCGCGGGCCTCGGGATGGCGGCCGAGAAAGTCCGCGATGCGCTGATGGTTCTCCTCGGCCAGGAGCGAGCAGGTGGCGTAGAGCAGTTGACCGCCGGGTCGCAGCAGCGGCCAGGTCGCCTCCAGCATGCGGCTCTGGGCGGCGGCGAGCGTGGGGATGTCACTGGCCCGCCGCAGCCACTTGATGTCCGGATGACGGCGGATGACGCCGGTCGCGGAGCAGGGGACGTCGAGCAGGATGCGGTCGAATGGCCGTTGGGTCCAGTCGCCGCGCGGATCGGCCGCGTCATCGAGGATCACCTCGGCGGTCAGGCCCAGGCGCGCGAGGGTCGAGCGCACCGTGAGCAGGCGGGCCTCGTCCTGGTCGATCGCGACCAGATCCAGGTCGTTGCCCGCTCGTTCCAGGATGGCGGCGGTCTTGCCGCCGGGCGCCGCGCAGGCGTCCAGAACCCGCTGACCGGGCCGGGCGTCGAGCAGTTGGGCCGCGAGTTGGGCGCCGCTGTCCTGGATCGAGACCAGGCCCGCCTCGAAGCCCGGCAGATCGCGGGTGGGCCGCGGGCGATCGAGCAGAAGCCCGGTCCGGGTTCCAGCGATGGCGCGCGCGCCGATACCCGCCGTCTCCAGTTGGGCGAGGTAGACGGCGGGATCCTGGCGCAGCGGGTTGACGCGCAGGGCCATGGGCGCGCGGCCGTTGCTGGCCGTCACGATCGACTCCCAGTCCTCCGGCCAGTCGTGCCGCAGTCGGGAGAGCAGCCAGTCCGGAAACAGCCAGCGTGCCTCCGGTTGCTCGTCGGCCCAGGCAAGCAGTTCCTCGCGTTCGCGCAGGAAGCGTCTGAGAAGCGCGTTCACCAGCGCCGCCTGACGCGGCTTGCCGATCAGACGCGCCGCCTCGACCGTGGCGGACACGGCGGCATGGGGCGGCGTCTTCATGGCGGTGAGTTGATAGAGCCCGATCAGAATCAGGGCGTGCAGGTCGAGATCCCGAGGCTTGAGCGGATGATCGAGCAGGCGTTGACTGATCGCCGTGAGTCGCGGCAGTACCCGCAGCGCCCCGTGGCTCATCTCCTGAACCAGCGCCTGATCGGCACTCGAGCGCGACTGGCGGTCGTCCTGCAAGACGCGCGTCAGGGATTGTCCGCGATCCCGGACCGCATGCAGGGCGCGCGCGGCGGCGGCCCGGGCCTCGGCGCCGAGAGGCTCGCGCTTGCGGGGCGCGCGATCCCAGGGCTCAACCAAGTCGCGCGCCGTCCAGGTGCCGCGCGTTCAGATAGTCGCCGGCGGTCATGGGTTTCTTGCTGGCGGGCTGAAGCCGTCTGATCCGCAGCGCGCCGTCTCCGGTCGCGACCAGGATGCCGGATCGGTCGGCCTGGAGGACGCTTCCAGGAATGCTCTCGCCGACGCTGGCCGGCTCCGCCTGGGCCTCCCAGACGCGCAGTGGGGCGTCATCCAGACTGGTCTGGGCGACCGGCCAGGGGTCGAAGGCGCGGACCTGGCGCGCGATCGCGGCGGCCGGCCAGCTCCAGTCGATCACCGCCTCCTCCTTGGTGAGCTTGTGGGCGTAGGTCGCCAGACGGTCATCCTGGGGCTCGGGATCGAGCGCGCCGTCGGCGATGCCGGGCAGGGCCGCGATCAGCGCCTCGGCGCCCAGCAGGGCCAGTCGGTCGTGCAGGTCGCCGCCGGTCTCGCGCGTGCCGATGATGGTGTCGACCCGATGGAAGACCGGCCCCGTGTCCAGCCCCGCCTCCATGCGCATGATGCAGACGCCCGTGCGCTCGTCGCCGGCGAGCAGGGCGCGCTGGATCGGCGCCGCGCCGCGCCAGCGCGGCAGCAGCGAGGCGTGGACATTGACGCAGCCGAGCCGGGGCGCTTCCAGGACCGATGGGGGCAGCAATAATCCGTAGGCGACGACGACCATCAGGTCCGCCTCCAGCGACCTCAGGTGGGCGACCGCGTCGGGATCGCGTTTGAGGCTCTCGGGCTGATGGACCGGGAGACCCCGCTCCAACGCCAGCGCCTTCACCGGACTCGCCTGGAGCTTGCGTCCCCGGCCGGCGGGGCGGTCCGGCTGGGTATAAACGGCGACCAGATCCTGCCCGGCGTCGAGCAGCGCCGCGAGGCTCGCGACGGCGAAGTCGGGCGTGCCCGCGAAGATGATCCGAAGCGGGCTCATGTCTTGACCTTGTGACGATGTTGGAGGAAAGGCGGCACGCCGGCACCCATCTCAGATGACGCCGCGGCGCGGCTCGGCGCGGCGTGGCGGGGCCTGGCGCTGTTCCTTCTCCAGTTTGCGGCGGATGCGGTGGCGCTTGAGCATCGAGATGTGGTCGACGAAGAGCTTGCCGTCGAGATGATCCAGCTCATGCTGGACGCAGACCGCCAGCAGTCCGTCGGCCTCGAGGGTGAAGGGCCGGCCGTCGCGGTCGAGCGCCTCGACCGTCACCCGCTCGGCGCGCGTGACGGTCTCGAAGAAACCGGGCACCGACAGGCATCCTTCGTCCATCTGCTCCTGCCCCTCGCTCGCGAGGATCCGTGGATTGATGAAACAGAGCGGGGTGTCGTGGTTCTCCGAGATATCGATGACGACCACCCGGCGCGCCACGTCGACCTGGGTCGCGGCCAGGCCGATGCCGGGGGCGGCGTACATGGTCTCGAGCATGTCGTCGACCAGTTGGCGGATCCGCTCGTCCACCCGGTCGACGGGTAGCGCCTTGTTGCGAAGTCTCGGGTCCGGGAATGTGAGAATGTCGAGCTTGGCCATCTTTGAACGATTCTGATGAGTCAACGGGTGGTAGAAGTGAAGTTCCGTGCGCTACTATCGGCAGGATACTACACCCCATCGTGGGGGCGGGTGAATCCCGTTTCGACCATCCCGGAGGGTCCATGCGCGCCATGAAACGCCGTTTTGCCGTCACTTCCGTGCTCGTTTGCTCATTGCTGACGCTCCTGGCGTCGGGCGCCCAGGCGGTCGAGCTCGCGCCCGACGCCCCCGAAACCTACGTGGTCCAGCCCGGCGATACCCTCTGGGGGATCTCGGGGCGTTTCCTGCGCGACCCCTGGCGCTGGTCGGAGGTCTGGCGAGCGAATCCGGGTATCGAGAATCCGAACCTCATCTATCCGGGCGATGTCCTGGAGGTGACCTGGATCGACGGTCAGCCCCGGATCGGACGATCGGGCGGCGCGTCGACTGGCCGCGGCGGGGCGCGGGTGGTGAAGCTCAGCCCTCAGGTGCGCTCCTCCTCGCTCACCGAGGCCATCCCGACGATTCGGATCTCGACCATCGCGCCCTTTCTCACCCAGCCCTACGTGGCCGACGCGGACGACATCAAGCGCGCCTCCTACGTGGTCGGTTTCCCCGACGAGCACATCGTGGCCGGCGTGAACGACTCCATTTATGTCCGCAAGATCCGTTCGAGCGCGACCGCTAATTTTCAGGTGCTGCGGCCCGGCGACGCGCTGCACGACCCGGATACCAACGAGCTGCTTGGCTACGAGGCCGCCTTCGTCGCCAACGCGGCGCTCGAGCGCCTCGGTGATCCAGCCAAGCTCAAGGTGACCCGCATGGAGCGCGAGGTCTCGATCGGCGATCGGGTGATTCCCGCCGACGCCGAGAAACCGCTGGAAAACTTCTTTCCGCGCCCCGCGCCCGCGGGTTCGCGGGGCCGCATCATTTCGGTGATGAACGGTGTCTCGCAGATTGGCCAATTCGACGTGGTCATACTCAATCGTGGTACCCGCGACCGCATCGAGCTGGGTCATGTCTTCGAGATCTTCATCGGCGGCGAGAAGGAGCGCGATCAGGTCCGGGCCGGCATCGCGAACAACGACTGGCTGATGGAGAGTCCCTTTTCGAGCGAGTTCTGGCTCGGGCGTGACTATGACCGCAAGGGCTGGCGGCGCGACGAGCCGGATCCGAATAGCTCCTTTCCGATCCACGCGGACTATCGCCGCGACAAGGCCGAATATGTCAAACCCTTCGAGCGTTCCGGAACCCTGATGGTCTTCCGGGTCTTCGATCGGGTCAGCTTCGGACTGATCCTCGATACCAGCCGCGCGCTCAAGGTGGGCGATTGGATTGCCCCGCCACCCTCCTGATCCGCTCGCGGGCCGGTCGCTGGATCCGCCGCCCCCGGCCATCCGCGACTGGCTCGTCCTCATCCATGCCCCCAGGATCGGGTCTCGGACCTTCGGTCGTCTGACCGATCATTTCGGGAGCCCGAGCGCCGTTCTGGGCGCGTCCGCCGAACAGCTCGGACGGATCGGTCTCAAGCAGGAGACGATCGCCGCCCTGAGACAGCCGGACGAGGCCGCCATCGAGTCGGTCCTGCGCTGGGCCGAGCAGCCTGGCGCGCATATCCTCACGCGCGCTGACCCCAGGTATCCAAGCGCGCTGAACGAGATCCCGGACGCGCCGCCACTGCTCTACGCGCGCGGCGATCCGAGCCTCTTGAGCGAGCCGCAAATCGCCATCGTCGGAAGTCGCAATCCCACGCCGGGCGGGCGCGGGGTCACCGAGGAATTCGCCCGACGGCTGGCCGGCTATGGACTGATCATCACCAGCGGGCTGGCCGTCGGGGTCGATGGGGCCGCTCACGCGGCGGCCCTGGAACAGGGACGGACCATCGCGGTCCTGGGAACCGGGCCGGATCTGGTCTATCCGGCCGTTCATCGCGATCTGGCGCGGCGCATCGTCGAGCGCGGCCTCATGGTCAGCGAGTTTCCGCCGGGGCAGGGACCGCTGGCCCGGAATTTCCCCCGTCGCAACCGGATCATCAGCGGCCTGAGCCTGGGCGTGCTGGTCACGGAGGCGGCGCTCAAGAGCGGCTCACTGATCACGGCACGTTGCGCCCTGGAGCAGGGGCGCGAGGTCTTCGCGGTGCCGGGATCGATCCTCAATCCACTCGCGCGGGGCTGTCACGCCCTGATTCGCGATGGGGCCAAGCTGGTCGAGGGCGCCGAGGACATTCTCGCCGAGCTCGCGCCGCGGCTGCGCGCGCTACTCCAGGAGGCCGGGAACGAGCCGGCGCTCCCTGCCGGGAGCGAGACCGGCCTTGCCTCCGACCCCGACCCAGATCGCCAACGCCTCCTCGACGCCATGGGCCACGATCCCGTCGCGCTCGACGAATTGACCGGGCGCACCGGCTTTCCGGTCGAGCGGATCGCGTCCATGTTGTTGCTCATGGAACTCGATGGTCATGTATCATCGTTTCCCGGTGGCCGCTACTGCCGCGCGCGGGGCGCGCCGTGACCACCCTGGGCGCGCGGTGTCGCCCTTACTCGTCAACCGCTGGGTTGGCGCGATCCATCGAGGTTGGCTGATGAACGAGAACATGGTCGATGTACTGATCTATCTGTACGAGAACTACATGGATGGCGAGGGCCAACCGCCAGTCGAGCAGCGCGATCTCGAGGACGAGCTGGCTCAGGCCGGCTTCACCCAGGGCGAGATCGACAAGGCGCTGCGCTGGCTCGACGAGCTGGCCGTCGGCGTCGACGCGCCTCAGTACCACGCCCACACGCTGGGCGCGATCCGGATCTATAGTGACACCGAATGCGAGAAGCTCGACGTGGACGCGCGCGGCATGCTCATGTCGCTGGAGCACAATGGGATCCTCGATCCGATCAGCCGCGAACTCGTCATCGATCGCCTGCTCGCCATTGATCATCCTCAGGTGTTGGTCGAGGAGGTGAAATGGGTCGCCCTTCTCGTGCTCATGAACCGGCCGGGTCGCGAGGACGCCTTCACGCAGCTCGAGGACATGGTCTACAACGACGAGCCAGTCTATCTGCACTGATCCGCGTATCCCCGACCCTTGACCCGTCCGGTCGCCGTTGGCGCGGCGACCCTCGTCGCATCCGAACCGAACCTGGCCAGTCAGACCCTTGACGGTGCTATTCGTCATGGGTTTAACCTAAGCGCACACGACTCGTCCGAGCTGAATCCCGCATGAACCTCGTCATCGTCGAATCACCCGCCAAGGCCAAGACCATCAAGAAGTACCTCGGACCCGACTTCGAGGTCGTGGCTTCCTATGGTCATGTGCGCGATCTGATCCCCAAGGAGGGCGCGGTCGATCCGGACAATGACTTCGCGATGAAGTACCAGATCATCGACCGCAACGAGAAACACGTCCAGACCATCGCCAAGCTGCTCAAGGGCGCCGATGCGCTCTATCTGGCCACCGACCCGGATCGCGAGGGCGAGGCCATTTCCTGGCATCTCTACGAGCTGCTCAAGGGCCGACGTCAACTGGGCGACAAGCCGGTGCATCGGGTGGTCTTCAACGAGATCACCAAGCGCGCGGTCCAGGAGGCGGTCGCCAATCCGCGCCAGATTTCCTACGACCTGGTGAATGCCCAGCAGGCGCGCCGCGCCCTGGACTATCTGGTCGGCTTCAACCTCTCGCCGCTTCTGTGGAAGAAGATCCGTCGCGGGCTTTCCGCGGGTCGGGTCCAGAGTCCCGCGCTGCGTCTGATCTGCGAGCGCGAGCTGGAGATCGAGGCCTTCATCCAGCGCGAATACTGGACCATCGAGGCCGATACCGCCAAGGACGCGCGCCCCTTCTCCGCCAAGCTCACGACCTTCGGCGGGGACAAGGTCGAGCAGTTCAGCATCACCGACGAGGCCCGCGCGACCCAGGTCCGGGAGGCGCTTGAACAGGCCGCCGACGGCAAACTCAAGGTCGAGGAGGTCGAGCGCAAGCAGCGCAAGCGTCATCCGGCACCGCCCTTCATCACCTCGACCCTTCAGCAGGAGGCAGCGCGCAAGCTCGGCTTCACCGCGCAGCGCACCATGCGCGTTGCCCAGCAGCTCTATGAGGGCGTGGATGTCGGCAGCGGCGCAGTGGGTCTCATCACCTACATGCGTACCGACTCGGTCAATCTGGCGCAGGAGGCGATCGCCGAGATCCGCGCCTATGTCACAGAACGCTATGGCCCCAAGGATCTGCCGGATGCGCCGCGTCTGTTCAAGACCAAGGCCAAGAACGCCCAGGAGGCGCACGAGGCTATCCGTCCTACCTCCATCCTGCGCGAGCCATCGGCGGTCAAGGCGCATCTCACCGCCGAACAGTTCAAGCTCTACGAACTGGTCTGGAAGCGCACCTTGGCCTGCCAGATGGCCCACGCCTTGATCAATCAGGTCGCGGTCGATCTGAGCGCGGGCGCGGGCAACCTGTTTCGTGCCACCGGCTCCATGGTCGTCGATCCCGGCTTCATGCGCGTCTATCTGGAAGGCCGCGACGACGCCAAGAGCGCCGATGACGACGAGGACCGCATGCTCCCGGAGATGAAGGTCGGGGAGCTGGTCGACCTGCTCGCCATCCGCTCCGAGCAGCACTTCACCGAGCCGCCGCCGCGCTACAGCGAGGCGTCACTGGTCAAGGCGCTGGAGGAGTACGGCATCGGTCGTCCCTCGACCTACGCCTCCATCATCTCCACCCTCCAGGATCGCGAATACGTGGTGCTGGACAAGAAGCGCTTCGTCCCGACCGACGTGGGGCGGGTGGTCAACAAGTTCCTGACCGAGCATTTCACCTCCTACGTGGATTACGACTTCACCGCGCGTCTGGAGGACGAGCTGGACGCCGTCTCGCGTGGCGAGGGTGAATGGATTCCGCTCCTGGAGCACTTCTGGAAGCCCTTCAAGGATCTGGTCGACCACACCCAGGAGCACGTCAAGCGCAGCGACGTCACCCAGGAAAAGATCGACGAGGTCTGTCCCAAATGCGCCGGTCAGCTCTCGATCCGGCTGGGTCGCAACGGGCGTTTCATCGGCTGCACCAACTATCCCGAGTGCGACTACACCCGCGATCTGAACGCCGACAAGGCCGAGCGCGAGGCCCCGGAGGTCGTCGAGGGTCGGGTCTGTCCACTGTGCGGCTCGGGGCTGGAGGTCAAGCGTGGCCGTTACGGCAAGTTCATCGGTTGCAGCGGCTACCCCAACTGCAAGCACATCGAGTCGCTGGACAAGCCGGAAGACACCGGCGTGACCTGTCCCCAATGCGGGAAGGGGACACTCCAGAAGAAAAAATCGCGACGCGGCAAGGTCTTCTACTCCTGCTCCACCTATCCCAAGTGCGATTACGCGGTCTGGGACGAGCCGATCGCCGAACCTTGCCCACGCTGCGGCTGGCCCGTGCTGACGATCAAGGTCACCAAGACCAAGGGGACATCCAAGGTCTGTCCGCAGAAGGAATGCAGCTATCGCGAGACCCTGGATCCGTCCGAGGCCGAGGAAACCGAGTCCTGACGGATGCTGGGTCTATACGGGACTATCGCAGCGCCTCGCGCACCCGCGACCAGGGGAAATTGCCCCTGGATCCTGGGAACTCCCCGCCCGGATCGATCTTCTGCTTGTAGCGGCGACCGCCGCAGGCAAAGTCGCGGGAATCGAGTTCGCCATGGCCCTTGATCCGATCCGGGGCCAGCCCGTGGGCTTGGGTGAGACGTTCGAGCAGCGCCAGCAAGGCCTGAATCTGCGCCTCGGGGAAGGGGTCGCGGCCGTCGCCGTCATTGACCAGTTCGATCCCGATCGAGTTTGGATTGTGCCCCCTGGCGTGATGGGCGATCCGGGACTCGGGGACGCCGGCCAGCGTCCGGCCGTCGCGCCCGATCAGGTAGTGGTAGCCGATGTTCGGATTGGCAGCGAAATATCGGACATTGGATTCCAGCGACCCGCCCGGTGCGTGCCAGAGTTTGCCGTTCCTGCAGCCGGGTCCGCCGGTCGCATGGATCACGATCAGATCGATCCGTCGCGCCTCCGCGGCCGCCCAGGGCGACGGCGCGAGCCAGGCCAGCATGATCAACGCCATGGCTATCTGGTACCCGCGATTTCGATCACGCATGACCTGGTTCCTCCGCGCCCTGGCTGAATCGTCTCAGCGACGATGACGCTTCGATGCCTGTGTCAGACCCAGATTGGCTTGATGCACGAAGTGCTTGAAAGCCTCGTAACAGGTCGGATCCAGAGGTCTCTGGCTGAGTCCGCGATCCCCCAGGAAGATCCCGATGCGCTGCTGATTGACGATGATGGGGGCGACCATGAAGGGAGCCATCCCGATCAGCCCCGTCAATCCCTCGGGAACCAACCCAGGGTTGTCCTCGCGCTCTCGCAGCGTCACCAGATAGGGACGTCCGCTGTCCAGGGTCTGGAACAGGATGTCCGAACCCATGGCGGGACGTCTGAAGAAGAACCGCTGGGGCAGCGCCTCCTCATCGACTCCAAGCCCGCATTTGGCCTTGATGACCTGCTTGTCCGGCGTGGTCAGGGCGAACACCACCCGGTCCATCCCCAGTCCGCGATAGAGTCCCTCCAGGACCAGTTCCATGATGACATTGAAGTCGCATTGGTCGCTTTCGATGATCGAGGCGAGTTCGCGCAGGATCCTCGACTGGAGCTTGGGGTCGGGCCTCGGATAGGCGTCGGCCGGTGGCGAGGCGACGTCCTCCGGGGGCGGCTCCATGGCCGCCGCCTCGGCCGGCGTTCCCCGTGGGTTCGAGGGTTGCGGAATCAGGGCCGCCGCGACGGTCGCGCCGCAATCGCAGGCCATCATGGCGGCGGCCTGTGCCCTCTCGTGAATCAATGCCTTGGCCTCGGTCTCCGAGAGGTCGGTCAGCTTGGCGGCCTTTTGGATTAGGGCCTCCATGGCCTCCGAGCGCCAGCCCTGCTCCTCGGCGCAACGCGCGATCCGCTGTCCCAGCATGACGCTCTGGATTCGCGGATCCTGGCGCGCCGGGTAGTCGATCGCCTCCTGCAAGAGCGTGGTCAGGTGCCATTCGTGGATCAGTCGCCGGCTCAGACGACTCAGTCGAAAGCCAAGCACGCGCTCCTGGGCCTCCTCCGGCGTCATGCCCGGCTGCTGGAGGAGTTGCTCGATGCGGTCGCACTGCTCGTTGCCGAAGCACCAGAAGGCCAGTTCGCCGACCCGGTAGAGCAGGGTAGCGATGAAGACCTCCTCGGGCGATTTGTCGCCGTGCGCGTTCGCCAGCGCTCGGGCCTGGGTCGCCGCGTGCAGCGCGCGCGCCAGCTCGCGTTCGAGACGCTCCTTGGCCACGCCTTCGACCAGGTTGTCGACCAGCGCCAGGGTCAGACACATGTCGCGCACCGAGTCGAACCCGAGCAGGATCACCGCCCTGGTAACGGTGCTGATCGGGGTGGAGGAGGGGTTGTAGAAGATCGAGTTGGCCAGCCTGAGCATCCGGGTGGTCATGGACGCATCCTGAAGGATGACGCCAGCCAGTGCCGAGACCGGCGCGCGATCGTCCTCCGCGATGGCGATGATGCGATGCACCGTCTGATCGAAGATCGGCATCTTCTGGCAGCGGATCGTTTCGAGCCACTCGTCCAGATGGCTCTTTGGGAACCCGTCCGCGCTCAAGGGTTTCGGACCTTGATCGGGACCGCGATCATTGGCAAGGGGGGGTGCGATGTCCATATTGGGCAATCCTATCCGTTGATGCCGTTCGAGACGACAGGAATCATCGATGAGTCGTGAATTAATGAGTCGTGATGCGACGAGTCATTTCGTCCAGACCGAGACCGACGAGGCATCTCCGGCAAATCCTATTCACGCCAGGCACCGGCTCCGATTGGCCGTCCGCGGCCTTCGCGCCGGCGGCGTGCTGGCCTATCCGACCGAGGCGGTCTATGGGTTGGGATGCGATCCCTGGAACCGGGAGGCCGTCGCGCGACTGCTCGCCATCAAGCAGAGGTCCGTGGATAAGGGGCTGATCCTGATCGCGGCGGATCCCGATCAGTTGTGGCCCTTCGTCGAGAGGCTTTCGTCCGAGCGCATGGAGCCCATCCTCGCCAGTTGGCCGGGGCCCAACACCTGGCTGCTCCCCGCCCGCTCAACGACTCCCCGCTGGTTGACCGGCCGTTTCGACACACTCGCGGTGCGGGTCACCGCGCATCCGCTCGCCGCCGGGCTCTGTCGCCTCCATGGCGGCGCCATCGTGTCGACCAGCGCCAATCGCGCCGAGCAGGCCCCGGCGCGTACCTGTCTGGAGGTCCAACTCGCCTTGCGCGGTCAGCCAGACCATATCCTTGCCGGATACTGTGGTGGAGCGGACCGTCCGTCACGAATCCGCGACGGACGGACCGGCCGAGTCTTGCGGGCTTGATCCTCGCGACGTCTGGGTGAGTCTTGGTGGGCCGCCGTAGTTCGGCGGCCCGACAGACCGATCAGGCCGCGAGCTTTCTCAGCACGTAGGGCAGGATGCCGCCGTTGCGGTAGTAGTCGATCTCGTTGGGGGTATCGATCCGCACCCGCGCCTGGAAGCTCTTGATCGAGCCGTCGCCCGCCGTGGCCCGCACCTCGACCTGCTTGGCCTCGGCGTTGTTCAGCCCGAGGATGTCGAAGGTTTCCGTGCCGGTCAGCCCCAACGATTGGGCATTGTCGCCCTTGAGGAACTCCAGCGGCAGGATGCCCATGCCGACCAGGTTGGAGCGGTGGATACGCTCGTAGCTCTCGGCGATGACGGCGCGCACGCCGAGCAGGCGCGGTCCCTTGGCCGCCCAGTCACGCGAGGAGCCGGAGCCGTATTCCTTGCCGGCGATGACGATCACCGGCGCGCCTTCGTTCTCGTAGCGCATGGCCGCGTCGTAGATCGACATCGCCTCGCCGTCCGGCTGGTGCAGGGTGACGCCGCCTTCGGTACCGGGGGCCATGAGGTTGCGCAGCCGGATGTTGGCGAAGGTGCCGCGCATCATCACCTCGTGATTGCCGCGCCGCGAACCCAGGCTGTTGAAGTCCGCCGGTGCGACGCCCTTTTCGATCAGATATTTGCCGGCCGGCGAATTGGGCTTGATGGAGCCGGCGGGCGAGATGTGATCGGTGGTGATGGAATCGCCGAGCACAGCCAGACAGCGCGCGCCCTTGATGTCCTCGACCGGCGCGACCGCCAGCGACATGCCGGTGAAGTAGGGCGGATTCTGGATATAGGTGGAGTCCGCCGGCCAGTCGTAGGTCTGGGTGCTGGGTGCGTCGAGCGACTGCCAGCGGGCATCGCCGGCGTAGACATCGGCGTAGGCGCTGGTGAACTCCTCGGGGGTGACGTTCTCGACGATGGCGCGGTTCACCTCGTCCTGGGTCGGCCAGATGTCCTTGAGATAGATCGGCTTGCCGGCGGCGTCGGTGGTGAGCGGATCCTTGTAGGGATCGATGTCGATGCGTCCGGCGATGGCGTAGGCGACGACCAGCGGCGGGCTGGCCAGATAGTTCATGCGCACCTCGGCGTGAACGCGACCCTCGAAATTGCGATTGCCCGAGAGGATGGAGACCGCGCACAGATCATGGTCGGCGATCGCCTTGGAGACCGGCGCGGGTAGCGGGCCGGTGTTGCCGATACAGACGGTGCAGCCATAGCCGACGTTGTGGAAACCGAGCGCCTTGAGCGGCTCGGTGAGTCCGGCGCGATCCAGATAGCGGGTGACCGCCATCGAGCCTGGCCCCAGGGATGTCTTGACCCAGGGCGCGGCCTTGAGCCCGAGCGCGGCGGCCTTTTGGGCGACCAGACCGGCGGCGAGCATGACGCTGGGGTTGGAGGTATTGGTGCAGGAGGTGATGGCCGCGACCACGATGGAGCCGTCGGAGATCTCGACCTCCTGGCCATTGATGACCGCCCTGGCCGGTCCCTGGCTCGGGATATTGCGCTCCTGCTTGAGCGCGGCCAGCGCCTTGGGGAAGTGGCTCGCCATCTCGGTCAGCGGCACGCGATCCTGCGGACGCTTGGGACCGGCCAGCGAGGGCACGACCTCGCTCAGATCCAGCGCCAGGGTCTCGGAATAATCCGCCTCGGGCGCGTCGGCGGTGTGCCAGACGCCCTGGGCCTTGGCGTAAGCCTCGACCAGTGCGATCTGGGCCTCGTCGCGGCCGGTCAGACGCAAATAGTCCAGCGTCACCTGGTCGATCGGGAAGAGACCGCAGGTCGCACCGTACTCTGGCCCCATGTTGGCGATGGTGGTGCGCTCGCCCATCGGCAGGGTGCTGATCGCTGGACCGAAGAACTCGACGAACTTACCGACGACGCCATGCTTGCGCAGCCGGTCGACGATGGTCAGCACCAGATCGGTCGCGGTCACGCCTTCCTTCAGCGTCCCGGTCAGCTTGAAGCCGACGACCTTGGGGACCAGCATGGAAACCGGCTGGCCCAGCATGGACGCCTCGGCCTCGATCCCGCCCACGCCCCAGCCGAGCACGCCGATGCCATTGACCATGGTGGTGTGCGAGTCGGTGCCGACACAGGTGTCGAAATAGGCTTGCGTCACGCCATTCACGGTATTCGGGAAGACGACGCGAGAGAGAAATTCGATGTTGACCTGATGGACGATGCCGGTATCGGGCGGGACCACCTTGAAGCCGTCGAGCGCGTTCTGGCCCCATTTGAGGAAGTTGTAACGCTCCCGGTTGCGCTGGAACTCAAGTTCGGCGTTCAGCGCGAAGGCGCTGTCCGAGCCGAAGTGATCGACCTGCACCGAGTGATCGATGACCAGTTCGGCCGGCTGGAGCGGGTTGATCTTGCGCGGATCCCCGCCGAGCGCCGCCATGGCGTCGCGCATCGCCGCCAGATCCACCACCGCCGGCACGCCGGTGAAGTCCTGCATCAGCACCCGCGCCGGGCGGTACTGGATCTCCTTGTCCGGCTCGGCCTGGGGATTCCAGGCGCTGAAATACTCGATGTCCTCGCGCGTGACGGTCACGCCGTCCTCGTTGCGCAGCAGGTTCTCCAGCAGGATCTTGATCGAGAAGGGCAGGCGGGCGCTGCCGGGCGCGGCGTCGAGCTTGAAGATCTCGTAATCCTTTCCGGCGGCGTGCAGGGTGGTCTTGGCGTTGAAGCTGTTGGGCATCGAGGACTCCGGGGCGTGGCTGCGTGATACGGGACGGCCGGAAATTCTAGTCCTCGGGTCGGGAATACGCCATATGCTGCACTGCAATGAGCGCGACCAACAGTGATGTACCGGCCATCCTTCGTGGATACCGTCTTTCCTGTCAAACCGCTGGAGCATGGCTGGTGAGCCGCGCCAGATCGGCCTTCAACGGGGATGCCCATTAAGGTGATCAACGCCTCCGCGTTCGGGCTTGACCGCTTCGATGTTGGCCGAGATCACGAAGTCCTCGATCGCGGTCCCCGGCGCCCAGTCGCGGATGAAGTCGCGGCTCGCGTCCTTCGGGGTGATGCGGATCGCGACGAATCCGGCCGCCTTCAGCATGGCATCGAGTTCCGCGACCTTGACCGCGCCGGCCATGCAGCCGGTGTAGAGTGCCAGATCGTCCCGGATGTGCTCGGGCAGCTCCGCCGAGGCGACCACGTCCGAGATCGCCAGCCGTCCTCCGGGTTTCAGCACCCGAAAGGCTTCGGCGAAGACTTGTGGCTTGTCCGGCGAGAGGTTGATGACGCAATTGGACAGGATGACGTCGACCGTCGCGTCGGCCACCGGCAGGTGCTCGATCTCCCCGAGCCGGAATTCGGTGTTGCGGTAACCACCCTGCTCGGCGTTGGCGCGCGCCTTGGAGAGCATCGCCGGGGTCATGTCCACCCCGATCACCCGACCCCTTTCGCCGACCTGGCGCGCGGCGAGGATGGCGTCGAAGCCCGCCCCGCTGCCCAGGTCGAGCACGGTTTCGCCGGGTCGCAGCGCCGCGATCGCCTGGGGGTTGCCGCAGCCCAATCCCAGATTCGCGCCATCGGGGACGGCCAGCACCTCGGCCGCGCTGTAGCCGAGCGATTGGGAGAGGCTGTCCAGGCTGACGGTGGGCGCACCGCAACAGCCCCCGCCGTCGTTGCAGCCCGTCGGCGTGCCCACGGCGACCTGGCCATAGTGCTCGCGCACGGCCTGGCGGATGGTGTCGTTGTTCAGCTCGTTCATGGCGATGTCCTCGTGCGTGGCGGCGAGGCCCACGGAAAGCCGGCTGAAACTGTCATGAGGTTTCTGGCCCGCGTGGCACGACCAGGCCGAAAAAGTGTGAATGTTCCCGGAAACCGCCTTATCGCGCCGCCGCGAACCAACCCTCGACCTTCTTGCGATCCGGCACCCCGCCCGAATGCACCACCTCGCCGTCGATCACCACCCCCGGCGTGGCCATGATCCGATAGCTCATGATGTCCTGGATCAGATCGACCTTCTCCAGTTCGATCGGCACACCCTGGGCGCGGGCGACCTCCTCGACCAGGCTCAGCGTGGTCTGGCAGTTGCGGCAGCCGGTGCCGAGGATCTTGACGTTTTTCATAGCGATTGACTCCGTTAGAGAACGAGATTGAAGACATAGCCCACCAGCAGGATGCCGGTGGCGACCACACCGATGAAGGTCGCGATCAGCGGCCACTTGAGCACCTTGCGCAGGATCAGCATCTCCGGCGCCGACAGCGCGATGACGCTCATCATGAAGGCAAGCGTGGTGCCGAGCGCCGCGCCCTTGCCGATCAGCGCCTCGACGATGGGGATGATGCCGGCCGCATTGGTGTACATCGGCACCCCCAACACCACCGCAGCCGGGACCGCCCACCAGACATCGCGGCCCATGAAGGCGGCCATGAAGTCCTGCGGCACATAGCCGTGGATGGCCGCCCCCAACGCGATGCCGATCAGCACATAGGGCCAGACCCGCCCGACGATCTCGCGCACATGTTTGAGCCCGGCCTGGAGACGCTCCGGCCAGCTTAGATCCTCGCCAGGCGCGGCCGTCGCCTCGCCCATGTGAATCGCCCGCACCCAATCCTCCAGATGCCGTTCCATCTTCAACTCGCCGATGATCAGCCCGGCGACGATGGCCACCAGCAGCCCCATCCCCAGATAGAGCAGCGCCACCTTCCAGCCGAACAGCCCCAACAGCAGCGCCAGCGCCACCTCGTTGACCATGGGCGCGGCGATCAGGAAGGAGAAGGTGATGCCGAGCGGCACCCCGGCCGAGAGAAAGCCGATGAACAGCGGCACCGCCGAGCAGGAGCAGAAGGGCGTGACGATGCCGAGCGAGGCCGCCATGGCATTGCCCACCCCGAGTCGCCGCCCGGCCAGCAGGGCGCGGGTGCGCTCCGGGGCGAAGAAGGTCTGGATCACACCCATCACGAAGACGATGCCGGTGAGCAGGAGCAGCACCTTGGGCGTGTCGTAGAGAAAAAAGTGCACCGTCTCCCCGAGATGGGTCGCGCGGGTCAGCCCCAGCGCGCCGATCGCCAGATCGGCGATCTCGGTGAGATGGGCATAGGTCAGTACCCAGAGGGCGGCGGCGATGGGCAGGCCCGCCAGCCAGGGGGCGAGGCGCTGGAGTTCGTTGGTGGTCGTTGCTTGATTCACTTGGTAGGCCATGGGATCGCCGCGAACCGCGCCGTCCGGGAATCGGCGGCGGCCCGCGGGCGATGAAGGTCGGATCTGATCAGTCGCTTTTGAACCCGGCCGCGCGGTGACTGCCGTCGCAGAAGGGCTTGTTCCTGGAGGCCCCGCATCGACAGAGCGCCGCGCCAACCCCTTTCCAGGCCACACGCCCGGAGGCGGCGAGGATGGCCAGGTTGCCCTCGACCTTGAGCGGACCGTCGCGCATCGCCCGAACGGTCAGTGGACCGCCGGTCGCGGCGAGCCCCGGCCCCGGCTCGCCAACCGCCCCGGCATCCTCGAAGCGTGCCTCGAAGTGGCTGTTGTCGCAGAAGGGCTTGTTATTCGAAGCCCCGCACCGACAGAGCGCGGCGCGATGACGCAGACCCGGCATATCCTCCGGCGCGCCCTCGATCTGGAGATCCCCGGTCAGGTAATAGGGGCCGTTATAGGCGACCATCAGCCGGTTATCGGGCGGCGCGGACTCGGGGAGGCCGTCCTTGTCCCGATAGCTGAGCGCGCCGCTCGGACAGCGCTCCACCACCTCGCGGACCTCGGCCTTCGACACCAGGTCCGGAACGCACCAGGGCTTGCGCCCGCCCACGAAGAGATCGCCCTCGGCCTTGCCGCATTCGCCGACATGGATGCAGAGCCGGGCATCCCAGCTCACGTCGATCTCCTTGCCCTCGAATCTGGTGATGGGTTCGTCTGTCATTTCAGTTCCCTCGCATCTGTGATCGTTTGCCGTCACGGCCCTGGAACCGCGCGTCCCGGTACGCAAGCATGGGGTTCGACCCGACGCGGACAAGGGTTGAACTTTCAAAAAACCGACCAATCCCATCGGTTGTAGGTTCGGCCAGTCGTATTGGCGTTTCAGTGCGGTCGGAGCCGGGATCGGGAGGATCGAACCAGACGCGCCGGGATCGGGCGTCATTCAAGGCTCGGGTCCGCGTGTTCGCCTCGCTCACTTTCAGACTTCCGGAGTCCGCGCCATGAAAACCCAAGCCGTCCACCCCGATGAGTCGTTCGACGCCCCGTCCCCAAGCGTGCGCCACGTCGACATTGGCGAGCCGCTCGACTGGCTCGCCAGCGGCGCACGCACCTTCGCGCACGCGCCGGTCCACAGCCTGCTCTACGGCGCACTCTTCACCGCCGCCTGCTGGCTCGCGCTGTGGCTCGTCTGGTCGCTGCCCTGGTTCACCATCGCCTTCATCACCGGCCTGCTGCTCTTGGGTCCATTCCTCGCGGCCGGGCTCTATGTCGCGGCCCGACAACAGGAAATGGGACGGTCGGTCGGCATCCGCGATAGCCTCGAACTACTCTGGGAGCGGCGCACCAACCTGAGCCTCTTCGTCCTCTTTCTCGGACTGGTCGCCGCCGCCTGGGTGCGCTTCTCCTCGCTGCTCTTCGCCTTCCAGTTCGACGCCTTCTCGCCCAGCATCGACAGCTACCGCAATTTCATGATCGGACAGTTCGACCCGATCGCCACCGGTTTCTTCCTCGGGATCGGCCTGCTGCTCGCCGGCGTGGTCTTCGTGACCAGTTCGGTGGCCATTCCACTGATCCTGGATCGCGACGCCGGCCCCATCACCGGCATTCAGACCAGCGCGCGCGCCTTCTCCGAGAACTGGCCCGCCATGCTCCTCTGGGCCGCGCTGATCGTCGTGATGACCGGGATCGGAATCCTCACGGCCTTCGTCGGCATGATCGCCATCTTCCCCTGGCTCGGCTACGCCACCTGGCACAGCTATCGAAGCCTGGTCGCTCGGGACGCCGGCGATGAGTCGGCGGGCGCCTCTCGGTAAGCCCGCTCCGCGCTCGCCCATCCATGTCGAGAGGCCGCGGATGTTTCAGGAGGTCTCGGGCGCGGCGCGCTCGGTGCGGCTGATGGCGGATTATCTCGAACGCCATCCGGAGGGCGTGCGACCAAGAGTGATGCGCACCGGTCATCGCCCGTAGGATGGGCAGAGCGCAGCGATGCCCATCCTGTACGCTCCGAGGCTCAAGATACAAGGACGGGCCGAGCGCCGCGAGGCCCATCGAACCGCGCCGATGTCATCCGGAAAAATCCTGAAGGATCCTGAAGACACAGGGGGCTTGAACGATGGGCATCGCTTTCGATCGGCCCATCCCCAGCTCGAGCCATTGTGCCCGAGACGGAGATTCTTCCTGTCCTTCGCGCCTTCGCGCTTCAACGCCTCAGAGCGATACGCCAAACTGCATCCCGATGACGGTGGCGTCGGAAATGTCGCCAGTCCCGCCGGGCTGGATGACGTATTGGATATCCGGCTGGGCGTAGGCGTATTTGGTGATCTGGATACGGTAGCCTAATTCGAACATCCATTCGTAATCCGGTCGGCCATGGCCTAGGGCTTCCTGTTCGTCGGCATAGTCGTCGCTCAGTTGGCCGTAGGTGGTTCCGAATATGAGCCGGTCCTGGGCACGGCCGTCGATGGGACCGACGTATTGAGCGCCGAGGCTGGTCTGGAAGGGAACCAGGGCGGGTTCCTGTTGGTTGGTGTAGGCGAGGGTGCCGAAGAGATACAGCCCCTGATCCGAACCCTCGCGCTCCTGGGTGACCTGCTGATCGATCTGGGCGTAGTAGCGGATGAAGCTGTCCGTGGTGTCGTCCGAGTTGAAGTTGGGCATCTCGAAGGACACGTTGTTCAGACCGACCGCGAAGTGGCCGGGCCTGGTCCCCGCCCGCCAGTCCCATTCGAGTTGGGCCATGACCGAGACGCCGTCCTCGTCGCGGAAGGTGAAGTCGGTTCCGTGCAGGTCGGGATCCCACATCCGCTCGGTGAGCTGATAGACGCCGATCCTGGCGCGGAAATCGTCGCTCGGCGCGTACTTGTAGCGCGCGCCCCAGACCGCGAAGGGGTAGGAGGTCATGACGCCGTCGAAGAGCACGGCGCGGATCTGACCGTCGATGCTGTTGGAGAGGTAGTAGCCGTAGAAGGGCGAACCGGCGAAGTCGTCGGTGGCGGTGATGCGGCCGAATTTGAGGGCGTGCTGGCCCGCGTCCCAGCGTTTTTCCAGGCTGAGGTTGTAGAGAAACCAGGTCTGGCCGCCGACCAGTTGCATGACGCTGTAGATGCCGCCGACGTCGTCGTCGATGCTCGCGCCGTGGCGGTCGATGCCGCTCAGATTGAAGGTCCAGCCGTCGGCGCCGAGGATCTTGCCGAGATCGAAGGTCATTCCCGCGAAGAGATCGCCCGCGTAGGCGCTGCCGGAATCGAGGCCGCCGCTGACGTTGCTGGAGACGATGGCGTTGTAATAGGCGAAGAAGTCATAGCCCTGCTCCTTGAGCTGGGTGCGCGAGCCGCCCCAGTCGCCGGTCAGTCGGTCGTCGAAGCCCGCGGCGCCCGCCAGGGCGATCGGCAGCAGGGTGGCGGTCAGGGCGGTGAGTCCTCGCGTGGCATGGCTCATGAGTGATCCTCGGTTTTTCTTGTTGTCGTGAAAGGAGCGCGCGCGTCGCCCCCGGCATTAAGTGACGCTGAACGGATTTCAGCGCCTCTTCGTAACCCGACTCAACATGACTGATCTTAGACAGTCCTGTTCAACGCGCTACCGCTCGGCTCCGTCGCCTGGGCGTCGCGAGGCTCGCGCCTCACCAAAACCATCCGATGGGTATACATTTAGACTGTCATCATCGTTGGAACGCAGGGGGCGTCATGTCTTTCTGGAAATCCCTTCGCTGGCTCGCGGCGGGGCTGATTCTATACGTGTCGCAGGCCGCGGGCGAATCGTCGGCGCCGGTCTTGATCGGCCTGGACGCCGAGTTCGGTCACCGCACCAGCACCTCGGCCCAGGCGGTCCGGCAGGGCATGGAGATCGCCATCGCCGAGATCAACGCGGCCGGCGGCGTGCTGGGTGGTCGTCCGCTGGAGTTGGTCATCCGGGACAACCGCTCCATCACGGCGCGCGGCGTCGACAATCTGCGCGAGCTGGCGGCCATGCCGGATCTGGTCGCCGTCTTCGGGGGCAAGTTCAGTCCCATCTATGTGGAATGCCTGCCCGTGGCGCATGCGTTGGGCATTCCGCTCATGGATCCCTGGGGTTCCGCCGACGGTATCACCGACCATGGCTATCGTCCGAGCTACAGCTTTCGTCTGTCGCTCAAGGATTCCTGGGCCGCTCCGGTCATGTTGCGATTCGCCCGCAAGGCTTATGGCGCCACCCGGATCGGTGTCCTGCTGCCCAATACCTCCTGGGGGCGCAGCAACCAGGACGCCATCACGCAAGCGGTGGACGGAGCCGGCGTCACCCTGGTCGGCGAGCACTGGTATAACTGGGGCGATCAATCCTTGCTCGCGCCTTATCGGGATCTTCTGCGGCGAGGCGCCCAAGCCATTCTGCTGGTGGCCAACGAGGCCGAGGGTTCGCTGCTGGTGAAGGAGATCGCGAGCCTGCCGCCGGAAGAGCGGCGGCCCATCGTCAGCCATTGGGGCGTGACGGGCGGCGATTTCGTTCAGCTCACGGGCGCCGCCCTGCGTGACCTCAAGTTCGCGGTGGTGCAGACCTACAGTTTCATCGGTCGAACGGATCCCATCGCCCGGCGCGTACTCCAGGCGCTGCGCGAGCGCTATGGAGTGACAGGGCCGGAATCGCTCCAGAGCCCGGTCGGTGTCGCCCATGCCTATGATCTGACCCATGTGCTGGCGCGGGCCATCGATCTGGCGGGCGGCACCGATCGCGCGCTCATCCGCGACGCCTTGGAGCGGCTGGGGCCCTATCAGGGATTGGTCCGATATTACGAGTCGCCCTTCGCGCCCGGCCGCCACGACGCCCTGTTCCCCGAGGATGTCTTCATGGCCTTCTACCGCGAGGACGGCCAACTGATTCCATCCGTCGATGAATCGCGCTAGCAGGGGCCTGGCGCGGCGCTGGCCGAGACGGGGATCCGCCACGCATCGGCTCAAGCGGCGTGTGCAATTGGCGGCGTTCGGCGTGGCCATGCTCGTGGCCGTCGCCATCGGCATCCTTGAGTTGATGATCGCGCTCCATGATCTGCCGCGCGCCGCGCGTGAGTCGAACGGGGCGACCGCCCGCGTGTTCGCCTCCCATCTGAGCGCCTCGCTCAACAACCGTGTCGATGAGATCCAGCAGTTGGCGACCAGTTCGCTGGTCTGGACGGCACTCTCGGATTCACGCGATCGCGATGCCTATCTCAATCCCTTTCTGCGTGAGCGCAACCAGGCCCTGTCGAACAGCCGCCTGGCGCTCCTGGACTATCGCGGACGTTACATCGCCGGTGACGAGGCGCTGATGACCGAAGGCAACGACTCGGTCGGGCGCTTGGTCGACCAGGTGTTGAGTTCCGGCGCGCCGTCCTCGCGGATGATCGACGACTCGCCCGGACGCCTCTGGATCGGCCTCCCCATCGATTACCCCTACACCGAGGACATCATTGGCGTGCTGTTGGGCGCTATCGACCTGGCGGCCATGCTGGAGAATGAACTGGCCGTCGATACGCGCGAGCGGGGCGTCATCCTGCGCGGTGGCGAGACCGCCTGGCGGTTGCGCGGTGAGTCGGCCGGGGGTGTTCATGCCGCCGTGTCGCGCTGGATCCAGCATCCGGCGATGGCCAGGCTCTATGACCTGGAGCTGACCGTCTATTCGACCGAGAGCCCCTGGCTGGGTGGCATCCTCACGCGCGGTTTTCTGATGGTTCTGGTCTCGCTCGCGCTCGCGCTGGTCGTCTGGTGGATCGCCGGGGTGGCCGCCAGCGCGGTGAGCCGGCGCCTGGAACGACTCGCCGCGGCGATCCTCGAGAGTCCCAATCGCGCCCCCGAGGATATTCCCGCCGATGACGGGGACGACGAGATCTCGGTCCTGGCCGACGCCTTGCGCTCGGCACTGGCGGCGCATCGGACGATGAAGGAACAGCTCGAGCGGCTGGCCTATTTCGACGGACTCACCGGCCTGATGAACCGCACGCTCTTCGACGATCGGCTCGGGCAGGCCCTGGGGCGCGCCCAGCGCACGCGTTCCCAGGTGGCCCTGATGTTCATCGATCTCAATCGATTCAAGGCCGTGAACGATACCCTCGGGCACGAAGCGGGGGACGCCCTGCTGCGCGAGGTCGCCCGGCGCATTAGCGAGCGGGTCCGGGGCTCGGATGCCGTGTCGCGGCGCAGCGGCGACGAATTCACCCTCTTGATCGAAACCTGTTCAAATCAAAAGGGCGTGGTTCAACTCGCCGAGGATCTGATTGTCCGACTGTCGCAACCCTATTCGCTCGCGGGCGGGGATCGGACCAGCATCGGGGCCAGTATCGGTATCGCCTTCTATCCGTCCGACGCCCAGACCGCCGGCGAACTCTTGAGTCGGGCGGATACCGCCATGTACGCGGCGAAGGAGCGAGGCATGGATGGCTACTGTCTCTACTCGCCGGATCTCGGGCGGGCGATCCGCTCGCGGCTCGCGCTGGAGGCGCGGCTTACCCAGGCGGTGAGAGAGGAGGGCATGGAGATCCTCTTCCAACCCCAGGTGAACCTGACGGACGGCCGCCTGCTCGGGGTCGAGGCGTTCTGTCGCTGGTGGGATCCGGAGCTTGGCGAGGTGCCACCGCGGATCTTCATTCCGATCGCGGAAGAGACCGGAGCCATCCGTCCGCTCGGTCTCTGGTTGTTGCGCCACGCCTGTCGGGAGGTCGCCGGCTGGAGCGACCTGGGGAGCGATTTCTTCCTCTCGATCAACGTCTCGGCCAAACAGTTGACGGCGGAATTTCCGCTCGTCGTGCGCGAAATCCTAGAGGCGACCGGATGGCCGGCCCAGCGGCTGGAGCTTGAGCTGACCGAGGACTCGCTGACGCATGCCCCGCCCGAGGCCGAGTCGGTGCTCGAGGCGCTGTCCGCAACCGGCGTGCTGGTGGTCATGGACGATTTCGGTGCCGGGTACTCCTCCCTGTCCTATCTCAAGCGCTTCCGGTTCGGTAAGTTGAAGATCGACCGGAGCATGATCCAGAACCTCGCCACCAGCGAGGACGACAACCTCATGGTCTCGACCTTCATCAACCTCTCCCATCAGCTCGGGCTGCGGGTCATCGCCGAGGGCGTCGAGACCGAGGCGCAGCGCGACCGCCTGCTGCGATATGGCTGCGACATGGCTCAGGGATTTCTCTACGGATCGCCCGGCACTCACGCCAGCTTGAGCGGCCAGCTAGGCCGGCAGACGTCTGACGGTATTCGGCAGGTGCTCGCGCACGACGTTGGCGAAGGCTTCGAGGGCCTGGCGGCGGGGGAAGCTGCGGCGGAAGACCAGCGAGATCCGCCGGTAAGCCTCCGGTAGCGCGAGCGGACGGGCGACGATGCCGCCGTCGGTCATCCAGCCGCCGCGAATCGCCAGCGCCGGAATCAGGGTGCAGCCAAAGCCGGCGCTGACCAGTTGCAGCAGGGTCTCCAGGCTGGAGGCGCGCAGATCGGCCATCTCGCCTCGGGTGGGGCGTTCCGCGAGGTGGCAGACATCCATGACCTGATGCGTCAGGCAGTGTCCATCCGCCAGCAGGAGCAGGTCGATTTCCTCCAGATCCCGCGCGGTGATCTCGTCCTGCTCGTAGAGCGGATGGTTGACCGGATGCGCGAGCCAGAAGGGCTCGTCGAACAGTGGGAAGGTGTCGAAGTCGGTGTCGTTGACCGAGGTCGCGAGCAGGGCGGCATCGATCTCGTGGCGGGCGAGCCGGCCCAGCAGCGAGCCCGTGATTTCCTCGGAGAGGACCAGCCTGAGTTTGGGGTAGGTCCGCTTGAGCGGCACCAGGATCAGGGGCATGAGGTAGGGGCTGAGCGTCGGGATGGCACCGACGCGCAGCGGTCCGGCGAGCGGATCCTGATGGGCGCGGGCCACCTGCTCGATCGCCTCGGCCTGTTCGAGCGCCAAGCGGGCGTGAGCCAGGATGGCCTCGCCGACCGGGGTGATCTCGACCGAGCGGTTGGTGCGCTCGAAGATGACGACATCCAGCTCGTCCTCCAGCTTCTTGATCTGGCCGCTGAGGGTCGGCTGACTCACGAAGCAACGTTCCGCCGCGCGCCCGAAGTGGCGCGTTTCGGCGACGGCGAGGATATATTTGAGATCACGTAGATTCACCCGCGCATGATAGCGGATATTTCCAGGCACGGGATCCAGGAAATGGCCGTCTGTTTCCCCACGAGGCTTGATTCGCCCTGGCGACTTCCCACTTCACGAAGATAACCCTGCAAAAATTCTGGAGTAAGCCACTGTGAGACAGGACAAGCTGACAGCCAAATTCCAAATGGCCCTGGCCGACGCCCAGAGTCTGGCGCTTGGCCGCGATCATCAATTCATCGAGCCCATGCATCTGATGGTGGCCCTGCTGGATCAGGAAGGCGGCACCATCCGGCATCTGCTCAACCGGGCCGATGTCAATGCCAACAAGCTGCGTTCCACCCTGGGCGAGGCGCTCGACCGTCTGCCGACCGTGCAGGGCGTGGGCGGGGATGTGCATCTCGGCAATGATCTGAACCGCCTCCTCAATCTGACCGACAAGCTCGCCCAGCAGCGCAATGACCAATACATCTCCTCCGAGCTGTTCGTGCTCGCGGCCCTGGAGGACAAGGGTACGCTGGGCAACGCGCTGCGCGAGGCCGGCGCCAGCAAGGGGTCGATCGAGAAGGCGATTCAGACGGTGCGCGGCGGTCAGGCGGTCAATGATCCCAATGCCGAGGAGCAGCGTCAGGCGCTGGAGAAGTACACCATCGATCTGACCGAGCGCGCCGAGCAGGGCAAGCTCGATCCGGTCATCGGGCGCGACGACGAGATCCGCCGCACCATCCAGGTGTTGCAGCGGCGCACCAAGAATAATCCGGTGCTGATCGGCGAGCCGGGCGTGGGCAAGACCGCCATCGTCGAGGGGCTGGCCCAGCGTATCGTCAACGGCGAGGTGCCGGAAGGACTCAAGACCAAGCGTCTGCTCTCGCTCGACATGGCCGCGCTGATCGCCGGCTCTAAGTTCCGGGGTGACTTCGAGGAGCGGCTCAAGGCGGTGCTGAACGACATCGCCCGCCAGGAGGGGCAGGTCATCCTCTTCATCGACGAGCTGCACACCATGGTCGGCGCCGGCAAGGCCGAGGGCTCCATGGACGCGGGCAACATGCTCAAGCCGGCGCTGGCGCGCGGCGAGCTGCATTGCGTCGGCGCCACGACGCTGGATGAGTATCGCAAGTATGTCGAGAAGGACGCCGCCCTGGAGCGCCGCTTCCAGAAGGTGCTGGTCGACGAGCCCAACGTCGAGGACACCATCGCCATCCTGCGCGGGCTGAAAGAGCGCTACGAGGTCCATCACGCGGTCGAGATCACCGACCCGGCGATCGTCGCGGCGGCCGTGCTCTCGCACCGCTATATCGCCGACCGCCAGTTGCCCGACAAGGCGATCGACCTGATCGACGAGGCCGCCTCCCAGATCCGCATGGAGATCGATTCCATGCCGGAGGAGATGGACAAGCTCGACCGCCGTCTGATCCAGCTCAAGATCGAGCGCGAGGCGGTGAAGAAGGAAACCGACGAGGCGTCCCGGAAACGGTTGGCCGACCTTGAGGGTCAGATCGAGCGTCTGGAGCGGGAGTTTTCCGACCTCGACGAGATCTGGAAATCCGAGAAGGCCGCCAGCCAGGGCAACGCGCATATCAAGGAGGCGCTGGATCGGGTGCGGCTGGAGATGGAGACGGCGCGCCGCGCCGGCGACTGGGCGCGGATGTCTGAGCTTCAATACGGGCGCATCCCGGAGCTGGAGAAGCAGTTGGCGGCGGCCGGGGACGTCGTGCCGGGCGAGAAACGGCTGCTGCGCAGCAAGGTCACGGAGGAGGAGGTCGCCGACATCGTCTCCAAATGGACCGGTATCCCGGTCTCGCGGATGCTCGAAGGCGAGCGCGAGAAGCTGCTGCGCATGGAATCCGAGATCGAGCAGCGGGTGGTCGGTCAGAGCGAGGCGGTGCGCGCGGTCAGCGATGCCATCCGCCGCTCGCGTGCCGGGTTGTCCGATCCCTCGCGCCCCATCGGTTCATTCCTGTTCCTCGGACCGACCGGCGTCGGCAAGACCGAGCTGTGCAAGGCGCTCGCCGCCTTCCTCTTCGATACCGAGGAGGCGATGGTGCGTATCGATATGTCCGAGTTCATGGAAAAGCACTCGGTCGCGCGGCTCATCGGCGCGCCGCCCGGCTATGTCGGCTACGAGGAGGGCGGCTATCTGACCGAGGCGATCCGCCGCCGACCCTACAGCCTCATCCTGCTCGACGAGGTGGAGAAGGCGCATCCGGATGTCTTCAACGTATTGCTCCAGGTGCTCGACGACGGCCGGCTCACGGACGGGCAGGGACGTACCGTCGATTTCCGCAACTCGGTCATCGTCATGACCTCGAATCTGGGTTCCAGCATCATCCAGCAGCAGGCGGGCGAGGCGAATTACGCCGCCATGAAGGAATCGGTGATGGAGGAGGTCCGTCACGCCTTCCGGCCCGAGTTCATCAACCGGCTCGACGAGATCGTGGTCTTCCATCCGCTGCAACAGGCGCAGATTCGGGCGATTGCCCGTATCCAGATCACCTATCTGCAACGTCGTCTGGCGGATCGGGATATGCGGCTGGAGATCGACGACAGCGCGCTGGATCATCTGGGCGCGGCCGGTTTCGACCCGGTCTATGGGGCGCGCCCGCTCAAGCGCGCCATCCGCGCTCAGTTGGAGAATCCGCTGGCGCAGGAGATTCTGTCTGGCACGTTCGGACCCGGCGATCTGATCGAGGTGACCATGGGGGACGGGCAGCTGGCCTTCGAGCAAGTGTTAGAAGGCGAATTGGTGGAATGACGACGGTGAACAGGACGCGCAGCGAGCGCACGCCTCAGGCCGGACGGGGCATTCGCCCCGTCCGTAACGTTTGATGACCACCTAGGAGTTCGGCTGTGGTCGATCCGTTCGGAAAGCGTTCAGGACGGGTTGTATACCCCTCAAGTGCCGCTGGGATCGCGATAGCCGTGGGCGATTCGATTGCGCATCCCGCGCATCCCGCGCCACGGCACTTCGGCATGGGCCTGCGCGAACTCGGCGTAGCCGTCCATCACCTTCGTGGCGGCCTCACCGATGATGATGAGGCTCATGATGACGGCCTGCTGGGTGCGCTTGTCCTCAAGGAAGTCGACTTTGGCTAAGCCATCCACGAAGCCGAACGCATCGGTCGCGGCCTGCTGCATGTGGTCGAGGTAATCGGGCAGTCGGTTCTCGCTCATACCGGACGCGCCTCCGCGAGTATCTTAGCCCGGAACTTTGGTGGCAGGTCAGCCGGGGTCAGAAGATCGACGTGGATGCCAAGCAGCATTTCCAGTTCGTCTTGCAAACCGCCCAGGTCGAACAGCGTCGCGCCGGGCAGCGCATCGACCAGCAGATCGAGGTCGCTGCCGTCGCGGTCGGTGCCATGCAGTACCGAACCAAAGACGCGCGGGTTCGCTGCACGGAAGCGGCCTGCCGCTTCGCGCACGACGCTTCGCTTCATGTCGAGCACAACCGACGGTCGCATGGGCATCCTCTCTTCGAAACTCGTCGAGAGGATAGGCCATCGAAAATAGAGTTTCGAGAACCATTTTCGAGGCCAGCGACGTCGGCTCCTGCCGGAGGGCTGCCGCGTCCAGGTGCCAGACCTCCACCCGTCTGTTAGGCTCCCATCTGAACACCAAGCCCAACGGATGCACCATGAGCCAAGCCCTTCAAACCGCCGTCGCGCGTCAACGCATGCTGTTGCGGGGTCGTCTCGCCGGGTTGCTGGAGCGTCTTGTCCTGAGCTGCCGGGCGGTCTGGCCGGAGCGCCAGGCGCTCGAACGCCTGCTGATCGACGCCATGACGGGTCTACCCTCCTGTAAGTATCTCTATGTCCTCGACCGGGAGGCGCGGCAACTCACGGCCAACATTTCACCTCAGGGGTTGCTGCCCGAGCACCTGGGGCGCGATCGCGGCGATCGCCCTTATCTGGCGGAGGCGCTCGCCGGCGAGCGTTTTTCACTCTCGCCCGTTTACATCAGTCGCAACGCCCGTCGTCCGTCCTTGACGGCGGTTCAGCGGATCGAGGACGCCGATGGCCAACTGCTCGGCTTTCTCGGCGCGGATTTCGATTTGCGCGAGCTGCCGGTGACCCGCGAGCTCTACCGGCAGCCCGAACAATGGGTTCAGCTCAAGGGCGATCCGGCGATTCGCGGTGGGCTCTTCGCCCAACAGCGGGTGGAGAGCCTGATGGACAGCCGCATCGACGAGATCCTGGATCTGCTCGTCGAGCTGATCGGCGCCCATGGCGTCTTCCACGGCAAGCTGCATTTCTCCAGCTCGCGTGCCACGATCTGGACACTCGACGACCCCTTGCGCTATCGCATCCTGGACTACGAGGATCTGGCCAATCCCGGAATCTGTCTGGCTTATCCCTGTCGCCCCTATCCGGCGGACGCGGCGATCCCGGAGGCGCGTATCCCCGAGGTCTTGCGAACCCTGCGCGAGCTGCGGTTCATGGACGAGACCATCTATCTGCGCTCCGGCTCGCTCAACATTTTCAATGGCCTGGTCGGGCTGAACTTCTCCTGTGACGGCTCGCATTACATGCGCTGGGACGAGTTGCTCCATAAGAGCCTGGGCTTCTGGCTTGGGACCGGCGAGGCTTGCGCGACGGAGCGATAGGGACGGCGAGTCCGATGAACCGCCGTGCCGCTTTGAGCGGCTCGGGAATTCAAGGCCCCGACCGGAACTGGGGATGGTTACTTGAGAATTGCCGCTGGTCAGTCCTCCCGAGGCCCCGTTACACTGGCGCGTTTTATCAGGCGGGACCAACCATGCTCGACATCAACCCGATCGCTTTCCAAATCGCCGACCTCAAGGGACGCTTGGAATCCCTTAGGGGGTATCTTTGACTATGCGGATCGCAAGGAACGTCTGACCGAAGTCCTGCGCGAACTCGAGGATCCGGCGATCTGGAGCGATCCGGGCCGCGCCCAAGCCTTGGGCCGCGAGCGGGCCGCGCTGGAGGCGATCGTGCTGGGGCTCGACGAACTGACCGCCGCGCTGGCGGATGCCGACGAGTTGCTGGCGCTGGCGGCCGCGGAGTCGGACCAGGAAACCCTGGAATCCCTGACCGCGGATCTGCTTGTCCATGAGGCCCATGTCGCGACGCTGGAGTTTCGCCGCATGTTCTCGGGCGAGATGGACGCCAACAACGCCTTCGTCGATATCCAGGCCGGCTCCGGCGGGACCGAGGCCCAGGATTGGGCGGAGATGCTGCTGCGCATGTATCTGCGCTGGGGCGAGCGTCGCGGCTTCAAGACCGAGCTGATGGAAGTCTCGCCAGGCGAAGTGGCCGGCATCAAGTCGGCGACCATCAAGTTCGAGGGTGACTACGCCTTCGGCTGGCTGCGCACCGAGATCGGCGTGCATCGGCTGGTGCGCAAATCGCCCTTCGATTCGGGCAACCGCCGTCATACCTCCTTCGCCTCGCTGTTCGTCTCGCCCGAGGTCGACGACAGCATTCAGATCGAGATCAATCCGGCGGATCTTCGCATCGACGTCTACCGCGCGAGCGGCGCCGGCGGTCAGCACGTCAACCGGACCGAGTCGGCGGTGCGCATCACCCATCTGCCGACCAACACCGTGACCCAGTGCCAGAACGACCGCTCGCAGCACAAGAACAAGGACCAGGCCATGAAGCAGCTCAAGGCCAAGCTCTATGAACTGGAGATGCAGAAGCGGCGGGCGACCCAGGACGCGCTGGAGGACACCAAGTCCGACATCGGCTGGGGCAGTCAGATCCGCTCCTACGTGCTCGACCAATCGCGGATCAAGGATCTGCGCACCGGCGTCGAGATCGCCAACACCCAATCGGTGCTGGACGGCCATCTCGATCCCTTTATCGAGGCCAGCCTCAAGAGCGGGCTTTAGTCAGCGATCAGCCACCAGCGACCAGCCGCCGGCTTCGATGGTGGTCGTGCCACCCGGAGAACCCCTAGCGGATGAGCGACGAGTCACGAGAGCAAATGGACACCCATACGAAGGTGCCGGTCACCGAGGCGCTTGACGAGAACAAGCTGATCGCGCAACGGCGCGAGAAGCTGGGGCAACTGCGCGAGCAGGGCAACGCCTTTCCGAACGACTTCCGGCGCGACGCCATTGCCGGAGAGATCCTGGCCGAGTACGAGGCGCTCGATGCCGAGGCTTTGGAGTCGCGCGGCCAGCGCGTCAAGGTCGCCGGCCGGCTGATGACCCGACGTGTCATGGGCAGGGCGAGCTTCGCGCACATGCAGGACATGTCCGGCCGCATCCAGCTCTTCGTCCAGCGAGAGTTGGTGGGCGAGGAGACCTATGCCGCCTTCAAGCGCGACCTGGACCTGGGGGACATACTCGGCGCCGAGGGCGTGCTCTTCAAGACCAAGACCGGCGAGCTGTCGATCCGCTGCGACTCGATTCGCTTGCTGACCAAGGCGTTGCGGCCGCTTCCAGAGAAATTCCATGGACTGACGGACATGGAGAGCCGCTATCGCCAGCGCTATCTGGATCTCATCATGAACGCCGGGACGCGCGAGACCTTTCGGGTGCGCACCGCGATGGTCCAGTTTATCCGCGAGTACCTGAACGGCCGGGGCTATCTGGAGGTCGAGACCCCCATGATGCAGGTGATCCCCGGCGGGGCGGTCGCGCGTCCCTTCGTCACCCATCACAATGCCCTGGATATGCAGCTCTTCCTGCGCATCGCGCCCGAGCTGTATCTCAAGCGGCTGGTGGTCGGCGGTCTCGAAAAGGTCTACGAGATCAACCGCAACTTCCGCAACGAGGGGCTTTCGACCCGGCATAACCCCGAGTTCACCATGCTGGAGTTCTACGAAGCCTACGCGGATTATCACGATCTCATGGATCTGACCGAGGACATGCTGCGCCAGATGGCGCGGCGGGTGCTGGGTCGGACCCAGATCGTCTATCAGGGCGAGACCTACGATTTCGGCCAGCCCTTCGCGCGGATGAGCGTGCGCGAGGCGATCCTGCACTTCAATCCCGAACTGTCCGCCGAGGATGTGGACGATCTGGAGCGCGCGCGTCAGGCTGCCGAGCGGATGGGCATCGCGCCCAAGCCGACCTGGGGGCTGGGCAAGCTTCAGATCGAGCTGTTCGAGCGGACGGTCGAGAGCCGCCTCATGCATCCGACCTTCATCACCCAGTATCCCACCGAGGTCTCACCGCTCGCGCGCCGCAACGACGCCGATCCCTTCGTCACCGACCGCTTCGAGCTATTCGTCGGCGGACGCGAGATCGCCAACGGCTTCTCCGAGCTGAACGACGCCGAGGATCAGGCGGAGCGCTTCCGTCAGCAGGTGGCCGAGAAGGAGGCTGGCGATCAGGAGGCGATGTATTACGACGCCGACTACATCCGCGCCCTGGAGCACGGCATGCCGCCCACGGCGGGCGAAGGGATCGGCATCGACCGCCTGGCGATGCTCTTCACCGACTCCGCCTCCATCCGCGACGTGCTGCTCTTCCCGCACATGCGACCCGAGACGGTTGCGTAGGGTGGGTAGAGCGCAGCGAAACCCACCGAATCCCGTGCCGCCCTAGCAGAATCTTGCCATGCAAGATGCCGGTTTGGCGGTGAATGCTGGAGCTGCGGTCGATGGGTTTCACGGCCAATGGGTATCCGTGCCAATCATCAAGGGCATTCCGTGGCCGCTCTACCCATCCTACGGGGCGGGAGCTTCCTCGCGGGGAAATCCATAGGGCGGTTCTTGCAGGCCGAGTACGGGGCCGTTCTCGCCCAGTCTGACCTCTCCGTTCTCGGCGGCCGAGATTTCGGCGACGACCAGTAGGGCCTGGCGGCCGCCCGCGAGCGGGCTGGCGTCGACCACGCGGCCACTGGCCTGCTGCGAGGTGCTGGAGGCGGAGAACAGTTCGTCGCCCGGCTGGGGTGGCGTGTCCGTCTCGACTTCGGCCAGATACATGCGCCGCTTGAGCTTGCCGAGGAACTGCATCCTGGCCACCACCTCCTGACCCGTGTAGCAGCCCTTGTGGAAGCTCACGCCGTCGATCAGATGCATGTTCGTCATCTGGGGGACGAACGCCTCGACCGTTTGGTTGTAGACCGTCGGGAGGCCGGCCTGGATGTCGAGCAGGGTCCAGTCCTGGGCGTTGGCCGGCGCGGCCTGGGTGGCGAGGGCCTCCCAAAGCCGGACCATCGCGGTAACTGGTCCGAGAATCTCGAAACGCGGCGTGGGACCGGGAACGCGGACCAGGAAGACGTCTCCGGCGGCGGCCAGATCGTTGTCGCGCTCGGGGGTCGGTAGCTCCTGCTCGGCGAGCCATTCTGGCGCGCGGTCACCGGCGAGGCCGATGCGAACGAGCTCGTCGCTGGCATCGCTCAAGGTGACCTTGGCGCGCAGGACGAACATGCGAAGACGCTTGATGATGTCGGGCAGGCGCTCGGCCGGGGTCTGGAGATAGATGACGTCTCCCAGCTTCATGACCCGAAAGGCCGCCAGCATTCGCCCCTTCTGGCTGCAATGTCCGCTGAGCTGAGTGTGGGCTTCGGATAGCTCGCGGATATCGTTGGTGAGCTGTCCTTGAAGGAAGCTGGCCGCGTCCTCACCGCGCACGGCGATCAATCCGAGATGGGAGAGATCGAACAGCCGGTTATCGGTGGGCGCCGTCGGTTCCGGAAACCGGACTCGCCCATCGGGGTCGACCCGAGCCGTGCCTGTGGTGAGGAAATCTCGCCATGAATTCGTCATGATATGGACCTCGAAACGGATGGTGCCTGGAACCGGCGTCAGAACGGAACCGCTTGGCGGCGATTCTCGATGAAATCGCTCGGAATCGAAAGCCTGGAAGCGAACCCTGCCGAAGCGGGCGAAGACTGAGGATTCCCGAACGACATTCGCGTATCTTTCCACTTCACCCTTGGAAGTTCCCAAGCCGCGTGGCGCCGGTCCGGCGCTCGTGACAGGAGATGATAGCGTCTTGCCGACACATCAAGTGACACCGCCCCTTGACAGCCTGGTGCTCTACAAGGTCAGGCCCGCCCGCGTCGTTGGCGTCGGCGAGAAGATAGAAATCGAGCTGGATGGTGGCCAGAGCAAGCGCGTTCGGCCGAAGGACATCGAACTGCTCCATCCAGGCCCCTTGCGCCACCTCTCGGAGCTGGCGCCCCAGGAGGGCGCGCCCACCGAGGCGTGGGAACTGCTGGAGGGCAGCGAGACGACCCTGAGGGATCTGGCCGAGCTGGCCTTCAACGACTTCACTCCGGCGACCGCCTGGGCGGCCTGGCAGTTGGTCGCCGAGGGTCTGGCCTTCACCGGCACGCCGGGGGCCATTCAGGCGCGCTGTCGCGAGGTGGTCGAACGCGAGCGGGCCGAGCGTGCCGCCAAGGAGGCCGCCGAGCGCGACTGGCAGTCCTTCCTGGAGCGCATGAAGGCCGCGCGGCCGGCCCCCCACGACAGCCATCGACTCGGCGAGGTCGAGCGTCTGGCCCTCGGCCGGTCCGAGCACAGTCGCGTGCTGGAGGCGCTCGGGCATCAACAGACGCCGGAAAACGCCCAGCGCGCGCTGATCCAGGTCGGCTACTGGCGGCCTCACCATAATCCGCATCCGATCCGATGTGGCGCGCCGGTCGGAGATATCGCGCTACCCGTACCGGATCTACCCGAGGAGGAGCGTCTCGACCTGACGCATCTGCCGGCCTATGCCATCGACGATGAGGGTAATCAGGATCCGGACGATGCCTTGAGTCTGGATGGCGAGCGGCTGTGGGTGCATGTCGCCGACGTCGCCGCGCTGGTGACGCCGGATAGCGAGCTGGAACGCGAAGCGAGGGCGCGCGGGGCGAACCTCTATCTGCCCGAGGGGGTCGTGAACATGCTGCCCTCCGCAGTGACCGAGCGTCTCGGGTTGGGCCTGCATGAGGTGTCTCCCGCCCTGTCGTTCGGCCTGCGTTGTGGCGACGCCGGCGAGATCCTGGATATCGAGGTCCATCGCACCTGGGTCCGTGTCACGCGCCTGAGCTACGAGGCGGTCGAGCAACGGCTGGACGAGGAGCCCTTCGCCGCCTTGCGCGCCATCACCGACCGCTTTCGCGCCCGGCGTTCCGCCTCCGGGGCCAGCCGCCTGGCCCTGCCCGAGGTCAGCGTGCGTGTCGAGGATGGGCAGGTCAGGATCCGGCCGCTGCCACGCCTCGGAAGCCGGGAATTGGTCACGGACGCCATGTTGATGGCGGGCGAGGCGACGGCGCGTTTCTGTCTGGAGCAGGGCCTCCCGATCCCTTTCGCGGTTCAGCCGCCACCCGACAAGACCGAGGAGACCCTGGACCTGGCGGCCATGTATGCCAGGCGCCGCTGCTTCAAGCCGACCAAGCTCTCGCTCGATCCCGATCCACACGCCAGTCTTGGTCTTGAACTCTACACGCGCACGACCAGTCCACTGCGCCGTTACTCGGATCTATTGGTCCATCAGCAGATCCGCGCCTGGCTCAAGGGCGATTCCGCGCTCGACCGGCCGGGGGTCGTGGAGCGTATCGGCGCGGCCGAGGCCGCGTCCGTGGCGGTGCGACGCGGAGAACGACTCTCCAATCAGCATTGGAAGCTGGTGTATCTGAAGAACAATCCGGGCTGGAAGGGGGCCGGCGTGGTGGTGGCCGTGGAAGAGCGCAAGGCCGTTTTGTTGCTGCCGGAACTGGCGCTGGAGACGCGCGTGCGTGTCCGCGAGGAGGTCACGCTCAACCAGCGGCTCGGGATCACCCTGAATGAGGTCGATATCCCAGATCTGAGCGCGAGCTTTCGAATTCTGGGATGAGCGAGCCCCGAGTTTCGGATTCATTGACCTGGGTCAGTGAGGCGGTTCCGGCCGGCCTTTACCCTCATGGCCTTCATGGATGTTCCGAGGGATCCTGGCGGATCAAGCCTGGATTGCTTCGCCTAGCCTCGACGCGGGACTTGGACCGGAGGGGTCCAAGCCCCGCGAGAAGTTCGGGCTTGAGTGGTTGCCGCGTGGCGGTCGTCTCGGCTAGGGGGCTCGTCTCAAGCGCCCCACTTTCGCACGTTACCCGTGTCCAGGTGGACAAAATCCGAACGGCTGTAATAACCCACGCCGCCACGACCGAGAGCCACGGCGGCATTGCCAACGCGTCGTATCGAGGAGCCGGGCAAGCGGATATCGATCGCTTGTCCCCTGAGGTGGAGGCTGTTCCTGGCGACGCCCGAGGAGGTGCGCCTGAGCTTGGTGTTGGTGGCGGGCGAGCGATAGGCGCTGATGACGTTGAACCGTGCGTCCGGTTCGTCTAGCGAGAGCTTGAGGTCGTAGAGCAGATCGAACAGTCTGGGATCCATCGCGGTGGCGTCGCCGGTGCGGAAATCCCTGAAGAATTGGTTGAGTCTTTGAATCGCGGGGCGCTGGTAGACTTCGCCGATCCGGTAAGTGATATCGATCCGATCCTCGGTGTGCATGTGATAGAACGAGAGAACACGCGGACGATCAATGATTCGTCTGGAGAAAATGGAAGAGGCGGCGACGGGTGACGTGGCGGCGGATAGGGCAAGCCCCAGGAAATAACGTCGATTCATGTTCCCCCCGGTACATTTGTGACGTTAGCGATCGTTTGAGGTTTGGATTATAGTTGGCGCCTTAGCGAAAGCAATGAAAATTTGCTTCGAGTCAATTCTAGGACGGGCTTAATCCCAGGGGCAAGGAGAATGTCATAAAGGATTGGATTTCAAGCAAAGTAATAGCGAACTTCATAAATCGGGTGATCGCGCTTTAAGTAACTTTAGGATCAGGGGTTTTTTGTCTTGGCGGACTTGTGGACGGCGGCCGGATGCCTTTTTCATGAACGGCCGGCGCCGGGTTCGCTGCTTCCTCGCTCGAATTGAACTATGATGCTTGCGATCGTCGAATTATTGGGGGGTGATGGATGTACGCAATGCTGAGAACGTCATTGCTGATCGGGGCCGTGGCGGTCGCCGCCTGGGGGTCGGCGCGCGCCGACATCTACAAATACGTCGACGGCTCGGGCAATGTCTACTTCACGGACACGCCGCTGAAGGGGAGCCGTTACCAGTTGGAGTGGCATCGCGAGGCCAGGAAGCTGGTGCGCGAGAGCGACCGGCGCAATATCGCCGCGCGTGGGCGTGTCATCACGGGCAAATCGGTCGCGATGGGCAAATCCCAGGCGCAGCGGCGCTCCACCTACAACGATCTCGTTCACGCCAACGCGCGGCGCTACGGGCTCTCTCCGGCCTTGCTGCACGCCGTGATTCGTGCCGAATCCGCCTATAATCCCTCCGCCGTGTCGCGGGCGGGCGCCCAGGGCCTCATGCAGCTGATGCCCGGAACCGCCGCGCGCTACGGTGTCAAGGACAGCTTCAATCCCGTGGAAAACGTCCGCGGGGGCGCCGCTTACCTGCGTTTCCTGCTGGATATGTTCGATCAGGACGTCAAACTGGCGCTCGCGGGATACAACGCGGGTGAGGGGGCGGTGCTCAAGCACGGTCGCCAGATTCCGCCCTATGCCGAGACCCAGGCTTACGTCCGCAAGGTTCTTCAATACTACTCGGCCGAACGGCCATCCACCCTCGCGATGTCGGTGCGCTGACGCCCGCGCGCGCCCACGCCGCGGCTCAATCCTCTCCGATGACGCGCGTATCGCGTGGCGTGGAGAGGAGTTTTTCCGCTTCTCCCTGCTGTCTCGCGTAGATCAGCCGGTATTCGACTCCATTCTCGCGTGGCTCGTTCTGGCGCCGGGCGCGCACGATCTCGCGCGCTTGCTGATACTGCTCGACGGTGTCGAGGTGTTCGAGCTGGCGTGGGGGCGAAATCTTGTAAACGAAATAGGGCATGTTCTTGGTTCCTTTGGGAATAGGCTCCGACGTGCCGTTGCGCGCCGGACTCGACTCGGGGCGAACGGAACACAGGTCGGCAATTCTAACGCAATCGCCCGCCCGCGAGTCCGATCGCTGTCCGTGCAATATTTTGTTGGATCCATAAGTACATCCTTGTAAAGGTCGGCGGCCAGCGTGTTAAGGTTCCGGCGCGGCGGCATCCATGTCGTTGCGACGACCGTTGACGGTTGAGCCGCGACCGCCATCCCGGTGCGCCTGACTCCGGGATGCGCGGGTCCGTCGATCAACCAAGTCGACCAATGGAGGTTGGGGTGGGCCGCCGCGACGCGGCCACCTCGACTCGAAATCACTTCAAGAATCCGTCTCATCCATTTTGCTCGCTCGGTGCCGGCGGGCTTGCGATGAAGCCGAGAGGAGAGACAGACGATGATCAAACCCGTGGGTTCCGATGTCCTCAAGCCGTTGTTCGTCTACGATCCGGAACAGCACCATGCGCTGATGCGTGAGGCGGAGACCTTGCCCCAGATCCTCATCAGTTCCCAGGCGGCCGGGAACGCGGTCATGATGGGCGGCGGCTATTTCAGTCCGCTCACAGGCTTCATGAATCTGGCTGATGCCCTGAGCGTGGCCGAGACCATGCGCACGACCGATGGGCTGTTCTTCCCGGTGCCGATCCTCTGTCTGCTGGAAGATGTCGAGGCCATCCGGGGGGCCGCGCGCATCGCCTTGCGCGATCCGAACATGGAAGGTCACCCGGTGCTGGCGGTGATGGACGTCGAGGCCATCGAACCGGTCTCGGACGCCCAGATGGCGCTGATGACCGAGAAGGTCTATCGCACCCTGGATCCCGAGCATCCAGGCGTCGCCGCCTTCAATGGTCAGGGGCGGCACGCCGTCTCCGGCCCGATCCAGGTGCTGCATTTTTCCTACTTCCAGGACGATTTTCCGGATACCTTCCGTACCGCCGTGGAGATTCGCAACGAGATCGCGGAACGTGGCTGGAAGCGGATCGTCGCCTTCCAGACCCGCAACCCCATGCATCTGGCCCATGAGGAGTTGTGCCACATGGCCATGGACCGGCTCGATTGCGACGGTCTGGTCATTCACATGCTGCTCGGCAAGCTCAAGGCGGGCGACATCCCGGCGCCGGTGCGCGATGCCTCCATCCGTAAGATGGTGGAGCTCTATTTCGCGCCCAACAGCGCCATGGTGACGGGCTACGGGTTCGACATGCTCTACGCCGGACCGCGCGAGGCGGTGCTCCATGCCTATTTCCGTCAGAACATGGGCGCCACCCATTTCATCATCGGCCGCGATCATGCGGGTGTCGGCGATTACTATGGCGCCTTCGACGCCCAGACCATCTTCGAGGACGAGGTTCCGGAAGGTGCGATGGAGATCGAGATTTTCAAGGCGGATCACACCGCCTACTCGAAAAAGCTCAACCGGGTCGTGATGATGTGCGAGGCGCCGGATCACACCAAGGAGGATTTCGTGCTGCTCTCCGGCACCAAGGTACGCGAACTGCTCGGAAGCGGGATCGCGCCGCCTCCCGAGTTCTCGCGCCCGGAGGTTGCCCGGATCCTCATGGATTACTATCAGTCGTTGGACTAAATGGCCGATTCGTAAGCGATCGATGAGCCGCCAAGGTTGCGAAACCAAGGCGGCTCACACTTTTGGGCTATCTGAGGTTTTTCTTGTATGAAGGCACGGCGGCGTGACGCGCCTTGGAGAAATTCGCGAACTCCATGGTGACGCTGGCGAGTTCGACGCCCGAGAAGTCCGCATTGGTGACATCCGCTCGATGCAGGATGGCGCCGCCGAGGATGGCGTTGGTGAGATCGGCGTCGGTCAGATTGGCGTGACGCAGGTTGGTATCCTGGGCCGAGATGCCGCGCAGCCTGGCGCCGCCGAGGTCCGCTCCTTCCAGATTGGCCAGATTGATGACGGTGAAGCCGTCGGGCGTGGTGCTGGTTAGGTCGGCCCGGCGCAGGCTGGCGCGGACCAGATTGGCGTCGTTGAGATGGCCGTCGCGCAGGTCCGCGCCGTCGAGGTTGGCCTCGCGCAGATTGGCCTTGATGAGGAGCGCCTTAACGGCCGTCACCCGGCACAGATCGCTCCCATGGAAATCCGTGCCGCGCATGTCCGCGTGACTCAGGTTGGCGCCCCGCAGGCGGGCGAAACGGATCTCCGCTCCGCGTAGATCCGCATGGATCAGGCGCGCCTCGGAGAGATTCGCTCCGTTGAGCATGGCCGCGCGCGAGGGGAGTTCCGAGCCGAGCCGGGCGCGCGATAGATCCGCCGAACCGAGGTCGGCATCCTTCAGATGCGCTCCGATCAGGATGGCGTCGACCAGACGCGCGCCCTGGAGGCAGGCGCCAGTGAGGTCGCTGGAGCTCAGGTCGGCCCCGCTCAGATCCGCTCCGCGCAGGTCCGCGCCGTCCAACCGCATGTCCCGCAAATCCGCGCCGACGAGCGAGTCGGCCTCGATGGTTTCCAGAACCTCTCCCGTCTCGCGATGCTTGATCTCGACCATTGAGCCTGTCCTCCGAATCTGGTTCGCTGCTTTATCTTGATCGGCGTACGTCCGGCAAATGTATCATCTAGCCGGGGTCCATTCTCGGTGCCGCGCCACCGGAACCCCGGACAACAAACGACCATTCGGAGGAGTGCCTTGATGAAGATCGAAACCCTGGCCATCCATGCTGGCTTCGAGCCCGATCCCACCACCAAGTCGGTGGCCACGCCCATCTATCAGACCACCAGCTACGCCTTCGACGACACCCAGCACGGCGCCGATCTCTTCGACCTCAAGGTGGCGGGCAACATTTACACCCGCATGATGAATCCGACCAGCGACGTGCTGGAGAAGCGTTCGGCGGCGCTGGAGGGCGGCATCGGCGCCCTGGCGCTGGCCTCGGGGATGGCGGCCGTCACTAACTCGATCTTCACCATCGCCCAGGCCGGCGACAACATCGTCGCGGTCTCGACCCTCTATGGCGGCAGCTACAATCTCTTCGCCCACACACTGCCGCGACTCGGGATCCAGGTGCGCTTCGCCGCGCCCAACGACATCGCGGGCATGGCCGCCCAGATCGACGCCAAGACCAAGGCGGTTTTTTGTGAATCCATCGGCAACCCGGCCGGCAATGTCGCGGACATCCAGGCGATCGCCGACATGGCCCACGCCCATGGCGTGCCGCTGATCGTCGACAACACGGTGCCGACGCCCTATCTGTGCCGCCCCTTCGAGCATGGCGCCGACATCATCGTCCATGCCCTGACCAAGTACATGGGCGGCCATGGAACCTCGATCGGCGGGGTGCTGGTCGACTCGGGCAAGTTCCCCTGGGCCGAGCACGCCGCGCGTTTCCCCATGCTCAACGAGCCGGACATCTCCTACCATGGCGTGGTCTATACCGAGGCGCTGGGCGCCGCCGCTTACATCGCGCGTGCCCGTGTGGTGCCGCTGCGCAACATGGGCGCGGCTATTTCGCCCTTTAACAGCTTCCTGATCCTGCAAGGCATCGAGACGCTGCCGGTGCGCATGGACCGCCACTGCGAGAACGCCATCGCCGTGGCCGAATACCTCAAGGCGCATCCGAAGGTGGAATGGGTGCGCTATGCCGGTCTGCCGGACAGCCCGGACTATCCGCTGATCCAGAAATACATGGACGGCGCCAAGGCGAGTTCCATCCTCTCCTTCGGTATCAAGGGCGGGATTGAGGCCGGCACGCGCTTCATCGACGCCCTCAAGCTCGCGGTGCGGCTGGTCAATATCGGCGACGCCAAGACGCTTGCCTGTCATCCGGCGACTACCACGCACCGCCAGCTCTCCCCGGCGGAACTGGCGCGCGCCGGGGTGTCCGAGGATCTGATCCGGCTGTCGATCGGTATCGAGCACATCGACGACATCATCGCCGATCTGGATCAGGCGCTGGCCGCCGCCGGTTAGCACCGCTTCTGGAAAACTCGATCGCCGCTTCCGTATCGTCGCCAGCGCCATCGGTCTGAATACCAACAAGTAATCGAGATCCGCCCGCCGCTAACCGCCACTTCAGCGGCGAGTGGCGGGCGAGTCTTCAGCCCACCCACACCCGCGCATTGCGGAACAGCCGCATCCAGGGTCCATCCTGACCCCAGTCGTCCGGGCGCCAGGAGTTCTGAACCGCGCGGAAGACCCGTTCCGGATGCGGCATCATGATGGTGACCCGACCGTCGGTCGTCGTGAGACCGGCGATGCCATTGGGCGACCCATTGGGGTTGGCCGGATAGAGATCGGCGACCCGACCGTCATTCTCCAGATAACGCGCGACCACCCAGGGCTCGGCCGCCGCCAGATGCGCCGCGTCGCGGAACTCGGCTCGCCCCTCGCCGTGCGCGACGGCGATCGGCATCCGCGATCCGGCCATATCGGCCAGCACCACCGACGGCGTCCCGGCGACCTCCAGCAGCAGGGTGCGTGCCTCGAACTGCTCGGAGCGGTTGCGCACGAAATGCGGCCAGTGCTCGGAGCCTGGGATCAGCTCGCGCAGATTCGAGAGCATCTGACAGCCGTTGCAGATGCCGAGCGTGAAGGTATCGCCGCGCTCGAAGAACCGCTGGAACTGATCGCGCGCGCGCGGGTTGAAGAGGATGGTCTTAGCCCAGCCCTCGCCGGCGCCCAGCACGTCGCCGTAGGAGAAACCGCCGCAGGCCGCCAGCCCGCGGAAATCGGCGAGATCGACGCGACCGGCGAGCACGTCCGAGAGCGGCACGTCGACGCACTCGAAACCGGCGGTATGAAAGGCGGCGGCCATCTCGATCTGGCCGTTCACGCCCTGATCGCGCAGTATGGCGATCGGCGGACGGGCGCCGCGCTCGATATAGGGCGCGGCGATGTCGTCGTCCGGGTCGAAGGTCAGCACGGCATTCAGACCCGGATCCTCGCCGGCGATGCGCGCATAGGTCTCCTCCGCGCAGGCGGGATGATCGCGCAGCGCCTGCATCCGGAAGCTGGTCTCGGACCAGGCTTGCTGCAAGTCCGCACGGTCGGCCTCGAACAGGGTGCGGCAGCGACGGCAGATGCGGATCTGGTCGCTGTCGTCGAGCATCCCGATGACCGGGCTGAACTCGGCGAGTCCATGGAAATCGAGGATATGCAGCACGTCGTCGGTATCGGTATGGCGCACCTGGATCACCGCGCCCAGTTCCTCGCTGAACAGCGCCGCGAGGTCGTCAGGTCCGATCGCGGCCAGGTCGACATCGACGCCGCAGCGTCCGGCGAAGGCCATCTCGCACAGCGTGGTCAGGAGACCGCCGTCCGAGCGGTCGTGATAGGCGAGGATGAGATCCTCCTCGCGCAACTCCTGGATGGCGGCGAAGAAACGTTTGAGCAGATCCGGCCGGTCCAGATCCGGTGCCTCGTCACCCAGATGGTTGAAAACCTGAGCCAGACAGGAGCCGCCGAGCCGATTCCGGCCGCGCCCGAGATCGATGAGGATGAGATCGGTGTCGCCCTGGTCGGTGCGCAGTCGCGGGGTGAGCGTGCGGCGCACGTCGGACACTGGCGCGAAGGCCGAGACGATCAGCGACAGGGGGGCGGTCATCTCGCGGCGCTCGCCCTCGCCGGTTTGCCAGACCGTCTTCATGCTCATGGAGTCCTTGCCGACCGGGATGGCGATTCCCAGCTCGGCGCACAATTCCATCCCGACGGCATGCACCGTCGCGTAGAGACGCGCGTCCTCGCCGGGATGGCCTGCGGCGGCCATCCAGTTGGCCGAAAGCCGGATGTCGCCCAGATGATCGATGCAGGCGGCGGCGATATTGGTCACCGCCTCGCCCACCGCCATCCGACCGGAGGCTGGCGCGTTCAGCAGCGCCAGCGGCGAGCGTTCGCCGATCGCCATGGCCTCGCCCCGATAGCCGCGAAAATCGCTCATGGTCACGGCGCAGTCGGCGACCGGAACCTGCCAGGGGCCGACCATCTGATCGCGCGCCACCAGGCCGGTGATGCTGCGATCGCCGATGGTGATGAGGAAACTCTTGTCCGCGACCGTGGGCAGGCGCAGCACACGGAAGATGGCCTCGCCGAGATCCAGCGTCCCGGTCTCGAAGGCGGTGCCCGGCGACGGCAGGCGTGACACCTCGCGGCGCATCCGCGGCGGTTTGCCGAGCAGCAGCGAGAGCGGCATGTCGATCGGACGGTCGCCGAACTGGCGGTCTTCGAGCGCGAGATGTTCCTCCTCGGTCGCCGCGCCGACGATGGCGTAGGGACAGCGCTCGCGCTCGCAGATCGCCTTGAACTCTTCCAGCCGCTCCGCCGCGACGGCCAGGACGTAGCGCTCCTGGGCCTCGTTGCACCAGATCTCCATCGGCGACATGCCGGGGTCGTCGTTGGCGATCGCCCGAAGTTCGAAGCGTCCGCCACGTCCGCCGTCATGGACCAGCTCCGGCAGGGCGTTGGAGAGTCCGCCGGCACCAACGTCATGGATGAAGAGGATGGGGTTATTCGTGCCGCGCGCCCAGCAGCGGTCGATGACCTCCTGACAGCGGCGTTGCATCTCGGGATTGGCGCGCTGCACCGAGGCGAAATCCAGATCCTCCGCCGAGGTTCCCGAGGTCATGCTGGAGGCCGCCCCGCCGCCGAGCCCGATCAGCATCGCCGGTCCGCCTAGCACGATCAGCGGTGTCCCCGCCGGAAAGGGTTGCTTGGCGACATGCTCCTCGCGGATGTTGCCGAGACCGCCGGCCAGCATGATCGGCTTGTGATAGCCACGCAGCTCCTCGGTCCCGTCCGGGCCAGGGATCGTCTGTTCGTAGGCGCGGAAATAGCCTGTCAGATTGGGTCGGCCGAACTCGTTGTTGAAGGCGGCGGCGCCGATCGGTCCTTCGAGCATGATGTCCAGGGCCGAGACGATCCGCTCCGGTTTGCCATGGTCCACTTCCCAAGGCTGTTCGAAGCCTGGAATCCGCAGATTCGAGACCGAGAAGCCGCAGAGCCCGGCCTTGGGCTTGGCGCCCTGTCCGGTCGCGCCCTCGTCACGGATCTCGCCGCCCGAGCCGGTCGCCGCGCCCGGATCGGGCGCGATGGCGGTCGGATGGTTGTGCGTCTCCACCTTCATCAGGAGATGAATGGCCTCCTCCGACTCGCAGTAGATGCGGGTCTGGGGGCAGGGCATGAAGCGTCGCCCCTCCCAACCCTCGACCACGGCGGCATTGTCGTGATAGGCGGAGAGCACGCCCGCGGGAGACCGATCGGTGGTGTGTCGGATCATGGCGAACAGCGAGCGTGGCTGGGGTTCGCCGTCGATCACCCAATCGGCGTTGAAGATCTTGTGCCGACAGTGCTCGGAGTTGGCCTGGGCGAACATCATGAGTTCGACATCGGTCGGATCGCGACCCAGGGCCAGGAAGTTCTCGGCCAGATAGGCGATCTCGTCGTCCGAGAGCGCCAGACCCAATTCGCCATTGGCGCGCTCCAGGGCCGGACGGCCAGCGCCGAGCAGATCCACCCGCCGCGAGGGCCGCGGCTCCGCCGCCTCGAACAGACGGCCCGCCGCCTCCAGGTCGAACAGCGTCACCTGGGTCATGCGGTCATGCAGAATGGCGGCCGCCGCCTCCAGTGGCGCCCCTTCGATCCGCTCCGCCTCCGCCGTCGTCAGGTAATAGGCGAGGCCGCGTTCCAGCCGCCGGACCAGGGTGAGACCGCAATTGCGCGCGATGTCGGTGGCCTTGGACGACCAGGGCGAGATGGTCCCCGGCCGGGGCACGACCAGCACCAGCGTTCCCTCTGGCTCATGCGTCGGGAGACTGGGGCCATAGCGCAGCAGACGCTCCAGGATGGCGCGCTCCTCCGCGCTCGGCGCTCCGCTCAACTGGGCGAAATGGACATACTCGGCATAGGGCCGGATCGGCATCCCAGTCCGATCGCGGAGTCGCTCGGCCAGCTTTTGGAGACGGAAATCGGAAATGGCGGGCGCGCCGCGTAGGACCAGCATGGGCGGTTGCTCTGGAGGCTTGGGGGATGGCGACATGATACTCGGGCGCGCCGCGTGGGGGCAGTCGCCATTGCGCGATCCGCGCGTGTCGCTCGAAGCGCGCCAGCCGGATCGACCCGAGGGCCGGCTAGGAGCGCCGTTGGCGAAAGGTCCAGGGTGTCTGGTGCTCGCCCCGGCGGCTCCAGATGCCGCGTTTGGCGCCGCGCGCCTCGCGCTGGGCGCGGGAATAGCGCGAGTCGTCGCAGTAACGCTCGTAGACCGCCGCCTGTCCGGCCCGGACCTGCTCCAGATTCAGCAGACGCGGCTCCGGGTCGAGCGTGTAAACCTCACCGACCGTGCGTCCGTAGCGGTCGCGATCGATCGTCACCAGCCGCAGTTCGCGCGGCGCCATGTCGCGCAGATGCGCGCGCGAGCGATCGCCCCAGGGGCGTTGGTTCTTCTCGGGCGCGTCGATGCAATAGAGTCGCACCTCCACCGGCTTACCCTGGCAGACCAAGCGCAGCGAATCCCCATCCAGCACCTTTTCCAGTCGGCAGGAGCGTCCGCCCGCGCCGAGCGACCAGCCGGCCGGGATCAAGCCGCCACCCCACCGATCGATTCCCCAGGCCGTCAGGAGGATCAGGGTAATCGCTCCCGAGCCGATCGATGAGCGGAATAGGTTACGCAAGCCGAGTGTCCTCCGGAGGGAAAGGCCCGAGCCGGGCGAGGTCGCCGCGGCCATTGTTCTTGCCTCGTCGCCTAGTCCCCGTGGGCGGCGATCCACAAGCGGAGTCGCAGACCCCACTCGGTGCCGACGCCGACGGAGGCCTGGCGGATCCGTCCGGCGGCGTCGACCACGAAAGTAGTCGGAACCCCGCTCACACCCCATCGATGCGCAAGCTGTCCGTCGGGGTCCGGGATGACCGGAAAATCGTGCCCTAAGTCCCGCATCAAGCGTCGGAGTTCTTCATGGGTGCCGGATTGTAGCGCCACGGTGACGACCGGGTGGTCCTTGGCGATCGCGGCGATGGCGCCGTCCATCACCCCGCAGATGGGGCACCAACTGGCCCAGAAGTGGACCAGCAGGGGTCGGCCCCGAAGGTCGGTCAAGTCTAACGCGCGTCCATCGAGAGTGACGCCGGCCAGTGGCGGTGCCTCGCCACTGGCCAGTGGTCTGGCTTTCCACCATTGGATGGCCGAGAAAACCAATAGGATCAGGACGATGTTGATCAGCCAACCCCGGAGCCGTTTGGTTCGGCGGGGTGGTGATGGGGAGTGGTCAGGAGACATTCAGGGGTTCCCGGAAGAGGCGTCGCCGGATCGGGCGATCGCGTATTGAACCAGGATGCATCCCTGATCTCCAACACCAAGTCGCGTTCTCGATGGGAGGCGAGGAGCCCGCGTAGCCCGCGTAGGGCGGAACGCGATAGCGGTTCCGCCTTCTTGCGATGAGGTTGCGATGGCGGATCGCCCTACGGCGCTGGGTTTGCAAGCCCGCGACCGGTACGCTCCGCCGGCAAACAAAAAAGATCAGCGAAAAGATCTTGACAGCAAAAAAGATCGAAAATAAAATCTAAATCTCAAAAAGATTGCTGTGGCAATCTTTTTGCGTGGAGATTGCCTAAAGCATCTTTTGTGAATCCTGCCAATCACCTTAGCTGAGACAAAACGATGAAAAAACGAATCGAAAGTGTTGCATCCACCCTCTACTTCCAAGTTTATGAGGAAACATTTGGTGGAAAATCTCGCGGCAAATTCAGAGTAGATCGAGAAGATCTTAAGTCACTCCTCGGCGTTCGTCGCTTGCATGCTATTACTATCCAAAAACTCGCAGATGCTTGCCTTCGCCTTGGCCTAGTCATGATCGACTTGGACACATATTTTGCCTTTGCAGAAACACAATTCGTAGAAAACTGGCGTAAGCTTCCAGAACGTATATGCCAGAATTACCTAGAAAATCTAGAAGAAGACGCGGACGTGGACGCGGACGACGACGATGACAACGACGAGGATGATGAGGATATCTAGCCTTTAACCCTAGATCAACAGCGAGTTGGAGCGGCCAAACCAGGCGTCTGGCTTCACGATCGACCGGGATGAGCGGTGACCATGCCTGTTCCACTCGATGATCTGATGCGGGCCATCAGCCTTGGGGCGGTGGCGATGATGGCCGCCGCTGGGGTGCTGGAAGCCGGGCGCAAGCGCTTCGATCTGTTCGGGATGGTCGTGGTGGCGTTGGCCGCGGCGCTCGGGGGCGGTTCGCTGCGCGATCTGCTGCTCGATCGGCCGGTGTTCTGGGTGGTCGATCAGACTTACCTGATCGCGGCGCTGGCGGCGGCGCTGCTGACGTTCTTCCTGGCGCGGGTATTCGTGCTGCCGGCGCGGCTCTTTCTGATTCCGGATGCCGCCGGCCTGGCGCTCTTCACCATCACCGGCACCAAGGCGGCCTTGGTCTGGGGCGCGCCCTGGCTGGTCGCGAGTTTCATGGGCGTCATTACCGGCGTCGTGGGCGGCATTCTGCGCGATGTGCTCTGCAATGAGGAACCGCTGGTGTTTCAGGGTCCGCTCTATGCCACCGCCGCCTGGGGCGGGTCGCTCGCTTTCCTGGGGCTCGTGGCCTGGGACATCCAGGTCGGTGTGGCGGCGGTGGCGGCTGGCGTTCTGATCTTTCTGCTGCGGGTGGTCGCGATCCGTTGGGATATCGGTCTACCGCGCTTCACGTCCCGGCCTTAAGGGGCTCGCAAGGCCGCGATCGGGTCGGGCTGGCGGGATTGCGCCCGTCAGCCCGACCCGATCATCGCTTAGCTCCGACGCTCCAGCGTCGCGACACGCACCGCTGTAGCCGCGCCGCAGCATTCCCATGCCAGCGCGCGCCGGCATCATTTGGTCAGAATCAGCTTGTTGTTGCGTGTCATGCGCAGGTAGTAGCTACAGCCCGCATGCTCGATCATGAGCAGATTCTGTCCGCCCAGGAGGCTGTTACTGTCGACCCGGCGCGGCTGGGGATACGCATGGCGGTCTCGCGCCGTGGGCTGGAAGGGGCTCTCGGACGAAGAAGCGGATGGCATGGTCGTTTTCCTCCAGGGGATGGTCGCGCCGGGGTCGGTCTATGTCGATCAAACAACAACGATTCGCATTTATGATATAACGATCGTTGGCCGTCGTCAATGGGGTCGAGCCATATCGCCATGGCCCCTGAGCCCATTGGGCTGGCGGCGCCCCTTCTTCGTGCGTTCGGGGGCCTCAAGTGGAGAATCAGGGCTTTCCTGCACCAGGATGGCGCGGATTATCTAGAGTCGGCTCTGAGTGTCTTTATAAAAATATATTAAAAACATTAAATTGCGATTTATATTGGCCCATTGAGCGGAGGCTTGTTTTTTGCTTAAGTGATTCAATCAAGACCTTGGGTCAGAGGAGCCGCCCTGCCATGCTCAAACAGTTTCAATCCGGTGGCGCCGGTCAGTCGCAGGATCGCTCCGAGGGTCCGGCGATGGCCTATCACGAGTTCTATCGGGACGACTTCCGTCCCCGGGATCATTACCTCCCGATGTGGGAGCACATCCAGCGCGCGGGGCAGCAGAGCCTCGCGGCCAAGGCGCGGGACGCCCACCTGGCGCTGCACAACGAAGGGGTTACCTTCACGGTCTACTCGGACCAGGACGAGGGGATCGAACGTGTCTGGCCCTTCGATATCCTGCCGCGCATCATCACGGCGGCCGAGTGGGCGCCGATCGAGGCTGGGCTCAAGCAGCGGATCCGCGCCCTCAATCTCTTCCTGAAGGATATCTACCACGGTCAGCGCATCCTGAAGGACGGCGTTGTCCCGCCCGAGCTGATCTATCGGGGCAAGGATCTGCGTCGCGAGATCATGGACATTGATCCGCCGCACGACATCTACACCCATATCAGCGGGGTGGATCTGATCCGCGACGAGGAGGGTCGTTATCTGGTGCTGGAGGACAACCTGCGCACCCCCTCGGGCGTGTCCTACATGATCGAGAATCGCATCATCGAGCGCCGCGTCCTGCCGGAGTTCTTCGCGCGCTATCGGGTGCGGCGGGTCGAGCACTATCCGGAACGGCTGTTGCAGGCGTTGCGCTATCTCTCGCCGCGCGGGGCCGCGGATGCCGTGGTTGTGGTTCTGACGCCGGGTATCTTCAATTCGGCCTATTTCGAGCACACCTTCCTGGCCAAGGAGATGGGTGTCGAACTGGCCGAGGGACGGGATCTGGTATGCCGCAACGATAAGGTCTATCTCAAGACCACCCTGGGGCTGCGTCAGGTGGATGTGGTCTATCGGCGCATCGATGACGAGTATCTGGATCCCCTGGTGTTCCGATCCGATTCCACGCTCGGCGTGGCGGGTCTGATCAATGCCTGGCGGGCGGGGAACGTGGCGCTGGCGAACGCGCCTGGAGCGGGGATCGCGGACGACAAGGCGGTCTATGCCTATGTGCCGGACATCATTCGCTATTACCTCGGCGAGACGCCGATCCTCTCCAGCGTTCCGACCTATCAGATGACGGACCATCAGGATCGCGCCTATGTGCTGGACAACATGCAAGGCATGGTGATCAAGGCGGTGGCCGAGTCCGGCGGCTATGGCATGTTGATGGGACCGACCTCGACCGCCGCCCAGCGTGACGATTTCACCCGCCGCATCGCCGCCAATCCGCGTAACTACATCGCCCAGCCGGTGGTTCAGATCTCGCGCCACGTCTGTTATCTGGACGGCGAGCTCGAATCGCGCCACCTGGATCTACGGCCTTTCATCATCCATGGCGCCGAGATCGAGGTCGTCCCCGGCGGCCTGACGCGGGTAGCCATGACCAAGGGCTCCCTGGTGGTGAACTCATCCCAGGGCGGGGGCAGCAAGGATACCTGGGTGCTGGCCGACTGATGCTGAGCCGAATCGCCGAATCGCTCTACTGGATGTCCCGCAACCTGGAGCGGGCGGACAATACCGCGCGCGTCCTGGATATCAATGTCATCCACATGCTGGAGTCCGACGAGGGCCTGACGGAGGAGATGCAGTGGAAGCCCTTGCTGACCATCGTCGGCGCGGACGAGGGTTACGAGGATCTCTACCCGGACGGTCATGTGACCGTGCAGCGGGTGATCCATCTGTTGACCCAGGATCCCAGGAATCCGGGGTGCATCCACAACAGTCTCAGGCTCTCGCGCGAGAACGCGCGGGTGGTGCGCGATCGCATCTCCAACGCCATGTGGGAGACGCTCAACGAGCTCTGGCTGACCACCGACAAGCATCTCAAGGCGAAGCTTCCGCCTTGGCGGGCGGCCGAGTTCTACGGCTTCGTGCATCGCCAGGTCGCGACCGTTTTCGGTTTAAGCCAGAGCACCATGATGCGCGGCGAGGCGCACAGCTTCACCCTGCTCGGCGGTCTGCAGGAGCGCGCGGACATGACCGCGCGCATCCTCGACGTGCGCTACCATCTGCTGCTTCCGGATCCGGCCCTGGTCGGCTCGCCGCTCGACTATTATCAATGGGGAGCCCTGCTCAAATCCCTGTCGGGCTTCGAGGCCTACCGTCGGCTTTACCAGAACGGCATTCGCCCGATCGACGTGGTCCAGTTCGTGATCCTGAACCCGGATTTTCCCCGCTCACTGATCTACAGTGTCAATGGCCTGGAGCGGGCGCTGGAGCGTATCGGCTACCGGCCGCAAGGCGAGGCGCGCGATCGCATGGAGACGTTAAGGGCGCATCTGAGCGGGATCGATCCAGCCGGAATCATCGAGCTGGGCCTGCATGAATATCTGGACGAATTCCTGGCCCGCCTGGCCGAACTGAGCGCCGCGCTGCAAACGGATTATTTCGACGTCTACCTGGGAGAGGCTCCGTGAAATATCACATCGAGCGGGCTTGCCACATGCGTTTTGCCCGACCGGCGCGCGAGCATCATATCCAGATTCGCCTGGCGCCCTGGGATGACGAGAGTCAGTCGTTGATTGGCGTCGTCATCAAGGTCGATCCGGAGGTCGAGCCGGTCGCCTGTCTCGACGCCTTCGGCAATCTCTCGCACCACTTCGCGGTGCTCGGCGCCCACCAGCAGATCACCTTTTCCGTGGTCGCCGAGGTCGAGACGAAACGGGACAATCCATTCGATTTTCAGCCGGTGCCTGCGGAGCGGGAACTGGAGTGGATCGCCGACAGCCTGCGTCAGGCGCCCAGATTGTGGGATTTCGTGCTCCATCGCGGCGTCTTGACGCCCGAGCTTCCGGAAGTCGTCGGGGGTTGCGACGTCCCTGGATTCCAGGTCGGCGTACCCCTGCTCCAGCAGGTTCAGGACGCCTTTGAATGGATTCGCGAGGTGGCCGGATTCGATCCCGCCGAGGCCCAGTCGGTCACTGCCCTGGAAATCCTGTTCGCCAACAGGCGCGGCACGGCGGCGGATCTGTCGCATCTGCTGATCGCGCTCGTGCGTCACTGGCGGATTCCGGCGCGTTTCGTCTCCGGCTATCTGGACGCGGCCTATTTCGATCCCGACGACGCGCAGCCACCCGAGGCGCCGGCGCGTCCGCAAACCCTGCATCATTGGGCCGAGGTGCTGATTCCGGGGGCCGGTTGGCGCGGCTTCGATCCGGCGCTCGGCCTGGTGGCGGACGCGACCTACATTCGGGTGGCGATCGGTCGGGACGCCAATGACATCGCCCCGATCCGCCAAAGCTGTCGCGGCGAGTGCGAGCAACCCGAGTTGAATCAGGCCTTGACGGTCTCGCGGATTTCGGTCTGATTCCTGGTTTGGCTGGCTTCCGATCGGCTGGATTGGGCCACGGCGCTCGATCAACCCTCGGCTAGTTCTCGATGCGCGAGGCGCGGGTTAGCTTCGCGAAGCGCACGCCGCGCAGACCGCCGATCTCCAGGCTGAGCCGCTCGATATCGCTCGGCATTCCCCGGATGATGATGGTCTCCAGACAATTGTGGTGGTCCATGTGCACATGGGTCGCGGCCACTATGTGTACATACTGACGATGCTGGATGTCTAGGATGTGCTGCGTCAACTCGCGTTGATGGTGGTCGTAGACGATGGTGAGCACGCCCGCTACCTCGGTGTCGCCACGCTCCCAGGTCTCCTCGACGATACGCTCGCGGATCATGTCCCGGACCAGCTCGGAGCGTGAGGCATAGCCCTTGTTGACCAGGCGTCGATCCAGATCCTCAAGGAGCGGCTTTGGCAGGGAGACGCTGAAACGGATGGTTTCGTCGGTATTCGGCATGTTTCAATCCGCGCCCGGCTTAAACTGGCGAAACCGCACGGAAGAGGTTAGGTGATTTCCAGGAAACCCTGTACCCGCGATCCGCCCCGTCAGAGACAGGATTCCGCAGGATGGAGAGGATTGATAAAGCGCTGTTTTCCATCCCGTCAATCTTGAAGAATCCTGTTAATCCTGTCGAGTTTCAGAGTTTTCGGTCGGGTACGGGCTTTCCCGCGCATCGCCTTACGCCTCTCCCGCGCGGCATGATCCCCCCGAAGGGGGTGGTTTCAACCGGGAGATTTCGATGAAGGGCGCGCCTCCGCGCCAGGGGCCTGGAGACGCTCGGTCAGGGACGCGCCGGGGTCTCAGCGCGCCGACGGATCGTGGGCGTTGTTGCCGGTATCCGGCTGAATGGCCTGGACCTCGACGACCGGCTTGCGCGCCGCCTCGGCCGCCAGGCGGTCATTCTCGGACATGACCATGGTGGTCTGCACGCCACCCACGAGGACGACAACCGCCGCAAGAATTCCTAAAGCTCCCATGTTACTTCTCCATTGGGATGTGATATTGAATATAAAATCATTATATAAGCATTTTCTAATTTTACAAGCGCTATTAAGCTGGATCCCGTGGACGATTCGCTTTCGGATCCTGGCCGGGAACCTCTCGCCATCCGACGCTGGCCAACAGGGGGATGACAGGCGAAATCGTGTCTGTCTGTGATATCGATCCAGCTTGCCGGGTGGATTTTCCAGGATAATCGCTCGCTGGAAGTCCTCGTCCGTCGCCACATGGAGATCCGCTCTCAATGTCCACGCCAGAATCCAGCCTGATCGGCCGCCTCGTCGATATCCAGGGGGGGCGTCTGATCGCCACCCTGTTTCCGACGGAGGAGGGCTTTCCCGCGTCCAAGACCCTCAACGAGGAGGTGCTGCCGATCGGTCAATTGGGCAGTCTGGTGGAGGTCAGGGATCGCGCGGGCCACATCCTCGCGGAGGTCGCGCGCAGCGTCGAGGAGGTCGTCATGTCGCGCGGCGGCCGGGACGAGTCCGCGTTCGGCGATCGCCAGGGCGTCGCGCGCGAACGGCGGCTCGAACTGACCGCGCTCGGCGAGATCAACCCGGATGGTCGGTTGGAACCCGGCGTCAGCCGCTATCCGGTGGTCGGCGCCGCCGTGCACCTGATTCCCACCCCCCGGTTGTCGGCGCTCCTGTCGCGCAAGACCGCGGGGGCGCTGGAGTTGGGCCGCCTGTCGGTGCGACCCGCGCTCAAGGCGACGCTGGATCCCTCGGCCCTGTTCGGTCGGCATCTGGCCATCCTCGGACAGACCGGCGCGGGCAAGTCCTGGACCCTGTCCAGTCTCCTGCAGCGGGTGGTCACCACCATGCCGCGCTCGCACATGATCCTGCTCGACCTGCACGGCGAGTATGGCTGGAAGCAGGCCGACGGCACCATGGGCGGCATCTTTCCGCCCAACACGGCGCGTTACATCGATGCGCGCGAACTGGAGATCCCCTACTGGCTGCTGACTTACTCGGAGCTGGTGGATCTCTTCATCGATCGCACCGACGCCAATGCCACGGTCCAGATCGCCTATCTGCGCGAGGCGCTTTACAGCCTGCGCAAACAGTCGAATCAGCATGCCGGGCTCGATCGGCTGTCCGTGGACTCTCCGGTCTATTTCCCCATCGAGGAGCTGTATCAGAAGTTCAAGAAGGCCAACGAGGAAAAGCTGGAATTCGGCAAGGTCAAGGGACCGCTGTTCGGCGCCTTCGACGACTTCCTGGTCCGCTTCCAATCGCTCTACAACGACGGGCGCTACGACTTCTTCATGCGTCCGCGCAAGCACACCAGCTCGGCGAGTCTGGAGGGACTGCTGCGTGATTTTGTCGGATTGGGCAATCCCAAGCGCCAGGTGACCGTGATCGATCTGAGCCCGGTTCCGGTCGATCTGCGCCCGATCGTCTCGGCGCAAATCGGCCGTCTGGCCTACGAGTTCAACTACTGGAATCCGCGCCGCCACGAGTTCCCCCTGCTGCTGGTGTGCGAGGAGGCGCATCAGTACATCCCGCGCGAGTCCGATACCCGTTTTGTCGGCACGCGACGCTCCATGGAGCGCATCGCTAAGGAAGGGCGCAAGTACGGCGTCACGCTCTGCATCGTGAGCCAGCGACCCACCGAGCTATCCGAGACCGTGCTCTCCCAGTGCGGAAACTATCTCTGTCTGCGGATCTCGAACGCCGATGACCAGGAATACGTGCGGCGGCTCCTCCCGGAAGGCGCCAAGAACCTGGCCGACATGCTGGCCTCGCTCAGACGGGGCGAGGTACTGGCGGTCGGGGACGCCTCCATGCTGCCCGCGCGGATCCAGGTCTATCAACCGGACCCGCCTCCGGCAAGCCACGATGCCCCCCTGTCGAAGAGCTGGCGCGAAGGCCCCGACGACCTGGATGTCGCCGATATCATCAATCGCTGGTGGCGGCAGGTGCGTTAGCGAGACTGGTCGCTGGCCGAGATTCGAGAACCGGAAACGCGAAACCTTCCGCCATAGCCAATGCATCCATCATCGGAATCGGGTAAGAGCCCGCTCGCGGGTCTCTGGCTTGTCCTTGGGCTGGTGACCCTGGGGTTGATCGCGACTGTCGTCTACAAGACCTGGCCGTTGCTGTACCCACCCTTGACCGAGCTGGCCGCGTTGAATTCGCGCTGCGACCTGCGAGCCTCGCCCTGCGAGGCGGTTTTCGGCGGCGGTCGATGGGTTCGGTTCGCCATCGAGCCCAGGGATCTTCCCACGTCAGCGCCGCTTCGACTCGGCGTGGAGACGGCGGGGCTGGACGTGGCCGCCGTCGAGGTCGATTTCGCCGGGGTCGATATGTACATGGGATTCAATCGGGTGAGCCTGGCGGCCGTCCAAAAGGGACGGTACGCGGGCCAGGGGATGCTTCCCGTCTGCGTGCGCGAGCGCATGACCTGGGAGGCGCGGGTTCTGATCCATACCCCGGACGGCCTCCTGGCCGCGCCCTTTCGGTTCGACACCAACCGTTAACGAGACCAAGGCCCGCCCGCCAGCCTATTCCCGCGCGTGATGATCCTCGATGAGGTGCGCGTCCTCGTGGGCGTGATCGGCGGGTTCACCGGGTGCGTGCACATGGATGTGCGCGTGGTAATGCGCGTGCCCATGGCTGTGCAGCGTCGCGTCCACCAGGGTGCCATCGGCCAGGCGGACGGCGCGGGTCGCCAGCCGTTCCAGGAAACGGCGGTCGTGCGAGACCATGATCATGGCCTGATCGAGCCCGGCTAGATGTTCGACCAGACGCCGTTCGGTCGCCTCGTCGAGTCCGTTGGTCGGCTCGTCGAGCAGCAGGACCTCGGGATGCATCGCCAGCACGGTCGCGAGTGCGACCAATCGCTTCTCGCCGGCCGACAGCCGGTGGGTGACCCGCTCGGCGAAGGCCGAAAGGCCCAGCAGGTCGAGCGTTTCCAGGGCGTCGGCGCGCGCCTGGTCGGTGGTGCGTCCCAGGTTCAAGGGGCCGAAGGCGACGTCCTCCAGCACGGTCGGGCAGAACAACTGGTCGTCGGAGTCCTGGAACAGGAGTCCGACCCGCGCTCGGACCGCGTGGAAATCCGCCTCGCTCGCGCAGGCGCGTCCAAAGGCGATGACCTGGCCCGCGCCGGCTGGCTTGAGGCCGACCAGCAGATGGAGGAGGGTCGTCTTGCCCGCGCCGTTGGGGCCGGTCAGGGCCACCCGTTCGCCTGGCCGCAGGCTGAATTCCAGGTCGCGCAGAACCAGACGTTCGGGATAGCCGAAACGAATCCGACGCAGTTCGAGCAGTGGTTCATTCATCCCTTGTCAACCCAGGCGATCCAGCAGTGGCAGGCTAAGGAGTAGCGGGATCAGCCCGAGGCTGGCCAGGGTGTCGCCGCGATTCCAGCGGGTCGTATCCAGCAGATAGAGCCGACCGTGGAAACAACGGCAGCGCATGGCCCCCATGAGGCGCTCGCCGCGCGCCAGGCTCCTGACCAGTAGCATGCCCATCAACCAGCCATAGGTGCGCCAGGTGTGCGGATTGGCGCGCGGGACGAAGGCGCGCGCCCGCATCGCCTGGCGCAGACGCAGGAACTCCTGGTGGAGCAGATGAATCTGCCGCACCGTCATCAGCAGCAGATGCGCCAGTTTCTCCGGAACGCCGATCCGGGCCAGGGCATGGCCCAGGACCACGGGCTCGAGCGTGCCGGGCAGGGCCAGGAGAACCAGCACGACCGCGTTGGCCTTGAGCAGGATCATCAGGGCCAGGATGATACCGACGCCGCTGGCGGTGACCGGACCCAGGCTGAACAGCGGCGGGCCAGGCGTGGTGAAGGGCAGGCTGAGCATCAGGATGAGCATGAAGCCCTCCAGGGCGAGCAGCCGACGCGCCAGATCCCGAGGCTTCAATCCGGCTGCGAACGCCAGCGCCAGCGCCAGTCCAAGGGCGAGCGCGGCGATCGCCGGGCGCTCCAGACTGACGGTGACCAGCGCGAACAGCAGGGCCGCGAGGAGGCGCAGTCTGGGATCGCGTCGGCCGATCCATCCCCGGGCCTGGGGCGATGGCAGGGGCGGCTGGGTCATCGGGGCCTGTCCGTCCTCCGACCCGTCCTCCGACAGCGCCACCAGAGCGCCAGCCCGGTCAGCCCCAGGATGTAACCGATCCCCCCGAGAACATCCTGGAAGCGGATTCGGTCGTCTATCGCCACCAGTTGCTCGCGCAATGGGCGTACCTGGCGGGCGACGGCTTCTTCGATGAAGAGCACCAGCGCCGGATCGAGCGCGCGGTCGCCGGACTGGAGGCTCCGGGTCGGTTTGTCCTCCGACCCGCGTTGATCGGCTGATTCGCTGGTCGCCCTGACGCTGGAATCCGGCGTTCCAGACGTCGGCGGAGACGCCTCCGCTGGCCTGTCGACCACCGGGAAGGCGCCCGCCAGATCGGCCGCCGCGATCCGCCATTCCGCCCGATGGCCGTCGTCGCTTCTGGCGATGACGACGTGTTCGATCGAGGCGAGCGCCCGATAACTGAAACGGCCATCGCCATCGGGTGACAGGCTGGCCAGCGGGTGGCCGTCGGCATCCTGGATCAGGATCGAGGCACCGGTCGCCTTGGCTCCGCCCGCGAAATAGGCGGACCCCTGGATCCGTTCGCCCTCCGCGAAGGCGAAAACCTTGAGCTTGTGGGCAAGCGCGGGCATGGCCGTCATGAGCGTGACGAGCAGCAGGAGCCGCCTGGCCGCTCGCGTGACAGGCTTGGGATCAGACACGGGGGTTATCCTCGCGGGTCAGCATCTCCGGGGCGACGCGCCAGAGGAAGCCGATGGTGGTGGCCGTGATCAGTCCTTCCACCAGCGCCAGCGGCGGATAGATCAAGACCATGACCTTCGCGGCGGGCACAAAGGCTTCGCCGCTCAACCCCAGGCTCAAGGCGACCAGGAGGCCGGTGAACAGCACCCCGAGAGCGCCGGCGGCGAAGCCGATCCAGGGGATTCGCGCGGGCGGACAGCGTTGGAGCCAAGGCGCCAGGACCAGCGCGCAGAAAAGCGCGGGCAGGGCCAGGTTCATCGTATTGACGCCGAGCACCAGGAGTCCCCCGAAGCCGAAGAAGGCGGCCTGAAGGATCAGCGCGACCAGAATCGCCGGTATGGCCGTCCAGCCGAGGAGCAGACCCATGAGTCCGTTGAGTAGCAAATGGACACTACTCGGACCCATGGGGACGCTGATGAGCGAGGAGACGAAAAAGGCGGCGGAGAGCACGGCGGCCGGCGGCAGGCGCTCGTAGTCGAGACGCCGCAGGGCCACCGTCAGCAGGCCGACCGAAACCAGGGCCCCGGTCACGAGTACCGGGGCCGAGAGGACGCCGTCTGGGATATGGGCCAAGATGAGGTGATCCGGGTAATGGCGTCAGGGCTATTTCATGTCCGTGACACGCACCCACATCAGAGCGCCGGCCTCCACCGGAACATCCTCGCCGGCTGGGTTCTTCATGGGCCGATCGCCCTTAAGAAGCGCGGCGAATCCCCACCAACCGGCCTTCGGCATGACATAGCCGAAGACGCCATTGGAATCCGCCTTAACCACCTGGGTGATGAAGGCATCGGCGGGTGGCTTCAGGGAGCCGTCGTTGCGCCACTCGATCTCCACCTCGGCGAAGGGGACGGGCGTGCCTCCCTGTTTGACGATCCCTCGAAAGAGGTTGCCGGTCCAGAGCCCGTAGGGCCTGACCAGGGGCGTGATCTCGACCGGAAAACCGACCTCCGCGTCCCAGCCTTCCCCGGCGCCGAAGCCATCGACGACGACCTTGGTGTGGTGGATGATCATGACGCCTTCGGCCGGTTCCCAATAGGGCGCGGGTTCGAGGTGAAAGACATGGTCGCCCGGCTGCTTGATCCGGTACTCGGCGCCATAGGCCGACTGGCCATCGCGGGTCCGTGGACGCAGACTGGACAGGAGATCCTCGCGTCCGGACGGGCTCAGGACGCCGAAGCCTGCCGGCTGGTCCATGGGCATCGCGGGGCCGCCCTCCATCGGATGCGTGAAGGTCATCTCCAGCTCGATCCGGCTCTCGTCCTCGCTGGTCACGATGTCGGTGGAGGGGATGAGTTCCTGGAAGTGGGCTTGTGCCTGCAGGCAGACGAGGAACGACAGAAAACCCAGTGTCTGGGACACCGAGCGAAGGTGCGAGTCCTGTCTCACGGGCGGGATACCTGGAGCGATCAGTGAGTGTGATCTAATTCTTGTTTTTCACACTCGCGCCTGTCAACCCCATCGAGACATCCGTGACGGGCGAATTCGGCGATTATTGCGGGCCGTCGCCGGGCTCGGCCTCGAGTTGCCGCCGCAATCGCTCGATCCGATCCCCCATCTCCCTAAGTATCTTGATCTGCCCTTGCAGATAGTCGACCTCTTCCTTCAGACGCAGGGTACTTTGGGACTTTTCGCGTCGGTCGCGCAGCTCGGCTAGGGCCTGCTTCAATTCCTGCGAGCCTTGCTCATGGTGACCGAACGACGGGGGGATGGTCGCGGGTCCGCGCTCGAGTTCGGAGCCGGTCTTGGATCCATAAACGCGATTGAGGATGGCGTCCAAGTCACTATCGAACTGAATCGTGGTGTTTGGAAACGGCTTGGCCATGGCGATCCGGATAGGTGATGTGTTCGGCTGGGCACCATCGGAAGGTGTCCGTTGCTATTCCTTTGGGCGCTTATTGTAGCTCTCAGCTATAGCGCGAAACGCGATCCCGTCCACATCAATTCAGGTATCGAGGGGAAATCGTCGGATTTTTCCGTCAACCCAGGGGGCGCCGTCGCAAGGAACGAGGCGAGTTGGCCGAAGGAGTGGCGAGCACGAAGGGGCGGATTCACATGGCTTGAGGAAGCGGTATCCGCCGGGCATGGAGCCCATTCCCGGCTCGGGCGAATGCGGTGGGAAGCGCTCAGTCCGAGTCTGGGCGGACCTTGAGGACCGGCTTGCTGGAATCCAGTTGGCGGATCCAGATTTTCAGCTTGGCGAGTTCGGGGGACAACTTGGCCACGCGCGCCTCGGCGGCCTGTCGGGTGTCGTGCAGACTGTGGATCAGGACGAACCAGGGGCGTTCCTGGTAGGTCTCCCGTCGATAGAAATACTCGTCCGACAGGGCGTGGCGGGCGGCGAATGTCTGGAGTGACTCCAGCGTATAGAAGCCCATCAGTTGCACCGCGAATGGTGCGTCACCAATCACGACGGGCTCGCCCGCAGGGTCGGATTCGACTGTCCCCGCCGACTGATCCGGGTCCGTCGGCGGTGAG
>NZ_NRRG01000021.1 GCF_016583575.1 Thiocystis violacea
GGTGGGCATGGGTTGAGATTCCCTCGGTTTTTCGTCTTCCAAGGGCAGGGGTTCATGCTACCTGTTTTTCTCCCCTGCTGAGTGCCGATCCAGTCTTTCAGGAACTGAACCGGTGATGTGTAGCCGAGGGTGGAGTGCAAGCGCTTGCGGTTGTAGAACAACTCGATGCACTCGAAAGCCGTGGCCTTCATCACTTCCCGCGTGGCGAAGCGCTCATCGAAGATCCGCTCGTGCTTGAAGCTGTTGAACCAGCTCTCGGTGGGGGCCTTTGTCCCAGCCGTTTCCCTGGCGGCTCATGGAGCCGATCATCCCGTATTGGGTCAGCGTGTCCTGGAACAGATGGCTGGCGTACTGGCGGCCCCGGTCGGAGGCGGATTCAGGGGCAACCCGCGACCAACGGCAACAGGAAGGGCGGAAAAGCACAACGGCCTAGACGCATAACGCCTAAGCCGTTGTTTTATTGGCTCCCTGGGACGGGCTCGAACCGCCGACCTAGTGATTAACAGTCACCCGCTCTACCGACTGAGCTACCAGGGAATGTTCCGAGCGCGCCAATTTAATCGTTCGCTCGATCCTCGTCAAGGGTTTCGCTTAAAAAACCGCCTGGCGTGGATCGGGGATCGTCAAGGGGCGCGGTGTCGGGTTCAGCCGGCGGCCTTGGCGATCCGGTCCAGGGCCTGCTCCAGATTCGCGCGGCTGGTGGCGATGGAGATCCGGGCGTGGCCGTTGAGGCCGAAGGCGGATCCGGGTACCAGTGCGACACCGGCCTGTTCGATGAGGTATTCGGCCAATTCCAGGTCGTTGCTCACGCCGTCCAGTCGTTCGATCAGTCCCTGTACCTTGGGGAAGACGTAGAAGGTGCCGTCGGTGGGCAGGCATTCGATGCCGGGGATCCGGTTGAGGCGTTCGACGACGTAGTCGTGACGTTCCATGAACGCCTTGAGCATGACGCCGATGCAGTCCTGGGGGCCTTCGAGCGCGGCTTGGGCGGCGACCTGGGAAATCGAGGTGGGGTTGGAGGTGCTCTGCGATTGGACCTTCTTCATGGCCTTGATGATGTCGGCCGGGCCGCCCGCGTAACCGATCCGCCAGCCGGTCATGGAGTAAGCCTTGGAGACGCCGTTGAGCACCAGCGTCCGGGGCATGAGATCGGGACAGACGTTGACGATGTTGACGAAGGGCGCCTGGCTCCAGCGGATGTGTTCGTACATATCGTCGGTGGCGATCAGCACCTTGGGATAGTAGCGCAGCACCGCGCCGAGCGCCTCCAGTTCCTCGCGCCCATAGGCCATGCCGGTCGGGTTGGAGGGGCTGTTGATCACCACCAGCCGGGTCTTGTCGTTGAGCGAGCCCTTGAGTTGAGCGGGGGTGATCTTGAAGGCTTGGTCGGCGCCGGCATGCACCAGCACCGGCGCGCCACCGGCGAGCAGCACCATATCCGGGTAGGATACCCAGTAGGGGGCGGGAATCACGACCTCGTCGCCCGGATCCAGCAGCGCCTGGGCGAGGTTGAAGAAGCTCTGCTTGCCGCCGCAGGAGACCAGGATCTGGTCATGGGCATAGTCCAGCCCGTTCTCGCGCTTGAACTTGTCGATGACGGCCTGCTTGAGTTCGGTGGTGCCGTCGACGGCGGTGTATTTGGTGAAGCCCGACTCGATCGCCTTGATGGCGGCGGCCTTGATGTGGTCGGGGGTGTCGAAATCCGGCTCCCCGGCGCCGAGTCCGATCACGTCCTTGCCGGCGGCGCGGAGCGCCTTGGCGCGGGCGGTGATGGCGAGGGTGGCGGATGGCTTGACGGCCTGGACGCGGGCGGCGAGCTTGGTGGTCATCGGCGGTGATTCCTGGGTTCCCGTGGTGGCTGGATTCGTTGTGAGTAGCTCCCAATAATAGCGAATCGCTGGATTGACAGCACCCGGATCGAGGGGACGGCGCGAGCGGCGCGCCGGATCCCGGATCGTCGCGCGACCGAGAGGCTTCATCATGTCCGATCGCCCACTTGAACTCGTCAGCCCCTTCGCGCCGGCGGGCGACCAGCCGGAGGCCATCCGCCGGCTGGTGGAGGGTCTGCGCGACGGCGAGGCGGGCATGACCCTGCTCGGCGTGACCGGCTCCGGCAAGACCTTCACCATCGCGAACGTGATTTCCCAGCTCCAGCGCCCGGCGCTGGTGCTAGCCCCCAACAAGACGCTCGCCGCCCAGCTCTATGGCGAGATGCGCGACTTCTTCCCGCGCAACGCGGTGGAATATTTCGTCTCCTATTACGACTACTACCAGCCGGAGGCCTACGTCCCCTCGACCGACACCTACATCGAGAAGGACGCCTCCATCAACGAGCACATCGAGCAGATGCGGCTCTCGGCGACCAAGGCGCTGCTGGAGCGCAAGGACGTCATCATCGTCGCGACCGTCTCCTCCATCTACGGTCTGGGCGATCCCGACGCCTATCTGAAGATGGTCTTGATCCTCAAGCGCGGCGACCGCATCGACCAACGCGCCATCCTGCGCCGGCTGGCGGATCTCCAGTACAAGCGCAACGAGATCGAGCTGGCGCGCGGAACCTATCGGGTGCGCGGCGACGTGATCGACATCCACCCGGCGGAGTCCGACGAGGAGGCGGTGCGCATCGAGCTGTTCGACGAGGAGATCGAGGCCCTGTCACTCTTCGATCCGCTGACCGGCGAGGTCCGACAGCGGGTCACGCGCTACACCGTCTACCCCAAGACCCACTACGCCACGCCGCGCGAGACCATCCTCAAGGCGGTCGAACGGATCAAGCCGGAGCTGAAACAACGGCTCGCCTGGCTGCGCGACAACAACAAGCTGGTCGAGGCCCAGCGTCTGGAGCAACGCACCCTCTTCGATCTGGAGATGATGCTGGAGGTCGGCTATTGCTCCGGCATCGAGAACTACAGCCGCTATCTCTCCGGACGTGGCCCCGGCGAGCCGCCACCGACCCTCTACGACTATCTGCCCGCCGACGCCATCTTGGTCGTCGACGAGAGTCATGTGACCATCCCGCAGCTCGGCGGCATGTATCGCGGCGACCGCTCGCGCAAGGAGAATCTGGTCGAATACGGCTTCCGCCTGCCCTCCGCGCTCGACAACCGCCCGCTCAAGTTCGAGGAGTTCCAGGCGCGCCAGCCCCAGACCATCTATGTCTCCGCCACTCCGCGTCAGTACGAGATCGACCACTCGGGCGCGGTGGTCGAGCAGGTGGTGCGGCCGACCGGGCTGGTGGACCCCGAGGTCGAGGTACGGCCGGCATTGAGCCAGGTCGACGACCTGCTCTCCGAGATCCCCTTGCGGATCGCGGTCGACGAGCGGGTGCTGGTGACGACCCTGACCAAGCGCATGGCCGAGGATCTGACCGACTATCTCAAGGACCACGACGTCAAGGTGCGCTATCTGCACTCCGACATCGAAACCGTGGAGCGGGTCGAGATCATCCGCGACCTGCGTCTGGGCGAGTTCGACGTGCTGGTCGGCATCAATCTGCTGCGCGAAGGGCTGGACATGCCCGAGGTCTCGCTGGTCGCCATCCTGGACGCCGATAAGGAGGGCTTTCTGCGCTCCGCCGACTCGCTGATCCAGACCATCGGGCGCGCCGCGCGCAACGCCAACGGCAAGGCCATCCTCTATGCCGACAAGGTCACCGGCTCCATGCAGAGGGCGATGGACGAAAGCGCGCGCCGCCGCGCCCGGCAGGTCATCGCCAACGAGGCCCAGGGCATCACCCCCCAGACCATCCGCAAGGCGGTCGCCGACATCATGGACAGCGCCATGCCAGGCGCGCCCATGAAGGCCCGCCAGTACGCCAGGGTGGCCGAGCAAATCGCCGAGTACGCCAACCTGACCCCGCTACAGATGGCCAAGCGGCTCAAGACCATGGAGAAGGAGATGTACCAGCATGCGAAGAATCTTGAATTCGAGAAGGCCGCTGCGGTGCGCGACCAGATTCGCGAGTTGCAGGGTCGGGGGTTGGTGGCTTGAGCGCGGATCGTAGGCCGGCCCAGACCAGACCCCTGGGACTCGCCCTGACGATGCTGCTCCTCGGCCTGCTCGGGCTTGGCGGCGCCTACGCGGATGAGGCGTCTCCGCCTTCGGCCCCGGTTCTCGGTTATCGCCTGGTCGCCAGCTATCCGCATGACAGCGGCGCCTTCACCCAGGGTCTGATCCATGTCGATGGACGGCTCTACGAGGGGACCGGCAACTATGGCGCCTCGGTGCTGCGCCGGGTGGACCTGACCAGCGGGCGGGTGGAACGCGAGACACGGCTCCCGTCCAGGCTGTTCGGAGAGGGAATCACCCAGTGGCGCGGCCGGCTGGTGCAACTGACCTGGCGCGAGCGACTGGGCCTGATTTACGACGCCGAGACGCTGAAACCCCAGGAAGCCTTTCGCTACGAGGGCGAGGGTTGGGGTCTCACCCATGACGAGCGGCATTGGATCATGAGCGACGGCTCGGCGGTGCTGCGTTTCCTCGATCCCGACTCGAAAGAGGTCGTGCGACGTCTGACGGTGCTCGATGGCGCGCGGCCCATCGACAGGCTCAACGAGCTGGAATACATCAATGGCGAGATCTGGGCCAACGTCTGGAAGCGGGACCATCTGGTGCGGATCTCGCCCGAGACCGGCGCTGTGATCGCCTATGTGGATCTGGCGGGACTCTACCCGGCCGCCGAGCGCCCCAGCCAGGAGGCGGTGCTCAACGGCATCGCCCACGACGCCGCCAGCGGGCGGCTCTTCGTCACTGGAAAATACTGGCCGCGACTGTACGAGATCGAGGTCTTGCCGAAATCGGACCCATGACAATCAGGCAAGCCGTCGGCCGCTACACGGCCTGGGCCGGCACCGCCGGTTGAAGCACCTGGGTCTCCCCTTCGCTGCGGGCGATGATGACGGCCCCGCAGGAGTCGCTGAAGACGTTCACGGCGGTCCGCATCATATCCAGCACGCGATCCACCGCCAGAATGAGCCCGATCCCTTCCAGGGGCAGACCGACCGCGCCCAGGATGACGGCGATGGCCACCAGACTGGCGGCGGGAATGCCGGCCACGCCGATGGAGGTGAGCAGGGCCAGCGTGACGATCAGGAATTGGGTGGCGAAGGACAGTTCCAGACCGTAGGCCTGGGCGATGAAGACGACCGCCACGCACTCATAGAGCGCCGTGCCGTCCATGTTGACCGTGGCCCCAAGCGGCAGGACGAAGCTGCTGGTGCGGTTGGAAACGCCCGCGTTCTTCTCCACGCACTCCATGGTCACCGGCAGTGTCGCGGAGGACGAGGCGGTGGAGAACGCGGTCACCAGGGCCGCGCCCATGGCCGCGAAATGTCGGGCCGGACTGACCCCCCCGACGAAATAGAGCAGGAGCGGCAGCACCACCAGAATATGCGTCGCGAGCCCCAGCGTCACGGTTAGGAAGAAGAGCGCCAGCGGACCGAAGGCGTCCAGACCCGTGTCGGCCACGGTCTTGGCGACCAGGGCAAAGACACCGATGGGAGCGAACCGCATCACCAGATCGGTGATCCGCATCATGATCTCGAACATTCCCGCGAAGAAATGACGCTGAGTCTCGGCCTGGGTCTCGGCGAGACGGCCGATGAAGAAGCCATAGAGCAGACTGAAGAAGATCAGCCCGAGCATCTGACCCTCAGCCGCCGCCTGGACCACATTGGTCGGAATCATGCGGAGGAAAACATCCACTACGTCCCCGCCATCCTTGTCACCGATCTTTGCCTCCAGGGCCGCCACATCGGCGCTGAACCCGAAGACCTCCTTGGGATCCCCTTCCACCACGCCGGGCTGAATCAGATTCACCAGCAGCAGACCAACCAGGATGGCGAGCAGGCTGGTAGCGGCGTAATAGCCGATGGTCTTGCCGCCCAGGCGGCCCAGATGCTCCGAGCCTCCGAGTCCGGCGATACCCACGATGATCGAGGACATGATCAGCGGCACGATCAGCATCTTGAGGGCATTGAGGAAGAGATTGCCCAGGAAGTCGAAGACGGAATAGAAGGAGACGCCGAAAATTCCGACTTCGCGTCCGACGAGGAGACCGACCGCGATCGCGAGCATCAGGGCGATCAGGATTTGCCAGTGGAGCTTGAGCTTGGTTGGAAACATCGGCGACGACCTGAGTAAGAGGCTGTGCGGGAACGATACCAGGTGAGACGCGGCCAGTCCGCCCCGGAACGCCTCCCACACCATCCTATCGATTCGAGCAAGATCGGATGATTGACGTGAAGACGGCCACCAAGCCGGCCCGGATCCGGGATAATCCGAGCCAATCGGGACGCCGACAGCCCCGAACCCGTTCAGAGAACCAACATCGCCGCGCCGGTTCCGACAACTGACAACCGACAACCTAAGAGAGACACCCGCATGGCCAATACCCTGTCAGCAATCGAGGCGCTTGAGCGCCTACGCCAAGGCAACCTTCGGTTCGCCAACAACCTGACCAGTCTGGACAAGGTGATGACGCATCAGCAACGCGCCGATCTGGCGGCCGGTCAAGAGCCCTTCGCGATCGTCCTCGGCTGCTCGGATTCGCGGGCGCCGGCCGAGATTCTCTTCGACCAGGGGCTGGGCGATCTCTTCGTGATCCGCGTCGCCGGCAATGTAGTGGCACCGTCGCAGATCGGCAGCGTGGAGTTCTCGGTCTCCCGTTATCACACCCGCTTGGTGGTGGTGCTGGGACACTCGCACTGCGGCGCCGTGACCGCTACCATCGAAACCCTGCTGGATGGCGAGAACACCGAGTCCCGCAACATCGCCTCCATCGTGGAACGGGTCAAGCCATCGGTAAAACCCCTGCTGGAGACCGAGCTGCGGCATGATCGAGACGCCCTGCGCCGGGCGGCGGTACGCGCCAATGTCCGGGCCTCGGCCAATCAGTTGCGCCATGGGTCGCGAATCATCGAGTCGCTCATCGACCAGGATGGTCTCCTGGTAATCGGGGCCGAATACGCCCTGGAGACCGGGCTGGTGGATTTCTTCGATGGCGCCCCGACCACGGACGCCTAGCCACGCCAGGGGCCCCCCTAGGCCAGCGGACGGCCCTCGCCGGCCGAGGCGGCGGCCCAATTCGCCGATCCAGAACCCAGGAGTCCGCGCCGGACAGCCGATCGCGCGTCCATTCTGATCCAGCCCTTCTCGACAGCTCGCCTGGAATTTCAGGAGTCGGATTTGGAATCCCTACTCGCCATCCCGGATCTTTACTTCCTGATCGAGGCCGACGGAACCATCGTCGACTATCGCGGGCCGGAGAAGGAGCTCTATGTTTCGCCCGAGGTCTTTCTCGGGAAGCGGATGAGCGAGGTGCTCCCGCCCAGTGTCGCCGCGCTCTTCGAGACGCATCTCGCCACGGCCCTGACGACGAGCGATCTGGTCAGCTTCGAGTATGAGTTGCCCATGCCCGATGGCCCGCGCGGCTACGAGGCGCGGATGAGCCGGCTGGGCATGACGGGCCAATGCCTGACCATCGTCAGGGATTTCACCCAGCGCCGGCGTCTCCTACTCGAACTGGAGTGCGAGCGCGCGCGGCTGCGCGAGCGGGTCAAGGAGCAGCGCTGTCTGCACGAGGTCTTTCGTCTCACCGAGGATATCTCCGCGCCGATCGAGGCGCTCATGCGGCAGGTCGTGGAACTGATCGGTCCCGGCCTGCAGTATCCCGAGCTTGCGGCGGCGAGCATCGAATGGGGCGGACAGCGGTACGCGACGCGCGATTTCGCGACGACCGACTGGATGCTCGCCGTGGACGAAACCACCGACGCGGGCGAGCCGCTGCGTTTGACGATGGCCTATCTGGTGGCCCCGCCAAACCCGGATGAACCCGCGTTTCTCGCCGAGGAAGCCACCCTGGCCGGCGCCATCGCCCGCCGTCTGGTCGAGGCCCTGGACCGTCGACGCGCGACTCGCCGGCTCGTGGAGCAGGAAGCCTGGGTCGAAACCATGTTCGATCAGACCACGGACGCCATCGTCCTGGTCGATCCGGATAGCGGGCGCATCCTCCAGTTCAACGAGGCCGCCCATCTGGGCCTCGGCTACGAGCGCGAAGAGTTCGCGCCTCTGTGCATCGCCGATATTCAGGCCGATCACTCGGCGCAACGGATCGCGGCCAATTCCGCCGCCATCACCACCGGGAGTCTCTCCGGCTTCGAGACCCGTCATCGCTGCCGGGGTGGGGAGATACGGGATGTCGAAATCACCTTCCGTGGGGTGGAGCATGACGGGAAGACGCTGATTTCCGCCGTCTGGCGCGATATCACCGAGCGCAAGAACCGTGAGCGCGAGCAGATCGCCCGCGCCGAGCGACTCCAGTCCTGGACGCGCCTGATTGGGGAATTCAGCCTGTCCCAGGCCGGTATCGATGGCGACATCGAGGGGTTCGCACGCGAAATCACCGAACGTCTCGGTCAGGCGCTCGCGCTCGCCAGGGTCTCGGTCTGGTTGTTCGATCCGTCGGGCGAGCGGCTCGAACTGCTGGATCTCCACGAGAGCGCCAGCGGGCGCCATGCCTCGGGCCAGGTTCTGGAGACGAGCGCGTACCGGGAAGCGTTGGCCAGGGTCATGGCCGATCGCTACGTCGATGCCAGCGATGCCCTGACCGATCCGCGCACGGCCGGTTATCTGGAGACCTACATCAAGCCACTCGGGATCACCTCGATGCTTGACTGCTGCATCCTCTCCGGGGCGCATCCGCGCGGCATCATTTGCCTGGAGCAGGTCGGTCAAGCGCGTGTCTGGGAGTCGGACGAGATCCAGCTCGGCTGCCAGGTCGCCGATCAGCTCGGCATGGCCCTGCTCAATCGCGACCGGCTGACGGCGGTGCAAGAGCTGCGATGCAGCGAGAGCTTCCTGAACCGCGCCCAGGCGGTCTCGCGCACCGGTCACTGGCATCTGGACATCCCCGGCGACCGCCTGACCTGGTCGGACGAAACCTATCGCATCTTCGGTCTGGCGCCAGATGAGCCCTTGACGCTGACCCAATTCATCGGCTGCGTCCACCCGGAAGACCGCCGGGCCGTGATCGACGCCTGGCACCAGGCGATCACCGGGAAGCCCTACCGCATCGTCCATCGGATCCTGGCGAACGGCTCGACCCGCTGGGTCGAGGAGCGCGCCGAGGTCGAATTCGACGCCTCGGGCCAGGCGATCGCCGGGCTGGGTATCGTCCAGGACATCACCGAGCGGGTGGAGACGACCCGCGAGCTGGAAGACTATCGCGGACATCTGGAGGATCTGGTCGCCACCCGGACGGCCGAGCTGGAGGCGGCCAAGCTCTCGGCCGAGAGCGCCAACCAGGCCAAGAGCGCCTTCCTGTCGAACATGAGCCACGAGATCCGCACGCCGATGAACGCCATCATCGGCTACTCGCACCTGATCCGGCGCGACCCGCTCACACCGCGTCAGCTCGGCCAGTTGGACAAGCTGTGCGCCTCCGCCCAGCATCTGCTCCAGATCATCAACGACATCCTGGATCTGTCCAAGATCGAGGCCGAGAAATTGACGCTCGAGGTCGAGGATTTCGAACCGGCGCGGGTGATCGATCACGTCTGCAATCTGGTCGCCGACAGCCTCCAGGCCAAGGAGCTCGATATCCTGGTGGATCTGGATCATGTCCCGCCGGTCGTGCGCGGCGACGGCACCCGTCTGGGCCAGATCCTGCTCAACCTGGTCAGCAACGCGGTGAAGTTCACCGAACGCGGGGGCATCACCATCCTCGGATCCCTGGCCGAGCCAGACCAGGATCGCGGGATGGGTCGCGACCCGCTCTGGATTCGGCTCGAGGTGCGCGATAGCGGCATCGGTATGTCCGAGGATCAGATCGAGCGGCTCTTCCGCGCCTTCGAGCAGGCCGACGGCACCACCACCCGCCGCTACGGTGGAACCGGGCTGGGTCTGGCCATCAGCAAACGGCTGACCGAGCTGATGGGCGGACGCATTGGCGTCGACAGCGAGCCCGGCCGGGGCAGCCGGTTCTGGCTGCTGATCCCCTTCGCGCGTTCCGCGGCCTTGCCGCGACCGGACCCCGCGCTCGCCAGGCTGCGCGACATGCGCTCGCTGGTCATCGACGATCATGCCGAGGCCCGCGAGATCCTGCTCGACCTGCTGCGCACGCTCGGGATTCGCGCCGAGGCCGCGGCGAGCGGCGCGGAAGGTCTGGCGGCGGTCGCTAGGGCGGACCAGATCGGCGATCCCTACCAACTGCTCATGATCGACTGGAGAATGCCCGAACTCGATGGCATCGATACGGCGCTGCGGCTGCGCTCGCTGCCCCTGGGTCATCAGCCCGACTTTCTGATGGTGACGGCCTACGGCGAGCAGCTTCCGCCCGAGGAGGCCGCCCGCGCCGGCATCGTCCAGATTCTCGCCAAGCCGGTGACGCCGTCGGGACTGCACGATGCCCTGGTGGCCGCGCTCCAGCGTCAGCATCGACCCCTGGAGACGCCCGGCCTCGGGCGGCACGATGGCGACCTCGCGCACGCCCAGGGCGCTCGCGTCCTGGTGGTGGAAGACAATCTGATCAACCAGGAAGTGGCCTGCCAGTTGCTGGAATCGTTCGGTCTGCGGGCGACCGTCGCCGACAATGGCCAGCGCGCCCTGGAGATGGTTCGCGCCACCCGCTTCGACCTCATCCTCATGGATATCCAGATGCCGGTCATGGATGGTCTGGAGGCTACCCGCGCGATTCGCCGTCTCCCCCAGGGCCGATCGGTGCCCATTCTGGCGATGACGGCCAATGCCTTCGAGGAGGATCGACGCCGCTGTCTCGCCGCCGGGATGAACGACCATGTCCCCAAGCCGGTCGAGCCGGAGCACCTGTGCCAGAAGCTCGCGCAATGGCTGCCACGACCGGCGCGCGGCAACGAGGATTCGCGAGCCGCGCCAGCTCCGGTATCCGAGACCGCCGAACCGGCCAGGGACACGCCCAACCTGGAGGCGCTCGACGGCGTCGCTGGACTGGATGTCGCGCAAGGATTACGGCCGCTGCGAGGCAATCGGAGTCTCTATCTCAACCTGCTGCGGCTGTTCCTGGACAACCACAAGGACGACGCCGCTCAGCTCTCCGAGCACCTGGCGGCGAGCGATCTGGTCTCCGTTCGGCAGCGAGCCCACGGCCTCAAGGGGGTAGCCGCGACCCTTGGCGCCCCGGCCCTGCGAGATCTGGCCGCCGACCTGGAGCAGGCCGCCTGTTCGGATGAGCCGCCCGAGCGGCTGCGCCCGATCCTGGAGGCGCTCACGCTGGAGCTGGACGCGCTGACCGAGGATCTGAAAGCGGTATGGCCACTGGTCGACACCAGCCAGGCTTCCGCGCTGACCGAGGATCGGCCGAGCGAGATGGACTGGTCGCGGGTGACCGAGATCCTGGCGCGTCTCGAAGCCCTGCTGGCCAGCCACGACACGGAAGCCAATGAGGTGTTCGAGCACTCCAAGGCGCTGCTGAAGGCCGCCTTGGGAGATGTCGTGACGAGACTGGATCGACAGATTCGCGGCTTCGATTACGAGCAGGCACTCGCGACCCTGCGGGCGACCTGGAAACCGGACGCTTGATTCCTGGAAGGCGTCATTCGTCCGCGCCCCGCGCGGCTCATGGAAGGCCGTACCGAACCTCTACTTCCGAGTACCGATCCTTGAATCGGAGCACCTCGGGCAGGGCCTCCAGGAAAAGCGGTACGAGTTGGGGGTCGAAATGGATTCCGGCATCGCTCCGCAGCAAGGCGACCGCCTCGTCCACCGACCACGCCCTCTTGTAGGGCCGCTCGGACGTCAGCGCGTCGAACACATCCGCGATGGCGACGATGCGGCCAACACGCGGGATCCCCTCGGCCGCCAGCCCGCAGGGATAGCCCGTGCCGTTCCATTTTTCGTGATGCGTCAGCGCGACGATGCGGGCCATGCGGAGCAGATCGGAATCGCCCGTGTCACCGATGATGTCGGCGCCGATCTGGCAATGGGTTCGCATGATCGCCCACTCATCCGGATCCAGCTTGCCCGGTTTGCGCAAGATCCGGTCGGGGATCCCGATCTTGCCGACATCGTGCATGGGCGCGGCGTTCATCAAGAGGTCGGCCTCCGACTCGCTCATCCCGATCGCGAGACCGAGGATCCGGGAATAGTGACTCATGCGAATCACATGCAACCCGGTCTCGTTGTCCTTGTACTCGGCCGCGCGCCCGAGGCGCTGGATGATCCGCAGACGGGTTTCATGGAGCTGGGCGGTTTGCTTCTTGACCTCGCGGTCGAGCACCTGGGTCTGATCATGGAGCGCGAGCTGGGCGCGCACCCGCGCCTGAACGACGGGCGGACTGATCGGCTTGGCGATGTAGTCGGCCGCGCCCAGTTCGAACCCCCGGATCTCGTCCTCGATGGCGATCCTGGCCGTAATGAAGATGATCGGGATATGGCGGGTCGTGTAGTCGTCCTTGAGCTGACGGCACACCTCGTAACCGTCCATTCCAGGCATCATGATGTCGAGCAGGATCATATCCGGCGGATCGCCGGAGCGGACGATCCGAAGGGCCTGTTCCCCGCGCGTCGCCGCCTTGACGTTGTAATCGTCCTTGAGACTCCCGACCAGCAGGTCGATATTGGCGGGCGCGTCATCGACCACGAGAATGGTCTGTCGCCGCGCCGATTCCATGCCCTTCCCAGTGAGCTGGGATTCGGGAATTGGCGCCAGCCGATCGGCCCGTCCAGGAATCCCGCTCCGAGGCGGCTCATGGCCTGGTGGAGGCACATCTTCCAAGGGGACGGAATCCAGGGAGGGGGTCTGAACGGTTGCATTAGGCATGCGGGCACCTCGAAGCGTCCGGAATTCTTGGGTCGTGAAGCATCCTGGTCGTGCCTGCAAGATTAGAGACGAACGAACCCTGAATCCGTGACGCATGAAACAGGAGCGGATGATCGGGAGCGCTCGGACCCATCTATTTCGCCAGTGGAAGCATAGCATTACAGACAAAAAACATGGCGATTCGTGTGCGGGATCGTGCCTGTGCGATAGGCCCTCGATGCGCGTCGGCGCGTCGTAACGCGGCCCGGCATCGTTGCTCGGGCACGAAGAGGAACCAGGGTCGTGACCATGGACTGGCGGGAAGGGCCGCGGGGACGGACGGCCAGCCGGATCCCATGCGCCTCGCGCGAGGAGGCCGGCGGGTCAGCGACCGCCGGGAAGAGCGAAAGAATCGCCATCGGGCTTCGCATCCGATCCGGCGCCGTCCGGTCGCTGACTGTGAGGGCCATTCCGAACGGCGGCGGCCAGCCCGGAGCCGTGGACCTCGACCCGGTCGCGTCCGAGTTCCTTGGCGCGGTACAGGGCCTCGTCGGCCCGATGGATCAGCTCCTCGTGGTCGTGCTCGCCGGCGACATCGTCGGCAACGCCGATACTGATGGTCACGACGCCATGCGGCGAGGCTGGATGCCGAATACCGAGCCCGGCGATGGCCTCGCGGATCTGCTCGCCAATGCGCACGGCACCGGCCAGATCGGTGTTGGGCAGCACCACGACGAATTCCTCGCCACCGTAGCGGGCGCAAAAATCACTGCCGCGATGCAGGCTGTCGCGCAGCAGCTCGGCCACCGCGCACAGACAGCGATCACCGGCCTGATGGCCGAAGGTATCGTTGTAACCCTTGAAATAATCGATATCGCAGATCAGCAGCGACAGCGGCATCCGCTCCCGGCGTCCACGACGCAGTTCGTGCACCAGTTGCTCGATGAAGAAGCGCCGGTTGGGAATGCTGGTCAAGGCATCGAAAACGGCCTGGCGGCGGAGTCTGTCATAGGCGCGGGCCAAGAGACGACCCATGACCAGGATGACCAGGATCCCGGCCAGGGCGATGCTCAGGTGGCTGCCGACAAGGGCCGCGACAGGGACCGGAAGGAGCGCCGGCAGCACCACGCTGATGCCGCCGCGCACGTCGCCCAGGGCGTAACCCTGATCCTCGTGACACTTGAGGCAGGGTCGCTCGGTGATCAGCGGCGCCATGTAGCGATAACCCCATTGATCCCCGGCCTTGAAGAGCTGACCCCACTCCTCGGCGCCATCCTCGAAGGCGCGCAGCGCCTCGGCCTCCCAAGGCAGGGCGTGATTGGCGGGGCGGATCGGCTTCAGGCTGGTGATGCGAAACTGCACACCCTTGCCCTCGGCGGCGAGTTCCGCGAGTTGCCGGGTCATGAAGGCGGGATTGATCTTGGTCAGGGTCAGATCGTCCGTGACGGGGATCTCCCGGCGCGGATCCTTCAGGTAGGGATTGGGCTGCGTGTCCTGGGTGATCGGCGCATAGACACCGCCATGCTGGGCGTTCCAATGCCGGGTGAGCACCAGCAGATCGAAGAAGGAGCGGGCGGTCTCCAGGGCGAGATTCTCGCGGTGCCGATCCGCCTGGCGCAGATTCCATCCGAGCGAGCCGGCCACGATCAGCACCCAGGACACCAGGATCAGGACCAGTTTGAGCCAGATGCGGACACCGACGCGCGCGGGATCGGTCCGATCCTGCGCGCCTGAATAACTGGATGTTCCAAGCTCCGATGGGGCGTCCGAGGATGTCATCGTCGAGGTCTATCGCGAGCCTCGATCGGAAACGACGGGGTCCGGTTGTTCGTCATCCAAGACCCGGTGTCGGATTCGGTCAACCTTAGTCGCCATAGATCCAGTTATAACCTTCTCGGGTGGACAGCGGATCGCGCGCGACCCGAGTGACGGCATTGCCGGATCGGGTTCTGGCGATGCCATAGGCCAGATCGTGGATTTCCTCCAGGAACACGAGATCCATCCAGGCGTCCTCGGGCCAGCCGTGGCGATTGCCCCGCCGATCGAGCGTGAGATCCGCGAAGACCAGACCGAAGTATTCAGGATCGCCCCAGCATTCATGCAGGCGATGGATGGCATGAGGGAATTTTTCCTCAAGGGCGGAAATCATGATTATCGCCTCCCTGTCGACCGATGACCACTGGGCCTGTCGCGACCCTGGCCGGATATCCGGGATCCGGTCTCAGGCGTGCGACAGCATGTCCGCGAGATGCCGCAGCTCCTCGCGTGGGTGTTCGAATTTCAGATCCAGCCGAACGAGATGGATCCAGCCATTCCTGGGGGCACGCTCCACCGCCTGGGCGTTGACTCGGGCGCGCAGATGGAACCCCGGAAAATCCTTGGTGCCGCCGATCACCAGCAGGATGCTTTGGTCGATCTCGTAGGCGCCGAAGACGGTCACGAACAGATGCCCATCGGCGATCTGGGCGAGTTTTTCGCGCATTTCCGCTTCGTCGTCGAAAATCAGCTCCAGTCTTTCCATCGTTGGGGTCGAATGGCACGCGGTCTGCCGTTCCTCACGTTCGGCCAGGAGATCGAGCAGCTTTTCGAGCCGAAACTCGCTGCGCTGGGACAGGCTGGAGAAGCGCACGGCAACCCGATGACGACCATCGTCGAGTCGCTCGCGCCGAACGACCTCGGCCTCGATGGAAAACGACTGGCCACCGACCCACGGCAAGATCAGCCCGAGCCGACCGCCATCGCGAACACCGGGATCCGAGGTGATGAACTGCGCGCCGCCCCAGGAGATTTCCTGATCCTCCACCGTGATGGGCCGATCGGAGTCGGGCAGCATCACTTGGATGGATATCCCCAGGCCGAGACGCCGTTGCGACCGCTTTTCACGCATGGCTTGTTCCCGCGGAACTTGCGTTATCGTTGCCTCGCCTTTAAGTCTTGGTCAGCATCGCGAAGGGGTTCGTGATCGACATCAAGCTTCCGAGTTTCTTCGACAATTCGTTTATGACAGACCCTCGACACTGAGCCATCGCGAAGTCTGGCGAGCGGATCTTGCCGATAGAAGTGCGCGAGCTGACGAGAGACATCGGGGTAGACCTCGGCCAGCCGCGCCGGGATCTCGAAAAATGCTTCGCTGGCCACGGCGAAGAACTCGGCGGGCGATTCGGCGGCATAGGGATCCATCTCGGTCTCCTCGCCGGCGTCGACCCGTCGACAGAGATCCGCGTAGGCGCGCGAGAAGGCGCGCTTCCACTCCGACGCCGACATCCCGGCATGCGGCGGGGGACAACCGTTGGCGACACCGTCGCGCAGATCGAGCTTATGGGCCATCTCGTGGATGACGACGTTGTACCCGTCGCGCCGGCGACCGGCGTCCACGTCGGCCCATGAAAGGATCACCGGCCCCTGCTCCCAGGCCTCGCCGCTCCTGGCCTCGCGCTCGGTCCAGACCACGCCGTCCTCGCCCATGACCTCGTGCTCCGGCACGAATTCGTCCGGATAGAGAATGACGGCATACCAGCCGCGATACCAGTCGAGTCCCAGTTCGAGCACCGGCAGACAGGCTTGCAGGGCAAGCGTCAGCTCCATCTCGGCCGTGACCCGGAGTCCCTGGACAGGCTCCAGGGTCTTGGCGCGCAGGAACAGGAGGGCCAACTCCTTCAGACGCTCGACCGCGAGCGGCTCCAGGCCAGCCAACAGCGGGAGCCTCCGCCAGGCGCGTTCCCAGTCCCGGTCGCTGAAGCGCGCGCGCTCGCGCTCCAGGTGTCGTGATCTCCACCAGCGTCCAAGTCCCTTCATGGCGATGACCGGAACCAGGGGCGGAACGCCTCGCCGGGAAGACGACGACCCCCTGGGGCCGCGCCCATCGACTGTGTGATTTGGCGCGATTTCGAGCTAAGCATCGGATCGTTCGCCCCCAACTGACGAGGATCAATCAGAGGCATCAGGCTCTCGCCTAATGTCTCCTTCATTTTGGATACGGAGGCTGAGTGGGTTCCATGACAGGCCATCGACTGCTGATCGCCATCCTGCTGATGGCCGGACTCACAACCTGGCTCCTGCTGTTTTGGGATCCCACCGGCGTCAGCGACAGCGTGCCCGACAAGGGCCAGGTGCCGCTGGAACTCGCCGCGCGGCCCACCGGCGGCGATTTTACCCTCGATTCGGCGACTGGCCCGGTGCGTTTGGCCGATCTGCGTGGCCAGGTGGTCCTGCTCTATTTCGGCTATACCGCCTGCCCCGACATCTGCCCGACCAATCTGGTCTTCATCGCCAACGCGCTCAGGGGGTTGCGCCAGGACGAACTGGAGCGCACGCGGGTGCTCTTCGTCAGCGTCGATCCGGAGCGCGACGAGCCCCGGCGCCTCGCCGAATACGCCGCTTACTTCCACCCCAGGATCCAGGGCATCACCGGAACGCCCGAGCAGGTAGCCCAGGTCGCCAGGCTCTACGGAGCGGCCTATCGGCGCGCGGAGGAAGCGGGGTCGGCGATGGGCTATCTGGTCGATCATTCCGCCTATACCTATGTCATCGATCCTTCCGGAGGTCTGAGCCGCACCCTGGACCATGCCACGCCGCCACTCGAGATCCTGGCCGCGATCCGAAGTCTGCTCGATGCCGAACAGCCCTGACCCCATCGCGGCCAGGCCGTCGCCCTTTCATTCACACCACTCACCGGAGATCTCCGACCATGTCTCGCATCCAATCGCTTATCGCCCTCGCCCTGCTCGCGGGTATCACGCTTGGAACCCAGGCCGCCGACAACATCACCGTCGAGGATCCCTACGCGCGCGCCGTGCCGCCCGGCCAGCCGAACAGCGCGGTCTTCATGGCGATCCTGAACCGGGGCGCGAGCGATCGCGCCCTGGTCGGAGCGGAAAGCCCGGCGGCCAAGGTCGTCGAGTTGCACACGCACGTCCATGAGGACGGGATGATGCGGATGCGTCGCGTCGAGCGGATCGACCTGCCGGCCGGCGAGACGGTCACACTCAAGCCGGGCGGACTGCATGTGATGCTGATCGGACTCAAGGGCGATCTCCAGCCCGGCGACTCGGTGGAGCTGACCCTGATCCATGACGACGGGGAGAAGATCCAGGTCAAGGCGCCGGTCCGTCGTATCGAGATGGGCCAGATGCCGAGCCATTGAACTCGCCGACCTCGGGGACACCGATCGCGACTCGGGGGATCTTTCCGGTTCCGCGCGGGTCCACTGACAGGGACTTTCCGGCGCCATGAGGACGATCGCGGCGGGCATCGAGTTTGACCGGGAGGCCAACTATCTGATATACATCGCCGGATTTTTTCCGCACCCCAAACCCATAGGTCGTCGGTCGACGGGCACGATCCGGCCGTGAACACGAACAGATTAGGCATTTGCGATGAAGAAGACTTGGCTGATAACGGTTTCATTGGCGACGGCGTTGACAAGCGGTCTGTTACAAGCCGCGGAGGGGCTCCAACCAGCGGACCCCAAAAGAGGCGAGACAAAGGCCAACACCATTTGCGTGGCCTGCCACGGACCGCAGGGCAACAGCATCGTGCCGATCTGGCCGAAGCTCGCCGGGCAGCATCCTGAGTACATCATGAAGCAGTTGATGGACTTCAAGGCCGGCAACCGCGCCAACGTACAGATGACCCCGATGGCACTTCCGCTGACGGATCAGGAGGTCGTCGACCTGGCGGCCTATTTCTCGACCCAGGCCCAATCCGGTGGCCAGGCGGATCCGGAACTCGCCAAGGTCGGCGAGGCCCTCTACCGCGCGGGCAACCCAAGCTCCGGCGTTCCGGCTTGCAGCGGCTGTCACGGTCCGGCCGGCATGGGCCAGGGGCTCTCCAAGTTTCCGCGTATCTCCGGTCAGCACGCGGATTATGTGAAACAGACGCTCGGGTATTTCAAAAGCGCCGAGCGCGCGAACGACCCAGCCGGCATGATGCGTGGCGTCACCGCGCGCATGACCGACCAGGAAATCGCGGCGGTATCCCAATACATTCAAGGTCTATCCAAATAGGTCGACCCGCCTGCAAGGGATTGGAAAGGGCGGCCATTGGCCGCCTTTTTTCGTTTTGGACCGGCGAAGCCCACCCGCGATGAGACGCCGGATCTCCACACGCCAGGCATTCCGTCCGGCGCCTCCCCGGCTCGCGTACCATTGGCCGAGCGCGCGATTCGATCACGCTCGACGCCGCTTCCCGCGTATACTCAGCGCTTTTTCGCGCCAGACCGCAATTCTCATGAGGCTGATCCGAGGCTTACACAATCTGCGTCACGAGGATCGAGGTTGCGTCGCGACCATCGGCAACTTCGATGGTGTGCATCTGGGACATCGCTCCGTCTTTCAGCGCCTGCTCTCGCACGGTCGGGCGCTCGGGCGGCCCGTGACCGTCATCACCTTCGAACCCCAACCCATGGAGTTCTTCGCTCCGGAGGCGGCGCCCGCGCGCCTGACGCGGCTGAGGGAGAAGCTGACCGCGCTGCGCGATAACGCGATCGATCGGGTGATGCTTCTGGAATTCGGTCCCAAGCTCGCCGCCATGGAGGCGCGGACCTTCGTCCAGAGACTCCTGATCGAGGGTCTTGGCGTGCGTTTCCTGCTGGTCGGAGACGATTTCCGCTTTGGCCGAGGACGCGCGGGAGACTTCGAGCTTTTGCGGTCGATGGGTCGCGAGGCCCTAGGATCCGGCAGCGGATTCGAGGTCGAGGATCTGCATACCATCACCCATGGCGAGGAACGCATCAGCAGCACCAGGATTCGCGATGCCCTGGCGCGGGGAGATCTCGAACAGGCCAGACATCTGCTTGGACGCCCCTATGCCATGGAGGGACGGGTGGTCCATGGCGACAAGCGGGGGCGCGCCATCGGCTTCCCGACGGCCAATATCAACCTGCATCGCCGGGTGAGTCCGGTACGAGGCGTCTACGCGGTTCGGGTACGCGGGTTGGGCGCCGACCCATGGCCCGGCGTGGCGAATATCGGCACCCGCCCCACGGTGGGCGGACTGAGCGCACGGCTCGAGGTCCATCTATTCGATTTCGACCAGCGGATCTATGGCCGGCATCTGGAGGTCGAACTGGCGCTCAAGCTGCGCGACGAGCAGAAATTCGAGTCCTTCGACGCGCTCAAGGAGCAGATTCGACGCGACGCGGAGGCCGCGCGGGCGTTTCTGGGGGTTTAGTCGCGACGACGGGCGGTTTTCCAGGGACGCCCGGTCTATAATCGCTCCCTTCGCGCGTTCAGGGAGCACCGAACAATGATCGAGCCAGCCGTAGACTTGGCTCTGCTCCGGAAAGCGGCGGATCTGTTGAGCTTTCAAGGATTTAAGATGGCCTGGAAATACCGGTTGCGCGAGGTCGATGAAAATCGTCGAGTGCGGCGGCGCTGTCCCCATCTCGACGCACCGGCATGTCTCGGCATTGTTCGCCGCCACCCAAGTAGTGACGAAAACATCGCCGACGCGAGCCTTGCGGGTGATTCAGGGCGTGCGCCAGAGTCGTTTTTCAGGCGTGATATTTCCGTGCGTCCTCGCGTAAATCGAGGCGCGTTTGCTGAAGATAATCGCCCACATTGATCGACTCGCCAAGCAGTATCCTGGAATAAAGAGACTGCATCAGGTCTGGCGATGCGTTCCTGTCGAGAAAGCGAAAGCAGGAGGCGGCGACATATTCCGGCACGACTTCAAATGATATCCAGCGTCGCCCCTCCGCCTCGGCGACTTGCCCGGTGGTATTGGAGCCCGCGAAGATGTCCACCACGAGATCGTCGGAATCGGTCAGCATCCGAATGAAAAATTCCGGTAGCTTCGCGGGAAAACGCGCTGGATGACCTTTCACACCAGTGGCTTTGCAACCGGACAGGTATTGTCCATTGGATTCCGAGTTGGCAATTTGCAGCAGGTTTGACGGAATCGCTCCGCCGTTATCCTTGGCGAAGCCCTTGCCGATGTCGTGCCCGGAGGGACGGACCTTGGGGGTGTAAAACTTGTCAGGATCCTCGATGAGCTTCTTCATCCGGTCACTATAAGGGGCGAGCACTTTTGTGATGTCGGCCTTCGGCCATTCAGTCTTGCCGAACCACCAGACGGTGTTGATCGAGTCTTTCGCGCGCAGTTTGCGTTTATTCACCCACTCGATCGGACTTGGCAGTTTCGACGGGTTGAACCAATAGAAATCCTCCGCAAGAAAAAAACCCAACTCATCGACCATGCGGAGCATGACACGAAAGTTGTAAAGACTTCGCGCGGGTACGCCTTTCATGTAAGCCCCGCCAAAGTCGACCACGAAGCTACCGTCATCGCGCAGTTTCCGCTGGACGAGCCGCGCAAAGTCCAAGAACCAGTCGACGTACTCGTGCTGTTCGAGGTTCCCGTAGTCTTTCTGACGCTGAAGGGCAAACGGCGGGCTGGTGATGACGAGGTTTACGCTCCCATCGGCGAGCGTCGCGAGTAGTTCGCGGGAATCCCCGATCAATGCCGCGCCTTTGGCTGTGTGGTAGGCCGGCGTGGTCTGCGTTTTCATCAACATGGGCTGCTACTTATCGTCTGTCGACTCATTGTCATCATGAAACCATGATCTCGCGCATGATCAAAAATGACAACCTTTTCGTCACAAGAAAGCGGTTTGCGCTCAATCTAAGGAAGACGCGGGAGCAGCGCGGCCTGTCTCAAGAGGCGCTAGCCGATGCGGCGGGTCTGCATCGAACCTATGTCGGCTCGGTGGAACGCGGGGAGCGGAATATCTCCATCGACAACATTGGTCGGCTGGCGTCGGCACTCGGGGTTTCTCCAGCGTCCCTCCTGGAAGATCCGCAAGCATGATTTTGACGCCACATGACGATTACAGATGTCTGCTGGAAATCTGGCCCGCCATTCAGGACTATCAAACCCTTGCCACGCGGCACGGGATCGATGACATCTTTCAGGACAATGGCGGGAAGTTGCTGCAAGTCCTTCTGCTGACGGGTCTGAAAATTCTGCCAGGCCGCGAAGGCAACGATGCCGTGGATGTGTCCGGTCAAGAATATGAGCTGAAGTCGGTCAACATTGAGCTGGCAAAGGGTTTTTCGACCCACCACCACATGAATCCGACCATCATCGCCAAGTACCGAAAAGTCCCCTGGATTTTCGCGATCTATCGGCAAATTGCACTACAGGCGATTTACCTGCTCACACCGGCCGACCTTGAGTTCTACTTGGCGAAGTGGGAAGAGAAGTGGCAAGCGGATGGCGGAAAGGACATCAATAATCCGAAAATCCCTGTTGCCTATGTCATGGATCACGGGACGCTGATTCATGGAACGCCGCCAGTTTTGCAAACTCGCCGTCGCTGACCGTCTCGTCGATGGACACCCAGGTCGAGCCGTCTTCGGCCAACAAATTCTCGCTCCGTGGCGTGTGGCTGTGTATCGCCAAGAAGCGTCAGCGTCACTCCAGCACTGAGATTCCCTCCGGATGGCGGGCTGAATGGCCGTCTCTGGCGTTGCCGACCGCCGCATACGTGCGCGTCGTAGAGACATCCGCCTGCTCGAAGGCATGGAACAGGCGCGTCAGCACCTCGGGGCGATGCCGAGCTGTCCCGCGCATCGAAGCACGAATTCAGCCCGCCGGCGTCTTCTCCAACAGGATGCCGGGTTGTAGGGGCGAAGTCATTCGCCACGTTGGTGGCTCGGATACCGGCGGTGGCGAATCGATTGGCCGCGTTGGTGGTGCGGATGTAGGGGCGAATGAATTCGCCCCTACAAGGATGCTACGAAGACGATTGATGACACGCCATAGGAGGCATTCAGGAAATCCCCGATCAATCGTAGATCATCTCCGACCAGCGGCCTTCCTCGATCATCCGCAGTTTGAGCTGTTTCCAGTCCGCCTCCGATCCGGCCTGCTTGGCCATCACCTTGTCGAACACCTGGGTCACCTTGCTCAGTCCCGAGAGGAAAACATGGGTATTGGGTTCGCGCATCAGCCGCGAGGAGTCTGCGGCGTGATCGACCAGTCCCTGCTCCAGGGCCTCCGACGAGGTCATGAGCGGCTTGGTCCCGAGGGCGCGAAACGCTTGGAAGGTCTTCTCGTCATAGTAGTGCGCCAGATCGCTGGTCTCGTCATTGGCGTACATGAGATCGAGACCGCTGTGGCCGCCGTAGTAGAGACGCACCTGGCCCTTCCAGTCGCCGCGACGCTCGTAGATGAGCTGGGCGAAGGCGCGGAAGGGCGCGATGCCGGTCCCGGTGCCGATCATGAGCAGATTGGCGCGGTTGTCCAGCGGCATGCGGAAGGGGCTGAGATAGGGTCCGCTGACGGTGATCCGATCGCCCAGCTTGGCATCGCACAGGTAGTTCGAGGCGACCCCCGGATAGCGCTCGCCGCTCACCTCGTCGATGTAGAAACAGCGCCGCACCAGGATCTCCAGGCTGACGCCGGTGCCGACCGGAATCGAGCGGGCATTGGCGATCGAGTAACGTCGCAGATGATCCTGATTGCCGAAGTCGTGCGGCCCAGGCACCAGAACCCCGATGCTCTGACCCTCGACGAACTGGAAGGCCGGATCCAGCACCTCAAGCGTGATGTGACGAACCTCGTCGGTCGTTTCAGGCGTGACACGCTGGGAGGATTTGATGACCGCCGTGGCGGTCGGGCCGATGTAAGTGGTGACTTGACTCATCCAGAGACTCCTCGGACTTGCGGCTCATGGCCCCAAGATATTGATTTAATAGATAGGGAAAACCAGACAATTTCGGGATGGGGAATCGCCAAGCCGCCTAGCGCCGTTCGCAGTGACCCTTACCGCAGGAACAGCCGCCGCCTTCCTCTCGAAAGGGGCCGAGTCGCGGGTGGTTAAGCGCGAAACGCGCGTAGACCCGCTGGACCCACACCCACCCCGCGAGCACGGTGAAAATGATCAGGGGGGCGAGCAGAAATTTAGCCATGCGCCCCCCCGAGCCCGGCGAAGCCCATGAAGGCGAGCGACAACAGCCCGGCGAGCATCAGGCTGAGCGCCGCGCCCTGACTGACGGATGGCACGCGCGCCAGGGCCAGTTTCTCGCGCAGCCCGGCCATCAGCATCAGGGCCAGCATGAAGCCGGCGCCGACCCCGACGGCATAGACGAAACTTTGCACCAGATCGTATTCCTTCGAGGTCTGGAACAGCGCCAACCCCAGTACCGCGCAGTTGGTGGTGATGAGCGGCAGGAAGATACCGAGCGAGCGGAACAAGGTCGGGCTGGTCTTCTTGATGAACATCTCCACCAACTGCACCGCCGAGGCGATGACGGCGATGTAGCAGATGAGCCGCAGGAATTCGAGTTCGAGCGTGGTCAGCAGCCAGTTGATGCCGTAGGCCGCCGCCGAGCTGACCAGCATCACGAAGAGCGTGGCCAGACCCATGTTCCAGGCCGTCTCCTTCTTGGCCGAGACGCCAAGGAAGGGACAGATGCCAAGGAACAGCGCCAGCACGAAGTTGTTGACCAGCGCGGCATTCAGAAAGATCAGGGGCAAGGACTCAGACGGCATTGGCGATCACCCCGGTTTGCTCGGTCATGCGACGCTCCTTGCGCAGACGCCGCCAGTTGAAGAAGAGCAGCCAGGCCCCGAGTACGAAGAAGCCGCCCGGCGGCAGGATCATGATGACCCATCCCTGGAAATTGTCGGAGAAGAGCTGGACGCCGAGGATGCTGCCGTTGCCGAGCAGCTCGCGCACCGTTCCCAGACTGAGCAGGGCCAGGGTGAAGCCAAGCCCGGTGCCGAGGCTGTTGACGATGGTCGGCAACAAGCGCTGCTTGGAGGCATAGGCCTCCGCCCGCCCGAGGATGATGCAGTTCACCACGATGAGCTGGATGAAGGCGCCGAGCGCGGCGTAGAGCTCCAGACTGATCGCCTGGATGAGGTAATCGACGACCGTGACGAAGGTGGCGATGATCACGATATAGCTCGCGATCCGTACCTGCTTGGGGATCCAGTTACGCAGCCAGGACACCAGCGCGCCCGAGCAGATCAGCACGAAGGTGGTGGACAGCCCCATGCCGAGTGCATTGATGGTCGAGTTCGTGACCGCGAGCGCCGGACACATGCCCAGCATCATCACGAATACCGGATTCTCTTCCCAGAGACCGCGAATGAAGGTGTCCGCGGTCAGGGGCTCCTCCCGGTCGAAGAGCGGCGCGGGCGAGCTCGTGCTCGTGCTCTGATTGGATGCTTCAGCCATGCGTTATCTATCTCCCGGTCAGTTCGGTTGCGACAGGCTTGTCAGCTCACGTTGGATGGCTGGAACGGCGCGTTGCGCCGCCTGATCCGCCGCCTTGCCCATTGCCCGCGAGGAGATGGTGGCGCCGGTGATGGCGTCGATCTGCCAGGGTTCGGTCTTGGTGCCGTGCTTGACGGTCACGATTGGGTTGGCGAGCGCCGTGCCCGTGACATCGAGCCGGGCATCCAGGGCTTCGAGATTCTTCAGGAATTCGGGGTCGGTGTCGAGCTTGTCGCCGAACCCCGGGGTTTCGTTGGACTTGAGAACCTTACTGCGGACGATGCAGTGACAACCTGGATCATAGGCGAACATGACCGTGACCGGCCCCGCGTAGCCCGAGCCGGTGCCGCTGATGGCCACGCCCTTGAGCCGGCCCTCCGCGTCATAGGCCGCGTAGATGGGATCTCCGGCAATCCCCTCGCCCGCCGGCGCCAGAGCGCCCTGCTCGGTGACAATGAAGTCCCGTTTGGAGACCGCGCCCGGCAGCACCTGAAAGACCAGGCGTTCGGTCAGGATGCGCTGCTTCTCGGCAATCATAGGCAGGGTGGTCTGGTAGGCCACTACCACCAGCAGGCCGGATATCATCGCGATCCCGCCCAGGGTACGCAGCATCGCCCAGGTCGGCGTGGCCGCTGGCGGGGGTTGGAGCTCGACTTCAATCGTCATATCAGTTGTCGGTTGTCGGTTGTCGGTGGTCAGCGCAAAAGGCTCGGGGGTTTTCCTCAGCCCATCTCGATGGATCGCTGTCGTCGTTCCTGCTCCATACGCCCCAGCCGCCTCAATGCGCTGGCGGCTGCTTGCCCTTGACGGATCCGTAGACGCGCGGCTGGGTCCAGTCGGAGATCAGCGGGCCGATGGCATTGCCGAGCAGGATGGCATACATGACGCCCTCGACCAGACCACCGAACAGACGGATCACGACCGTCAGCACCCCGATGAAGAGCCCGTAGATGATCACGCCGCGCGCGGTCACCGGAGAGGCGACCATGTCGCTGGCCATGAACCAGGCCGCCAGCATGAGACCGCCCGAGCAGAGCACGAACCAGGGGCTCGGATAGAGGCTCGGATCCATCAGCCAGAACGGCAGGGCGGTCAGGGCGGCACCGGCCATGACGCTGGCCGGGATGCGCCAGTCGAGCATCCGCTGCCAGGCAAGCCAGAGCCCGCAGATGAGGATCAGCAGCGCCGAGGTCTCGCCCGCCGAGCCGGCGATCAGGCCGGTGAAGGTCTCGGTGATCGGCGTCTCGATATGCTGGAACTTCTGCATCGCCAGCGGCGTCGCCCCGCTCCAGCCATCCATGTTCAGACCGGCGATCCAGTCGGCGACCGGGATCGGCTGCATGAAGGGCAGGGTCAGGGTCGAGGGGATCAGCTCCGCGAAACGGCCCGGCGCGAAGGCCGGCGTCCAGGTGGTGATCGCCACCGGGAAGGCCGCCTGCACGAACGCGCGCCCGACCAGGGCCGGATTCATGACGTTGTAGCCGAGCCCGCCGAACAGCGCCTTACCCAGCGCGATGCCGACGAAGGCCGCGACCGCCGCCATCCAGAGCGGAAAGCCGGGCGGCAAGGTGAGACCCAGCAGCAGTCCGGTGATGACCGCCGACCAGTCCGCGACCGTATTACCCCGGCCGCTCGCTCGCGCGAAGAACCACTCGGTCGCGACCGCCGCGCCGGTCGTGGTCAGCAGCAGCAGGAGCACGCTCAGCCCGAACTGCCAGACCGCGAAGGCCGCGATCGGCAGCAGGGCCAGGACCACGGTGCGCATGATCCTGTCGACCGATACCGCCCGCTTGAGATGGGGCGAGGTTCTGATTTCGATGATTTTTGGCATGGTTGCTCAGGGATCAGTGGCGCTTGGTCGCATCCAGGTGCTGCTCGTGGCGCGTCTTCGCGTCCCGATTGATCGACTTGGCGATGCGAAAATATTGGGTCAGCGGGATGTTCGACGGGCAGACATAGGCGCAGCAACCGCACTCGAAGCACTGGTCGAGGTTGAATTGCTCGGCCATGGTCCCGTACTCGCGGGCCAACGCCAGTTCGCCCAGCATGGAGGGGTTGAGCGAGATCGGACAGGCGTTCAGACACTCGCCGCACTTGATGCAGGGATAGACCTGACGGCGCGCGAGCGACGGATGCTCCGGCTCCAGCGCCACCACGCCCGAGACCGATTTGGTGACGGGTACGTCGAGCGAGGCGACAGCCATGCCCATCATGGGGCCGCCCAGGATCACCTGACCCAGTGGTCCCTTCAGCCCCACCTGCTCCAGCAGGAAGCGCACCGGTGTGCCGATCGGCACCACGAAGTTACCGGGATTCTTGACGGCGGGACCGCTGACGGTCACCACCCGTTCGATCAGGCCGCGACTCTTGGGCAGCAGATCGCCCATCTGGGCCAGGGTGCCGACATTGAAGACCGCCACGCCCACGTCCGCCGGTAGTCCGCCGGCTGGGACCTCCAGGTCGAGCAGACTCTTGATCAGCATCTTCTCGGCGCCCTGGGGGTACTTGGTCTCGACCGCCTCGGCGGTGATCGGCAGGTGCCTGGCGATGCGCGCGCGCAGATGGGCGACCGCGTCGAGCTTGTTGTCCTCGACCCCGATGATGGCGCGCTCGGCGCGGGTCGCCTTGAGCGCGATCAGGATGCCTCGGATCAGCGCGTCCGTCTGCTCCAGCATGATGCGATGGTCGCAGGTCAGATAGGGCTCGCACTCGCAGCCGTTGACCACCAGGGTGTGGATCACCCGCCCCGCCGGCGGATGCATCTTCACATGACTGGGGAAGGCCCCGCCGCCCAGACCCACCAGCCCGGCATCCTGGACCGCCTGGATGATCTCCTTCACGCTCATCCGCTCCGGGTCGCGCTCCATGTCGTAGAGCACCTGCTGGCTCGCCGCGTGATAGACCTTGAGGAAGATGGCCGGGGTCTTTGGACCCTCGGCGGTCGGAGCCAGCCCGATCGCCCGGATCACGCCTGTCGCGGGGGCGTGCATGGGCACGGAGACGAAGTGATCGGCCTGGGCGATCGGCTCGCCGCGCACGACCTCCTGCCCCACCTTGACCAGGGGGATGGCCGGGCGACCCTTGTGCTGAAGCAGGGGGATGACCAGTTCGTCGGCGAAAGGCATGCGCCGGATCGGCTTATCGGCCGTCAGTTCCTTGTGCTCGATCGGGTAGATGCCGTGATCGAAGGTCTTGTGGCCGTGGAAAAACCTGAGCAGCCCCTGGTCGAGACGCTTCATCAAGCTGGACCGCCCTGTCTCGGGCACGCGCTGCGAGTCCAGTACCGCCGTTTGATGTTTCATCGCTGTACCGCCGATCGATGGATGACAGAAAACCGCGCCCATTCCGCCGGCCCGCGCCCTGGCCGGAGCCTGGACGTAGGCGACGGAGCGAGCCCCGAGCCAGGGTGCCTACTGGTACTTCTCGGCCCGCTTGACCAGCTTATCCAGGCCCGCCTCGGCCGGGTTCCAGGGCATGCCGGGGTGGATGCAGTTGGCGGTGCACTTCTCGGCGGCCTTGACGATGTCCTTGAAGGGACCTGCCTTGGGATCGAGGATCTCGACCTTCTTGTCGCCGTTGTACTTGAAGATCTTGGGATTGATGGTGATGCACTCGTCGCAGGCGGTGCACTCCGGGGTCTCCACCCAGACCGGCTCCCAGCCCTCGGCCGCGCCGTTGCCCGCGCCGTTTGGCTTGGCGTGCGCCGTGCCATTGCCGCCGCTGTTGGCCGGGATGCCGCCCGCGAGCGCGGCGAGCCCGTGGCCGTCGCCGATCGCCATGGCGATGAGGCTGCTGGTGAGCTTCTGGGCCATCTCGGTCTTGGCCTGGTTGCGCACGGCCTCGATGTCGATCTTGTTGAGCTCGCCACAGATGCCGCGTAGCTGGGTCCAGAAACCGCGCCGCTCCTCGCAGCTTTGCACCAGTTCCAGGGCGACCAGTACCCGCATCAGGCGGTTCTTGCCGTCGACACCCCAGATGTAGGGATGCAGACCTTCGCGCTCGTCCTCGGCCAGATCCAGGAACTCGTTGACCGGAACCATGGTGTCGTTCCAGGTCTCGGGCGGCGCCTTGCGGAAGTGCTTACGGAAGCGCCCTTCCATCATGGCGAAGTCGGCGAAGGTGAAAGGCACCTCCATCTCGGCCGGCGCGCCCTTCTCGTTGGTGTATTTCAGGGTCCAACGGATCCAGTCGGCGTCGATGTCGGGGTTACCCTCGACCGAGCAGCACTCCTCGAAGCTGGCGCCCGCGTCCGGGTCATAGCGGAACAGCGGATAGGCGCGCGACTCCACCGCCATGCGGGCGTGCTTCTGCGACATATCGTCGCCGATGCCATGCTCGGGCTGGCAGGAGGTGTAGACGTTGAAGAGGGCCGGGCGGCGCGAGTTGAGACCGTCGATATAGCCTTCCAGCAGATGCGTCATGTGCGAGGCCGAGCTGGTGAGCACGAAGCTGGTGCGGTGCGCCATGCCGATCAGGCCCATCTCCTTACGGATCTCGGTCTTGCCCTTCCACTGCTTGCCGTAGGGCGCCATGTCCGCGACCTGGCCGACGAAGCCGGAGGTACAGGACTGACCGCCGGTGTTGGAATAGCTCTGGGTGTCGAGCACCAGGATCTTGACCGGGGTACCGGACATGAGCGCGCGCGAGAGGTTCTGGAAGCCGATGTCATACATGGCCCCGTCACCGCCGACCGCCACCACCGGCGGACAGAGGCGCCACTCCTCCTCGCTGAAATCCTTCCAGCCGAAGTAGGTCAGGTTGCCGTGAGCATCGGCCGCGTTGAACCGGCCTTCCAGCTCCAGACGCGCCTGACGGATCGCCTTGAAGCCATCGCCCATCTTGCGCATGTGGCCCTCGAAGAGACCCAGCGCCATGGAGGGCGAATCCTGGAACAGATTGTTGGACCAGGGGAAGGGATAGGGGTTGTAGGGGAAGGTCGCGCCCCACACCGAGCTGCACCCGGTGGAGTTGACGATGCCCATGTCCGCGCGCGGCTGGGCGGCGGTGTACTGAGCCTTGAGGTGACGCAGCGCCTCAAGCAGACCCGTGACCCACTTGAGCCACTCGGGATCGACCGGCTGGGCGCGCTTGTCCATCAGCTCGGCGGAGAGACCGGAGAGCGTGAGGTCGCCGTCCTTATGGGTATCCAGCGCCTTGACGATGGCGGCGGAGTTGCTGAGATCCATGCCGGCGGCCAGCTTGAGCCGGATATGCGTCTCCAGACGGTTGATGAGGTCGTCGAGTTCGGCCAGATGACGCTTGACGCGCGGCTGCATCAGGGCGGTCACGGTGGCGGTGAAGAGATGAAGCACCGTCTTCTCGCCGCAGCCCATGCAGGAGCCGTCGCCCGAGACCATCGACTGATAGTTGCTCTTGTCGAGCAGCAGGGTCTCCAGCGCGCCGACCTTGTCGTCCAGATCCTCGATGCGGATGAAATCCGGGTCGGTGGTCGGCAGGTCGAGCCACATCCGCCAGCGGTTCTGCATCTGCTCGATGCTCTCGGGCGTCTGCGGCTCGGCGATCAGGGCGCCGTCGTTACAGACCTCGATGCACTCCATGCAGCCCTTGCAGGTAAAGGGATTGACGGTGATGCTGAACAGCCCGCCGGAGCCCTTCTGCTTCTTCTCGCGGCTGGTCCAGTAGGGCTTGGTGATGGCGAACTGGTAGTCGCCGAGCGCCTGCATCAGCAGACCGAATTCCTTCTCCGCGATCTCCTTCTGCTCCGGCTCGCCGGCGAAGGCGGCCAGGGTCTCCAGCACGGCCTGGTCCATGAGGACGGACAGATCGGCGCTCTCGCCAGCCGCCTCGACCAGTTCGCGCAGACGCTTCTCGACGTTGCGCGTCTCGCGGCGCAGGTGCTGGGTCGGCATGCCTCGCTCGACCCGCGCGATGGCGGTGGCGAAGACGTCCGAAACCTTGTTGACCAGACCGGGAATGGCGCTGTCCGGGCAGACCGAGAAACAGTTTCCGCAGGCGGTGCAGTTCTCGGGCAGGAACTTGGGATAGTCAAAACGGATCTGGGTCATGTCGCGGTAGACGCCGGTGGAGGCCGGCATCAGCGACAGCGCCATGTGCGGGTCGGCGAGGTTGTCGCTACCGCGACCGGAGGCGTAGAAGGCGCCGGTCTGTTCCCAGAAGCGATGCACGTCGGCCACGCCGCCGTCGCCGTGCGGCAGGGCCTTGAGCATGATCGGCAGACCGGGCTCCTTACGGGTCAGCAGTTGACCGGCGACCAGCCCCTTCTCGGTGATCTCGACGATCTCGTCGAAGCCGCGACGCACGATGCGCAGATTGTCCTGCACCACGCGCTCGCCCTTGCCGCCGAACTTGGAGCGCAATTGTTCCTCGATCGAGGCGAACAGACCCTTCTCGTCCAGACCGGCGCGCTCCATCAGCGGGGAGGCGGCGAAGAACGCACCCTGGAAGGCGTTGCCCTGCATGCGGAACTGAAGCTCCGGATTGGACGCCTCCTCGCGAGCGATCTTGAAACCGTCGATATAGAAGACGCGAATCTCCTGATCGACGATGAACTTGCGCGCCGCCGGCGGGAAGCTGGCCCAGACCTGCTCGGCGTTATCCAGGCTGGACTGGATGACGAAGCGACCGCCACGATCGAGACCGGAGAGCGGGTTGGAGTGGGTGAAGACGTTGGGGTCCGGACAGAGGACCACGTCGACATAGGTGTACTCGCAGTTGAGCCGGATCGGCTCGGGCGCGGCGGAGAGGAAATAGGTGGTCGGCTGACCCTTCTTCTCCGAGCCGTACTTGGGATTGGCGCGGATGTCATAACCCAGCAGGTCATAGAGGGTCATGGCCAGGTTCTTGCCCGTGGTCACGGCGCCCCAGCCGCCGACCGAGTGCATGCGCACCGTCACCGCGCCCTTGGGCAGCAGGTTCGGGTTCTCGCTGCCGCGCAGCGACATCTCGCCGATGTTCGGGTAGGCATCGCGCAGACGCTGGACACGGATCTCGTCCTTGGGATCCAGGGCGTCGCGCATGAAGTCGATCGAGAGATAGAAGAACTTGCGGCGCTTGCCCTCGGGCAGCATGTTCTCGACGGTGGCGATCAGCCCCTCGGGCTGGAGATCGCGCGAACCCAGGCCATAGCAGCCGGAGTAGAGACGCGGCATGTCGCCCGACTTGTAGGTCGGATAGCTGGGGAATGGAAGCTCCTCGCCCTTGCCGACCGAGCCGTTCTCAAGGCTCTTGGTCAGCGCCGCGCGGGTCTCGCGCATCAGCGGCAGATCCTCGGCCAGCGGCTGGTCGGTGCGCTCCAGGATGGCGACGCCCTTCTTACCCTGCATCAGACGGCAGATCGCATCGCCCGGAAAGGGGCGGAACATGGTCATGTTGACCACACCGACCTTGAGCTTGCGGGTGGTGCGCAGATAATCGGCCACCGCCTCGGCCTGGGTGACCATGCTGCCTTGACCGACGATCAGATAATCGGCGTCCTCGCAGCGATAGGGCGTGGCGCGATGATAGCGACGGCCGGTCAGGGCATGGAATTCGTCCATGACCTGATCGGCGAACGACTCGATATGGTCGAAGAAATAGGGCCGCTGCGACGCCACCGACTGCATGTAGGCGTCCTGGTTCTGCACCGTGCCGGAGCTGACCGGATTGTCCACGTCCCAGACCAGGGGTACGCGCCGGCGGGTCGCGCCATAGACCAGACGCTGGGACGGGGTCGGACACTCGATGATGTCGTCCGGACGGCCGAGGAATTCCTCGATCAAGGCGCGCTCGGGGACCATCAGCGGCTCGATCAGATGGGTGGTGAGGAAGCCATCCTGACCGACGATCGCGGGGGTCAGGGTCAGCTCGGCGAGCTTGCGGGCGATCAGGTTGAGGTCCGCCGCCTCCTGGGCGTTCTTGCCGAAGACCTGGGAGAAACCCGTATCGTCGATGCAGTGATAGTCGTCGTGCGCGCAGTGGACGTTGAGGCTCGCCTTGGTGATGGCGCGCGAGCCGATGTTGAGCACATAGGGCAGACGCTTGCCGACCGCCGTGTAGAGCGATTCGTGCATGAAGGCCACGCCCTGCGCGGACGAGAAATTGGTCGCGCGCAGACCGGTCATGGCCATGCCGGCGGTCACGGCGGCGGCCGCATGTTCGGACTCGGGCTCGACGAAGAGCAGCGGTTTACCGGAGATGTTGAGATGCCCGTTGGCGATCTCCTCGGCCCAGTATTCGCCCATCTGGGTGGACGGCGTGATCGGATAGGAGCCAGCGGCATCGGAGGCCTCGCGCTCGCACATGATGACGGCGGTGTTGCCGTCCATCGCCATACGGGTGCCAGGGTACTTGAATGGCTTTTCGTCTTTCTTTCCGAACATGGGCCTTCTCTAGTGTTGAATCACCCCTTCGCCACTCTCGGGCCAGGAAGGCGCCAGGGAGGGGAAGGTGTGCTTGTTCGTTATTGATCCAGCGCGGTCGAGGTATCCGTGTCACCGCATCGCTCGCGAGCGATGCGCTCGGCACCAGCCGGGCCATGGACAGGGTTCGATGGCGACATGATCCAGGCCACCGCCCCCGATGCGGCCTGGGCTTCAAGCCACCGGCAACGCCCCCTTACGCAAGACCTTGCGGGCATCGCGCCCCTTCACGACGCTCCCATCCGCTTCCAACCAGACGATCGCGCCGGTCGGGCAGCGCTCGATCGCCACCTTGGAGGCCAGGCTGTTGTTGCCGTAATCGATGATCGCCAGGTTGTCGCGGATCTGGATCAGCCCTTCCGGCGAATCCTGGGCGCAGCGTCCGCAAGCGGTACAGGCGACCTCGCAGTGCTCCTCGGCCTGGTCGCCGAACTCCAGGTTCACGCAGGCCACCCACAGCCGATGGCTGATCGGATGCAGGCTGAACAGATCCTTCGGGCAGACGGTCACGCAGTCACCGCAAGCGGTGCACTTGTCCTCGCTCACCACCGGGATGCCCTGCCGATTCATGCGGATGGCCTCGAACCCGCACACCACCTCGCAATCGCCAAAACCGAGACAGCCCCAGGAGCATCCGCGACCGCCACCCGCGACCAGGGCCGCCGCGCGACAGGACGGGAGACCGCCATAATTGGCCCGCACGTAGGCCACGTTACCGCCCCCGTCGCAGGCCAGGCGCGCCACGCGCTTCTCGCTAGCCCCCAGGTCGACGCCGAGGAAGCTGGCGATGATCTCGTTCATGGACTTGGAATTGACCGTGCACCTGGCGGGCTCGGTCTCTCCGTTGACCAGCTTCTCGGCGAACGGCCGGCAACCCGCGGTCCCGCAAGCGCCACAGTTGGCCATCGGCAACAGGGCCTCGACCTGATCGATCCGCGGATCCTCGAAGACGTACAGCCGCTTGTTCGCGATGACCAGTACGAGGGCGAGCAACAGGCCCAACGCGGTCATGAAACCGACGGCGGTAAAAATGATGGCCATAGACAGCGAATCCAGCGAAGGGCGGTCAGTGAAGCCAGGCGCGCAGGGAAGCGGGTGCCTGCCAAACTCGGGATTTGTGGAGAACGCGACCAGGAAGGCCGTGCCGACGCCACCAGAATCAGGACCGAGTAAGTTTACGGAATTATGATCTATTAATATTAGTAATTATGTAAATCGTGAGTATTTGAAAACGCGGAAGAGCTTGATTGCAAAGCTTTTTAGACGCCATGGACTGGCCAGTTTCAAACGAAGGGGAGGTCTTCTGTCAACCGATTGGTCACGCGACCGTCACAAAGTGCGGAAGGCATCACAAAAACGAGGAAAGCCGGTCGCGACCCCGAGTCTTATTCGAAGCCATCGACCACGCCCGTCACGAGCTTGGTCGCCAGTGCGTCCGACAAGCTGATCAAGAGCACCTGATTGTTCGGGACGGCGGCGGCGGCGATCGCGACATCCGCGTCGACGCCCATTTCGCGCAGATAGAGAAAGGCGTCGGCGACATAGAGCTGACCGCCCTCGTGACTGCTGTAGCGACGCGGAACCTTGCTCTGATGGATCCCGAGCTTGGCCCCGGACGTCACATAGCGTTCGACCCCGCCGGCGAGCACGTCGACGCATGCCGAGGCGCAATAGCCGTCGACGGCGCTCCGCAACCCATTCGCCCGCAGGTAACGGCCCAATTTGCGCGCCTCGTCCACGGATCCGCCCGGACTGTTGATGACCAGCCCGATCGCCTTGCGCCGGCGCAGATCGGCGATGGTGCGCTGGGCGAATCCAGGCACGATCTCGACGTTGTCGATGCGCAGCCAGGCGGTCCGCAGCCTTCCATCGGACTCGAAACGCACCAGGGCGGGCGCGATCCCCGTCAGGTCCGCGAGACGCTGACAGGCATCCACCGCGCGAACGACGAGATCGGATGGACGCCGCTCGTATTCCCGAACCATTTGATTGGCGCGCTCGACGATGGTCGTGATCGCGAGACCGTATTTATCCGCCGCGATGATCACGGTGGCATCCGTCACCGCCACATCGTTGGTTTGGCCCACGCGCAGCAGATGACAGGAGGCGACGGTCGACAACAGCTCGCCCGGCCCCAGGCTGGCCGACCCGACCGCGCCGGTCGATTCGCCGCCACGATCGACGGACGCGCAGCCGGCGAGCGCGAGGAGCAGGAGCGGAAGAGCGGCAAGAGTCGCTACCGGCGTTGGCATGTTCGGTTACCCTGGAAATCGCGCCACGCGCGCCTGGCGCCTCAGGTCCGGATCTCGATCCCCTGCTCGCGCAGATAGGATTTGACGGCCTGGATCGGCACCTCGCGACGGTGGAAGATGCCGGCGGCCAGGGCGGCCTCGACTCCGGTCGCGGCGAATACCTCGGAGAAATGCTCCAGGCAGCCGGCGCCGCTGGAGGCGATCACCGGAATGCCGACGGCCGCGCGCACGGACCGCACGAGTTCCAGATCGAAGCCGGCCCCGGTGCCGTCGCGGTCGATCGAGTTCAGCAGGATCTCACCCGCCCCCAGATCCTCGCAGGCACGGGCTAGCTCGACCACGTCGACATCGCGTCCCTCGCGCCCACCCTTGATGGTGCACTGGAACCAGCAGTAAGGCTCGCCGTTCGGACCGGGCGTGACCGTCTCGACGACGGGATGGCGGGTCGCCTCGGCTGAGTCGACATAGACACGGCGCGGATCGATCGAAATGACCACGGCCTGGTTGCCATAGACCTCGGCGATCCGCTCGATGGCCGTGGAGCCATCCTTCGCGCCTCCGCGCGCCAGATAGGCTTCGACCGCCTCGACCGCGTCCGAGCCGATGGAGATCTTGTCCGCGCCGGCGCGGAAATAGGCGTTGGCGACATCCAGGGCCGAGTAGTGCCGGCTATCGCCATCGGTGAAGGCGCGAATCCCGCCGCCGATGGTCAGCGGCACGAAGACCTGCTCGGAGGTGCGTTGCAGCACCTCCAGCATGGGCTGGTCGGACAGCGGAAAGTCGCGGAAGCCGGTGATGTTGAGGAAGGTGATCTCGTCGGCGCCCTCCTCGTAATAGCGCTGGGCCAGTTCCACCGGCTTACCCAGATTGCGGACCTCTCCAGCCTCGCGCACGTCGTATTGATCGCCCTTGGTGACCACCAGATCGCCCGCGTCGTTGGCGCGCACGTCCAGACAGGCGATGATCCGCTTGGCGAAACGGGTCGGCTCGGCGCGCGAGGCCCAGCCCGCGACCGGAGCGCCGCCCTCCTCCCCGGCCAGGAAGTGGCGCAGCAGCCGCAGCCCGGCCGCGCCGCTCTTCTCCGGATGGAACTGCACGGCTCCGACCCGGCCCTTCTGGACCGCGCTCAGGAAGGGCGCACCATAGTCCGTGGTCGCCAGACACCAGTCGGCGTTCTCGGGATTCGGCTCGGCGCGGTAGGAGTGGACGAAGTAGAGCTTCTCGCCCGCATAGTCGGCGAAGAGTGGCGACTCGCGCTCGACCCGCGCGTCGTTCCAGCCCATGTGCGGAATCGAAAGGCCGGGCGCCTCGAAACGACGGATCCGACCGGGAATCAGACCCAGCCCCGCGACCCCTGGTGACTCGTCGCTGCCCTCGAACAGGGCCTGGAGCCCGATACAGATTCCGAGATAGGGCCGACCCGCCGCCAGGTACTCCTTGAGCGGCTCGACATAGCCCAAGCCTCGCAGACGCTCCATCGCCGCGCCGAAGGCGCCGACCCCCGGAAAGATGAGCCGCTCGGCCTTGAGGATGTCCTCGGGACGCTCGATTTCGGTGAGCCTGAACCCAAGGGCGTGAATAGCGTTGCGCAGACTGCGGACATTGCCCGCGCCATAGTCCAGGAGCGAAATCATATCAGTCGAATCCGAGGGGAGCGGTGAGTGACCCCGGCGTCGAACGCTGGGATCGGACAGGAGTTTCGGTATTCTAGCGCCAACGGTGGTCTTCTGGATTCAGTCTTTGCCGTCGACGTCCAGTCCCGACGCGCGCGCGGCGCGCTCAAGCGCGAGTTCCAGCAGGGCTCGCGCGCGGGCCGCGCAGGCGTGGAGATAGGTCTCTAAGGCCGATTCATCGGGGGCGCGGATCGCGCATTCCCCGGTGAAGGACTCGAAGGCCGCCAGGGTGGCGACCAGATCGACCAGAGGCCCTGAACATTCGCAGTCCCCCGATCCGGCCGCCGCCGCCAGGCGCGCCAGATCGACGTCGGAAAAGCGTCGCCGGGGCAGGAGCACGCCCATCCCGCCAGCCGAATCATCCTCCAGGGCGCAAGCCCAGGGTTGCGCGCGCGCGGACAGGCACCAGGCCGACAGCTCGCGGCTATCCACCGGCGCCCGCCGCGTCATCATTCGGGGCGAGTCGAGCGATTCGACCACCGACCGACTCGCGAAGCCGTAGATCAGAATGGCGCGCGCGGCCCGCGAATGCGCGAACAGGCGGCGGATCTCCGGGATCTGATCGCCGTGGATGGTGGGGAACTCAAACACCGCCACGTCCGGGGTCGGATCGAAGGAGGCCGCGAGGAAGTCCTCCGTCGAGGAGAAGAAGCCAGTGAATTCCAGTCCCGCCAGTGTCCCCGCCTCCTGGCGGAGCCGAGCCGCCAGATAGGGGCCCCGGACCACGACCTGGCAGGGTCTCTCGGACATGGCCAGGCGCTCGGGCAGATCCGCGCCGCGCATCCGCTCACGCAGACCCTCCAGGGTCAGATTCGCCACGCGGCTGATGGCGTCACCGCGATCCACCAGTCGCTTGATCAGGGTCAGACGCCCGACATCCTCCGAGGCATAGAGGCGCGTGCCGGCGTCGGATCGGACCGGAATCACCGCGTGATAGCGGCGCTCCCAGACCCGCAAGGTATCCGCGGGAACGCCCGTGAGGCGTGAAACGGAGCCGATCCGGTAGGTCTGTCCGGACACCAAAGAATCCTGATCGCTCAACTGCTCACCCTCTCGGATAGGTCGCTCGATGATTACCCAACCGAGGGTATGGGTTCGGCACCCGCGCCACGCAAGCCATGCCGATGGAATTTGCCGCCATGGCGGATTTTCCGACCCGACCAACGATCCGCTGGTTTTTCAGTCCGTTACCTTAGGCGGTTTCCGGGAACGTCCATACCCGACCGAAAGCTCCGGAATGGGACAGGATTAACAGGATTCTTCAAGATTTACAGGATTAAAAACAGAGTCTTATAAAACCCTGTCAATCCTGCGAAATCCTGTTAATCCTGTCTATGATCGGGCGGATCGGATGTCGCGGGTCAACGCAGCTCCACCTCAAGGGTCAGGCGCTCCTCGGCGCCGATGAGTCGGTTGCGCGCGACCTCGACGGGAACGGTCCGACCCGGTCGCGCGTCCATCAGGGCGATCCGGATGTCGGCGTAACTCCTGATCGGCTGGTCGTCGACCCGCAGGATCCGATCGCCCGCGCGCAGACCCGCCGCCTTGGCGCCGCTGTCGTCGGCCAGTCCATCCACCAGCAGGCCCTCCCCCGTCATATCGCTGTTCAGCATGACGCCCAGCTTACCCGACGGGGGCAGCTCGGCCGACTGGGGGTAGAGAAAGAAATCGGCCGCCGCGGGATCCGGGGTACGCTGGTTACCGTTGAGCAGGATGGCCATCGGGACCGGCTGGCGGCGCATGAGCCGTTTCGGGATTCCCTGTCCGTACTCGACATGACCGCCGCCGCTGATCACCACCAGGGTCCGCTCCGGGTGCTCGGCCAGATAGCGGGCGGCGCGCTCCGCCATGCCCTCGTCCCAAAGCAGCTGAACGTCCAGGAAGTGCTCGAAATTGGCCTGCTGCTCGGTGGGATGATGCTTGAAGATGGCCTCGATCCGCGCCCGATAGGCCAGATTCTCGCGGTCGATCTCGGCCGGGATCCGCGCCCGCTCTTCCTCGCTCAGGCCACCGATGCCGCTGTCGCCCACCTTGCGGGTCAGCTCGGATTCCAGATTCAGGGCGATCACGGGGATCCCGCGCTCACGGGCGAAGTGGAGAATCGGGCGATAGAGCCGATAGTCGAAACGCCAGCGGTCGAAGTATTGGGTGCGCCGCAGAAAGTCCGGCTCGTCGATCTCGCCGGCGAGATAGGCGTCGATATCCGCTTGATAGGGTTGCTGGAACATCTCCAGGCCGATCGCCAGCGACTTGCCTCGCGCGTGCAGACCCTGAATGACCGCGAGCTGGTTGAGATGGTCCTCGTAGCGGTCGTGGTGCTCGCCGACGAAGATGACGCGCCGATCCGCCAGGCGGTCGATCAGGGACTCGATGTCGGTGAGCAAGGACGCCTCCAGAACCCTGGTCGGGTTGTCCTGGGGCGCGAGTGCCCCACCTTGGGAAGCGGGTCCGTCGTTGGAAACAGGCTCCGCCAGGAGCGACGCGCCGGCGCCGGTCAAGATGGCCGCCAGGGCCAGGGCTGCATGCTGTCGATACGACATCGGATCTCCTCGTCGTCGTGGAGCCGGAAGGCCCAGGTGTCCGGACGCCGCCAGAGGACGTCCCGCTCGTTCATTCTCCGACCATCAAACCGCCGGGAACGCTTCCAAATGTCCAGTTTCAGCGTCTCGCTCGATCCATCGCCGACCAGCCGGTCGCGCCGCGACGCCGACCATCGTCGGCACGCCTCCTGGTGGCTCCTGGCCCTGGCGCTGCTAATGCCCGGTCATTCGCCAGCCTCCGATCCGCTGATCCATCATCGTCTCGAGGTCCAGATCGATCCCGAGACCGGCGTCCTCAAGGTCCAGGACCAGATGCGGCTTCCCGAGGGAAAAAGCGAGTGGACCCTGCTCCTGCACGGCGGCATGAATCCGGAAATCATCGCCGGCGACGCCAGACTCAAGAAGATCGGCGATCTGGGACATCTGACGCGCTACCAACTGCGCACGGACGCGACCGCCGGCTCACTGACCCTCGCCTACCAGGGACGCATCCGTCACGATCTGGAGCGGATCGATGAAAGCCTGGGGCGCGCGCGTCAGTGGTCGCTCGGGACCATCGCCCCGGATGGCGTCTTTCTCGACGGCAACAGCGGCTGGTATCCGCGCCTGCCGGGCACCTTGCAAGCCTTCGATCTCGACATCCAACTTCCCAAGGGCTGGGCGGCGATCTCGCAAGGCGCGGGCTCGACCGATCCCGACGGGGGTCGCGCCCATTGGGCGGAATCCCATCCCCAGGACGACATCTATCTGATCGCCGGCGCCTTCCGGATCTATCGCAAGACGAGCGATGGATTCGAGGCGCAGGTCTATCTGCGCGAGCCGGACGCCGAGCTGGCCGAACGTTACCTGGAGGCGACGCTCAAGTACCTCGGCTTCTACTCCGATCTGATCGGCCCCTACCCCTTCGCCAAATTCGCCCTGATCGAGAACTTCTGGGAGTCCGGCTATGGCATGCCCTCCTTCACCCTGCTGGGTTCCAGCGTCATTCGCATGCCCTTCATCCTCCAGACCTCCTATCCCCACGAAATCCTGCACAACTGGTGGGGCAATGGGGTCTACGTCGATTACGACTCGGGCAACTGGAGCGAGGGACTCACCTATTATCTGGCCGATTACTGGCTGATGGAGCAGGACGGTCGGGGCACCGAGGGGCGTCGCGACATGCTCAAGACCTACGCGGACCATGTGCGCCAGGATAAGGACTTCCCCCTGGTGGACTTCACCCAACGCCATGGGTCGGATTCACAGGCGATCGGCTACGGCAAGGCGGCGATGTTTTTCCACATGCTGCGACGGGAGCTGGGCGACGACGCCTTCCGGCAGGGTCTGCGACGCTTCCATGCCGACAACCGCTTCCGGTCGGCCGGTTACGCGGATCTGCGCCACGCCTTCGAGGCCACCAGCGGCCGCGATCTGAGCCGACTCTTCGAGGCCTGGACGCAACGGACCGGCGCGCCGAGGCTCTCGCTGGAGGCCGTCCAACTGACTCCGTCGGGCGACGGCGTCAAGGTCACCGGGCGCATCGGGCAGACCCAATCGGATCCGTCCTTCCCACTGCGGATTCCGGTCGCGGTCGATCTGGTCTCGGGCGGGTCCAGGGTCATCCTGGTCGAGAGCGACGCCCGCGAGACCCCGTTCGATCTGGATCTCGACTCGCCACCCAGTCGACTGCGGGTCGACCCCGAGTTCGATCTCTTTCGGGAGCTGGCGCCGGGTGAGACGCCGGTGGCGCTCGGCAACCTTTTCGGATCCGACCAGGGCCTGATTCTGCTGCCATCCGAGGCCCCCGCCGCCCTCGGGCCGGGTTATCGACAACTCGCCGAGCGCTGGCGGCAGGGACATCCGAACTGGCGGATTCATGACGACGCGGAATTCAGCGAGTTGCCGACCGACCGGCCGGTATGGCTGCTTGGCTGGGAGAACCGCCATCTCGACGGCTTCGCGCGCGACGCGACCGATTTCGCTCTGGATGCCAGCGCCCACCGGCTAACCCTGGCGGGCATCGAACTGGACCCGGCGCGCGAAAGCCCGGTCCTGACCCGCTGGCGGGACCGACAGCCACTGGCCTGGATGGCGACGACCGATCCCCAAGCCTTGCCGGCGCTGGCGCGTAAGCTGCCCCACTATGGCAAGTACAGCTATCTGGTCTTCAGCGGTCCCGAGGCGACCAACCGGCTCAAGGGGCCATGGCCATCGGGTGATTCCAACCTGGTCCACGCCTTCGAGTGAGAGGTCGTGAAACGACTCAACCCGGCCAGGGCTCGACCCGTGGATGGGCCGCCGTAGGATGGGCAGAGCGAGAGCGATGCCCATCTTTCAAGCCACTGTGAATTCAGGATTGCGCCGGATGACATCGGCAGGGTTCGATGGGCCTCGCGGCGCCGGGAAAGTCCATACCCAGCCTAAAGCTCCGGAAATGGACAGGGTTTACAGGATTCTTCAAGATTTACAGGATTAAAAACAGAGCGTTAAAAATCCTGTCAATCCTGCGAAATCCTGTTAATCCTGTCTATGACGAGGCGGATCTCGGGTACAAGGTTTCCCGGAAATCACCTTGAGCCTCGGAGCGTACAGGATGGGCATCGCTGCGCTCTGCCCATCCTACGAGGGTTTTTCACAAGCTCCGAGGCGCCCAGGGCCTCACTCGCTCATCCCGAGGCCTCGGATCCGATTGCCTCCAGCAATTCGGCCTGGGCCGCCTGCGCCTCGGCGAGCCAGGTTTCGAACTGGATCGTCGATGGCGGATCGCGCAAGCCGGCGATCAACTCGGTCATCAGGGATTGAATCCGCGCGAAACCCAGCGTGCCCGCCACCCCTTTCAAGGCATGCGCCACGCGATAGGCGCCTTCCAGGTCGCCTTCGGCCAGCATATCGCGCAACCGCCGCACGTCATCGGCATGGTGTTGAACATACTTGCGAAGGATCCGCGCATAGAGATCCAGTTCGCCATTCAGGTTACCCAGACCGAAAGCCACGTCAACGCCGGCGAGGTTCGCGAGTCGCGTCACCCTGGACTCGGGCGAGCCCACCTCGACCGGCGTTGGCTGGGTCGGAGTGAAGCGAGGCGGTTGTGCCCTGGCCAGTGTCTTGGATAGCCACTCCAACAAGACGGAATAGAGATGTCGCGGATCGACCGGCTTGGGGATGTGATCATCCATGCCCTCGCTCAGACAATAGCGACGCTCGTCCTCGAAGGCATTGGCGGTCATCGCCAGAATGGGACAGGGCACCCAGGCGCGCCGCGCGCGCAGGATCCGGGTCGCTTGCAGCCCATCCAGCTCCGGCATCTGAATATCCATCAGGATCAAGGCGTAGGGATTGCGGCACGCCATCTCGACCGCCTGCCTCCCGGAGCTGGCGAGATCGACACGCAGCCCGACGATGTTCAGCAGGCGGCTGATCACCTCCTGATTGATCGCGTTGTCCTCGGCGACCAGGATGCGGGCGCCGGCGAATCCCTCGGCCAGACGCCGCTCGGCCTCTTGCCGCGTTGGCGGCGGCGAGGCCGACTCAGGCAGGTTGGAAGCGGAGCCCCTGCCGATCCGCGCCGTGAGCCAGAAACGGCTGCCCTGGCCGGGCTCGCTCTCGGCTCCGATCTCGCCGCCCATGAGTTCGGCCAGCCGACGGGTGATGACCAGGCCAAGTCCCGTACCCGCGTAGCGGCGCGTGGATGAGTTGTCGACCTGGGAAAAGGGCTGGAACAGGCGCGCGAGATCCTCGGCGGCGATGCCGACCCCCGTGTCGATGACCTCGAAACGGAGCAACAGATCGGCCTGGGTCTCCTCCAGTACTTGGACCTGGAGCCTGATGCTACCGCTGTCGGTAAACTTGATGGCGTTGGAGAGGTAATTGAGCAAGGCTTGACGCAGACGTGTCTGATCCCCGCGCAGCACCGGCGGGAGCGGATCGGTGACGCAGGAGAAATCCAGCCCCTTGGCCTGGAGCTGTCCCTGAATCAGTGATTCAAGCGGCTTGAGGAGATCCGTCACGCGGAAATCATCGGCTTGCAGCGTGAACCGGCCCGCCTCGATCTTGGAGACATCCAGGATATCGTTGATGATCGACAGCAGATGATTGGCCGAGTGATCGATCTTGCCCAGGATCTCGCGCTCCTTGGTCGACGCCAGGTCGCGATCGAGCAGATAGGTCAGCCCCAGAATGGCATTCATCGGGGTGCGGATCTCGTGGCTCATGTTGGCGAGGAAGGCGCTCTTGGCCTGGCTCGCCGCCTCGGCCTCCAGACGTGCCTCGGACAATTGGGCCGTGCGCTCGGCGACCAGATCCTCGAGATGCGCGCGGTAATGCGCCAGTTCCTCGGCGATCCGCTTCTTCTCGGTGATGTCCTCCTTGACCGCCACGTAATGCGTGATGCGACCATCCGCCTGGCGGATCGGCGTGATCACGGCCATCTCGATGAACTGGCGACCGTCCGCGCGCTGGTTGATCAGCTCCCCGCGCCAAGCCTGTCCGCCGACCAGGGTGGCCCAGAGATCCGCGTAGGTCGCCGCCGGTGTCCGGCCGGATTTCAGCAGGCGCGGATTCTCGCCGATGACGGCGGCCCGAGCGTAACCGCTGGTGCGCGCGAAGGCTTCGTTCACGTACTCGATCCGGCCATCCAGGTCGGTGATGACGACGCTCTCCGGACTCTGCTCGACCGCCAGGGACAGCTTGCGAATCCGATCTTCCGCCGCCTTGCGTTCGGTGAGATCGATATCCACGCAATACATCTGTGGCTCGCCATCGGGTCCCCGCAAGAGCACATGACTGGAGAAGACATGGGCCGGAGAGCCATCGGCCCGTCTGAGCGTCAACTCCCCGGCCGGGACGCCAGGACCGCCGTTGACCCAGGCATCCACCGCGCCGATCACCCCCTCGCGCATTGGGTCGGGGATGATCAGATCCTCGAGCTGGCGCCCCAGCGCCTCCTCGGCCCTGTAACCGTAGAGCACCGTGCTCGCGGCATTCCAATAGATGAGCTTGCGGTCACGGTCGTACCCCTGGACCGAGACCGAGTCGATCTGGTCGAACAGCTGGTGGAAGCGGGTTTCGTTGTCGCGGGACTGATCGGCCGACCACCAATGCGCCGTGATATCGCGCGCGCTGACCAGGACGGCCCGGAGTCGACCCGAGGCATCGAGCATGGGCGCGTGAACGATTTCAAGGTAGCGAACCGCGCCAGACCCTGGCACCGGCAACGCCTGGACATGGCGCCGCTGCGCGAGAGCGGCGATGACCTCCCGCTCATGTGCCGCGCAGTCGGCGGCGACGGACGGGGGAAGCACATCGGCGTCGGTATGCCCGATGACATCCGCCCTGGACGTCGCGAAGCAACGCTCGAAGGCGGCGTTGCAGAATCGATAGACACCTTCCGGATCCTTGACCCACACAGGATCGGGAAGCGCGTCGAGCAGGGTTTCCGCCGGAAGCTGGCTCGTCCAATCGCCACTCGATATCGCATCCATCGCGTGCTCTTCGTCCTCGCGGGAAAGCCATGGAAAGGCCGGGGGATCCAGGGGCCGACAGCCCGACCATTCCCGCCGACTCAGGTATCAGGAACGGCTCCGTGGCTCCAGCGAAACGCCAGGGAGGCGACCCCAACTCTATCGAACCAGTCTAGCAAACCGACCGGAATAGCCGGCGCGGCTCAATCAGCGCAAGCATAGCCTGACAGATCCACCCTTGCTCGACAGCGAAATCGATCACCCTTCGTGAGGCGGCGATGACCGGGAGATCATGGGGAACTGTCGCGCGAGGATCCCGCGCGACGGGAGCGGAATTGGAGCGAGAGACTCAGGCCACCGACTGGTAGTAGAGGTTCTGCGGGTGCCGGGCCTCGGCGAAGAAGGACCAACGCTCGGCCAGCAGCCCGATGAACTGAGCGAAGAAGGCGGCGATCGGAAGGCTCTGGGACTCGGTGACATAGGCCGCGCCGATCAAGAGCATGGGGATCGGAAAGACCAGAATCAGATACAGATAGCGCACGGTATCGACGACCGCCTGACTTTGGCCGTGGAAGAATTCCCGCGTATTGAAGCTACCGCCGGTGGCGCCCTGGGCCTTCTGGAACAGAACCCTGTGACGCACGCCGATCGCGGTCTGCACCGTGCTCTTGTGCTTGAGATGCGCGTTGCGCGACAGATGAGCCAGCCGGGAGGCCAGACCGGCAAGGGTCAGGATAACCGCCCAGGTTCCGAAAAAGGTCACCAGCGGATTGCCGATATAGGCGGAATAAGCGGCGGCGAGCATGAAGCCGGAGGCCGCGCCCAGAAAGATGAAATTGCTGACCGTCAGGGGCGTGTGCCATTCCTGCAGGAACTTGACGCCCGCGTAGATCATGGCGGTGCAGACGAAGAGCGCCAGGCTGGCCAGCGTGCCCAGGAGACCCAGCAGCAGGGTCGAGTCCACCTGAAGCGCCGCGCCCAGTTGGAACAGCGGGGTCGTCCACTCCATCCAGTGCGCGACGGCATAGGCGAAGACCAGGGCCATGACGATGGGCAGAACGATGACCTCGCGCGACAGCCAGGAGGTTCGCCACATCGCCGCCGCGCGCCAGGCACGCTCGGGCCGGCCCAGGTGGAAAAAGGACGCGACCAGTCCGGCGATCAGGAGTACCAGGGCCACCAGACTGCCGATGGCGTAGAACTGATCCTCCTGAACTGGCAGAAAACGCGCGACCGCGTAGAGCTGGCCCGTGACCATCGCCAGATACAGACCCTGGCCGGCACCGAGCAGCGTGGTCAGGAAGATGACGGAGAAGGCTGGATGCATGGGAAAGTTTCCAGTTGTCAGTTGTCAGTTGTCAGTTGTTGGTTACAAGCGCCTGCGCTTGCTGGTGTCGGTGACAGTCGATTCTCAGCGGCGCCATTCTGCCAACTGACAACTTGCCCTACCAAGCCACATCGTCGAGCGTCTCCTCGCCCGTGTAGTCGGTGAGATCTTCCCGGCGCAGTGGGTTATCGACGCGGGTGAGCTCGTCCTGATCGATATGGATGCGGATCTTCTGGCGCGGCAGATAATGATTGGCCGGCTTGGTGCCCCATTCGGGCATGAGCTGATAGCCGCCGCGCTCGCGAATCGCGACCGAGACCTCGGAGTCGGCATCGTGGACATCGCCGAACAGCCGGGCACTGGTCGGACAGGCCAGCACGCAGGCGGGCTTGCGATCGCGCTCGGAGAGCTTGGCGTCGGTGATGCGATCGATGCAGAGGGTGCATTTCTTCATCACCTTCTGCTGCTCGTCGACCTCCCGCGCGCCGTAGGGGCAGGCCCAGGAGCAATATTTGCAGCCGATGCATTTGTCGTAGTCGACCAGCACGATGCCGTTGTCCGGACGCTTGTAGGAGGCGCCGGTCGGGCACACGGGCACGCAGGGCGGCTCCTCGCAATGCAGGCAGCTCTTGGGGAAATGAACCGTCTCGGTATTCGGGAAGGTTCCGACCTCGAACGTCTGCACCCGGTTGAAGAAGGTGCCGGTCGGCGAGCCGTCGTAAGGATTCTGGTCGACCATGGGACCGGCCCACCCGGAGGTGTTCCACTCCTTGCAGGAGGTCACGCAGGCATGACAGCCGACGCAGACATTGAGATCGATGACGAGTGCGAGTTGAGTCATGCTTCAGCCTTCAGGTCGTAGGATGGGTAGAGCGTAGCGAAACCCATCCTCGAAGCTCCCGGACACAAAGATACCAAGGATGGACAAAAGCCCGAGCCCGGCGCCCTGGATACGGCACCGCCGGCCATGCCCATCCCGGCGGCTCCGAGGATTGGAGGATGGGCACGCGCGACAAGCGTCGAGGCTCGACCCCAACACCCACGACGGGGCTTCGCCCATCCCAAGCCGTGGAATCTCATTGGAATCTCATTTCTTGCCGAATACGCCAGCCATGTAGGCCTGCCATTTACCGCGCTTCCTGTCCTGTCCAGGCAGGCGCGGCATCGGCGTGAACTGGGGCGAGGTCACCTCGGGCTCGCTGGGGTCGGCCTTGTAGACACGCACCCGCACGTCGAACCAGGCGGCCTGCCCGGTCACCGGATCGGAATTGGAAAGGTGATCGCCGGCATCGTGGGCGGGCAACTCCTCGGCGATGAGGTGATTGAGCAGAAAGCCCTTGCGCGCCTCGTCCGCCGACGCGCCCAGACCCCAGGCGCCGGCGGCCTTGCCGATCGCGTTCCAGGTCCAGACCGTGCCCGGCTCGACCGCCTCCGAGAATCGGCACATACAGCGCACCCGACCGTGCGGCGACTCGACCCAGATCCAGTCGCCGTCCCCGAAGCCGTTGGCGATACCGACGCTCGGACTCAGGAACAGATAGTTGTGGCTGTGGATCTGGCGCAGCCAGGCGTTCTGGCTATCCCAACTGTGATACATGGCCATCGGACGCTGGGTGAGCGCGTTCAAGGGGTAGCGCCGGGTGTCGGTGAGCTGCGTCTCCAGCGGGTCGTAATGGAAAGGCAAGGGATCGAAGTAGGTCTCGACACGCTGGCGCAGACGATCCGGCGGCTGGCGCCCAGGCCATTTGCCCTGGGCGGCGAGACGAAATTTCTGGAGCACCTCGGAATAGAGATGCAGCGTGATGGGCTCGGCGTAGCGGATCATGCCGTGGGCGCGCGCCCAGTGCAGATAGCCCTTGTTCCAGTTGCGCATGTACTGATAGTTGCGCGGCAGCTCGTGGTGATAGAAGCAGCCGTTCTGGGCGTACATCTCCCACTGACGCGGATTGGGCTCGCCCTTGAGCACCTGATCGCCGCTCTTGCCGCGCCAGCCGGCCAGGAAGCCGATGCCGGAGCCGGGCGAGGTCTCGTAGTTGACGATGAAATCCGGATAGTCGCGGTATTTGCGGCTGCCGTCGGCCTTGACGAAGGCGGGGAGTTTGAGCCGGGAGCCAAGCTCGATCAGGACATCCTGAAACGGCTTGCACTCGCCCTTGGGCGGAAGCACCGGGATACGCACCGCGTCGACCGGGCCGTCGAACTCGGAGATCGGGCGATCGAGCATGGAGAGCGCGTCGTGACGCTCCAGATAGGTGGTATCGGGCAGCACCAGATCGGCGAAGGCGACGGTCTCGGAGGCGAAGGTATCGCACACCACCAGGAAGGGAATCTTGTAGTCCCCGTTCGGATGCTTGTCGACCAGCATCTTGCGCACCTCGACCGTGTTCATGGTCGAGTTCCAGGCCATGTTGGCCATGAACAGCAGCAGGGTGTCGATCGGATAGGGATCGCCGCGCCAGGCGTTGGTGATGACGTTGTGCATCAGGCCATGCACCGAGAGCGGATACTCCCAGGAGAAGGCCTTGTCGATGCGCACCGCCTCGCCATCGGCGTCCACGAACAGATCCTCCGGCTTGGCCGGCCAGCCGAGCGGCAGGCCGTCGAGCGGGGTGTTCGGCTGCACGGCTTCCGGCCCATGCGGCGGCTTGGGACAGGGCGGAATGGGGCGCGGATAGGGCGCCTTGTGCCGGAAGCCGCCGGGGCGATCGATGGTGCCGAGCACCGTCATGAGGATACCCAGCGACCGGATGGTCTGGAAACCGTTGGAGTGCGCCGCCAGACCGCGCATGGCGTGAAAGGCGACCGGGTTGCCGGTCACGGACTCATGCTCGTTGTCCCAGCAGTCGGTCCACTTGATGGGCAGCTCGATCTTCTGATCGCGCGCCGTGACGCCCATCTCGTGCGCCAGACGGCGGATGGTCTCGGCTGGGATACCCGTGATGGGCGCCGCCCACTCCGGGGTGTACTGCTCGACGCGCTCCTTGAGGAGTTGGAACGAGGGCTTGACCGGGGTGCCGTCCGGCAGGGTGTAGCTGCCCATCAGCCGCGGATCGGCGCCCGGCGTGTGGGTGCTGATGGGACCGTCGATGTCACGATCCCACCAGAGCTTGTTCTGGGGATCGAAGCAGCCTTCCTCGACATGCATCTCGGCCCGGTAGAAGAGACCGTGATCCGCGCGACTCTCATCGTCCACCACCAGTTCCGCGGCATTGGTGTACTGGACAAGGAATTCGCGGTCGTAGAGGCCCTTGCTCAGGATCTCGTGCGTGATGGCCAGGATCAGGGCGCCGTCGGTGCCGGGCTTGATCGGTACCCATTCGTCCGCGATCGCGGAATAGCCGGTGCGGATGGGGTTGATGGAGATGAAACGACCGCCGCGCCGCTTGAACTCGGAGATGGCGATCTTGAGCGGGTTGGAGTGGTGATCCTCCGCCGTGCCGATCATCACGAAGAGCTTGGCGCGCTCCAGGTCCGGTCCGCCGAACTCCCAGAAGGAGCCGCCGATGGTATAGATGAGTCCGGCCGCCATGTTGACCGAGCAGAATCCGCCATGAGCCGCGTAGTTCGGCGTGCCGAACTGCTTGGCGAACATGCCGGTCAGGGCCTGCATCTGGTCGCGGCCGGTGAAGAGCGCGAACTTCTTGGGATCCTCGGCGCGCAGCCTGGCGAGACGCTCGGTCAACATACCGAAGGCTTCGTCCCAGGAAATGACCTCGAAGGCGCTCTCGCCGCGCTCGGCGCCGGCCTTGCGCCGCAGGGGCTGGGTGATCCGCCCCGGCGAGTACTGCTTCATGATCCCCGAGCTGCCCTTGGCGCAGATCACGCCCTTGTTCAGCGGATGGTTGGGGTTACCGTCGATGTAGCGGACCTCGCCGTCACGCAGATGCACGCGGATGCCGCAGCGACAGGCGCACATGTAACAGGTCGTCTCCTTGACCTCGACTCGGCCGACAGTGCTGTCCGAGTGGCTGACTGGGTCCTGCATGGGGTGGCACCTTTGACGGGATGGCGACGGGACAATCGCCACATTCTAATATTCAGGCCACCGATGTTTCAAACCCGATCAATAGTAGACATTGATTTAGACCGGACATCCGGACAAAAAGAAGGGCCGCGAACGGCCCTTACCGGAGGAGGGATCAACGCACCGATCAGGCGGCGGCATACCCGGCCGGCAGCCAGGCGCTCAACCGCTCGCGTTCCTGCTTGATATCGACGGTGAAGAAGTGATTCAGCACCTCGAGTGCCTCGGTCAAATCCTCGCAGGGCCACTCGTTGGTCACGGTGCGGCAGGTCCAGTCCTCGACATGGAAGCAGCAGTGACCACCCTTGGCGGCACCCTCGGCGTCGAAACGGAGCCGATAACCTGTAGATGTTTTCGGATCCCACTTATAACGGATCGCATTTTCGCTTGATTCGAACATGTCCTGGCCTTCGTATCGCAATCGAGTTCAAGAAGACGGCCGTCCCACCTCAAATGCCGCCGGAGCTGCCTGCCGTAATCCCGACGAGTCAGTCACACAACAAGGACTGTCTCATTTAGGCTGCATGCTGCATCTCATGGCCTAATTCTAGTACATGGATGCAACAAACAACAACCTCCGTTCGCGGCGATTTTGTGCAAAAAACGTGATGCATTAATAAGATTTAAGAATCCCGGCATAGAGCTAGGGAATTAGCGCGCGGACCAGCCCCGAAAAAAGTTCCATTTTCACAACAAAAGGCATTGACGGGGAAGCTTCGAACGCCCTTGCAAACCCGATTTCAACCAGCGGCATCGAGTCCAGGGCTTGCCTATGACCAAGGTGTGGCGTCTTTACCCATGCCGAGCCCCAGCGGATCGTCCGGGTCGACGCCCGACATGAAGGTGCGCGTCCGTTCGTTGTTGGTGACCTGATAAACCAGGCCCATCCAGTTGCCGATGACGCCTTCCGCCGTGTCGTGCCAGGTGTTGTGCAGTCCGGCCGTGATGAGCCGCTCCGGAAACAGGGGCGGCTCTCGCCCCTGCTCCAGGGCCGCGAGGATGTGACCGCGATGCTCGTCAAGAATGGCGCGCGCCTGTAACCCGAAATAGCTGTCCGGGAAGGGCGGATAGTCGCGCCGCGCGCCGACGATGAAACGCTTGATCTCGCGCTTGTATTCCTTGAGCAGGGAAATGGTGTCGTACTCGGGATGCCCCTGGAAAAAGACCTGCCGGAACCCGTCGGGACTAACCGCGAGATGAACGCCGGCCTCGGCGCTCTCGGCCAGCACATGCAGACCCGCGGACAGGAACTGGTCGTGGCTGATATCGTTGAACCGGGAGTGCGGAACGTCGAAGCGGGTGTTGACGTCGCCCACCAGCGGATGCCCGTGCGCGACCACCCAATGCGGAAAAACGCCCCAACGCTTCGCGGGCAGCGGTTGGCGGCACTGACCATAGCGGAACTGCATCACCGCGTGGGTCGCGAGACAGGAGCAGAGGGTGGAGCAGACATTCGCGTGAGCCCAATCGACGACCTCGATCAAGGGCTCCCAGAACGGCTCCCGAGACAGATCCGGACCGGTCACGTTGGCGCCCGTGATGATGAGCGCGTCCAGCCCCTCGGCGCGGATCCGCTCGAAGGGCGCATAGTAACGCTCGATGTGGGCGCGCGCCTCGGGACCGCGCTCCAGGCTGCTCAAACTGAAGGGATGGACATAGAACTGGGCGATCTGATTGCTCTCGCCGATCAGCCGGAAGAACTGCCGCTCGGTCGCCGACAGGGCCGTATCCGGCATCATGTTGAGCAGACCGATGTGCAGCTCGCGGATGTCCTGATGGAGCGCCAGATCCGGGTCGAGAATCTGCTGTCCCTCCTCGCGCAGGCGGGCGAAGGTGGGCAGGTCGTTATGGGCGACGATAGGCATGGGTTGTCGGCGTTGTCAGTTGTCAGTTGTCAGTTGTCAGTTGTCAGTTGTCAGTTGTCAGTTGTCAGCTGTCAGTTGTCAGGGAGAGTTTGAGCTGGGGTTTGGCGAATTCCAGGGGCACCGCCCCGGCTGACGTGACACCTCAGGCGGCTTCGCTTCGCTCGATCGCCGTCTCGATGAGTTCGAGAAAATCCCGCTCGTCACGCACCCGTGCGGCGTCCTCGGAGGAGACGGTGTAGCCGTGCGGGCGGGCGATCGCCTCGTAACGCGGAACCCGTGAATGGAAAAGCCGGGGAAAGACCCAGCGGGTGAAGTCGTCCGGATCGATCTCGGCCACGTAGCTCAGTCGGTTCAGTTCCAGATAGTCCTTGACCGCGACTTGCAGGAAGTCGGGCCGGTAATAGAGCGGCTTGGGGTCGGCCTGGGCGCGCTGGATCAGCTTGATCTCGTCCGCCTCCGGCACCCGGATGTAAAGAATCAGGCTGTGCTGGGCGAGCATCTCGATGACGCGCGGCTCCTCCAGTTCGCAGAGACTGCCGCCGACGTCGTTGACCAGATGGGCGTAGCTGTAGATCTCCTGGGCCTTGCGCACGAATTCCGGCAGGTCGAGCATGGCCGCGATCTCGGCCTCGCGATAGAGCGCCTGACGGCGGCTGAATTCATCCAGCGGCAGACCGCCCAGCTCGGGATTGCCGAGCTTGCCGATGAAGCTCAGGACCGGTCCCAGGTCGTGGATCTTGATGATGTTGCGGATGGTGATCCAGTCCTTGCGCAGCAGCTCGCGCAGGAAGGTATCGCGCATGGCGCGCGCCTTGATGAGATCCAGGATCGGCTCGTCGAGGTAGCGGGTGCCGATGCGATAGTCGCCCGAGTAATGGAACCAGTCGCTGCGGCGCAGCATCGCCGAGAGATAGGTCTTGCCGACCCCGGACATGCCGAGCAGGGTCACGCATTTGTGCTTCCAGGCGCGAAATTCCTCGACCGTGAACTTCAAGATCCGCACTCCACAATGACTGACGAGGCCGCGCCCCGGACCGCCCGCGCGCCGAGCGGCGCGCGAGCCATGAATCGATCCCGGATCTTAATGCAGCCCCCACATCCATGACCACCGACACGCGAGGCGCGGTCGTCATTCCCTGGCGGCCAGCGCCTCCCAGCGGGCATAGGCGGCCTCAAGGGCGGCGTCGACCTCTTCCAGCTTCGTCCTGACCTTGACGGCCTCGCCGCCGTCCGCCTGATAGAGCGCGGGATCGGCCAGGCGTCCGTGCAGTTCCGCCTGCTCCAGCTCCAGCGACTCGATCCGCGCCGGCAGCTCGGCCAGTTCGCGGGTCTCCTTGTAGCTCAGCTTGTCCGAGCCGCGCTTGGGCTTGGCCGACTCCGGCTCCTGACCGACCTGGCGGGCCGGAGGTTTGGCCGTTGGCGGCTCGGCGGGTCGGGGACGCTGCGCGAGCCAGTCCTCGTAGCCGCCGACATAGTCGTTGACCCGTCCATCGCCCTCGAAGACCAGCGTGCTGGTCACGACATTGTCCAGCAGGGCGCGATCGTGGCTGACCAACAGCAGGGTGCCGCTGTACTTCACCAGCAGTTCCTCCAGCAGTTCGAGCGTCTCGGTATCCAGGTCGTTGGTGGGCTCGTCGAGCACCAGCAGATTGGCCGGGCGGGTGAAGAGCTTGGCCAGCAGCAGCCGGTTGCGCTCGCCGCCGGAGAGCGCCTTGACCGGCTGACGGGCGCGCTCGGGGGTGAAGAGAAAATCCTTGAGATAGGAGAGAACGTGACGGCTGGAGCCCTCGATCTCGATCTGATCGCTGCCACCGGCCACGTTGTCCCAGACCGTCTTCTCGGGGTCGAGCTGGGCGCGCATCTGATCGAAATAGGCGACCTGGAGATTGGTTCCGCGCTGGATGCGCCCCTGCTGGGGCTCCAGTTCGCCGAGCAGCAGCTTGAGCAGGGTGCTCTTGCCGATGCCGTTGGGTCCGATGATACCGATCTTGTCGCCGCGCAGAATCAGTGTGCTGAACTCCCGGATGACCGGCGCGCCGCCCCAGCCATGGGTCACGCCCTCGGCCTCGGCCACCAGTTTCCCGGAGCGATCCGCCGCACTCACGCGGATGCGCGCCGAGCCCTGAAGTTCGCGGCGCTCGCGGCGTTCGTCGCGCATGGATTCGAGCGCCCGCACCCGGCCTTCGTTACGGGTGCGACGGGCCTTGATGCCCTGCCGGATCCAGACCTCCTCCTCCGCCAGCCGACGGTCGAACTGGTCGGCGGCCTGGGCCTCGGCGTGCAGACGCTCCTCGCGTCGGCGCAGATAATTGGCATAGTCGCCTGGCCAGTCGGTGAGGCGTCCGCGATCCAGTTCCAGGATCCGGGTCGCGACCCGTTGCAGGAAGCGCCGGTCATGGGTCACGAACAGCAGCGCGCCGGGGAAGCCGACCAGGAATTCCTCCAGCCAGGCGATGGTCTCGATGTCCAGATGGTTGGTGGGCTCGTCGAGCAACAGCAGATCGGGTTCGATGACCAGGGCGCGCGCGAGCAGCACCCGCCGCTGGAGACCGCCGGAGAGCGCCTTGAAATCGGCCTCGGCGTCCAGCCCGAGGCGCGAGATCACCTGCTCGGTGCGCTGCTCGATCTCCCATCCGCCCTGATCGTCCAGTTGATGCTGAATATGCGCGAGCCGGGCCAGATCCTCCTCCGAGGCGTTCGCCCCCAGTGCGTGCGAGCGCCGGAAATATTCCCGCGCCAGCTCGCCCAACTCGCCCAAACCGGACGCCACGACCTCGAAGACCGAGGCGTCCTGCCCTTTGGGAACCTCCTGGGCCAGACGGCCGATCCGCACGCCCTGCCCCGCCCGCACCTGACCGCTGTCCGCCTGAACCTCGCCATCGATGATGCGCAGCAGGGTGGATTTTCCGGTCCCGTTGCGTCCGATCAGACAGATCCGCTCGCCGCGCTCGATCGCGAACGAGACCTCATCGAGCAGGGGTGGCTGGCCGTAGGAGAGGCCGATCGCATCAAGGCTAAGCAAAGTCATGAATCTTCCTGGGGAATCTCGGAGGACGGGAGGGGTCCGAGGTTGACGCCGCCGCGCGGAGCCGGGCTTTCCACCCGGTCTGGCGGGGCGAAATCTTGCGGGATTGTCATTTCTCAATGACATCTCGATACAAGGCCGCCCAGCCCGTCAACTTCGATTAATATTGTATCTTTGAGCGGCTTGATGGCTCGATTGGTTTAGGAATCCACTCAAACACCGATGACGAAAACAATCTCACTCCGCGAGGCTTGGTCCGGCGAGGCCAAGTGCATGAATTGCTCGCTACGGACCTCCGTGCTCTTCGCCGGGCTTCGGGAAGTGGATTTCGAACACATCCATGATCCGATCGATCAGTTCACATTGACACCGGGCTCCCACCTCTACCTCGCCGGCGACGCCGGCGAGCACATGTTCACCGTCCGCAGCGGGGTTCTGAAGCTGGTTCAGTATCTCCCCGATGGCAGCCAGCGGATCGTGCGCATCGCGCGTTCCACCGACGTGCTCGGGCTCGAGTCGCTCCTAGATGACCGCTATCAGCACGACGCCGTCGCCCTGCAGGTGACCGAGGTCTGCCGCTTTCCCGCCCGCCTGGTGCGCGATCTCGGCCGCGAGAACCCGGCGCTGCACCGCGAACTCATGTCCCGCTGGCAGCGCGCCCTGACCGAAGCGGATGCCTGGCTCACCGAGCTCTCGACCGGCTCCGCCCGGCAGCGCGTCGCGCGCTTGCTGCTGCGTCTGGTGCGCGACCGCGCGACCAGCGAGTGCCAACTCTTCAGCCGCGAGGATATGGGCGCCATGCTCGGCGTCACGACCGAGACGGCCAGCCGAACCATCGCCGAGTTCAAGCGACAAGCTTTGCTGGTGGAGACCACACCCAATCTCTTCCTGCTCGACATTCCCAATCTGCGACGGATCGCCGAGGATTGAGGTTGATTCACGAGTTCCCGCGCCACTGAGCGAACATCCGGGAGCGGGTGATCGGCCGGCAACTCATTCTCGGTCCGGACGTTGATCGATTTCAATGCCAGCTACCCGGCCCGATCACTAATCTTGCTTTATTCCGTCGCCTAAGGTCGCGATTCCAACGATCTTGGCGGGATTCATGACCCAGTAGACCACCGAGCCGCACCGATCCCGCGTCACGGTTTCATCTCGCAGTCAAGGCCATGGCTTTACTCTTGACGCTGAGGCCGAAACAGCCAATCAGCGACCTACCGCCGATGGAGCCCGCTCGATGAAACAGACCCTATCCCTTGCCGAATATCCGATCTACTGCCTGGAAATCGCGCGCGACGAGACCAGTTTCGACTCGGTCGACGCCATCTGCGGTTATTTCAGGGCCTGCATCGAGGCGCATCGCGCGGCCGTCTTCATCGCCGAGTTCGATCACTACGCGCACACCAAGGGTCTGCCGGAGGGACACATCGGGGAGGGAATCCACGCGGCGCGGAACCTGGTCTTCTGCTTCGGCATATCCCTGCCAAAACCCGAGATGCTCGCTTTCCGTCCACGCTCGATCGGCATCGCCGAGACCGATGAAGGCTTTCTCGTCACCTTCATGGAAACACCCATGCCGGTGGCCAACTCCGTCATGGAGGACTGGGCCTCGGGGTTGTGCAAGGCGCCGCAAGAGGTGCCGTGCAAGGCGGCCTGAGACGACGGACGTTACCCTTCGCCAACACCCGCCACGGAGCACCCGATGCGCATTGCCGTCACCAGCCAGAATTTTCGCACCATCACCGGACATGCCGGCAAGACCCGGCGTTTTCTCATTCTCGAGGCGGATGGCCGAGAGGCCCCGCTCGAGGTCGAGCGCCTGGACCTGCCCGCGCACATGTCGCTGCACGACTACCACGGGGATGATCATCCACTGTTCATGATGAATCTGGACGCCATCCTGACCCAGGGCGCCGGCCGGGGCTTCGTCGAACGTCTGGCCCGCCACGGCATCGCGGTCCATGCCACCAGCGCCACCGATCCGCTGAGCGCCGCGGCAGACCTCGCCGCCGGACGTCCGCTGCCCGTCGCCGCCCCGCACGATGAGAATCACGATCACGGCCATGCGCCAGGCCAGGTCCAACTCCGGATCAAGCCGACCTGATCGGTCGAGAATCCAGCTCATGACCGCGCTCCGGCGGGTTTACTCGCCGCGTGGCGTCTTGAAGCGATCAAACCACCCTCGCCGATCGCGGTCGCTCGCCCAACATCCACTGATGGGCCTATCGAAATAATTGGATCGGCAACTTGCGTTTGCCCATTCCTGAGAAGCCCGATCCGGTTTAGTCTCTCGCGACTGGCGAGGCTCGCCGGTTCGTCCCGCGCTCGCGGTCCGGGCCGCTTCTCCCATCGAGTCGGACGCCTCTGTTTAAACCATCCGTGCCTCCAAGTACCGGATTTCAGGAGACTCGCTCATGCTCGACAGCACCATGGTCGAACTCTCGCGATGGCAGTTCGCCATCACGGCCTTGTATCACTTTCTCTTCGTTCCCCTGACCCTGGGGCTTGCCTGGATCCTAGTGATCATGGAAAGCGTCTATGTCATGACCGGCCGCGAGATCTACCGGGACATGACCAAGTTCTGGGGCAAGCTCTTCGGCATCAACTTCGCCCTTGGGGTCACGACCGGGCTGACCATGGAGTTCCAGTTCGGAACCAACTGGGCCTACTACAGCCATTACGTGGGCGACGTCTTCGGCGCACCGCTCGCGATCGAGGGCCTCATGGCCTTCTTCCTAGAATCCACCTTCATCGGTCTGTTCTTTCTCGGTTGGGAACGGCTCTCCAAGCGCCAGCATCTGACGGTCACCTTCCTGACCGCCGTGGGCTCGAACCTCTCGGCGCTCTGGATCCTGATTGCCAACGGCTGGATGCAGAACCCGGTCGGCTCGGAGTTCAGCTTCGAGACCATGCGCATGGAGATGACCAGCTTCTCCGAACTCCTGCTCAACCCGGTCGCCCAGGTGAAGTTCGTCCACACGGTCGCCGCCGGCTATGTCACGGCCTCCATGTTCGTGCTCGGCATCAGTGCCTGGTACATGCTCAAGGGACGGGATCTCGCCTTCGCCAAACGGTCGTTCTCGGTGGCGGTCGGGTTCGGGCTGGCCTCGATCCTCTCGGTTATCCTGCTTGGCGACGAGTCCGGCTATGAGGTCGGCGACGTGCAGCGCGTCAAGCTGGCGGCGATCGAGGCCGAATGGGAGACCGAGCCGGCCCCCGCCGGCTTCACCATCTACGGCCGTCCGAGCAACGAGGACGAGGAGACCCACGACGCGATCAAGATCCCCTGGGCGCTCGGTCTGATCGCCACCCGCTCGCTGGATACCGAGGTCAAGGGGCTGAAGGATCTGATGGTCGAGCATGAGGTCCGCATCCGTAGCGGCATGATCGCCTACCAGTATCTGGAGCGCCTGCGCGGCGGCGAGGATACGCCGGACAACCGTGCGGTCTTCGAGGACCACAAAGACGACTTGGGCTATGGTCTGCTGCTCAAGCCCTATACCGAGAACCCAGCGCAGGCGACCGAGGAGCAGATCCAGCTCGCGGTCAAGGACTCGATTCCCCAGGTGGCTCCGCTCTTCTGGAGCTTCCGGATCATGGTCGGCGCCGGTGTCTGGATGCTGTTGCTGCTGGTGCTCGGCTTCTACTACAACGCCAAGCGGGTCATTCAGGAAAAACGCTGGCTGCTGCGGCTGTTCCTCTACAGCATCCCGGTGCCCTGGATCGCGGTCGAGACCGGTTGGTTCGTCGCCGAGTTCGGGCGTCAACCCTGGGCCATCGGCGAGGTGTTGCCGACCAGCATCGCGACGTCCAGCCTGACCGCCAACGACGTCATCATCAGTCTGTCCGGCTTTATCCTCTTCTACACGGTGCTCTTGATCATCGAGATGTTCCTCATGTTCAAGTTCGCGCGCCTGGGACCAAGCTCGCTGCATACCGGACGCTATCACCACGAGTGCGAAACCGCTCACGCGGGTGGCATGTCACCGGCGACCGCTCCGCAGAAACAGGCCGACTAGCCCGGAGGCTGAATCATGATTCTTGACTACGAAACGCTGAAATTCGTCTGGTGGGTGCTGGTGGGGGTGCTCTTCATCGGCTTCGCGGTGACCGACGGCCTGGACATGGGGGTCGGCGCCCTGCTGCCCTTCCTCGGCAAGAACGACGTCGAGCGGCGCGTCATCATCAACACCGTCGGTCCGCACTGGGACGGCAACCAGGTGTGGTTGATCACGGCCGGCGGCGCCATCTTCGCCGCCTGGCCGCTGGTCTATGCCACGGCCTTCTCGGGCTTTTATTTCGCCATGCTGCTGGCGCTCTTCGCGCTCTTCTTCCGACCGGTCGGCTTCGACTACCGGAGCAAGATCGCCGATCCGCGCTGGCGCAACGCCTGGGATTGGGGACTCTTCGTCGGCGGCGCGGTGCCGGCGCTGGTGTTCGGCATCGCCTTCGGTAACCTGCTGCAAGGCGTGCCCTTCCATCTGGATGACCTGCTCCGTCCCTACTACAGCGGCGGCTTCTTCGGGCTGCTGAACCCCTTCGCGCTGCTCGCCGGCGTGATCAGTCTCGGCATGCTGATCACGCATGGCGCGATCTGGCTGCAACTGCGCACCTGCGAGCCGATCGCCACGCGGGCTCGGGTGGTGGCGAAGAAGGCCGGACTGGTGACCATCGTCGCCTTCGCGCTGGCCGGGGTCTGGATGAGCTTCGGCGTCGATGGCTATCGGGTGGTCAGCATGCCGCCCTTCGACGCGACGCCCAACCCGCTGACCAAGGAGGTGGTGAAGGAGGCCGGCGCCTGGCTGGCGAACTATGGCGCCTATCCCTGGACGCTGCTCTTCCCGCTTCTGGGATTCGGCGGTTTCGGGCTGGCCATTCTGGGGTCCATGTCGAACCGCGCCGGACTGGCGCTCGCCGCCAGCAGTCTCGGCCTGACCGGCATCATCATGACCGCCGGCGCGGCCATGTTCCCGTTCATCATGCCGTCGAGCACCAACCCCAACAGCAGCCTGATCGCCTGGGATTCGGTCTCCAGCCACCTGACGCTGACGGTGATGTTCTGGGCCGCGGTCATCTTCGTGCCGCTGATCCTCGCCTACACCACCTGGACCTACACCAAGATGTGGCGCCGAGTGACGGTGGAGGAGATCGAGTCGCAGGATCACCTGGCTTACTGAGTCAAGCGGATGTAGCCGGCTGGCCGGCACCTGCCTCACGGGGCAAGGACCGGCCAGCCTCCTCAACCATCGAATCGAGAGGAACAAGCCATGTGGTATTTCTCCTGGATCCTCGGCGTTCTGCTCGCGCTCGCCTTCGGCATCATCAACGTGATGTGGTATGAGTCCGAGCAGTGCCAGGGCAGCACGGACGACAACCAGCCGTCCTGACCCCTTGACCGGATAGCCCGGATAGCAACGAACAACGCGGCTCAAGGCCGCGTTGTTCGTTCTGGTTTCGCCCCAGGACCACGCAAGCCGGACGCGCCCTGGCCTTGCATCCGGATCGGCGCGGCATCAATTGAGTGGTTCGCCTGAATCCTTTGATCGGTTGAGCCGTGCCCCAAATCCTCACGAATCTGATCGCCTTCCAGCTCGCCTGGTTCGCTTGCGTGCTGGGTGGCGCGCACCACTGGCCCTGGCTGGGGGTCATCGTCGCCGTCCTGGTCGTCGCCCTGCGTCTCCTTCAGTCGCCCAAACCCCAAACGGAGGCCGTCATGATCCTCGCCGTGGGCCTCATCGGCGCGGCCTGGGACAGCCTGCTGGTACGCCTGGGCTTTCTGAGTTACCCATCCGGCATGCTCCTGCCCTGGCTGGCCCCCATCTGGATCATCGCCATGTGGCTCGCCTTCGCGACGACCCTGAACGTCTCGCTCGGCTGGTTGAAAGGACGCTGGTACCTGGCCAGCCTCTTCGGCGCCATCGGTGGACCGCTCGCCTACTACGCGGGAAACCGTTTGGGTGGCGTGAGCTTCCCGGACACGCTGGTGGCGATGACGGTTCTCGCGGGCGGCTGGTCGTTCCTGATGCCGCTGACCGCCTGGATCGCCGAGCGTCTCGACACCCGAGCCTGGGCCGTCGGCGCCGATCCGCGATCATCCAATCTCAAGGGAGCCTCGTGAGATGTTTGACCTCGATCTCTATCTGACCGCCCTGGGCCTGGCTCTGGGTCTTGGGCTGGCCGGTTGGCTGGTCAGCCTTCCGATCCGGAACGTGGGTTTCGTCGACTCGCTCTGGTCGCTCTTCTTCCTGGCCATGGCGGCGGTCTATATCTTTCTCGCGCCGGAACCAGTCACCCGCGCCTGGCTGGTCCTGGGTCTGGTGGCGATCTGGGCGATTCGGCTGTCGTTCCATATCACGCGCCGCAACCTCGGACAGGCGGAAGACCACCGCTATCAGGCGATTCGGGCCAACAACGACCCCGGTTTCTGGTGGAAAAGCCTCTATATCGTCTTCGGTTTGCAGGCCGTGCTGGCCTGGATCATCTCGCTGCCGCTGTTGGCCGCCATGCGCGCCACCGGCGAGTTGGGATGGATCGACGCCCTGGCCTTGTCACTCTGGCTGATTGGCTTCTATTTCGAAGCCTTGGGAGACAAACAACTCGCCGACTTCAAGGCCGAGCCGGAGAATCAGGGTCGCGTCATGGACCAGGGGCTCTGGCGCTACACCCGACACCCCAACTACTTCGGCGAGGCCTGCATCTGGTGGGGCTATTTCCTCTTCGCGCTCGCCGCCGGCGGTTGGTGGACTCTCCTCTCCCCCATTCTCATGACCTTCCTGCTGCTGCGGGTCTCCGGCGTCGCCCTGCTAGAAAAGGACATCGCCGAGCGACGGCCCGGCTATCGTGACTATGTACGACGCACCAACGCCTTCTTTCCCGGACCACCCCGGCGGTCACGACAGGAAGCCTGATGAACCAATGACCGAAGCTTCGCCCGGCCAATGGCCCCGGCCCGGTCCGCCCCCTCGCGGGGCGCCCATCCTCAATCGTCCCCGAGAGTCCACGCACCCAATGAAACGTCTGATTTATCTTTCCATCATCCTATCCCTGCTCGCACTGACGAGCGCCTGCACCGAGGAAGGCGACCCACCAATGGACACAGTCAAGCACGTCGACATCCAACGCTTCATGGGCGATTGGTACGTCATCGCCAATATCCCGACCTTCGTCGAGAAAGGCGCCCACAATGCCATCGAATCCTATGCATTGAATGAAGACGGGACCATCGCCACCACCTTCACCTTCAACAAGGACGCCTTCGATGGGCCTCGGAAGGAACATCACCCCACCGGCTTCATCCGCGACACCAGCACCAATGCCCTCTGGGGCATGCAATTCATCTGGCCCTTCAAGGCCGATTTCCGCATCGTCTGGCTGGAGCCGGATTATGGAATCACCGTGATCGCCCGCGAGAAACGCGACTACGTCTGGATCATGGCCCGCGGACCCGAGATCGAAGCGGCGAAATACGAGGAAATTCTCGCCTTCATTGGCGGGCTTGGCTACGACGTCGGCCAGATACAGAGGGTGCCGCAGCGCTGGCCAGGCTGAGCGGGCACTACCGGCATCAGGGAGCACCGACATCCTGTCGGTGCTTCCGGAAACGTCCAGGATCAAGGCCTCCGGTTCACTCCGGAATAAAGCGCTGAAGCGGCCCCGCGATCATATTGATGAAATCCGACAAGAGCGCATCCAACTCGGCCACGTCCGCGCCCACCGGAACCGGCGTCGTCACCCTCACCAAGGCACCGTCGGTCCGGTGACGTGTCATCGCATCCCAGAACAGGAACCACTTCACCAGGTATTCATTGGTCATCATCCGACCACGCTGCTGGAACCAGTAATAAACCAGCAGGCGCTCATCGCCCATCTGAATCAGCGAACGATTGACCGATAACCGCCGGTCGCCGATCCCAGGCCCCTTGATCTCTCGCTGCGAGAGTTCCTGAATACGCCAGCCCCCACCCGGCAGACAGCTTTTCGGCGAGTGTACGGACGCACCCTTACGCTGCGAGGCGTAATAGGCGACATAAAGATTGATCTGCCCGCCCGTCGCGTTCCTATAATCCGACAACAGATAGTCATCGAACTTGAGCGCGTCGACATACTGCTTTTCAAGCTGATCGACCCGGCCCCGCCAGTCACCCATCGCGCCCGGAAAAAAGACGAACTCTGGGCGTTCCGGAATGATCTCCTCGCGCGGCGGCGCCATCTGCGAGACCACCGCCACCACAAGCAGGACCGGCAGCACCGCGATGAATGAAACCGGAACACGTCGGTAGACCAGGTTCACCGCCGAGGGAAGCGGCGGCGGGCCATCGATCGAGAAGGCATCGGCGAGCGGCATTCGATTCCGCCCCAAGCGCGCAAGCAGGGCCATTTCCAGCACCAGCAAGGCCGCGCACGACATGAAGACGATCCAGCCCTCGAAATCGTGCAAAAACCCCTCCGCCATGCCGATGCCTTGATAATTCACCAAAACGCCGATCACACCGATCCGAAAACTGTTCATCAACACCGTGATCGGCAGGGTCGAGAGAAACAGCACGACCTTCTTCCACATGGCCCCTCGAAAGAGCACGGCCGCGATGAACCCCAAGGCCGTCAGTGGAAAGAGATAACGCAAACCGCTACAAGCCTCGACGACCTGCAACTGATAGTTCCCCAAATCGATGACATTGCCTTCCAGAAACACCGGAATGCCGAACAGACGTATCACGGCGACGCCCAACTCGGAGGATATCAATTGCAACTGCGATGACAGATTGTTGTATAAAAAATTCGGCAGGGGCACGGTAAAGAACAGCAGGACATAGGCCGGCAGAATCAGCCGAAAGGCCCTGATTCCCATGAAGGACAAGAGGAGCCCCCCAAGCGTGATGAGGAGGCCATACTGGATCACCGTATAGAGGGTTCCAAGCTCACCGGCCACGTAGACGAATAGACCGAAAAAGGTAACCAACACCCCCAACCAACTCGTCTCGAACGGCATCCGAGCCAAGAGGGTCGACTTCTGCCAGACGAGAAAGGCCGCGACCAGTGGAAGCATATAGCCGTGGCTGTACTCCTCCCGCTCCCAGGCCGCGAGCATGCCCGCCAACCCATCGCGAAAGATGCCCACCACTAACCCGACCGCCAAGGCCACAAGGAGCCAATGCCAGGGACGAAACCGACCCACCCACGGCTTATCGTCCGCGACGTCCCGCGCCCGCGAAGTCACTTCCACTGTTATTTCAGACATGACCGACCCTCGCTTAATCCAGGCGCGGATTGTCGACCGGATCACTATCCTTGTCGACAGGATCGGTCGGGCCGCGCGGGTCGATGAGCCATCTCGGCGGACTTTTCATCGGGCCGAATCCATCCGAACCGCGCCTCCTTACGGAAACGCTCCCAGGATCCCCAAGATCCCTTCAAAGGTTCTCTCGCGAGAGCATGACCGGGCCATCATTGGCTTGGGAATATTCCGCCTGCCGCCTGTTCTTCCGCTGGGTGCCAATGAAACTTAGACAGTCGTCAGGCCCCAGCGGGCGGCTGAAGAGATAGCCCTGAAAGGTCTCGCAGCCGAGCGCGAGGAACATCGCGAGCTGGGCATCCAGCTCGACGCCCTCGACGATGGTGGTGATGCCAAGAGATCGGCTCAGCTCGTTGATACTGCGCACGATGTGTTCGTTGAGACCGCCTGGGCCTCCGACCGTCAGTGAGCGGTCGATCTTGACCGTGTCGATCGGCAGTTCGCGCAGATAGCGCAGCGAGGCATGCCCCATGCCGAAGTCGTCGATCGCGATGCGTACCCCGGTGTCGCGCAGCCGACGCAGTGAGTCCAGCGCGAGCGCGTCCGGGATGAGCACCGTGGATTCGGTGATCTCAAGCTCCAGCAGATGCGGGTCGAGTCCGGTCTGCCCGAGAACCTCAAGCACGGTCCGGGCGAACGCCGGGCTCAACAACTGTCGCGGCGAGACGTTGACAGAGAGAATGAGCGCGTCCGGCACCGCGCCGCGCCAGGCCGCCCGCCGCGCGCAGGCTTCGGCGAGCACGAAGGCGCCGAGCCGGTCGATCAGGCCCATGTCCTCCGCGATGGCCACGGTCACCGGCGGCGGGATGCGTCCATAGGCCGGATGGCGCCAACGCAGGAGCGCTTCGACCCCGTGGACACAGCATCCCTTGGCGCCGATCTGGGGCTGGTATTCCAGAAAGAGCTGGTCTTGCGCCTTGAGCGCGAGGGCCAGGTCGTCGGCCAACGCCTTCGCCAGCCGCCCTTCCTCGCCCGGTCGATCGAGACACTTGCGGCCGCCAGACCCGGTCTCGCTGCTCTCGGCGGCGCGCAGGAGCCCGTTCAGGACCCGTTTGCCACGGTGCTCGCGCACGCGGTCGGAGAGACGCGCGAAGGGGATGTAGAGGAGGGTTCCCAGGGCGACATTGATGAGTTGCATGACCAGGCCCGCCACCGAACCGGTCGCGACGAAGCCGCTGATCAGGACCGGCGTCGTCCAGGGCATCGCGGTCGTGGTGTGGGGCACCAGGTCGAGCGCCGTCGCGGCAAAGGCCGTCAAGGTCTGGACCACGGGGGTCAGGAGGAAGGGAATGAGGTAGCTCGGGTTGAGGATCAGCGGGATGCCGAAGAGGAGCGGCTCATTCACATTGAAGAGCGCCGGGAAGAGCGCGAAGACCGCGAGCTTGCGCCCGCCAGCATCGCGGCTGACGAGCAGGATGGCCAGGATGAGACAGAGCGAGCTGCCCGAGCCGCCGATGCGCGCGAAGGCATCGACGAAGGATTTGGTGATGATGAAGACGGGCTCGCCGCCCGCCTGCAAGGCGGCGGCATTCGCCAGCCCCGCCGGAATGAGGACATGCTCCTCGACCGCGAACAGCAGGTTGGGACCATGGGCGCCGAAGAACCAGAGGATCTGCGACAGGCCCACGTAGGAGAGTCCGGTATCGAGACCGCTGCCGGCATCCGTGAACGGCTGCCCCACCCAGTCGCGCGTGCTCGCGTAGAGATCGGCGACGCCGACCGCCGTGAGCGCCCATTGCAGGAGACCGAAGCAGAGGATGGTGAGCATGCCGGCCGGCATCACGGTCAGCACGTCGCGCACCACCGGATCGCTGCCGACCGTGCGGAACGGGAGCTGCAACCACTGGATCTGGGACAGTCGCAGAAAGATCCAGGAGCCGAGCGCCGCAACACCCATCGCCACCAGGAGGCCGTGGCTCAATGAAAAGAGTTCGCTCCAGCTTCCCGCTTGAGCCGGCGCGGTGATGACGAAGAAGCACGAGAGGACGACGACCGCCGCCATGATCGGACTCACGAAGGGTCCGGAATGGCGCTGGTTGTGGAGCGTCGCCATGGTCCCGCTCAGGGCGCACAGCAAGGCCAGCGAGGCGATGCCGAACGAGCCGTCGATCAGATTGCCGCAGCGGATCCGCCAGGCCGGCCCCAAGGCGGCGTCCAGCATCTGCTGCGCGCCGAGCGAGGGGAAGTCGCGGACCAGAATGGCCAGCGCGCCGACCATGATCAGCGGCAGCACCAGCGCCAATCCGCGTTGAATGGCCAGAAAGAGCGGTCGATCACCCGCGCGGATCAGCAGTTCCGGCAAGGCCCCTCCGGCGCCCCAGGGCTTCGGGCCGGCACCCTCGACTTTCGGAGTGGCGCTGGTGGTCGCCGGTCGCCCGCTCATCCGACGGTGACTCGGTTGCGTCCAGATCCCTTCGACTGGTAGAGGGCATCGTCGGCGCGCTTGATCAAGGCTTCAAGCCTGGGGTGCTCATGCCCACTGGTGCTTGCCGTCCCCAGACTGATTGTCACGTTCAGCACCTGATGCGGATCAGGGCCGATCTGGACCGGGGTATCGGCGACGATGCGGCGAAAGCGCTCGGCCGCCCGCTCGACGTTCTCCGGGCTGCACGCGGAGAGCACGAACAGAAACTCCTCCCCGCCGTAACGTCCCAGGCTGTCCCCGGAGAAGGCTTGCGCACGCAGCCGGCGCGAGACTTCACGCAGCACCTGATCGCCGGCGAGGTGGCCATGGTTGTCGTTGATGATCTTGAAGAAATCGATGTCGGCCAGGATGATGCTCAGTGGCTCTCCGCACGCAATCGTGCGCGCAAGCTGGGTGTCGAGTTGCTCGATGACGGCGCCGCGATTCAGGAGGCCGGTCAGGGCATCGCGGGTCGCCTTGTCGACCAGGGCGTTCATGGCGTGTCGGCGCAGCTCAATGCCGGTCAGACGATCGGTCAAGTGGTTGCCGAAGAGCCGAATGAACTTGATGTCCAGCTCGTTGAAGGGCTCGTGGCGCGCGGCCGCGCTCAAAAGCCCGGTGCACTGCCCCAGGCGGACGAAGGGCAAGACCTGGATCTCGGTGATGGCCTTGCCCGCCAGGTGCTCCGGGGGAAGCGGCGGCGCGACCAGCTCCGCCGGCCGCACCAGTCGCGGTTTCTGTTGGGACAGGTGCCAGGCGTCCCAGGCATCAAGCGTGGCGACGCTCGCGAGATGGGCCTCCCCGCGCGCGCCGTCGATGACCAGAAAGCCCTCCTCCGCCGGCAGCACCAGCCGCCAACAGGTGACATTGGCGAAATACTTCCAATGCCGCGCGACCCGTTGCGCGATCTCCTCGACATGCTCGGTCTGCTGGACGTCGTCGAGCAGCTTGAACACGGCCTCGTACCGCACCAGTTGCTGCGCGGTCCGTTCCCGCCAGGAGGCTGTCAGATCCCTCTCCATGATCCCATCTCCGGCCAACCCTCAGAGAATGGCACGATAGTTCGGATCCAGATCCAACTTCAAGGCGCTGGTGTAGATGTTGAACATGGACGCCAGATCGATGACCGCGATGATTTCGCAGATCTCCTCCCGGCTGAAACCCTCGTCCATCAGATTCTCGAAGTCTTCGTCCGTCACCTGATTGGCATCGGCGATGACCTTTTCCGCGAAGGCGACGACCTGCTCGTAATAGGGCGGCAGAACCCGCTCCGTGCCCGCCGTGACGAAGCTGTGCAGCTCGTCGAACGACAACGTCTTGTCGAGACTGAGGACATTCTGGGCGTGGCAGGCCGAGCAGTAACGCGCGCCATGCCTGGCCGAGACGACGAAGACGATCATCTCCTTGAGCGGCAGGGGCAGACTGCCGCTGAAAAGCGTGCCCTTCGCCCGCTCCCAATAGGCCCGAGCCAGGGGCGCGCTGTGCCCGAGGCTCTGCATCCAGATGGGAACCGAACTCTCCCCGGTCGTGCGCATGAAGTCGTCATAGACCTCGCGCGTCTCGGCGGAGGCGTCGTTGTAGTCGATCAGGATGTAGCGTTGCATGTTCAAAATGTCCCTGATGCGAAGGCCGGATGACCTCGATAATCTCTGTTTCGTGTCCGAACACCTGAGGCGACACCTCGCTTGGGCGCCGGTACAGGCTCGCCTGGAATGACGGGTGTCCGCCCAAAAGGCATCCATTGTTCAGGATGCGGAGAACCCTGATCTCAACACGATGGTGATGTCGGATAAAGTTCCGACATCCGGCAATTCTGACGTCTGTGTAAACGTCAAGTCTCCGCGGGCGATCACAAAACGAACAAGCGCTGGCGGAAGCCGAGCTGGATGGTGTCAAACACTTTCCGCCTCGGATTGCGTCCATTGATCGGGCGCGATAGCGCCCGTTACCGTGGAGGCACTGGGCAGCGCTAACGCCAGACATCGGTGTTTCAATAGGTTGCGAGGTGTTACGCAGGAATGGCGGAAGGAAGTGGGAGTCGAACCCACCCGGGAGCGTCTGACGCCCCCAACCGGGTTTGAAGCCCGGCCGCCCCACCGGAGGCGATTCCCTTCCAGGGATGACTGCTTATGCTCGATCCACCGAGGCCGCTGGATCGGCCAGTGGGCTGTCGGCGCGGAGCCGATGGGTGTCGCGCACCCGCCGGGTGAGGCCGATCCGATCGAAATACTCCAGGATCTGGATACCGCGCTTGCGGCCGAGCCCGGTGCGGTCGCGGAAGTCGGCGGCGCGGACTCCGCCGGTCTCCGCGTCGAGCTGGCGGACGACGCCAGCTAGCCGCTCGATCGCCTCCGGGACATAGAAAAGATCGCGGACGACCTGAAAGAGCGTCCCTTGGCCGCTCATCTTCCGCATCAGCCGTCTCACGGCCGCCTCGTCCAGGTCCAACGCCTTCGCGAGGTCGCGCACCCAAGGCGGATCCAGCGGCTCACGCCGCAGCAGGGGGAGTATCCGCTCGGCGGTGGCCTCTTCACCCGGACTCAGCGTCAGATCGTGCTCGGGTCGATGCAGCCAGACGCCGGTGCGTTTCAGTAAACCGCCCTGGATCAGTTCGGCGACCAGGGCGTTGAACATGGGCAACGGCAACTTCGGGAGCCACATACGGCGCGCGCGCCCGGCGTCCGGACCCAACTCCTCGGCTGATCGTTCGTGATAGTCCGCGAGCCCCTGTAACAGGCGCTGTTCCAGTATCAGCCACGCGGATTGTGCCACAGCGAAGGACTGCGCGCCGGTGCCGATGCGCCGGCTGTCCAGCGACAGGAGCGCCCCAAGGTCCGGCACATTCCAGGCGGCTTGCAGCCGGTCGAGATCGAGCCCCCAAGCGGCGTGATCGAGCAGTCGCCCCAGCCGCTCGGCTGGCGCGTCAAACTCCAGGGCCGCGAGTGTATCGAGCCGCTCCTGGGTCCGACGCTTGCGCGCGGGCGCGAGGATGTCGAGGACGCGACCGCCGCCGAGCGTCTGGCGCGCCTCCGCATCACGCACGATAAAGCGATCGCCGTGGAGCGCGCCGATGGGACGGTCCGGCACGACCTGCACGAAGACGCTGTCGCCGGGGGCGAGCCGATCGCCTTCCAGGAGCACCAGATGGGCCATGACATGGGCGGCCCCCAGATGCAGATGGACCGGGAACCAATGCCGCAGGGTTCGCGATGCCTGGGCCGACAGCGCCAGCCGCGCGTCGAAGCGCTCGACCGGGATGCCGAGCGGCGGCGCGACGATCCAGTCACCGCGCTCGATCTCGTCCTTCTCGACGCCGGCCAGGTTGAGCGCGCACCGCTGGCCAATGCGGCCGGACTCGGCCGGTTGGTTCTGGGCATGCAGTCCGCGCAGGCGCACACGCCGCCCGCCGGGTGCGATCATCAGCTCGTCCCCGACACGGACCGATCCCGAAAAGACCGTTCCCGTGACGACGGTGCCTGTTCCGTGCAGGGTGAAGCTGCGGTCGACCGCCAAGCGGAAATGACCCTGCTCGCTGCGCCGCAGAAGCCGTTCACTCGCCTCGAAAAGGTGCTGGCGCAAGGCGTCGATCCCATCTCCGCTGATGGATGACACCGGAAACAGCGGCGCGCCGGCGAGTCGCGTCGTCGCCAGCAGATCCACGATCTCTCGGCGCACCGCTTCGACCCGCACCGCCTCGACCCGATCGATCTTGGTCAAGGCGACCGCACCCCGCGCGATGCCAAGCCGCTCGATGATCTCCAGATGCTCGCGGGTCTGCGGCATCACACCGTCATCGGCCGCGACCAACAGCAGCAGGAAGTCGATGCCGGCCGCGCCGGCGAGCATGGTGTGGATCAGACGCTCGTGCCCCGGCACGTCGATAAAACCGAGCACCTCGCCGTTGGGCAGGGGCTGGTAGGCATAGCCCAGCTCGATGGTGATGCCGCGCGCCTTCTCCTCCTTGAGCCGATCGGTGTCCACACCGGTGAGCGCATGAACCAGCGCGGTCTTGCCGTGATCGATGTGTCCGGCGGTGCCGATGATCATTCTTCGTCAGTGGTCAGTGGTCAGTGGTGCGAGTTGGCGGACGAAATCGGGTTCCGCTCCGACCGGCAGGCAGCGGAGATCGAGCCGCAAGGCGCCGTCGGCGATGCGGCCGATGATTGGGGTTGGCAGGCCGCGCAGGGCGGCCTCCAGTCGGTTGAGTCCGCCGCCGCGTTTGGCCGTGGGGGTGATGACTAGGGCGTGACTCGGCAGACGATCCACGGGCAGGGAGCCGCTGCCGATTTGCGATAGCGCTGGCTCGGCGGTGACCTGGACCGGCCAGGCGGCGAGCGCCTGTTGCAATGCCGGCAGCAGGCGCAGCGCCTGGGCGCGGATCTCTGGCTCGGGCCGGGTCAGCAGACGTAGCGCGGTCAGGCGTTCGGCCAGCCGGTCCGGGTCGCGATAGAGATGCAGCACGGCTTCGAGCGTGGCAAGCGTAAGCTTGCCGACCCGCAGGGCGCGTTTGAGCGGATTCTTCTTGATCCGTCGGATGAGATCGGCGCGACCGACCAGGATGCCGGCCTGGGGGCCGCCGAGCAGCTTATCGCCGCTGAAGGTCACCAGATCCGCGCCGAGTGCGAGCGATTCCTGGGGCGTCGGTTCGCGCGGCAGCCCGTAACGCGCCAGATCCACCAGGGTGCCGCTGCCCAGATCGACGACGAAGGGAAGCGCGTGGCGATGCGCCAGGGCGATCAGGCCGGCCTCGGGCACGGCCTTGGTGAAGCCCTGGATCGCGTAGTTGCTGGTGTGCACCTTCATCAGCAGCGCGGTGCGCGGCCCGATCGCCTCCTCGAAGTCGCGCGGGTGGGTCCGATTGGTCGTCCCGACCTCGCGCAGTTTTGCCCCGGCCCGGCTCATGATGTCCGGCACCCGGAAGGCCCCGCCGATCTCGACCAGCTCGCCGCGCGAGACCAGCACCTCCTTGCGCGAGGCCAGCGTATTCAGCAGCAGAAAGACCGCCGCCGCGTTGTTGTTGACCACCGTCGCCGCCTCGGCCCCGGTCAGCTCGCGCAGCAGACCCTCGACGATGTCGTCGCGATCGCCGCGCCCGCCGGTCTCCAGGTCGTACTCCAGCGCGCAGGGGTTGCGCGCGGCTTCGACCATGGCCGTGATGGCCTCCTCGGGCAGCGTCGCGCGGCCGAGATTGGTGTGCAGCACGGTGCCGGTGAGGTTATGGACGGGGCGCAGGCGCGTGGCGCCGCGTTCCGCGAGCAGGCTCGCCAGACGCTGCACTAAGGCGCTCTCGGTCAAGGCGCAGGCATCGACGCCCGCGTCCCGGATCTCGTCGCGAAGACTGGAGATCAGATCCCGAACCGCCGTGGTCGTCGCCTGCCGGCCATGCTCCGCGAGCAGCGCGGCGGTCGCCGGCCAGGTCAGGACGCGATCGACCGAGGGGAGCAGGGCGAAGAGGTTGTCAGCCTTGGGCCGCTCAATCGCCATCCAAACTACCGCCCTGCAACAGCATCAAATTGACCCCGCTGCGTCCATAGCCTTCTTCGCTCATCAGCCAGTCGAGCGCGAGCGAGGCCAGGTCATCGGCCGTCGGTTCCAGGTCAGGGGTCTGGTTCTGATAGAGGATCTTGAGATAGCTCCGGCACTCGGGACAGGACTCGGCGCGAATCGCGGACTCGGGATTCTCGACCGCGTGGTAGCCGATCTGGCGGGTGCTATTGCAGTTGCTGCACTTGGCCCGCTCCAGATACCAGTGCGAATCGCAGAGCGAGCAGACGAGATAGCGCAGGGCATCCGTGACTCCGCCGATGCGAACGACCGAGGCGACAGGGTGCGAACCGCAAACGGGACAGAGATTCGGGAAGGCTGGGCGCGCGATCCGCGACGCCTCCAGGGTTTGGGCGAGCAGGCTCCAGTAGACCTGCAGGGCGGCGGCGATGATGGCCGAGGCGGCGATGTCGACGCGGGCGAGATCGAGCGCGAGCAGCGCCTCGGCCTGCTCCTCGATCCAGACGTCGTTGCTGTTGGCGATGCCCTCCAGCACCGCCCTGGCCTGGGCCGGCGCGGACGGACCGAGCCGGCCCGCCAGGTCGCGGACCAACTCGCGCCAGCGCGGATCGCGCGCCAGGCCCTGGGGTGCGAGCGGCGGGAAGCCATGCGTGGCGCATTGGTCGAGGTGCGCCGCATCCGGTGGCGCGAGATCCGTCAGCGCGTCGAATGCCGTCTGCTGCCAGTCGGCGATGGCGGCGACGAAGGTCAGATAGTCCCCGAGCCCGTGCCCCGGCGCGATCCGCCGCAGACGCTCCGCACGGGTCTTGAAGGTGTGCGCGTCCGGTAAGATCAGACGCGGGATCGCGGCAGAGAAGGACTCGATTTCGCCGGGTTGGAGGATCTTCGCAGGCATCATTGATCCATGTGACAGTCGATGGAAGGGGTGGAAACGAAGCGGCGAGAATCTGATCGCGATCGGCCACTTATTGGCTGGCTCATCAGGCTTGGGTCAGTCTCGATCGCCAAACACATAGCTCAAATCCATCTCGGTTTCCTCGAATGGCGGAATGCGCGCCTTGCCGACGCCTGTTTCGACGCCTAACTCCACGGCAAAGCTGACGTGATAGGTTCCGTCAACCAGTCGATAGGCGATCAGGGTCCGATCTTCCGGGGAAATCACCCAGTAATAGGGAATCTTGCTGCGCTAGCGATTCTTCAAGTCCGCTTTCACCGTCTTGATGTATCGACCAAAGTCCCGATCCTTCTTTCTCTTTTCAGCATGGGACATCTGGTTGAAGTCGGACTCTTCCCTGAGCTTCAGGTAGTTTTCATAATGCTCTCGGCTGATGTCGCCGGAATCAACCGCGCCGAGCACGGCACAACCTGGCTCGCCTGTATGGCGACAGTCACCATAACGGCAGTTGGAAGCCAGGGCCGTGATTTCAGAATAACTACTCCCGATGCCGTCTTCCGCTCCAACAATGCCAAACTCGCGCATGCCAGGGTTGTCGATCACCAGCGCGCCATTATCGAGACGAATCAGCTCGCGACGAACGGTGGTATGCCGTCCTTCGCCGGTTCCGCTGACAGCCCCGGTTTCCAATCGTTCGCCATCGATCAAATGATTGATCAGCGTGCTCTTTCCAACCCCTGAGGATCCGACGAAGCAATAGGTCTTTCCAGGCGTCAACAAGCGCTTGAGATCGTCCAGTCCATCCCGTGTGACATTGCTCAGGGCCAGAATCGGCGCCATGATTCCAGTCGCGTCTATTTCCGCCAACTGCGCGGCGAGAACGGCGGGATCCACCAAGTCCGTCTTGGTGAGTAGAATGCATGGATTCGCTCCGCCATCCATCACCATGACGAGATAGCGTTCCAACCGCTTCAGATTGAAATCGAAGTGGCATGACTGAACGATAACGACGTAATCCAGGTTCGCCGCGATCATCTGATACTCGACGGCATTCCCCGCCGACTTTCTACGCAGCGAGGTCCGGCGTTCCAGAATCGAGTGAACCACACCAAAATCGTCGCCTGGCGGCCGTACCAGACACACCCAATCGCCCACGCACGGCAGCTCATGGGCGAGGTGATGGCGGTGCAGATAGCGGCCGGCCAGCTTCGCCCGGAAATGTCCGGTCTGGTCCACGACCAATAGCTGATCACGATCGACAGCCGCGACGCGGGCGATCGTCTCCGTTGGGTTACATTCCGCGCGCTGCTCGAACCAGTCGGTCCAACCCAATTCATTCAGTTTAGAGAGCCGATTTTTCATTATTCTCTGCTTACTCGAATCGCACTCTTGCTGCGGCGCGGAACAAACCGCATCAATCGCGAAGGATGCTACGGACCTGCAATTCAATGTGTGAAGGACGTCGATTCGATGGATCGCCGAAATAGCAACGAGCAACGCACAATCCAGCGGTTTCTTGGGAACTCCGCCCTCCTCAATCAGCCCGCGTCGGGCGATCCGCCATTCAGATGCAGCCCAAATCCAACAACGCCCGCGGCACTCCAGGACGGGGCCATATCCGCAGAGCCCGGTGGTCCCAAAGTGGTGGAACCTCCTATCCGCGTTCCATTCTACGCCGGCTCAATCCCGCTCGCCGACAGCCATTTCGTCGATCCGCACGTCTGCCCAGTCCACGGGGTATAGGTCAGCCGCAACCGCGCGGTGGAAGGTGGAATAGGGCCAATCCCGAATGGCACTAAGATAAGCCCAACCTGCTGAAACGCATGAGAAAGGCTGGCGGTGGTGGTAGGCTGAGAGTGGCCAAACCCAACTGCCCACCCGTGGAGCCAGCCCCCATGCATCCTCGTCAGCGCGCCGCGCAGCGGCAACGAC
>NZ_NRRG01000022.1 GCF_016583575.1 Thiocystis violacea
GTTGGCGTGGCACGCCAATACGCTGGCGTCATCGGAAAGGTTGAGAATTGCCAGGTTGGCGTGTATGCCAGTTTAGTTTTTAACTCACATAGCACATTAATTAACGAACGACTCTTTCTGCCCGAGTTTTGGACTTCTGATCCTAAACGGATCCAGGTACCACTTAAAATCCAGGAGGGCCAGAATTTCAAAGCTTCTTCGCCTCCACAAAAACACTCTCCGGCACCCTTTCTCTCAGATTCAGTTCCCCAGGTTCTGGCAATGTAGTTTCACCTGCTCCCAAGATGACTGCATCAACGAAGCCTTGTCGTTCAAGTAAGCGACATAGCGATGGCCCATCATACATCCACTTGTGTCCACGGTCGCCCACCATCAGCTTGTAAGCTGATTTGAGGATGCCGTTTTCTTCTAATCTACCAAGGCCCGTGCCGCGAACGAAAACATCTGCATCTTCATGGGAAAGGTAGTTTTCGATATGGAAGCGAATATTCGGTACAGCTAGCCGTATAGTTCCACCCGCACAAAGGACTCGCTTCGATTCAGCAAGGAACGACTCCACTTCGCCCCAGGTGAGATGTTCCAACATATGACTAGCGTAAACCACATCCGCCGAGCCAGTAGGTACCGGAATGCGCTTGGCAGCATTTGCCCACTCGATGTTGCTATCACAGCAAAAAATGACAAATCGAAGTTGATCGGTAGTAATAATTCCGATTGATAATAAAATCCGGGCTAAGGGCAGTACTCTCTTCAACTTGATACTCGGCGAATTATCGAAGTTCTTCCAGCCTTGTGTCGGACTCATCCCACAACCTAAGTTGATTCTGTCCAATTTATTCACCTCTACCATTTAAAAAGCGACTAACGATTAGATACCTTCGATCACATCCATATAGCGTTGCAGCATCAATTTAGCGTCGAACTTCTCTTCTGCGAGACGCCGAGCCGACAACGAGCGTGAATTAAGATCTTTTGCCATGTCCATAATTCCGTCGTAAAGCCCACTAACATTAGGTGACTCAAGTCTCCAAGGATTACTTCCATAAGGAACAACTAATCCACCATTAGGTGTCAACATCTCGGATAATGCTCCTGTATCGTATCCTATCACTGGCAATCCACTTGCAAGCGCTTCCACTACTGAATTTGGACAAGGAGGGTTGATTTCCAAGACCAGAAACAAATTGCAACTATTGTAAATCGCCGGCATGCGGTCACGTGGGAACTTGCCATGCAGATGCACATTATCTAAACCTTGAACAGCACGGCTTAGCTCCCCGCCCGCAGATCCATATAGATCGATTCGCCATTTTTGGCCTTCTGCCTTTGCTCTACTAGCAATACCAATGATCGTTTCTAACGTTGCCCCGTCTTCCTCAATCGTACCCTCAACACATCCTATTCTTAAATCAAAATCATCGATATGTACGGTTTGTTGTCTAAAAACCGACAAATTTGTCCCATTATAGATTACCGATTCCATCTTATTAGATAAACCGTAATAACTTCTCCACCAATCTTTAATAAACTCACTCTGGTAAATCACATAGTCTGCAAACAAATCTCTTATGGTACGCATCAAAACATTGCGTATGCTTGCCATCGTTCGCGTCCTTAGTGGGCTAGACTGCTGCCATGGCCTCCAGTTAAGACCGTCAAGTCGATGGACTATCTTTGCTCCAGCATATTTCTGGCGCATAAGCCACGCTAGTTTCACAGTCCCGCCAACAACGAATACGACATCTGCTTTTACCTTATCTTCCGCATAAGAAATCTTCCAACCACGCTCTGCCACTTCGGATTCAAGTAAAATCTGAAAAGTCCCAGGCCCTCCAATAGGTGGAGGTCGATGCGGAAAAGCGATCGTTTTAGCTAACATACTGTTTCCTGAATTTTATAGGAGGCGTCCGTCTGAATACAGCGGCCACTACATACTCTGGCCCTGAGCATCAAAGCGACCTTGGGATAGCAAGTAGAGATTCAAACAATAAGCGCTACCGCACTCAGATGAACGCCGATCCCAAAAATAACAAAATTTCATCGGAGTGTCGTGTTTGCGCTCGTGGTGACTCCCGACGGTTTGTTCCCTCTCCGCCGAGACTCCCGCCATGGCGACCCACCTTCTCCGCCCGAGTTCGTCTCGCTCTGGGCCGCTGCGTCCCCTCGCGTCGCGCCCGATGGGCGCGCGCGGGCTTGCGCTCGGCCTAACGACGAATGACTTGACGGCGTGTGGAATGCCGCTCTGCATATCGCCTTCGCGACTACGGGACTCTCGCTCCTTTGCCACTGCGGCAAGACGCACATGCCCGCAGCTACCAGGGCTACTGGTTCTCGCTTCGCTCTCCATGGCCGGCAGCGAATATATGTTTACATTTTAAAAGGCAAAAGAGGGCATTATTGTCCGAAGCAAGGTTAAAACCACCGCCTTTAGGCGGTCAGATTTATTGTTCCAATCGTTAGTCAAAACTATGCACTTTCAGTGCAAGACTTTTAGTAAAATCTTTCGTTAGAAAGCTCTCAATCAAAACCTGGCATCGCGTAGCGATTCCTTATCATCTTTAGTCCGCAGTAAAGTCTGCGGACGAAGGACTTTCAGTCCGAATTCAAACTATGGACTTTTAGTCCATAGTGATTGATCTTTGAAGCCTTTTGCGGCTTGTGGCCAACGCGACGAATGATGGAGACGGTCACCATGCGATCCTTGACCTGCTGAGAAAACATGGCGTGGGAAGCCTGGCTGGGCGTGCGGCGGCGTTTGCGTGACATCCAACGCCGTGATGGACGAAATGAGTCGGGCGTATCTGGGACATCATGTGAGCCAAAGGCAGAGGATAACTTCCGAACCGAGGCACCCTGAACGGGTCTTTCGACCCGTATCCGGACTTTCAGTCCGTAACTTCAACCCACCAGCTTTAGCTGGTGGTTGTTGAGTCTTCAAGCGAGCACAAAAATGACTATTGTAACGATATGGAATAGGGCTCATCAATAGGCGGCTTCATAGGCTTATGCACAAATTTAGAACACCACCGACTTTCTGATTGCCATGCACATCGAGCAAAAACGTTAACCCCATGTTATCTAAGGCGTTACCGAGTTCAAGCCCATGACCGTACAGACCATCACTTCCGACCCAGCTAAACTCTACGCCAGCCTCGAGGTCGGATGTGATCATCTCAAGTGCTAGCTGCGGCTTGGTTTTGAACGTGCGCGCTTCTTCTGGAATGCCAGCTTTCTCAAAGCGTTTAGGATCAGAAGTCCAAGACTCGGGCAGAAAGAGTCGTTCGTTAATTAATGTGCTATGTGAGTTAAAAACTAAACTGGCATACACGCCAACCTGGCAATTCTCAACCTTTCCGATGACGCCAGCGTATTGGCGTGCCACGCCAACCGAATGCTTCCCTTTCTTGACATGCGCGGATTCATCGATGATATAACCGACATCGCTACATTGATAATTGTCTTGATCCGCATACAGCTCGGAGGTGTTCAATGCGATCTCGCTGATCAAGTTAGATGCGGACCAAGTTGAGTCAAAAATGAACTGTTGAATGTGCTGATAGCCAGCGCCAGACAATTCAAGTTCTTCGTCCATGCGCTCCATATTACGCTTGCCCGCTTCTGTCTTTAAAAGAGCATGAATATAGGCCTCGCCCAGCTCATGACCATCTGACGTTTCATTATGAAAGCAGTGGCTGTATTCTTCAATATGAGACGCGAGGTGATTATGTAATTGCTTTAACGCATCAATCTTTTTCTGAGCGTCGCTTTTCTGCATAAATTTACACTTTACGTATTCGGCTGGCCCGCATGGGTTAAGTGCAGTATAATCAATCGACTACGCGAAGGTAACAAAGTAGTGTTAATTGACTATAGAAGGGGCGAAATACCGCATTTTGGAAAACCTCATTGCCGAAGGCATAAACGTTAAGGTGCTGTGTGTGGAATATGATGAATGCCTGCATCCCATAGATGCAAATCACAAGTCGCGCATAAGGGATTCGATCGATTCACTTCTTTCATATGGTATCTGTTTGGTCTGTGCGCAAGGCAGTGGTAATTATACACTTCTTAGGCAATGAGAATTCGCTTGATTTTTATGTCAACTAAACGAAGCTTGATAAGATTAGCCATCGTGCAGCCGTTGATTCCAGCTTATCGGGTGCCGGTTTTCGAGAGACTTGCGGCGTCACCAGACATAGACCTGACTGTTTGGGCTGGATCAAGCTGCGGCAGTCTTATATCATTTCCAGATAGATGCAACTTCAGGTGTTATCCTGCACCTTTACATGAATTTGGACCAGGAATTATTTCATTTAAATGGCAATTTAATCAGTTGAAGGCTGTGCTAGAAAGGGATTGTGACGCGATAGTCTTTTCATGGGACGCTCATTACCTCTCGTTGTTTCCCGCGTTGGCTCTTGCGAAATCCCGGCGGTTGCCGACTGCCTTGTGGGGTCACGGCTATTCTAAGCGCGGTGATGGCCTTCGTGATTTCCTGCGGAACTGGTATGGGCGGAGAACTGATGCGGTGATCCTCTATACGAAGACAATTGCCCATGAGCTTATCGAACAGGGCTATGATGCGCGACGAGTCTTCGTGGCGCAGAATGCTATCGACCAGGCACCGATCCAAAACGCCAGATCGCGATGGTCCGGGTATGTTAAATGTCTTAAAGCCTTTCGGACCCAACATGGGCTTGATCCAGAACAGACTATCCTTTTCGTTTCCCGTCTGGAGCCAGACAACCATCTTGAAATGTTGATTGAAGGTTTTGCCACTTTTCAGCGTGATCGTGCATCCGCAAAGCTGGTCATTATTGGTGATGGTGCGGATCGGGTTAAGCTCGAATCTATGGTGGCTGCGTATGGAATTGGATCAAAGGTTATCTTTACCGGCGCTATTTTCGTGGAAAACGAGATTGCTCCGTGGATGATGAGTGCGACTGTTTTTTGTTATCCGTCGAATATCGGTTTGAGCATTCTTCATGCCTTTGGTTATGGCCTCCCGGTTGTAACTCACGACAACATCGAACAGCAAAATCCAGAGGTGGAGGCGCTCAGGCACGGGCAATCTGGTTTTTTTTATCGGCAAGGTGATGTTACTGACATGATGCGGCAGTGTTCGCGGATTATTGGCGATAGGGATTTGCGACGAGATCTATCGGAGAATTGCCTCAAGTTGGTCGAGCAAGAATATACGCTTGAAGCAATGGTTGAAAGTTTTGTACAGGTGGCTCGTTTTTTGGCGAGGCGATAACCGATGCGTATTCTGCATTTAGTCGACTCTTTGGATCCTGCGGCGGGTGGTCCGCCAGCGGTCGCATTACGTCTTGCTGCGGCACAGGCCGCAATTGGTCATGATGCATCGGTTGTTGGTTATTGCGGGAATTGCTCCGACGCAATGCTACGTAACTCCCTTGCATCGATACCGTTTATCGATCGCACGAAGGTACATATTCTTCCCGCAGCCAGCCGACTGGAGAGGCTAACGGGTTTTGGAATCCCGAATAAGCTCTCCCCTCTATTATCAGACACCGATATCCTCCAGATTCATGGGCTATGGGAGCAACTCGTATTTGTCGGGGCGCGCCTTGCTCAGCGCTCTGGTATTCCTTATGTTGTCACACCACACGGAATGTTGGATCACTGGAGCATGGCGCAACGTCGCCTCAAGAAACGCCTTGCCCTCGCCATTGCGTATCGCCGGTTCCTTGATCATGCGCGTTATCTGCATGTCCTGAATACACATGAATCAAATGCAATCAAGGATTTGGGTATTTTTTTTCCGATGGAGACGATACCTAACGGCATATTTATGGAAGAGAACGAATCAAGACATGATATAGATCGGTTTCGCTCTAGGCATCCATATCTTGGCCAAAATCCTTATATTTTATTTCTTGGGCGTTTGCATTACAAAAAGGGATTAGATTATCTAATCGATGCTTTTCATATCGTGGCCGCTAGAAATGAGAGTGTGCAGCTTGTTGTCATAGGTCCAGATGGTGGAGAGCGTGATTCGTTTCAGGCTCGTGTTCGGAAACTCCAATTAACAACTCGAGTTCACATGGTAGAAGCTGTTTATGGGGCGGATAAGTATGACGCATTACATGGCGCTAGTTGCTTTTGTTTGCCGAGCCGGCAGGAAGGTTCCAGCCTTGCCGTCCTAGAGGCCATGAGTTGCGGTATCCCTGTGGTGATCAGTGAGGCATGCCATTTTCCCGATGTAGCGGATTCGAACGCTGGTTTTGTGGTTCCCTTGGTGTCGGAGATCATCGCCCAAGCCTTGATCTCTGCGATAAGCGATGACGCTTTGCGTGAGCGCATGGGATGTAATGGTAAGTCACTGGTCAAGGAGAAATACACCTGGACGGCGGTTGCCAAGCAATGCGTTGACAACTACGAGCGATATCTGTACTGACTTGCATCGAGAGCCGCGCCTTTGGTCCGCGTGTTGTTGCGTCCGGAAGACTCAACTTGAGAATTAAACCGTGGATGGATCGAAGTCATTTTTCACTCGTTGCTCGTCCGAATTAAGCGTTCGCTCTTTGTATGGCGTGGCTGGGTTACCTCTTGCAACCACCCAGGGTGGGATGTCTCCAAAGACGCTTGATCGAGCTGTCACCACCGCGCCTTCACCGATTGTGACGCCTGGTCCGACAAAGACATCCGCCGTGACCCATGCCTGAGCGCCGATCAGGATCGGTGCTGATATCAAGGGTAACTCCCTGTCGCGGTAATCGTGGCTTGCGGTGCATAAATAGCTATATTGGCTGACAACGGCCTGGTGCCCGATCTGGATCTTGTCGACGCAGTAACAATCGACATCCGGCCCTAAGCAACTATGATCTTCCATCGTCAGGTTCCACGGTGCCCAGATCCTTGCGGATGGATAGAGACGGATCCGCTTTCCGAGTCGCGCGCCAAACAGGCGGGCAAGCATGCAGCGCCATGAATGGAAAATCCGGGGGGAGGGACGGAATAGCAGCAACCAGACAAGTTCCCAAACGGCGCGCGCCAGCTTGTTTCGGCCGGTTAGAACTTGTGGACGAAGTTTGCGAGACATGGCTAGGTACTTCGGTGTTGGGCTTGAGACTATTTTAGGGGAAACCCGTCTTTACTATCAGGAGATTGTCGATTCGCCATGCAGCTTACGCTTGTTACGGCCTCTTACAATGCGGTTCAGACTCTCGCGGAAACGCTTGGATCGGTTGGAGTTCAGCAGGGGCTTACTTTGGAGTACCTCCTGATCGACGGCGGTTCGTCCGATGGAACGGTCGATTTGATTCGCGCCGAGAGCGCAAGGCCGGGAACGCCGGTTTCGCGTTGGCAGAGCGAACCGGATCGGGGGATCTATGATGCCCTGAATAAAGGGATCGCCCTAGCGACGGGCGAGGTGCTGGGGTTCCTGCACGCCGATGATGTCCTGGCGCATCCTCGCGTCCTCCAGCGCGTGGCGGACTGCTTTGCCGATCCGTCGGTGATGGCCTGCTATGGTGATCTGGACTATGTGTGGCGCGATGAGCCGGCGCGGGTGGCGCGACATTGGAGTTCTGGCCCCTTCGATCCAAAGCGTTTGCGTTGGGGCTGGATGCCCCCGCATCCCACGCTGTACGTGCGTCGGTCCTGGTATGAAGCAAATGGCGTGTTTGATACGCGTTATCGGATTGCGGCGGATTATGATCTGATGCTGCGCTTACTTTCGGGGTTGACTGCGCGGCAGGTGGTCTATCTGTCTGAGGTTTTGGTCAGGATGCGTACAGGCGGCGCCAGTAATCGCTCGCTGCGGAATATCCTGCGCAAATCGGCGGAGGATTACCGTGCATTGAGCTCGAACGGGATTGGCGGAGTGGGGGCCTTGGCCTGGAAGAATCTGTCGAAGTTGAGTCAATTCGTGGTGCGTTGAGCGGCGTGTGTTCAGGTTGACGTCGTTGGGTGATGTTGGGCAGGCTCACATTGCCAACACGATTACCCGGTGCCGCCACATCAGATTTTGCTAATATGCGAGCCTCTGGAAGCCAGCGCTTGTGGCGAAGGTTTCGGCGCCTCGGAGTTCAGCTTGCTGAGGCGGCACCCGGCCGAGGGCGTCGCGTCGCGCGCGGACGGTTCCCGGTAAACGGCCTTGCGTCAGCCGCCGATCAACCTGAATATGAGCCTTTGAAGCACGAAGGCGCGAAGAGCGGGCAGGGATTCAGTGATCGAGCGTGGCGATTCCCTTTACCCAAGGGGGAGACGTGTCCGAACCAAACACATCGTCGTTTTCCCTCGTTTCTTCGCGACATCAGGGTTCCAAGCGCCGAATTTAGCGCCATATAACCGTCTGCGCGAGGATTGAAGTTCGGATGCATTGGCGCGCGATCATTCGGCTGTTTGGCATTCTGCTGATGCTTTACAGCCTGAGTTTTCTGCCGTCGCTCGCCCTGGCGCGGCTCTACCAGGACGGTCAGTGGCTGGTTTTCCTGGTCTCGCTGTTGCTGACCGCGGGCGGCGGTCTGCTGCTCTGGCTGCCGAACCTGCGGGCGAACAGCGAACTGTCCGTGCGCGACGGTTTCCTCATCGTCGCCCTCTTCTGGGCCTTGCTGGGATTGTTCGGCGCGCTGCCCTTCATCCTCGGGCTGCATCTGAGCCTGACCGACGCGGTGTTCGAGTCCATCTCGGGCTTCACCACCACCGGGGCGACCGTCATCGTCGGGCTCGACCAGTTGCCCAAGTCCATCCTCTACCATCGTCAGCAGATCCAATGGCTGGGCGGGATGGGAATCATCGTTCTGGCCGTCGCCATCCTCCCCCTGCTCGGCGTGGGCGGGATGCAGCTCTATCGCGCCGAGACCTCCGGGGTCGCCAAGCACGAGAAGCCGACGCCCCGCATCGCCGAAACCGCGCGTGCGCTCTGGTCGCTCTATTTCGGGTTGACGGCCACCTGTGGGCTGGCCTTCTGGCTGGCGGGGATGGACCCTTTCGACGCCATCGGTCATGCCTTCACCACCGTCGCCACCGGCGGCTTCTCGACCCACGACGCCAGTCTAGGCCACTTCAACAGTCCGCTTATCGAGTCCATCGCCATCGTCTTCATGCTGGCCGGGGGCGTGAATTTCGCCATCCATTTCGTCGCCTGGCGCGATTTGAACATCCGCGCCTATCTGGCCGACGCGGAGGTGCGCGCCTATGGGCTCACCTTCCTGGGCGGGTCTATCTTCATCGCGGCGAGCCTCCAGTGGTCCGGCGCCTATGCCGGAAGCTGGGAGTCCCTACGGCACGGAACCTTTCAGGTCGCCTCCATCCTCACCAGCACCGGCTTCGGCACCGCGACCTTCGGCGACTGGCCGCTGCACATCCCGCTGGTGTTGGTGATCATCTCCTTCATTGGCGGCTGCGGCGGCTCCACGGCGGGCGGCATCAAGGTGTTGCGGGTCATGCTGCTGGTCAAGCTGGGGGTGCGTCAGTTATTCCAACTCGCCCATCCGCGGGCGCTCGCGCCGGTCAAGATCGGTCAGCGCTTGGTCACGGAGGATGTACTCTTCTCGGTCTGGGGTTTTTCCGTGCTCTATATCGTGACCTGTCTACTGCTGACCGTGGCGATGATGGCGGCGGGACTGGATCTGGAATCCGCTTTCGGCGCCGTTTTCACCACCGTCAATCTCTGTGGTCCGGGACTTGGCGAGGTCGCCGTGACCTTCGCCACCGTCGATCCGGTGGTCAAATGGCTGGGCATCTTCGGCATGCTGGCCGGACGGCTGGAGATCTTCACCCTGCTGATCCTCTTCATGCCAACCTTCTGGCGGAATTGAGTCGCCGAGCGACGCGAGGGTTCGATGAGCGAGCTACCCCCGATCCCGATGGTCCTCATTCCGCTGGCCCTGCTCTTCGTCGTCTGGTCGGTCCGGCGCCGAGCGCGGCGCGTCGCCTTCATCCGCGCCTACCGCTTCCCGCCCGGTCTGATCGAGCGCTTCGGCGCCCGCCATCCCCAACTCGACGGACGTGCCCGGCATCTGGTCGCGCGCGGACTGCGTCAGTTTTTCCTGGCCTATCTCAAGAGTGGTCGCAAGCCTGTATCCATGCCGTCGCAGGTCGTCGATGACCTCTGGCACGAGCACATCCTGCACACCCGGCACTACCAGCAGTTCTGCGACCGGGCGTTCGGACGCTTTCTGCACCACACGCCGGCCACCGCCCTGGGACCGAACCGCCAGAACAACAGCGGTCTGCGTCGGGTCTGGTGGCACGCCTGTCGTGAGGAGAACATCGATCCCCGCGAACCCGCCCGCCTGCCCCTGCTCTTCGCGCTCGACCGGCAGTTCAATATCCCAGGCGGCTTTCGCTACGCCCTGAACTGTCAGGCCCTGATCGACCGCGATGGAGCCTCGACTGGCCAGCCGGTCCATTGCGCGGGCGACATGACCAGCACCGCCTTCGACGGTTCCTCGGATGGCTTCGGTGATTCCTGGTTCAGCGGCGATGGCGATGGCGATGGCGACGGCGGCGGAGATGGCGGCGGCTGCGGGGGCGACTGACGCCTTGATCCAGGCGTGAATCCGCGCTTGTCCGCTTGGCGGCTTGGTCGACTCGCTCAGGCGGCATTAGGCGCGCGAATCGACGGTCGATGGCACGACCCGCGCGACCTCCCGCGAGGGCCAGCCATGAAGGAGCGCGGCGATGAGTGCCGTGAAGGGCGCGACCGTGACCAGTCCGAAGCTGCCGACCAGGATGTTCAACACCTCGGCCGCGACGAAGGGGGCATTGAGGATGTTGGCGGCGGGGAGTCCCTTGGCCATGAAGAGCAGGAAGAGGGTAATGTGGCTGCTGGAATAGGCGAGCAGCAGGGTGGTGGTCATGGTTCCGACCACCGCGCGCCCGACCCGCAGACCCGAGGTGAGATGCGCGATGGGTCCGATGCCGGGGTGATGGTGTTTGATCTCTTCCATGCTGGCGGCGATGTCCATCGACAGATCCATGACCGCGCCCGAGGAGGCGATGAAGATGCTGGCGATGAAGATGTCCGTCAGGCGCAACCCGTAATAGCCGGAGTAGAGCAGGGTCTCGGCGAAGGGTCGCAGCGCGCCATGCAGGTGGAAGACCTGGGCGAACCAGACCGCGAGCCCACAGGTGAGCAGCACCCCCAGCATGGAGCCCAGAAAGGTCGCGACACCGCGCCGACTCAGTCCGCCGACCGAGAAGGTGATGACGGCGGTGAGCAGGGCGACCAGCGCGAGCCCGCACGGGATGGGGGGATAACCGAGCAGCAGCAGCGGAAAATAGAGCTTCCAGAGCACCAGCGCGGTGAAGATGAAGGAGAGCGCGGCCTTGAACCCGGTCACACCGGCGACCGCGACCAGGAGCACGGCAAAGACGCCGATCAGCGCGAGCTGCCAGCCCAGACGATAGACGCCACGCGCCGTTCCGTGCGCGGGTCGGCCGTCCTTCAACCCATACTCGACGAGGATGACCTGGCCCGCTTCGTAGAATTCGTCCAGTTCCAGCTTGCCGGTCAGCATGTTGGTGACCGTGAGCTCCTCTCCCTGGTGGGGACCGCCGAGCAGACGAACCCTCAGGAACTGGTCCTCCGTCTTGACGATCAGGTTCACGCGCACCTGACTGTTGTCGACCTCGGTGACCAGGGCGCGCGCGTGCCAGCCATGCTCGGCGCGGGTCGCGGGCGCGAGGTCGAGGAAATATAGTCCGACGCAGACCAGCGCGATGGTCAGCGCGAACAGCCAGTCGCGGTTCCAGTTGGGCATGGGTGATCGCCAAAGAGAACGGCGCCGTCGAGCCGACGGCGCCGTGGGGTGGGCGGATTGGGACGGGGCGGTTATCTGGCGACCGGCAGGCTCTCGCGCAGACCCATGGCCTGGGTCAGACGCTTGGCGATGTCGGTGTTGTCGTAGAAACCGCTGAAGAGACTGGCCTGCCCGCCCTGGGCATAGACCGGGGTCGGCACGCCGGTGTGCGAATAGGACGTCCAGCCGATACTGGCGACTTCGTTGAGGATGTGGGTGATGGTGACGATGATGGGTTCGTAGCTGCCGTAGAGATATTTGTTCTCGGCCGAGCTGTTGTCGTTCTCTCCGGACATGGATTGGTCGTAGGCATCCTCCAGCTTCTGCTTCTGGTAGTCGTTGAGACTGGCCCATTCGAGTCCGAAGGTATCATCCAGCAGAGAGAGCATCGCCGTGTTGGACTCCAGATTGTTGGCGGGGGTCCGATCGTAACCCTCCCCATAGGTCTCCTTGTGCACCTTCCATTGATTCGCGGCGAAGTGCTCGAAGCTGTTGGTCTGGCCGAACAGGCGATCGTAATAGGCGGTGTAGCCGGTGGTCGCGTGGCCGACGGTCATGCCGCCGGTCTCGTGGTCGCCGGTGACGATGATGAGCGTATCCATCGGGTGCTTTCTGTAGAACTCCAGCGCCTTGCCGACCGCCGCGTCGAAGTCGAGCGTATCGCCGATCGCGGCCACCGCGTCGTTGGCGTGGCAGGCCCAGTCGATCTTGCCGCCCTCGACCATCAGGAAGAAGCCGCGCTGACTCGGCCCCTCGTAGAGATTGGCGATGGCGACCTCGGTCATCTCGGCCAGCGAGAGATTGGCCTCCGGTCGATCGATGGCATAGGGCATGGCGGCGGCCTCGTCCAGGGTCGGATTGATGGCGACGACCTTGGCGCCCGGCCGATTGGTCTTGAGCGAGAGTATGGACGCGCGATCGTTGAACACCTGATAACCATTGGCGCTCAGCAGATCCCAGATGTTGTTCTCCGAGTCGCCGCCGCGCGCCGCTCCGGTGGGCGAGGCAAACCCGCCGCCGCCGAAGAAGTCATAGCCGCTGGCGGTCAGTTGGGTCGCGATCTGATTCATGAGTCCACGGCTGGTGACGCTCGCGTAATAGGCGGCCGGGGTCGCGTGATCGAGCGAGACGCTGGTGATGACGCCGACCTTGCGACCGCGCTCGTGGGCGATCTGGGCCACGCTTTTGTAGCTGTTGGTCAGGGTCTCGTCCATGCCGATGACCCCGCTCTTGGTCTTGAGACCGCTCGCGAAGGCGGTGGCGGAGGAGGCCGAGTCGGTCATGAGGGCACCGGCGTCGAAGGTGGTCTGCATGCCCTGCACCGGTAGCTTGGTCATGTTCAGCCGGTTCGCCGGATCGAGCAGATCGCTGGCCAGGGTCGCCGAGCCGCCGTTCTTGACGGTCAGATAAGCCTCGGCGGCCTGGACCTGCGCGTTCGCCATCCCGTCTCCGAGAAAAAAGAAGACATACTTCGCCGATGGCGCGGCCTGCGTCAGACCGGCCGAGAGCAGCGCCGCCGCGGCCACTAGACTGGGTATCGAATGTTTCGGGTTCACCTTGCCTTGCTCCTGAATCTCGTCGGGCGTCGACGTCCTGGAGTGGGTCGACTTGAGTGTTGGAGACTGGGCCGATGCAACCCAACCCCCGCCAAACGGGCAATCTAACGAATAACCTTTGCGTTCCTGTGACAACTGGATGAATCCCTCGATACGGGGAACCCCAATGGGCGGATCATCCGACAGTGACGACGGACGCTAAATCGCTCGCGCATCTGCTAACCTGAGCAGCCGCCCGGCGCGCCAATCCACTGACCAATAAAGATTTCAATGCCACGACACACCAACCCGGAACACCGCTTCGGTCTGCGTACCGCCATCCTGCTCGTCGTGGCAACCATGATCGGCACCGGCGTCTTCACCACCACCGGATTCCTGCTCCGTGATCTGGGCTCCCAACCCGCGGTGCTGGTGGCCTGGCTGCTTGGCGGGCTGGCGGCGGCCTGTGGCTCGCTGGCCTACGCCGAACTGGTCGCCGCGCTGCCGCACAACGGCGGAGAGTATCGGTTGCTCTCGCGCATCTACCATCCAGCGCTGGGATTCATCGCCGGTTTCGTCTCGCTGGTGGTTGGATTCGCCGCGCCGGTCGCCGCTAGCGCCATGGCGTTCGGCGAGTATCTGAACCTCGCGCTTGGTTCCGACTGGATTCCACCGCTGGCCTCCGGCCTGGCGCTGGTCGTCGGCGCCTCGGTCCTGCACTCGCTCCATCTGTCGACCGGCAGCCGGATCCAGGATTTCTTCACGCTCGGCAAGGCGCTGCTGATCCTGCTGTTCATCCTCGGCGGTTTTTTCGCCATCGATGCCTCGCGACTCGTCGGTAGCGGCGAGCCGGCCCTGCTGGACGCCGTGCTGTCGCCGGCCTTCGCGGTGGGTCTGATCTATGTCTCCTATGCCTATAGCGGCTGGAACGCCGCCGCTTACGTGGCGGGCGAGGTGCGCGATCCGGGACGGCTGCTGCCGCTCGCGCTGGTGGTGGGAACCCTGACGGTGATGCTGCTCTATCTCGGCGTCAACACGGTCTTTCTAGGCGCCGCGCCGGCCGCGGAGCTGGCGGGGGCCGAGGAACGGGTGGGACATGTGGCGGCGGTCCATGCGTTCGGCGAGTTGGGCGGCCGGATCCTGAGCGGACTCATCGCCCTGGGTCTGGTCTCGACGGTCGGTGCCCTCATCCTGACCGGACCGCGCATCTACGAGGCGATGGGGCGTGACTACCGGGCGATGCGCCTGCTGGCTCGCCGCTTCGACGGCGGTGGCCCGCTCATCGCCGTCGCGCTGCAATCGCTGCTGGCCATGCTCATGATGCTCACCTCCAGCTTCGATGCACTGGTGAGCTATGTCGGCTTCACCCTTTCGGTGTTCGCCGCGCTCACCGTGGCGGGCGTCTTCGTGCTGCGCGCGCGCGAACCCGATCTGCCGCGTCCCTATCGAACCTGGGGTCATCCCTTCACCAGCCTTGGCTTCATCGTCCTCATGGGCTGGATGGTCTATCACGCCGTTCAGCAACGCCCGATCGTCGCCGCCGTCGGCGCCGCGACCATCGGGCTGGGCTGGGTCGCCTATCGCCTGGTGCGCCGTCTTGAGCGAATGGATCTAGAGACAACGGCCTCCAGCGATTGAAAAACAAGCCAGGATCATCAACGGCTGGTCGCCTCGGGCGGATGGCAAGAGGTTCGATTCCAGGCATAAAAAAAGCGCGACGATTGTCGCGCTTTAAAATTACCACCAAAGGAGGATGGAGGAGTGCACTGAAGCGCTAAGCTTCAGTACATCACCAGTTTCTTATATACTTTTTCGCTTGTCAACCCCAAAGGCGTCTCGAAAGGCCTCTGGTGAATCCGGTTTTTATCCTCGACGACGGCTCGCCTGGGCTTGACGATCATCCGTTTCGCCAGGAAGACGCAGCCAGGTGTTCGACCTCCGCTCGCCTCCTTCGCGCCCGGCTCTTGGGTATCCGGGGCTCCAGCCTCTCGGTTTCCGAGCACTCGCGGCTACTCGCCCCAGCGTTGGATCAAGGCATGGGGAACGGACAGGTGATCCAGAACACGGGCGACCATGAAATCGACGATGTCGTCGACGCTGGTGGGGTTGCTGTAGAAGCCTGGATTGGCCGGCATGATCACCGCCCCGGCTTGGGCGAGGCGGAGCATGTTCTCAAGATGGATGCTGGTGAAAGGGGTCTCGCGGACCACCAGGATCAAGCGGCGCCGCTCCTTCAGGGCTACGTCCGCCGCGCGTTCGATCAGTGAGCCGGAGAGTCCGGCGGCGACGCGCGCCAGTGTGCCGGTGGTGCAGGGACAGATCACCATGGCCTCGGGTGGATTGCTCCCGCTCGCCACGGGGGCGGTCCATTCCTGGCGACCAAAGACCCTGAGCTGACCCGCGCTGGCCTGGAAGAGGTCGGCGAAGAAGGGCTCGGCCTCGCTCGCCCGCGCCGGCGCCTCCAGCCCGGTTTCCATCTTCAGAACCACCTGGCCCGCCTGGGAGATCAGCAGATAGACGCGGATTCCGGCCCGGATCAGACAGTCGACCAGCCGTAGTCCATAGCGCGCGCCGGAGGCACCGGTAAAGGCGACCGTGACCGTCCTCGGCCAACCCGCGGGCGTGGTCGGGAGGGAGGCACCTGAATGGGTCATGCGCCAGACGGCCCGGAGACGCCGCGCCGGGCGATCCGGTTCAAGCGAAATACCTGAGGCGCAAGGCGCTCAGGAGCTTGTCATGGATGCCGCCGAAGCCGCCGTTGCTCATGACCAGTATCTGGTCGCCAGGCTGGCTGTCGGCGACGACTCGCTCGACGATGGGATCGATGGCATCCAGCACGCGCAGACGTTCGCCGAGCCCGGCCAGCACGGCACCCGCGTCCCAGCCCAGATCGGGTGGGGCATGGAGATAGACGCGATCCGCCGAGCCCAGCGAGGCCGCCAGCTCGCTGTTGTGCACACCCAGCCGCATGGTATTGGAACGGGGCTCCAGCACCGCCAGGATGCGTTGCCCGCCGACCCGCCGACGCAGTCCCTCCAGCGTGGTGGCGATCGCGGTTGGATGATGGGCGAAGTCATCGAAGACACGGATACCCTCGATCTCGCCGCGCAACTCCATGCGACGCTTGACGCCCTGGAAACGCCCCAGCGCCTCGACCCCGGCGGAGACCGGAACCCCGACGTGACGCGCGGCCGCCAGCACCGCAAGGGCATTGTGGACATTGTGGAGTCCGGTCTGCCCCCAGTGGACGGTACCGGCCTCGATCCCCTGGATCAGAACCCGGAACCGGGAGCCGTCGGGTTCGATCAGCTCGGCGGTCCAGTCGCCTCCATCACCCAGGGTCTCGCGCGGGGTCCAGCAACCCATGGATATCACCCTGTCCATGGCCGGGGAGCCCTCGGGATGGACGATCAGGCCGCTGCCCGGAACCGTGCGCACCAGATGATGGAACTGGCGCTGGATCTGAGCCAGATCATCAAAGATGTCCGCGTGATCGAATTCCAGGTTGTTCAGGATGAGTGTGCGCGGGCCGTAGTGGACGAACTTGGAGCGTTTGTCGAAGAAGGCGGTGTCGTATTCATCGGCCTCGACGACGAAGAAGGGCGCCGAGCCCAGGCGCGCGGACAGGCCAAAGTCCAGCGGCACCCCGCCGATCAGGAAGCCCGGATCCAGACCCGCGTCCTCCAGCACCCAGGCCAGCATACTGGCCGTGGTCGTCTTGCCGTGGGTGCCCGCCACCGCCAGCACCCAGCGATCGCGCAGCAGATTTTCCCGCAACCACTCCGGTCCCGAGCTATAGCGCATGTCCCGGTCCAGCATCGCCTCGACCGCCGGAATGCCGCGCTTCATGGCGTTGCCGACCACCACGACGTCGGGCGGCGGGTCCAGGTGCGAGGCGTCGTAGCCCTCCATCAGCTCGATCCCGGCCGCCTCCAGTTGGGTGCTCATGGGCGGATAGACACTGGCGTCCGAGCCCGTGACCCGATGCCCCAGCGCGCGGGCCAGCAGGGCGATACCGCCCATGAAGGTGCCACAGATGCCAAGAATGTGTAGATGCATGAAGGGGATCCTTACCAATATCTGGACGGACGTCCGAATGGGCGGGTCATTCGCGGGGCTCGGGCTCAGGCGCCGCCGAACAGACTGGTCACGAGACTGACGGCGATGATCTGGAAACCCACGGCGATCGCCGCGCCCTGGCCAAGGGTGATACCGAAGGTGTGGCGCAGGATATGGCCGGTGACCACGATGCCCCAAATCACCAATCCAAGCAGCAGGAAGGCCCCCAGGGCGGCGAGGTCGGTTTCCTGCTGGCCGGTCGGATTGAGACTGAGTGGCAGGATCGCCACCAGACCGAGCAGCGCGCCGCTGCCGAGCAAGGCCGTGCCCGACTGAATGAAACGCTCCAGTCGCTTGAGCTGCTTCAGGGCGACGTAGAGGGCGGCCAGCATCAGCAGGATCTCGGCGACTCCCTGCAGGAAGCTCGTCCACCAGGACAGCCCGGCGGTCATCCCGACCATGACGCCAACCACCAGGTCCGCGATCAGGGCGAGGCCAAGGAGGGTCTCGGATGCCGGCAAGTCCTGAGGCGGACGGCGGAGCAAACAAAGCTCGACGAAAAACGTGATCAGGGCCTGCACGACGACATCCTAACTCGCTCGATATCGACCAATGATAACCGCCCGAGGCCCGCGAGCGACAACTCTCGCTCGCCTTAACTCCCGATCAACAGCATTCATCCTCGATCTGGTCGAGCAGGTCCAGTCCCGGCTGGTGTCCGTGGTGCTCGAACAACTCGCGGATGTAGTTGACCTGACTGCCCACGAGGAAGAGTTCGTCCTGGCCGATCCGCTCGTTTTCCACGACCGCGCGCTCGAAGTAGGACGACCAGTTGGAGGCGCGATCGGATTCGCCGAGGCAGTCACGAATGAAGCCGAGGATGCGGCGCGCGATCTCGTCGCACTCGATTCCCTCGAAACTGATGTAGCGATCTGTCTTCTCCGCGGTGCTGGACACGTTTCTTTCCTCTTGCGGTGGTGAGCCGGTGGGGGCTTGTTCGAGATCGCACAAGCCCGCTCGGGAGGCCATGGAACCGACAGGCGATCAAGGCCCTCGCTCGACTCAACGTATTGATGCGATGGGTGGCGTCGAGGACCATTGATTCACTCCGGCCCCTTTCGTACTGGATAAAGCAAAAAAAATGCCAGCCGGATGAGCGCCGGCTGGCTGGTGGTGGCGAGTCCGTCCGGCCTCAAGGCACCCGTGCCACCGGACGCATCTCCTTGTCGCAGACGCCGCCGACGCTCACCGAGCGCGAGGATCCAGCCCCCTTGCAGGACTCGCCACGGTCGGCGATGCGGCAATGGATCTCCACCGGCTTGCCGGAACTCAGCCAGTTCGGCACCTTGCGGTAGCGCCCGGTACCGGCCGAACGGCAGCCGCTCGGGATGCCATAGGCCGGACAGGAGCCTGGCTCGCGCAGCGAGACCTTGCGGGCATCGACGAGAAAGCCCGGATATTTGTCGCTGATGCTGATGATGTCCCTATCCGGGGTCTCCTCGAACTGGAAGTCCTTGAAGGCATAGCCGTCACCGGATTTGGCGCCGACCTGGATGCGGGCGTTGGCGATCAGGGCGAAATCACCGCCATGGCGCGCCACCGCCCCCGTCATGTACTCCACGCGATCCTGATTCGGGAAGCACTTGCCCATGGCCGGGGCGTGATAGTAGTGCCGCATACTGGTGAGATCGGCGAGGCTGCTGCCTGGAAAAACGGCGCGCAGGTCCGACTCGTCGCCAAACAGAATGCGCTCGGCATCGGTGACGGTTTGGGCATGCATGGCCTGGATCTTGGAGTAATAGTCATGGTCGGCCAGGTCCGGGCGCAGATAGCAGGAGGTCAGGCCCGAGATCTGGGTCAGGTACTCGTCCCAGATGTTGTACTGCGACACCGACGAGGAGACGCCCTTGAAGTCGCCGGGAAAGGAGCATCCCTGGCCGCGTTGACACTGACCCAGGGCGCGGTTGCGGATCGAGAGGACGATGATGTTGCGCTCGCAGGCGCCATAGGCGTTGCAGCCCCGGCCCAGGTGACCCTCGTAGAGCGCGGTGCGCATCGCGTAATCCAGATGCCGGGCCTTGGCGAGTGTGGTCGCGGATCCGAGATCCGAGCGTTGGGCGATGAAGTCGCTCCAGGCGTCCTCCAGGGCCGGCCGGCGGCGCGTCAGGCGCTCATTGACGCGCTCGCACTGGCTTGAGGCATGAAAGGCCCGCACGATGCGGTCGAGCTCGCTCGCCCCGCCCGTGTCCCGGCGGCCGCCGGAACGCGGCGGATCGAAGGAGGGCGCCTTCTCCAGCGCATAGAGATCGCCCACGCTGATGACGTGGCGCACGTTCGCCGGGCAATGATGATTGCGAACCTTCAGCCCCTTGCGCTCGGCCACCGCCCGCTTGAAGACCTCGGTCGAGGCTCGGGTCGCCTTGCGCGGATCCACGACGATCTCGAAGCCCACATAGGGCGTGCCGCTCTTGTCGGTTAGCGGAACGCCATCGCGGATGACCAGACAGGGGATCAGCGAGGTTCCCTGGGCGAGGGTGCCCGCGCGCGAAGCCGTTCCGGAGCTGGCGAAGCGATCGGCGTCGTAATAGGGGACTTCCATCGGACCGTTGAATTCATAGACCGACATCACCGGGGTCGCCGGAATCGCGGCCATGAGATCGAGAGAAACGAGCAGCGCTAACGCGCCCAACCAGTTACGCATGAGTGGGGTTTCCTTGATTGACGTTATCTTGGCCGGACTAGGCTAGGACAAGCGAGGCCGCGAATCCACCCGGATCGGGCCATCCGCGGTCCGCGCCGAATGGAAGCCAACCGGGTATCGGAAATCGCTACAGGGCACGATCGCGCACCCTGACCCCCAACAGTCTCCAGCCCACGAAGAGGGTACGAGGCGCCTACCTAGGGGAGGTGCATTCGCGGCGGGCACGCATCGCGTGCTGGCGGCGGGAGGCCTAACCCCACACCTGGAACCGGCTGGAAAAGAGCTTCAACCCTGGAAGGCGACTCTTATCGGGTCCATGCCGGGTCCATGCCGTGCTCGCGTCTGGAGAATAGAGCCACGCTGTTTAGGCGGATCCCGGACATCCTTATTGATGCCCGCCGATGCGAACAGCATAATCCGTGTCCGCAACAGGGGCGCGACGATGGATGGCGTGACCTGGATCAACACCTGTCTGGAGGCGCGCCAGTCGTATCGATGTACAGCTCGATCGGTTCAAGTTACGTCACAATCGGCTTCGCTTGCTGGATCGCGCCCGAATATTCATCTTCCTCGACGGTCCCGATCGGTCCCTTGGATCCAATTCGTTTCGCGGACCATCGTCGCCGGTTCGTGACGCGCCTTGCCTGGGGATTGGCATGACCGAAGCGGAGGAGGCCCCCCCGTCAGGCGCTGGTTTCGTTCGCCGTTTCGACCCGGCGCATGGTCCACGGCTGATCAGGCGATCGAGCGGCCAGGTCGATCTGGACGCGGCGCGCGCGGCCCTGGAGAACGAGCGGCGCATCCTGGAGCGCTTGCAGGACGTGGCGGGCTGTCCGCGCCTGATCCATCTCGATCCCGATCGATCCGAGCTGATCCTGTCGGACCCCGGCGGCCGGTCACTGATCGATGCCGGGCTCCTGGGTCGGGTCGATCTCGCGCGCTTCCTGGCCATCGGCGAGTCGCTGGCAAGGCTCCTCGCGACTATTCACGCGCGCGGCGTCATCCACGGCGCCATCGATCCCGACCGCATCCTGATCGGTCCCGAGGATGATCGGGTGTGGCTGCTCGACTACGCCCAGTCGACCACCTTCGCCGAGGAACCGTCCGGGCTCGCCCGGCACCGTCGGCTGGCCGGCGCCCCGGCCTACTGCTCGCCCGAGCAGACCGGGCGCATGAACCGCCCGATCGACGATCGCACCGACCTCTATTCGCTGGGGCTCACGCTCTACGCCCTGGCGACCGGCGCCCCGCCGTTCGCGGAAACCGATCCGCTCGCCCTGATCCACGCCCATCTGGCCCGTGACCCGGAATCCCCACAGGCGCGGGCGCCCTGGCTGCCCGAGCCGCTGGCGCGCGTGATCCTGACCCTGCTGGCCAAGGAGCCCGATGACCGCTACCGGAGCGCGGCCGGGCTGGCCCATGATCTTCAGCGCCTGCGTCAGGCCAATGCCGCGCATGAACCGCTCGACACGGTACGGCTGCGCGAGCGCGACCCGCCCCTGTCGCCACGTCCGCCGCGTCGTCTCCATGGCCGCGGCCGGGAGCTGGCGTCCCTCATGGCCGCCTTCATGGACGTCACCGAAGGCGGGACGCGGGCGCTGTTCGTGACCGGCTATGCCGGCATCGGCAAGACATCACTGATCCGGGAGATCATCCGGTCCGTCACCCTGAATCAGGGACTGTTCGTCAGCGGCAAGTGCGAACAGTTCCAGCGCGATCGACCCTTGCTGGCGCCGGCGCGAAGTCTGAGCTGGTTGTGCCAGTTGCTGCTGGCGGAACCCGACGACCGGGTCGAGTCGTGGCGGGCGCGGATCCTGAGCGAGCTGGGCGCGGACGGCGCGGCCCTGTTCGAGTTGATCCCCGGACTGGAATCCCTACTCGGCACCCAGCCAGCCGTGCCGCCGCTCGGCCCCATCGAAAACCAGCTCCGGCTGCGCACGCTGCTGGTGGCCCTGGTGCGCCAGATCGCCACGCCCGATCAGCCGCTGGTGCTCTTCCTCGACGATCTGCAATGGGCCGACCCGCCCACGCTGGCGTTGATCGGCGCCCTGCTGGAGGACACCGCGATGCGTGGCCTGCTGCTGATCGGCGCCTACCGCGACCACGAGGTCGATGCCGACCATCCGCTGACCGCCCTGCTGCGCCGCCCCACCGTTGCGGGTACTCCGCCGTCGCTCCTGGTCCTGGACAATCTGACCCCGGAGAAGGTCGCCACGCTGCTCGTCGCCATGCTCCGCCTGTCGCCGGCGGAGGCATGGCCGCTCGCCTCAAGGCTCCATGGCAAGACCGGAGGCAACCCCTTCTTCACGCTTGAGTTGATCAACGCACTGCATCGGGAGGGTGCGCTGCGACTTGATCGCGAACAGTGGCGCTGGGTGTGGGAAGACGCCGCCCTGCTGAACTCTCCGGTTAGCGCCAACCTGGTGGATCTGCTCGCCTCGGGACTGGCCGAACTGCCGGACGAGACGGCCGATGCCCTGCTGGCCGCCGCCTGTCTGGGCAACGAGGTCAGTCTGGGCCGGCTGGCGCTCGTCACCGGCGCATCGCCCCGCGCGCTCGCCGAGTCGCTGACGCCCGTGCTGGAGCGCGGCATCCTGATCGCCGCCGATGCACTGGCCCTGCACGCCGCCGCCCCTGATGTTTGGCTGCGTTTCTGCCATGACCGCATGCAGCAGGCCGCTTACCGGCTCCGCGACGAGGCCCGACGGGTGCGGCTCCATCAAAGGATCGCGCGTCGCCTGGCCACGGCCGGCGATCCACAGGATCGCTTCTGTGCCGCCGAGCAATACGCCCTCGTCTTGTCCCAGCTCACCGAAGACGCCGAGCGCTCGGTCGCCCGACACTTGTTTGCCGATGCCGCGCGTCAGGCCCAGCGCTCCGGTGCCTTCGCCACCGCCGAGCGGTTTCTGCGGCTGGGGATCGATCTCTTGCCGGCGGACGCCTGGGAGAGCGACCTTGACGCGACACTGGCATTGCATGTCGAGCTGCATCTCATACTCTTCGGTCAGGGAAGCAATATCGAGGCGGATGCGATCTACGAGCTGCTCGCGGCACACGTCGCTTCTCCGTTACAACTGGTCGATGCGACCTGCACGCAGATCGACAATCTGTCCAAGCGCACCCTCTACCGCGAGGCCATCGTGCTGGGGTGCGGGCTATTGGAGCGGCTCGATCTGCCGGTGCCGCTGGACGATCTCGACCGGAGTCTCCAGGAGGTCTGGGCGAGCTCCCCTGATGTCTATTGCCTGCGTGGATCCGGGGATCGGCGCACGGGCGTTTTCGTCCGTCCCGAGAGCGCCCTGGGTCGAGAGCTGGATACCTTCTATCGGCATCTCGCGGCCGGCGCGCTCGAACGATTGCCGGACAGTCCCGACCTGGCGGGCGCGCGCCTCGCGGGGGCCGCCAAGCTCATGGAAAGCATGCTGCCGTCCGCGAATTTCACCCATGCCACCCTCGTGGCCTGGCTGCCGCTGCGCGGGGGCCGGCTCTGGATCGAAGAGGGCTATTGCGAGGGGGCCATCTGCCCATTTATCTCCATCGGGCCGGTCATCATGTCTCTTCGCGGCGATTACGCGGCCGCCGACCGGTTGGCGCGAATCGCACTGGAGATGGGCGCGTCCTGCGGCTCCGATCTCAAGACCGCGCTTGGCAGGCTTGTCTACATCGGCTATATCAGCCATTGGCGCAATCCGCTCGAAGCCAGTCTCGGGCACGCGCGGCGGGCGATCAGCGAGTTGGGCCGTCTGGGGGGGCAGCCATTGTTCCCCTTCATCTATTTCCCCCTGCTCGCGGCCCTGCTGGACACCTGCGAGCGACTTGAGGAGCTGGAGGCCGAGGTTGCGACCGGTCTGCGCCTCGCGGCCAAGATCGGCAACCGGCATGGCGAGCAGATCTTTCTCGTCTATCGTCAGTTCGTTCGCGCGCTACAAGGCCACACCACGGCGCCTGGCGGATTCGCCGACGTCGATTTCGATGAGCAGGCGTTCCAGGACGAGGTCCAGCGCAATCCGACGGCCTGCTGCTATTTCCATCTCCATCGCGCGCTGGCGGCCGTGCTGTTCGACGACACGCCCGCCGTCGCCCGCCACGCCGAACCGGCCGTGGCCCTGACCCATTACGTTCAGGGCAAGTACCCCACCGTCCTGGTCAATCCGCTGCACTCCCTGGCGCTGATCGAACGCCTGCGCGCGACGCCCGCCGCCGAGCGCGCGCCCCTGCTGGAGCGGCTCGCCATCAACCAGACCTGGCTGGCCGCCCGCGCCGCCGACGCGCCGATGAACGTCGGCCATCTCCACGACCTGATCGAGTCCGAACGGCTCGACGCACTGGGCGAGCCCTGGGCGGCGTTCCAGGCCAGCGAGCAGGCGATGCGCCGGGCGCAGGCCCATCAACGCCCCTGGCACCACGCGCTCATCGTCGAGCGGGCCGGCCTGCTGCACATGCGCCACGGGCTGGAGCACAGCGGCCGCCCGCTCCTGACGCGGGCCTACCATCTCTATCGTCAGTGGGGCGCGAGCGGCAAGACCGAGGCCATGCGGCGCGCCTGGCCCTTCGTCGCCACCCGTCGTCCCGACGAGACCGCCCGGCAGCCTGCGGACGACTTGGATCAGGCGGCCCTGCTGCGCGCTTCCGAGGCCCTGGCGAGCGAAACCTCGCGGGCCGGATTGGTGGCACGGGTCATGGAACTGGTGGCTCAGTTGACCGGCGCGACCGACGTGCGCTTCCTGGCGCTTGACGAGGAGGGGCAGTGGCGCCTGGAGGGTGGGCGCCGAGGCGCCGAACCCTTGGCGCCGATGACGCTGGCGGAGGCCGAGACCCAGGGACTCGTCGCTACCAGCGTGCTGCGCCTGGGGCTGAAGACCCAGAGGCCCGTCGTGTCGGATGACGCGGTGCTCGACAGCCGCTTTGCCGCCGACCCGCACTTCGCCGGTCTGCCGCTTTGCTCGCTGCTCGGGCTGCCGGTGGTGGTCCAGGGGCGGGTCAGCGCCTTCCTGACCCTGGAGAACCGGCGTCTACGGGCCGCCTTTGCCGCCGAACGGGTGGTCGATCTGCTGGGCGGCGTCGCCGGGGACGTGCCCTTGCTGCAAAGCCTGCGCCTGGCCTCGCTCGGTAGCCTGGTGGCCCTGCATTCGGTGCTCGACGCACGCAACCAGACCCTGCGCGACGCGCACCAGCAGGCCCTGGAGCGGGCGCGTCAGGCCCTGGAAGCGGTTACGCACGAGCAGGCCATCCGCGATCGGCAGGGCCAGTTCATCGATCTGGTCACGCACGAATACCGCACCCCATTGGCCATCATGCAGACCAATCTGGATATCCTGATGCTCAGTCAGGATCCGGCGCACTGGCGCGACGGGCTGCGCAACATGGACCTGGCGATTCAGCGTCTTGGCGAGGTGTTCGATGGTTCGCTACGGCGCGGCGACTGGGGCGAGCATCGGCAGTTGTGCCTGGAGCCCATCGATCTATCGCGCTGGCTGGGGCAACGGATCGAGGAGGTCCGGGCCGGCTGGCCAGTGCCAGCCCCGTCGATCGACCTGCGCGCCCCGGAGACGGCCATCATCCAGGCCGATCCCGCGCTGCTCAAGACGGCGCTGATCAACCTGCTCGACAATGCCCGCAAATACGGTCCAGCCGCGGGGCCGATCGAGGTCGCCCTGACGGCCAGCGACGGCCAGGCGGTGCTCGGGGTCGCCAATGACTGTCCGCTCGATCCCGCGCGCGACGCCTTGGACCTGCTGTCCAAGGCAGTGCGCGGTGCCAACAGCCAGGGCATTCCTGGGCTCGGCATGGGGCTCTATCTGGTCAACAAGCTGGTCGCTGACCAGGGCGGTCAGGTCGAGTTGCGGCGCGACCGGCCCGAGCGTTTCGAGATCCGGCTGATCTTCCCGCTCATCCAGCCTGGCTCGATCCCGTGAGCCCGCCCATTACGGTCCTCCTGGTCGAGGACGATCCGCTCCTGCGCGAGAGCCTCGCGAACTATCTTGGGCTCCTCGGTCACGCCGTCACCGCCGTGGGCAACAGCCTCGACTGTTACCGGGCGCTCGGCGAGGGCAGCTTCGCGGTCGCGGTGATCGATCTCGGCCTGCCGGATCAGGACGGCTCGGTCCTGGTCGAGTACGCACGCCGCAATACCAGCAGCGCCATCATCGTCATCACGGCGCGCGATACGCTCGACACCCGCGTCGCCTCCTATACGATTGGCGCCGACCTCTTTCTCGGCAAGCCGGTGAACGGTCGCGAACTGGCCGCCGCCATTGTGAGTCTGGCCGACCGACGGGGGCAGAGCACATCAACGCCCGTCGGCACGGCGACTCAGCCCCCCCGCACGGCACCGGGCGTCTGGCGGCTGCTCGCGGGCCAGCGGGCGCTCCAACTCCCCGACGGCAACCAACTGGAGCTGACGCCCAGGGAATACCGGCTGATTGACCTGCTTGCCAATGGCGAGGGCGAACCCGTGCCGCGTGCCGTGCTTGTCGAATCGCTCTACGGGCGTCAGGACGAAAGCGCGCAACGTGCGCTCGAGACCCTGGTCCGCCGAACCCGCCGGAAGATCGCGGACCGCCATGCCGGCCCCAGCCTCATCCTGACCCATCACGGACTCGGTTATGTCCTCGCGGCGCCACTTGGGCGAGGTTAGGCTCATTCCCCTGATGACGCCGCATCCACGTTCAGCGTCATGCTGGGGTTCGTTCCTCACCCCAAGAACAAGAAGAATCATGACCACGAAGATCAGCGTCACCCAACCGCATGCAGTATTCAGCCCGTCTTGCAGACGGACGTTTCAGGTCTGGATGGCGGCCTTGATCCTCCTCATCTCGCAAGCGGTCAGCGCTTACGAACTGCCCGGATTGAATCTCGGCTATACCAGCTTTCTCGATGGGCTCCCGCCCGCCGGCCCGCGCTGGCTGATCCAGCAGTATGTGCAGGTCTACCGGAACGGACGACTGAAAGGTCCGAACGGGGAGGATCTCAGGTTACCCGTCACGCGCGGCGACAGCGTCGAATTGGAAAAGGCCCAGCTCGATCTGACGGTGATCCTGACCCAGCTCATGTTCCAGTACTATCGGCCGGAGCGGCCGTCCGTCCTTGGCGGCAAATGGGGATTGGGTCTGACCCTGCCCTTGACCAGCCTTCAGTTGGATCCGGGCGATCACGAAATCATCACCTGCAATGGCTCGCTGCTCAGCGATATCGTCATCAGCCCCTTCGTGCAGATCGATCCGATCAAGGGCGCGAATGGACTCAAGGTGTTCCAGCGCATCGAATTCCAACTGTTCCTGCCGACGGGCGATTATGACCCCGGCGAGTCCGTCAATCCGGGCGCCAACGTCTTCTCCTTCCATCCCTTCTGGTCCGGCACGGCCTTCCTGCCGTCCAAGTGGTCGTTGTCCTGGCGCCTGCTCTATCTCTGGAACGCCGAGAACCCCGAGCCCAAGAGCATCCTCGACGCCGACGACTCCCAGGCCGGGCAGGCCATCTATCTCAATTTCGCGGGGGCCTATGAGCTGCTGCCGAGTCGTTTGAGGGTTGGCATCAACGGATACGCGCTCAAGCAGATCAGCGACAACCGGATCGATGGCCGTGAGGTGCCGGGCGGACGCGAGCGGATTCTCGGGCTGGGTCCAGGTCTGGTCTATCACTTCTCCAAGCAGGACCACTTTTTTCTCAACAGCTACTGGGAAATGGGCGCCGAGAATCGGACCGAGGGCACGCGCGTGACACTGCGTTACGTCCATCTTTTTTGATCGAAGCTGGCGGCTCGGGCATCGATCGAATCGAGCCTGAGCCAGGCCGGCATGAATCACTTCTCGGCCGCGCGGACCATCCCGCGGGCATTGTCCAGGCTCGTCCACGACCCTCTGGCTCCACCCCCTTGAACCTTGGTCCATGGCTTCACTGGCCGTGAGCGCGGCTCACGCCGGCTCCTCGGCCGGGTTCCTGATCTTCGGGGTCGGGCATCCGTCAGATTCGGTCAGATCCCGTGGGTTGTTCCCCTGTCCTGGGTCTGGAATGCTAATCATGATTCAAATGGTATAGCCATCCGATCCGATCCATGCCGCCCCTTGGCTCAGCTCGCTATTTCCGTGGCATAACCGCAAGGGCCTGTATGAATATCATCCTTGATGGCTATATGGCCTTTAACAATGACATCGGGATTGGAGCCGCCATCATGAGTAGACCGACCCTGTTCGTGGCCCTCTGCGGCCTTCCACTGTTGAGCGTTCAGGCAGACTCGGATCTTTCCGAGGGGCGGACCCTCTATGCGAGTTTCATGTGCGCCTCCTGCCATGGGATGGATGGAAAAACCGGCGCTAAAGAGCAGGTTCCGCCATTGGCTGGCATGAGTTCGAACGACATCTACACCAAGACCACCCAGATGGGTATCAATAAGACACACGAACCGGCCGTGGCCGGCTGCGGTGAGCCACCCTCATCGACTGATATTCGCAAGATCGCCGATTACCTGGCATCGATACCGCACTGAGATGCCTCCAGAGATTTAAAACACCATCAGTCATCCCAGACGCACCGTACCGAGATCAATATGTATATCAATGCCTATCGCTTGACGATTTCTCTCCTGTCAATACCCGGCCTGGCGCTGATTGGAGCCCTGGGGTATTTCCTGGGTGGTCCGGTTGGTCATGGCCTCATCCTGATCACTGGATTGACCCTGCTCCTGCTGATCAAGATGATCTGGTTTCAGAAATAGTGGCCTGAATCCAGCATCAAGGGATCGAATGTCAATTGAGTCAATTGAAACTTAATGGAATATATCGCGAAATGAACTATCGGTTATTGAATTTCTGGAAAATCGCATCGCTACTGGCCTTGAGCCTGACGGTCGGTTCGGTCGCTGGAAGGAGTCTGATCAATACGTCCGCCGATCAGGATCGCCCGAGCACGCGGACCGGTTCCATGGCCAAGCCATCGAATTGTGGCCCGACCACGACCGCGACAAACCCAACCCAACGATCTGGAAGAACCGGCAGGAAGCCGAAGGTGAGTCAAGGATGTGGATAGTCTTCCGATCCTGATGGATCAGTAAATCATTCCGTAACTGTACCGGAGGCTTGCCCTGCGGCTGGCCTCCTGTTTGGATGGCTTCGAGATCGGCGCGAGCCATCGCTCATGCAACCATTGTCACATCACTCCATTGACCACTTGAAATGCCTCGCGCGAATTTGAGTCGAGCGGACTGGTGACGATCATCGCGATGATCGGGGTCTCGGCCTACATCGCCCTGCGACTCCAGGCGATCGCCTGGAGTTTCAGCCGCACCTTCCCCGAGCGGGGCTCCATCCCGGCTTCGATCTTCCCGCCCATTCAGCGGATCTCCTGATCCGAGGCATCACCATGAGCAAGCGCGTCCTGATCGTCGACGATGAGCCCAACATCCTCATCGCCGTGGAATTTCTCATGCGGCGCGAGGGCCACGAGGTGATCAGCGCCCGCGATGGCGAGGCCGGTCTCGTGGCGGCACGGATCGATCGACCGGACCTCATCGTGCTCGATGTGATGATGCCCAAGCTCGACGGCTATGCCGTCCTGCGGGCGGTGCGCGCCGATCCGGACATCGCCGCCACCCGCATCCTGATGCTGACCGCCAAGAATCGCGAGATCGCGCGGAACAAGGGGCTGACACTCGGCGCGGACGCCTACATGCCCAAGCCCTTCGCCACCAATGATCTGGTCGATACGGTCAGGGGACTGCTCATGCGTGCCGATTGAAGGAAAAGCCGTCAGCGACCAGCCGCCAGCCGCGTTCCGTTGCCGAGGTTTCCGAACATAAGCCCGCGCCCGCTGGGTGAGCCACGGCCAGCCACGGGCGATGGCCAACGGGTTGATGCCAAATGCTGGTGGCTGAAGGCTGGAAGCCGACAGATCCTTGAGTGTCCATCCATGACGATGCAGAGCCGGAACATGAGCCAGAAGGATGTAGGGACGAATCCCAAACAAGCCGTTACGCACGGCTTCGACGAGCGCGCGCTGCGCGGCTTCGCCCGTCGGAATCCGCTCGTCGTCACCCCCGCGACCACGCTGCGCGAGACGCTCTATCGAAGCAGCCAGGGGCAGGAGGACGCCGCCGTCGTCGTCGATCCCGCGTCCGGCCTGCCGCTGGGACTCGTCACCCTGCGCGACCTGCTGCACGCGATCGGTTTCGAGGACGGCGGACTGGATGATCCGATCGCCGCGCACATGATCGGCGCCCCGCCGACACTGGCCGTCGATACCTCCACCCATCGCGCCAAGGTGACGATGGCCAAACGCGGTCTCAGCCATCTGCTGCTGACCGAGGCCGACGGACGTCTATTCGGGCTGGTGACCCAGGCCGACATGCTGGGCCTGCGCGCGGGTGGCGCCGAGTCGCTGATCACAGCCATTGGCCGCGCGCGCGACCTCGGCGCCATGGCGATCATCGCGAACCGGGTGCGCCGGCGCGGCGCCGAGCTCTTCCATGCCGGGATGGGGGTCGATGCGCTCTGTCAGTGGATCTCCGGGCTCAATGACCTGATCGCCATGCGCATCATCGAGCTCATCGAGGACGAGTACGACCTGCCAGCCGTGCCCTGGTGCTGGCTGGTGTTCGGCTCCGAGGGACGGCTCGAACAGACCTTCGCCTCGGATCAGGACAATGGGCTGCTCTTCGTCGTGCCCGATCCGGGGAGCACGGAGTCGATCCGCGACGCCTTCCTGCCCTTTGCCCAGGACGTCAACAAGGCGCTGCACCATTGCGGCATGGAGCGCTGCCGGGGCGAGATCATGGCCGGACATCCCGACTGCTGTCTGAGCGCGGACGAATGGCGACAGCGTTTCGCGAACTGGCTGCGTGTCCCCGATCCACGGGCCACGCTACGCAGCACCATCTTTTTCGACTTTCGCCCGCTCTATGGTCAAAGCGACGCCGCCGATCAACTGCGCGCCTGGCTGATCAACGAGGCTCCGGGGCATGGTCGCTTCTTCCATGCGCTGGCCGAGCAGGCGATCAACATCCGCCCCCCGCTCGGCTGGGCCGGACAGTTCACCTACGATGGCCATCGCGACTTCCCGCGCACCATCGATCTCAAGCTCCAGGGCGCGCGCTATTTCATGGACGCCGCCCGTGTCTGGGCGCTGCGGCAGGGGATCGGGGCGACGAACACCGCCGAGCGTCTGCGCGCGACCGGTGCCGCGCGTGGGCAGCGGAGCGAGGAGACGGCGGCGGACATCGAAGCCTTCCATCTGATCCAGCGTTTCCGCATCCGTCAGCAACTCCAGACCCAGGATCTCGACGCGGTGAACCGTGTCAACCCGAAGGATCTCAACGATCTGCATCGGATCATGCTCAAGGAGGCCCTCAAGCAGGCACACAAGGTTCAATCGCGGCTGCGACAGGAGTTCGTGCACTGATCCTCGGAGCCGTCAGCCTCCAGCTATTGGGTTTAGACCAGTTCCAGATAGCGCCCCGCGATGGCCCGCCAGTCCAGCGGCGCGACGAAGGCGCGGCCGGCCGCGCCGATGCGCGCGCGCCGCTCGGGATCGGCCAGGAGATCGGCCACGGCTCGCGCGAACGATGCATGGTCCGTCGCGATGACGGCCTGGAGACCCGGCTCGATCGGGATGCCCTCGGCGCCCTTTTCGGTGCTGACCACCGCCAGCCCGGCGGCGAAATAGTCGAGGATCTTCATGCGTGTGCCGCCGCCTTTCTGGAGCGGCACCACGGCGAGATCCGCCCCCTTCAGATAGGGCGCGACCGACTCGACCGGCCCGGTGAAGATGAGCCGTGGATGCAAGGCGCCCGCCGGCGGGCCGGCGCCGAGCGCCAGCAGGGTCGCCTGGACGCCGAGTGCTTCGAGGCGCGGCAGGATTTCGTCCGCCATCACCCGCATCGCCTCCAGGTTCGGGGGATAGAGATAGATGCCGTGGTAGACCAGGATCGCCTGCTCGCGCGGGATTCCGTGGAGCGCGTGCAGATCCAGCGGTTCGGCCCGCTCGAACTGGTCGAGGTCGACCCCGTGCGGAATCAGATGGATCCGCCCAGCATCCACCCCATCCGCCACCAGCCGCCGGCGGTCGGCCTCGGAGACGACGATGACCGCGTCCGAGCGGTCGCACCAGCCCAGTTCGACCTTGCGCAACATCTCGTATCCATGCCGGGGCAGGTCCGGAATCTGATCGGCCAGGCGCTGGTATTCGACATTGTGCTCGACCAGCAGCGCGCGACCGCCGAGCAGGTCGCGCGCCCAGACGGTGGCGCGGCCATAGGCGGGGAACTCGGCCTGGTAGACACGGGCGCCGCTCCGGATGGCCAGATAGAGGGTGCGGACGATGAAGCTCCAGTCGGCGACCGGGTAGTAGAGAAAGGCGTCGTCGGCCGGGATGCCGGAGTCGATCAGAAAGGCCCGCACCCGCTCCCGGTCTGGACCGAGTCCCCGCAGCCAGCGCGGAAAGCGTCGCTCGACGAATTGGCCCCGCCGGACTTCGTGGTAGATCGCCCGATCGTCGCTGACGAGATAGACCGCCTTGACCGCGAAGGAAAGCCCCCAGGCGGTGCGGTCGATCTTGACCGCCGCGCCATGATTGGCCGGGCGGATATCCGAGCGCGAGACCAAGATCAGGGCGTCGGTGCGGCCGATCCGCCCGATCCCTCGGGCCAACCCCTTGAGGATCGGCTTGAGCGTCGCGCGCGCGACGCGCTTGGCGGCGTCGATCGTCGCGGGCCGGCGGGAGGCCGGCGAGACGGGCGCCGGCGGCGCCGGCTCCTCCGTCACCGGCGCCAGCTCGGGGGCCGCTCCAGCCGATGCCTCCGGGGGATCCAGGCGGATCAGCGGCTCGCCTGGACTGGCCCGACGCGGTTCGGCGAGAAAATCGAGCAGCGGCCGGACCGTCCGGGCGTAATGGAAACGCTCCTGGATCAGTCGCAGGGCATTGGCGGACTTGATGGCGACCCGCTCCGGATGACTCAGGATCTCGCCGATCACGCCGTCGAGTTCCTCCGGGTGATCGACGACCCAGCCGGCATCGTAGACGCGGACCAGCTCCGCCAGCTCGGTGTAGCCGTTGCAGATCAAGGGTAGCCCGTTGGCCAGGAACTCCATGGCGCGGAACGACTGACTGTGACGGCGCTCCGGGTTCTCGTCGGCCAATTCCACGCCGATCTGGCACTCGGACCTCAGATAGGCCCGCATCTCGCCGTAGGGGAGCAGTCCATGCCGCTTGACCAGGGTCTCGGGCCAGGCGCCTTCGCGCGCGCTCGGGGTCGGGGCGGGCTGGTCGGCGGCGTAGACATAGCCGCCCGAGAAGAGCACCAACTCGGCCCGTCCCTGGCCGTGCCGGTCTAGCGCCGCGACCAGGGAATCGAACCAATCCTCGGTGCGTCTCCAGGGCCAGGAGACTCCGCCGGAGACCAGACGCAGCCGATCGTCCGCCGTATGGGTCAGGGGCGTCTCGCGCGCGTCCTCGGCGGAAATGGGCAGCACATCCAGGGGCGCGGCGGCGCGGCAGTCGAATCCGGCCAGGATCAGCCAGGCGATCAGGAAGCTCGCCTGACGCTGGTTGCCGACCAGAAAACGATCCGCCCGACGGTAGCAGGCGAGCGTGCGCCGGACCTCGGAGGCGAGATCCAGGTGCTCCTGATACATGGCCTCAAGGAGGCGCGGCGCCACCACGTCCAGGACGATGGGCCGATCTAGCGACTCCGGCAGCCATTCGATCAGCTCCCAGTAGCCCAGGATCAGCGCGTCCGGGGCCTCCTCCTCGATCAGGGCGGCGAGATCGGCGCGCTCGCGATAGACGCGGGCCTGGATCCCGCGCTCGGCGATCAGCCCGGTCGGCGGCCCCAGGGACTCGGGATAGACGTGGACGACCTGGAGACCGGCCTCGGCCAGCCCGAGCGTGAGCGCATGGGCGCGCACGCTATTGCCGGAGGCGATGCGCGCGGGATCCAGCGGCTCGCCGTGGGTGATGAAGAGAACCTTCATGCGTCGCGCTCCGTCAGCAGACGCTCCAGGGTGGCGCGGGCCACCCGGCGCGAGAAATGCTCTTCGATGTTCGTCAGGCCGTGACGCGCGACGGACTCCCAGAGGGTCGGGTCGCGGTAGAGATCCGTCACGGCGGCGGCGAAGGCAGCGGCGTCCGCGCCGATCAGGATGTCCGTCCCGGCCTGTAGCGACATGCCCTCGGCGGCGCAGGGCGTGGCGACCACCGGGACGCCGAAGGTCATGCTCATGTTGATTTTGCCCTTCACCCCCGCTCCCCAGCGCAGCGGCGCGATGGACAGACGCGCGCGCTCGAAGTAGGGCGTCACGTCCTCGACATAGCCGGTGACATGCAGGCCCCGGTCGGGATCGTCTCGGGCCAGCAACTCGATCGGCGGGCGGCTGCCGATGATGAAGGTCGGGATCCGGCCGAGTTCGGCCTCGACCAGGGGCTGGATCTCGTCCAGGTAGTAGCGCACGGCATCGACGTTCGGATGATGATTGAAGCCGCCGATGAATAGGATGGCGTCGCGCTCCGCGAAGGTCGCGTCCGTGGGGTGAAGGTCATGGATGTTGCTCAGGATCTCCACCCGTGTGTCCGGCGTCTCCCCGGCCAGCAGATCCCGCTCGATGGAGCTGACCACCAGGGTCAGATCGGTCCGTGCCATCAGGTCCAATTCCTGGCGTTTGCGCTCGGCGGCCCGCTTGAGCGTCGCCGGATCGCCGCGCAGATCGGCCTCGCGCTGCTCGCGCAGAAAATGCAGGTCGACCGTGTCGAACCAGATCCGGGCTTGCGGGGCGTACCGCTTGACGGCGTCGATGAACTGGCTGGCGACGTCGGCCCGGCTCAGGATCACCAGTTCGTACTCGGCCCCGCGTCGTTGCAGGAAGGCCGGGATCGACTCGATCCAGGGTGCCGCGAGCACCTCCACGCCACGCCGCTGGAGCCGGGGTCCGTAGGGCTCGACATACTCCAGATTGGAGGGGGCGAAGGTGACATGCCAGCCCTGTTCGAGAAAGGTCTCCAGCAGGTTGAACATGCGCAGCGAGCCGGAGTCCTGATCCGGGGTCAGCATGACCGCGTCCAGCACCAGCACCCGGCGCCGATCCGGATCCGCCGACTCGACCTCGCCCGTCGGCACGCCGGTCTGGCCGGCGACCACCAGGGTCACCTCGGGTTCGTAGAGGATCGCCCGGCCGCCCGCGCGCATGGCCCCGAGCAGGGCATCCAGATCGCCGTCCCCGGCGGCGCCCAGTGCCTCCACCAAGGCCGGCCGATGCAGGAGCAGACCGGCTTCCGAGGCGCTATCGACCTCGCGCGGATAGTTGTACTCCGACGCCTGGATGTCTCGTCCGGCGCCGATCGGACGTGAGCGGCCGTCGGGAGAGCGCCGGCGACCGGCTTCGACCAGGCGGCCATCGGCGCCCTTGACCTTGGCGCAGACCGCGCCCGCCACCGCGCCGCTCAGACGGACATCGCGCGCCGTCCCGAGGAGTCGCGACAGCCAGTCGCGCGGCGCGGCGTCGGTGAAGGACATCAGGAAGAGCCATTCGGCCGTCGACCCATCGAGCGCGGCGGCGAGCCGCGCCACCGCGCCACCCCTGGCGTCGTAGGCCAGAGGCCGACCGTCCGGAAGACGCGCCTCCAGCAATGGGCCGATCGGATGACCGGCCGGATAGAGGACGAGTATCTCGAACGCGGGAAGGTGACTGGCCTGATTCAACCCGCGCAGCAGCCGGATGGTTTCGGCGCTGACCTGGGTGGGATCGATCAGGATGGCCACCTCCGCGCGAGGGTCGGCCTCGGGATTGAGCGTGGCGACCTCGAGCGCCCGCCAGAGATCGCCGATCCTGGGGCCTGAAGGGACCGACGCCGACTTGAACCGGCCGCCGAGCACCCGGCCGACGGTGGCCGGACCGTAGGCACGGGTGATCTCGGCGAGATGCACCGCGTGCGACAGCGCCCGCGAGATGGGGGCGGAGAGCCACTGGAGGCCCGAGCCGATCAGGCGATAGGGCCATTGGAAGGGCCGCCCCGCCATCGCGGTCGCCTTGAGGAGATGACCGTTCAGTGAGCGATAGCGGATGAGTTCGTCCCGGCATTCGATCGCGTCGCTCAGTGTCTCGATCCCGAGGATCCCCAGTCGTTCGCGGTCGGCGAGCCGCGCGGATTCGACCAGCCGTCGACGCGCCTCCCCGGCCAGGATGCGCTCATGGAGTCCGCGAGCCTGCTCCTCCAGGACGCGCTTCTCCGCCGAGAGGATGGCGTGGCGGTACTTCCATTGCTCGCGATCGAGCCGCGCCTCGTCCAGTTGTTCGCTCAGCGCCCGGTGCCTGGCGGCGCACTCGTCGCGCAACTGGCGGTACATGGGCTGGTGCTTGGCGTGATCGACGATCCCGCGCAACTGATCCAGGCTCCAGCGCGGACGCCATTTGCCGAGCAGGGCCGCCAGTCCCCGATCCAGTTCGTCCCCGTCCTGGCGCACCCCGAAGCCGCTTGAGCGATGGATCCGATAGACCCCGGTGACCCGCTCGACATGAATAAAAGGGGTCAGCGCGCTCAACTGAATCCAGAAGTCCCAGTCCTCGTAGACCTCCAGCGACTCGTCGAAGCGCAGGGCGTCGCCGACCAGGGCGCGGGCGAAGAGCACGGCATGGATCGGGAGATAGTTCTCCACCAGCAGGCGCACCGGATCGTGCGGTTGGTTGAAGACATGCGGGATTTCCCAATCGCCCTGGGGCGTCGCGCGCCGACACTCGATCCCGGCATAGGCGACCGAGGCCCCTGGGGATTCCTGGATCGCGCTCACCAGCCCGGCGATGTGCTCGGGCAGGAGCCAGTCGTCGTCGTCGAGAAAGAGAACGAAGTCGCCCAAGGCGGACGCCAGACCCAGGTTGGCGGCCGCGCCGCGCCCGAGCGGCGAGCCGGTGCTTGCAAGGCGAAGCGGGAACTCGCCGCAGCGCTCGGCGCCGCCGAGATCCCTGGTGCCCCGCACGTCGATCAGGACGACCTCGATCCGGCGATAGGTCTGGGCCGCGATCGAATCGAGCGCCTCCCCGAGGGTGTCGCGGCGGGTCGTGCGCACCAGGACCGAGACCAGCGGCCCCGGCTCCGCGCGCCCGGTTCCGTCCTCCAGCATCCGCGACGCCAGACCCGGAATCCGATCGGCGATCTCGGCGGCACTCGCGACGGTAAAGACTTCCGCCGCCGCGACTTCCGCTGGCAGACGGAAGGCGTCGACGCCATTGAGTGCGAGGGTCTGGCGATCGAGCGCGCACTCGGCCAGACGCGATCCCAGGAGGCCCATGGCCCGGCGTTTCAGCTCCAGAACCGGGGTGATGTCCAGCAGCCGATTGGATTTGCCCGGCCGACCGATCGCATGGACGGCCAGGCGACATCGGGTCGCCGAGCGACGCACGGACTCGCGCGCGATCAGCCCCAGCCGGGCGCGCGCCGGATCGGGATCGTCGGCGGCGGGGGCATAGAGGATCGCCGGATCGGTCTCTTCGATCAGCGCCATGAGCCAGCGGACCGCCGGCTCGTCATAGGTCGCGCGCGGGTCGGACTCGCCCCAGGGGCGAATGTCCCGGTAGCCCAGGCAGGCCCCGGCGGCCCGGCTCTCGGCGAGGAACGAGGCCGTCTCCACCGAAGCATCCGGATCCCGGGCGCCATCGGCGATCAGCACGAGAACCGCTTGCCCCTCCTGGACATGCCGCGCCAGGGCGCCGCCGCATCCGAAGACCTCGTCGCCGGGATGGGCGGCCAGGGCGATCACCGGGCCATCGCCCAGGTCCAATGGTGGCGGGAACGACGGCTGTTCTTGGCGGTGACTGTTCATCTGAGTGGGCGCTTCATCCAGTTTGGCCTGGGCATGATACACGATGCCATTTATGGGCTGGGACCGGACGGCATGGGGTCGGAGCGGACCCTTCGGGCGACCGGGCGTGTCGGGGGTCTCAATGCATCCGGTCGGACGACAGACGGCTCAAGGCCCCTCCGGCGCGAAGACGCTGGGCGGCCGCGAACTCCTCGTCCGTCATCTGGCTCCCGACGATCTCGCGCAGACGCTCGGCGTCGCGATCGCCGCGCTCGATCGCCAGCGAAAGCCAGTAATGGGCCTGGACCAGATCGATCGCCACGCCGCGCCCCTCGGCATGGATGAGGCCCATGGCGTAGAGGGCATCCAGCTCGCCACGCTCGGCCGCCTCCCGGATGGCCCCCACCTTCGAGGGGTCGTTACGGAAGAGGATCAGATCCTTGAGGTAATGGTTATGACTCATTGAGATCGTCCGTCGGGCCTCATGCGGATATTAGGTTCGAAGGGTGCGGAGGTTTACGCAGGCCATGGCCAAGCTGATACCATCGCGCACTCTAAAAAAGACCAACGCCCCCTGTCGTGTGACGGGCGCGCGGCCAGATCGGTCAACCGATGTCGCACGCATCGGACGCTCGGCGACCCAGGAGCCAAACCCATGTCCCTGATCCACCCCTTCGCCGGTCTCCGTCCGGCCCCTGGCCGCGCCGCCGAGGTGGCCGCGCCGCCCTATGACGTCATGACCGCCGCCGAGGCCAGACGCCTGGTCGTGGGTCGTCCCTGGAGCTTCCTGCACGTCTCGCGCGCGGAGGCCGATCTGCCGGAGGATCAGGATCCCTACGCCCCCGAGGTCTATGCCAGGGCGCGCGCGAATCTGGATCGGATGCTCGCCGAGGGGGTGCTGATCCGCGACCCGGCGCCGCGCTATTACGTCTATCGACTGATCATGGGCGGCCAGGCCCAAACCGGGCTGGTCGCGTCCGCCTCCGTGGCCGCCTACGACGCCGGCCGGATCAAGAAGCATGAATTCACCCGTCCGGCGAAGGAGGACGATCGGGTGCGTCAGATCGAGGCGCTCGCGGCCCAGACCGGACCGGTCTTCCTGGTCCATCGGGCGACGCCGGCCATCGACGAGCCTCTCGCCCGGATCACCCTCACGCCCGCCGAGGTCGACATCAGTGCCGCGGACGGCGTCCGCCATCAGCTCTGGCCGATCGAGGATTCGGCCGAGATCGACCGCCTGACCGCGGCCTTCGAGGCCCTCGACGGTCTCTATATCGCCGACGGTCACCACCGCGCCGCCGCCGCCTCGCGGGTCGCGGCGAATCGAGCTTCAGTGGACGGCACGACCCGCGATTCAGGCTTTCTCGCCGTCATCTTCCCGCACGACCAGATGCGGATCCTGGACTATAACCGGGTCGTCCGGGATCTCGACGGCCAGGACATCCCCGCCTTCCTCGATCGCCTAGCGGCCCATTATGTCGTCGATCGCTCCGCGACGCCGGTCAAACCGGCCGGCCCCGGCGAACTGGGTCTCTATCTGAGCGGTCAATGGTATCGGCTGACCCCGGCCGCGCCGCTCGCCGAATCCGTGGACCCGGTCGCGACACTCGACGTTAGTCTGCTGCAAACTCGTATCCTGGATCCGATCCTGGGCATCCGGGATCCCCGGCGCGACGATCGGATCGACTTCGTCGGCGGCATCCGCGGGCTGGAGGGGCTGATCCAGCGGGTCGACTCGGGCGAGATGGCCCTGGCCTTCGCGCTCCACCCGACCGGTATGGAGGATCTCATGGCTGTGGCCGACGCCGGCGCCGTCATGCCGCCGAAATCCACCTGGTTCGAGCCCAAGCTCGCCGATGGACTGGTGAGTCTGGTTCTGGACTAAGGGCTCTGGATTCATAGCGCCAAGCCCCTCGGTCCAAGCGATCGGCCGTTCCCGCCAGAGCCCCAGGGCTGGCGTCTGGAGTCATTTCCCATGGTCAAACCCGTCTACAACCTCCCCGACCAGGATAGCGGCGACGAGGCCGCGATCCAGCATTGGCTTGAAAGCCTGGAGAGCCACTACCCGGAGGAGAATCGTGCGCGGATCGCGGGCGCCTGCGAGGCCCTGACCCGCTGCCGGGGCGACCGCCGCATCGAGACCGGCGAGACCCATGTGCGCCATGTGCTGTCCACGGCCGACATCCTGGCGCGACTGCGGATGGACGACGAAACGCTGGTCGCGGCCCTGCTCAATGGCTGTCTGGACCAGGGCGAGATCACCGAGACGCAACTCCTGGAACATTTCGGCCCCGGCATCGCCCGGATGGTCGGCGATCTGGCGCGCATCGGCCAGATCGCCAACGTGGACGCCATCATCGCCGCCAAGGACCAGCCGGAGCACGAGGAGAATCTGCGCCGGCTGCTGCTCGGCATCGCCGAGGACGTGCGCGTGGTGCTGGTGGTGCTGGCCGAGCGCGTCCATCTGATGCGCGCCATCAAGGATCTGGAGCCGGAGCGTCGCGCCAAGATCGCCCGCGATACCCAGCGCGTCTACGCGCCGCTGGCCAATCGGCTGGGCATCTGGCAGGTCAAGTGGGAGCTGGAGGATCTGACGCTCCGCTATCTGCAACCGGACGACTACAAACGGGTCGCCAATCTGCTCGCGGAGCGTCGGGAGGAGCGCGAACGCTATATCGCGACCGTCATGGAGACCCTGCGCGACAAGTTCAGCGAGGCCGGCATCGCGGCCGAGATCACCGGCCGACCCAAGCACATCTTCAGCATCTGGAAGAAGATGCAGCGCAAGGGCGTGACCATCGAGGACATCTTCGATCTGCGCGCGGTGCGCATCCTGGTCGACAGCGTCGCCGACTGCTATGCCGCGCTCGGCATCGTGCATGGACTCTGGAAGCACATCCCCAAGGAGTTCGACGACTACATCGCCACCCCCAAGGGCAACATGTACCGCTCGCTGCACACCGCCGTCATCGGCCCCGAGGACAAGTCGCTGGAGGTGCAGATCCGCACCCACGAGATGCACCGCCACGCCGAGTTCGGCGTCGCCGCCCACTGGGCCTACAAGGAGGCCAAGGGACACGACGCCGAGTTCCAGCGTCGCGTGGTCTGGATGCGCAACTGGCTGGAGCTGAAGAACGAGGGCGATGACGCCAGCGGCTTCCTGGAGCGCTTCAAGGCCGAGTTCGAGCCGGTGCATATCTACGTGCTCACGCCCCAGTTCAAGGTCGTGGAGCTGCCCAAGGGGGCCACGCCGCTCGATTTCGCCTACGCCATCCACTCGGAGATCGGCAACCGCTGTCGCGGTGCGCGGGTCAACGATCGCATCGTCCCGCTCAATCATGTGCTCGGCAGCGGCGACACGGTCGAGATCCTGACCCAGAAGAACGCCGCCCCCAGCCGCGACTGGCTCAGTCCGCACCAGGGTTATCTGACCACGGCCAGGGCGCGCAATCGGGTGCGTCAATGGTTCAAGCAGCAGAATTTCGACCAGCATCTCCACGAGGGGCGAACCCTCCTGGACCGCGAACTGGCCCGACTGGGAATCGTCGAGAAGCCGCACCTGGACGAGCTGGCGCTCAAGTTCAATTTCAAGCGCGGCGAGGATCTGCTGGCCGCCATCGGCCGCGGCGACCTGGCGCTCGGACAGGTCGCCCGTCAGGTGGGCGAGTCCAAGACCGAGGAGCCGAGGGACAAGGAACCGGAACTGCGAGTCCGCGCGCCCCAGAAACATAAGCCATCGAGCCAGGGGGACGTGGTCATCGAGGGCGTCGACGACCTCATGACCCAGATGGCCCAGTGCTGCAAACCGGTTCCGCACGATGCCATCGTCGGCTTCGTCACCCGCGGTCGCGGGGTGACCATTCACCGCAAGAATTGCGGCAACCTGCGCCACTTGCCCGCCGAGGAGGCCGAGCGACTGATCCGCGCGCGCTGGGCGGATCAGCCCGGCCATTCCAGCTATCCGGTCGATTTCCTGGTCATCGCCAGCGATCGCAAGGGACTGCTGCGCGACGTCACCTCGATCTTCTCGGACGCCGACGTCGACGTGCTCGGCGTCAACACCCACTCTGAGCGCAGCACCGACACCGCCTCCATGCGCTTCACGGTCGAGGTCCGCGACAGCGGACATTTGGACCGCCTCATGGCCAAGCTCCGCCAGATCCCCGAGATCCTTGAGGTCCGCCGCTTCTACTGAGCGCCTCCAGCCTCCAGCCTCCAGCCTCCAGCCTCCAGCGATTGGAGCGCGGGATCGCCTGACAGTCACGCGGCCATTCGCCGCGTGATTCTTCTTGACTCATCGTGTGTCTTCCCAAGGGGCCGTTGGCGTTCACGGAATGACTCATTCCAAGCCATCACGCCATTCAGGCCATCACCGGCTTGATCGTTCTGGCGCTTGCGTTGATCCCGCGAGCACATTCATTCATCCAGGTCCACCCGAATCATCGCTTTCGTGACCCCGGTTCAATTATCGTGCCGTTTCGCGACTCAGTCCTCGTTTACCTCCATGTGACGCGGCTCTAGCTTTAGCGTAGCGCCGCCGAGAGCCTCGGTGATTGTTGCACTCTCATCACGGTTTTCGCACCTCCAGGCTGATTTACTTGTCCCAGGTATTGAGTGACCGGCCGTATCGAGTTCGCTTGAAAAGACAGGCGAAACGGAACACGCCAGACCGCTCGAAGACAACGGATCAGCGACGGACAGAATGAGCGCCATCATGAGCACACGAATCGATTCCAGAAACACATTCCGGTTAGCCGAACCGCGCAAGACTGGAATCCCGATGGCGCTCACCTTTCTTTTCCTGGGGCTGATGTTCATCGGCATCCAGGCGGCCTCGGCGAGCACGGCGAGTCTGGAATGGGATCTGGTCAACGATCAGCGCGTAGCCTTCTATGAAGTTCACTATGGAATGGAAAGCGGAAACTATTCGAGTAACTATCGAACGACCGCCACGAGCGCGAGCATCGAGGGATTGAATCCGGGAGCGACCTATTATTTCGCGGCGCGCGCCTGCGACCAGGCGAGCACTCAGTGCAGCGATTATTCGAATGAGCTGGCGATCACCATACCTGCCGATGCCGCTTCGACTCCGGATCCAGCGACCGCGCCCGTGGCCGTTTTTAGCGCGAGCGTCACCTCGGGTCAGGCCCCGCTGACGCTGGTCTTCGCGGATCGGTCGACGGGTTCCGTCACGGGCTGGGCATGGGACTTCGGCGACGGCAACACCAGTACGGCCGGGGACGCCGTGCATACCTATGCCAATCCTGGAACCTACAGCGTAAATCTGATGGTCACGGGTAGCGACGCCAGGACCGCGACGGCGGTGCCGGTCCAGATCCATGTGCTGGCCGGCTCCACGACGGGCGCCAACCCCGAGACGGGCGCGGATGACTCGACCGAGGTGAGCGCATCGGGCTTCCCGATCGAGGTCGGCGATCTGACCATCGATCATGAGTGGCAATGGGTTCCATATCAGCGGTCATTCGAGGATCCCATCGTTATCGTCAAGGCGCTCGGTAATAATGACAAGAACCCCGCGATCATCCGCGTCAAGGACATCACGAGCGAGGGTTTCCGGGTCCGGGTGCAGTCATGGGATTATCTCCAAGGCTGGCACGGCACGGAGGCGGCGAGCTATATGGCCATCGAGCGTGGATCCTACGAATTACCTGGCGGAATTCAGGTCGAGGCCGGATCATTGAATACCGCCGCCACCAATTCATTCCAGTATCAAGCCTTCGCCGATACATTCAGCCGAGCCCCGGTCGTGTTCGCGGCGGTCACGAGCGTCAATGAGGAAGACGCGGTCAACGCCAGACTCCGCGATATCAAGACCGAGGGTTTTTACGTAGGCATGCGTGAACAGGAAAAGAACAGACAGATTCATGCCGCCGAGCGGATCGATTACATCGCCTGGCAGGACTCGGCCGGCGAGGTCGATGGGTTGCGCTACGAGGTAGGTCTCAAACCCAAGGCCGTCACGCATAATCGCTACTCGCTCAAGGCAACGACCTCATTCGCCCAGGCCCCAACCTTCATCGCCGACCTGCAAAGCACGAATGGTGGAGACTCGTGTGGTCTGCGCTGGAATGAAACATCCGCGACCGAGAAGGCCATCTGGGTTCAGGAGGAGCAATCCAAGGATAATGAAATCTCGCATGGTAAGGAGACACTGGGATATATCTTCGCGGATGTCGAGCCATGAGAACGGCCACCCAAGCCTGGTGATCACACCTGGAGTTTCGCGATCGATCAGGATTCGGCTTGCCGAGGAGGCGTCGGGTGTGAGATACAGCGACGCCAATAGCCTTGGGTGATTGACTGGAGAGTCTTCCGGGGCGCCCTCGCGGAGAGCTCCCCAGCCTTCGCTGACCTGGAAACCGCTTGTTTCCAGGCGCCGAGAACCGCCGAACCAAAACCTCGGTGCCCGAGGTTCCCAATGGAATCGCCCTAGTCGAAGACCACCAAGCTCCCGTGCCGACCGACCCATCCCTGACCCGCCTCGCCGACCGCTTCGCGATCCAGCCGCCGATCGGCCCCATCCGGCCACTGGGCCAGGGTTTGATCAACGATACCTATCGTCTTGAGGCCGGCGACCAGTCTTACGTCCTTCAGCGCATCAATAGCCGGGTGTTTCCCAGTCCCGAGCGAATCATGGCGAATCTGTCGCTTCTGGCGCGCCATCCCGACCCGTCTGGAGCGATCGGGCCGAGAATCCCCAGGCTCATTCCGACCCGCGAGGGCGAGAGCTTCGCGCGCGATGCGCGGGGCGAGGTTTGGCGGCTGATGGAGTTCATCCCGAACGCCATCGGCCTGTCGCGGATCCATGACGGCCAGCAGGGGCGGGAGGTCGGCCGAGTCCTGGGGCGCTTCCATCGCTGGGTCGGCGCCATGCCGATCGAGCGTTTCGGTCTTTCGCTACCGGGGTTTCATGCCACGCCGGTCTATCTCAAGCGCTTCCTGACGGCCATCGAGAACAGCGCTTCGGCGGAAACGTCCGCCGGGATCGGCCCGCTCATGGATTTCGTGAACGAGCGCCGGGGACTGGCGGAGGTTCTGGAGGAGGCGAACCGGACGGGTCGCATCGCGCTCCGGGTCACTCACGGCGACCCCAAACTCGACAACATCCTCTTCGACGAGGACGGCCAACGGGCGCTGGCGCTGATCGATCTGGACACCGTCCAGCCCGGCCTCGTCCAGCATGACCTGGGGGACTGTCTGCGTTCCTGCTGCAACAACCGGGGCGAAGGCGATCCGGACCCAGAGCGGGTCCGCTTCGACCTCGGGATCTGCGAGTCGATCCTGAGCGGCTATGGCGAGGCAACGGGCGGTTTTCTAACCGAGAATGACATCGCCTGTCTCCCCGACGCGATTCGCTTGATGCCGTTCGAGCTGGGATTGCGCTTCCTGACCGATCATCTGGAGGGAGACCGATACTTCAAGGTCGATCGGCCTGGCCGGAATCTCGACAAGGCGCGAATCCAGTTCGCGCTGGTCTCGGACATCGAGCGCCAGTCAGGCGAGATCCAGGCCCTGATCGGCGAGCGTTTGACGGCGGCGGCCCGACGGCGGGCCTGACAGGAGGCGGCCGAGGTGCTACTGGGCCTCCTCCTGTAGCTCCTTGTGGCGCCGCAGGATGTAGCGTCCCAGCAGATCCCTGGCATCCTCCTCCAGCGGTTCGAAACGGATGCCCAACTGAACCCGCTCCTCGTCCACCTGGGTATGTCGCACCACATAGCCGAGCAGACGCACGAATTCACGCTCGCCCGGTAGCACGAGACAGAGATCCTTCAAGGGCTGGCTGACGTCCGGCAGACGATCCGCGCGCTGCTCGATCGCCATCCCGGTATAGGAGAGATTCACGACCCGCGAGGGTTCGAGCCGTCCGCTCTGGTCCAGGATCCGCATCTCGTCGCTACCGGGAGACGCCCGCCAACCGCGGGACTTGTCGCCTCCCTCCAGGATCTCGGGCACGCCGATTTCAAGGGTCATCTCGCCACTGTCCACGCGCATCCGGGGCTTGAGCGGAAAGCGCAGACGATGCCCCTTCCATCCGGCCTGCAACTCGATCCGCGGGCTCTCGGAAAACGCCTCCAGCAGACCCGCCGCATCCTCCGAGACCCGCAGCCATCCACCCACCTCATCGTTCGCCTCAGGCTCGGACTCCGGACCCGAGTCGGCGAATAGCTGCCGGATGTAGTCCATTTCATCGGCCGAAAGGATATCGTTGCTGCGTGCTGTCACAGGAAATCACCGGATGATCATTCGGACCCAGGCACGAACGGACGGTCCCGCGCCAGGGATCGTATATACCTCCAGCTTAGTAGCTTGGATATCCTTCGCGCTGTCAAGCGTTTCAACTGGGTGGGGTGCGACCATGACCGATGCTTGGCTGGGCAATCCCCGCCACGGTGGCCGATGTCGACGGTCGGGAAATCGCGTGGATACCGCCGCCACCTCTCCGTCCGGCGTCCACCAAGAATAGGTGGGGTGGTGCCCCAATCGAGAGGATCGGCGCGTGGAGGATGGGCCTCGCCGCGCTCGCCCCATCCTTTTATCTTGAGCCTCGGAGCGTACGGGATGGGCCTCGCTCTCGCTCTGCCCATCCTACGGATTGGAGCGCTACCAACGCTGAGTCGCGGCCCGGCCTGGAGCGGGCGCCTCAGGCCCGTTCGCCGCCCGCGGACGAGGCGCCCATGACCCGATTGCGTCCGGACCGCTTGGCCCCATAGAGCCGGCGGTCCGCGATATCCAGGAATTCATCGATCGTCTCGCCGCCATACTGCGCGGAGCCACCGCTGATGGTCACATGCAGATCCGCGAGCGGCCAGACGATGTCCGCGAGCGACGCACGGATCCGCTCCGCGACCTCGCAAGCCTGCGCGGCGCCGGAGTGCGGCAGGATCACCAGGAATTCCTCGCCACCGTAGCGACCGGCCACGTCGACGTCGCGAAGATTGGCCTTGAGCACCGCGGCGGTGCGCGTCAGGACATCATCGCCCACCCCATGCCCGAAGGTATCGTTGACCATCTTGAAGTGATCCAGATCGAACAGGATGATCGACAGGGCATGGCCATAGCGTTGGACCAGGTCGATTTCACTGGCGAGGCGTTGGTAGAGGTAACGTCGATTGAACAGCCCGGTCAGCGCGTCGGTGAAGGAGGCCGCGCGCAGTTCCTCCTGGGTCGCCTTCAGCTCCGACACGTCCACCAGGGTAACGAGCTGGCTGACCAGGCCGGAAAAGGTCATGGGCATGGACGAGATCAAGGCCCAGCGCACCCCGCCATTGGTCGTGACCAGGGAGGTTTCGCATGTTTCGCCGGGCAGGCTGGGCAGGCCCGAGGAGACCAGCCGGAGCCAGGAGTCGCTGTACAGGCGTCCGGTCGGTCCGGCGCGCAGATCGAGGTAACGTTTGGCCGCCTCGTTGGCTTGACGGATCCCGACCTCTCCATCGACCTTGAGGACCATGGGAAAGGGAGCCGCCTCGAAGAGACCGCGCAGATTGGTCTCGCTCTCGCGCAGACGACGCAGAAAACGATGAGTTTGCAGCCAGGCATAGCCGATCAGGAAGAGGATGAGGCCAACCACCCACGACAGCTTGGACAGCAGATGCTCTAGCAGGCTCTCCAGGAACCATCGACTCGAATAGCAGGTCACGGCTCCGATGAGCAGATGATTGCGCGTATCGTAAAGCGGGATCCGTGCCGCGAAGCAGGTCTCGCAGACCTCGGTTCCCAAATCCAGATCGAGACTGCCCGAGGGTGCCTGGAAGAGGTCGTAGTCGATCCGAAGGCTGATTCGATGGATGAAGGGCTCGCCCGTCGATGGATCCTTGAACAGCAGGATGTCGCCCAGCGCGGTGGTCAGTTCGCTCCGCAGGCGGTCGGGTGGCACCTCGCTCCCAAGCAGTTTCTCGACCCCCTGGACCTGGGCCTGGGCCAGTACGCTCGCGCGGCTCTCGGCCTCCGCGCGCAGGGTCGGCTCCAGTACCAGAAACCAGTGGAGCGCGATCAGAAGGGTCAGCATCACGCCGAGCAGACCGAAGATCAGCGCCAGATGGCTCTCCAGTCGGAGCGACAGCCGTTGGGCCAGGATGAGCGCGGATTCAGTCGCCTTCATATCGGCGCGCCACGTCCAGGAAAAATGGCTTGAAGCGAATCCCCGCGCGTCGCGCCTGCGCCTGGTTGACGAAGGGCAGGATACGGTCCGCGACATAGATGCCAGCCACGGCGCCATCCTCGACGGCACCGGCGAAAGGCGAGAAGACCAGTGTCCGATGCCGCTCCGACCAGGCCCGAAGGCGGCTGGGCTCAAGCCCCAGACTGGCGATGAAGATTCCTCCCGGCGCGACTCCGTCATAGCCATCCAGGGCCGAGGCCGTGATTACCCGCGTCTTGATCGGATGACCGCGAATCTCGGCCATGGTCGTGAAACTGGCCGCCGCCTCTCGGGCGCTCGCCTCGGAATCCCGGTGCACCACCAGCACCAGCAGGGAGCCACTGGAGGTCAGACGCTCCTCAAGCGACTCCAGCGCGCCAAGACAGGCGGGAAAGATCTTCAGTCCCAGGCGCAGGCGCTGCTCGTCCTCGCTCCAGAGGGACTGGGTCTCGCCGGGAGCGATATGAAAAAAGAACGACAGTGGAAGACAGAGCCACAGCCCAAGCAGCAGGGATCGAGTCAGGGCGGGGGCGCGGCGCGTCATGTCGGCGGGCTCAGAAGGCGTAACCCACCGACAGCCACCAGCGCCGACCAAGGCGCGGATAGCCATCCGGATAGATGAGATCGACCCCGCCGTAGCTGGTGATGATGTCGGGGTAATGGACCTGGGAATCGGCCAGATTCTTGATGCCCGCGTTCAAATAAAGGCCCTTGACCGGCGTGCGGTAGCCGAGCGTGAGGTCCAGCAGCCCGTAAGCCTCCAGATCTTCGCGCTGTTGCGATTCGGCCCGGTGACGCTCGCCGACATAGCGGAATTGCAGGGCGGCCGTCCATCGCTCATGGGGTCGCCAGGTGAGCGCCAGATTCCCCAGCAGACGCGCTCCGCCCGACAGGGTCGTGTCGGTCGCGGGGTACGTGGCATCGACATAGGACAGGTTGGCGTCGACCTTGAGACTGGCGCCCAGGCGATGCCCGTACTCCAGCTCGACACCGCGCAGACGGGCGTCCTGGCCGTTGACATAGCCATCCTCCTCCTCCTCGTCGAAAAGGATCGGCTCGGTCAGGTCCGAGTGAAAGAGGGTAAGGCGCGCGTCCCAGCGGGGCTTGGCCAGGATGTACCCAAGCTCATAGGTCGCGATCTCGCTCGCCTCCAGCGACGCCTCGGCGGCGTACTCCAGTTCGTAGAAGGTCGGAGGACGAAAGGCCCGCGCGTACTGGAATTTCAGGATATTCGTCTCGTCGATACGCCAGACCGCCGCGGCGCGGGGACTGAGCATGGAGCCCGCGTCGCTGTAGTCGTCGTAACGCAGCGTACCGGTGAGGGTGACGGATTCGCGCGGACGATACTGATCCTGGGCGACCAGGCCGACGATGGTTCGGTCGTGCTCCGTGTCGAGCCAGTTCTCGGGGATCTCGGCGGGGAAACCGGACCAGTCCCAGCTCGCCTGGTCGATCTCGACCTGACTGAGTTCAAGACCGAACAGCCACTCATGCTCGGGCGTCGGCCGCCAGAAGACATCGGCCGACCCGCCATAACGGGTCTCCTGGTACTCCTGGTTCATATAAATCGGCGTGTCGGCGAGATAGCTCGCCGGAAACACATAGAGACGATCGCGGTCGCGCTCCTGTCGCAGGAGATCCAGCCGGATCCTGGCCTCCAGGCCCTCCGAGAGGCGAAGATCCCGGCCAACCCGCGCCGTCATAACCCGATGGCGGGACGCCAGATTATGGTCCGAGGGTGGAAGGAAATGGTTGATCCCGAAATGATCCCCGTAATCGTCCTGAAGCAGCTTGAGGTCGACGAGGACATCACGCCATCGCAGGGTTCCGAAGGCGGCCTGGTAGCGATGGGCCTCGTTGGACTCACCCGGCGCGTTGGAAAGCGCGGATTCACCGATCAGGCTCAGCGCATCCTGGTCGACATCGACGCCGCCCTCGCCCTCAAGGCCCATCAGATTCATGGAGAGGCTCAGATCGCGCTTGGGATCGCTCCAGCTCCAGATCGTGCCCAGGCCGTGATCCGCCGCTTCGCCGGCCTGGAGATGGACGCGCCGCTCGTGCTGGCGGGTGATGACATTGACGACCCCGGCATAGGCATACTCGCCATGCACCGAGGAACCGGGGCCGCGAATGACCTCGATACGCTCCACCTGTTCGATCGGGATGTTCAACACGACGTTAGCCGTCGCGGTGAGCGAGGAATTCATCGAGACGCCGTCGAGCATGAGCTTGACGTTGCCCGAGGCATAGCCGTGGCCGACCCCGCGACTCAGTATCAGCCGCTCGCCGGTCATTTCGAGGCCCTGACTCATGCCGGGCACCAGCGAGATGGAATCCCAGACCGTCCGCGCGCCGCGCGTCAGCAGATCCTCCCCGGTCAGGATGGTGACGATGCCCGGAACGAAGTCCGCGTTCATCCCGCTCTTGGTGGCCAGCCGGGTCTCGCCCTCCAGGAGGGTCAGCAGATCGTCGCGCTCCGGATCGGCGGTTGACTCGGTCGCTCCGGAGACGGCCTGGGACAGCGCCAAAAAGAGGGCACCCGTCAGCAGGATCCGGGCTGGCCCGAGGTAGGGGAGAAAGGCTCGCATCAAACGCACCGTGAGTGGTTTGGAGAATGGCGGCCAGGATGGCGGGGTAATGGCCTGACCGAGGATGTCCATCGCGGGATGCCTCGGATGCCGTTTAAGTCATTATCACCCCTATGGGTATCGTGCTCAAATCCGTTGATCGGATCACTCGAGCCAGACCGTGGCGCGGGCCGCCGCGCCGCGCCCGTCGACCACGACCAGTGTCGCATAACCTGGACCTTCCGGGCTCCAGCGCGCGATCCGCGAGAAAGGCTCGCGGCCGATCGGGCTTCCGTTCGCCAGCCAGGTATAGGGCGGCGTGCCCCCCCGCGCCTTGAGCACCAGCGGCATCGAAGCCCCGGCCTTCAGACCCAGATCGACACGCGCGCCAGGCGGTGGATAGGCGATCTCCAGATCCGTGCCCGACGGATCGGATCGTCCGGACTGGCGCCCGCTCGACACCCGCCGCAGGGGCGGGGGCAAGCCGGCGGAATCGGCCGTCAGCACCCCCGGCGGCGCCGGACGCAAGGGCGCGCCGTCGCCGAGATGGGCGAAGACATCGATCAGAATGGGCGCCGCGGCCTCGATCCCGATCAGCCCAGGCACCGAGGCGCCATCCGGCCGCCCGACCCAGACGCCGACCACATGCCGGCCATCGAAGCCGATCGCCCAGGCGTCGCGATAGCCGTAGGAGGTGCCGGTCTTGAAGGCGATGGGACCGGATCGCCCCAGACCGGGCGCGGACAGGCCAGCCAGGATCGAGCCAACGTACCAAGCGGCCCGCTCGTCGAGCACCGGCGGACCCGAGGCGACGGGGAATCCGGAAGGCTGGCCCGACAGCGTCTCACGCAGTTCGACGGGCGTTCCCCCACGGGCCAGGGCGGCGTAGAGGCGGACCAGATCCGTCAGGGTGACGCCCAGACCGCCCAGTCCGATCGCCAGTCCGGGCGGCGAATCGTCGGGCAGGACGGGCGCGATTCCGGCACGCCGCAGACGCGCCATCAAACGTGCCGGACCCACGGCATCGAGCAGGGTCACCGCCGGGACGTTGAGCGAGAGTTGCAGGGCGCGACGAACGCTCACCGTTCCCTGATAGTCGCGGTCGAAGTTGGTCGGCGCGTAGCCGGAGAATCCGCTCGGCCGATCCTCGATCAGACTGTCTGGGTGGGCGATACCGTCCTCGAAGGCGAGACCATAGATCAGCGGCTTGAGCGTAGAGCCGGGCGAGCGCACCGCTCGGGTCATGTCGATATAGCCGCGCCGTTCGGTATCCAGGGGCCGCGCCGCGCCGACCGAGGCCAGCACCTCGCCGCTGGCGTGACGCGCCACCAACAGGGCCAGGGAGACCTTCTCGCCCAACGGCTCGACCCGCTCGGCGGCCAGCCGCTCCAGACGCCGTTGGATCTCGCCATCGATGGTCAGGCGCCCCGTGGCGAGTTCCGGATGCGCGCGCCACTGCCGCCAGGTCAGGTGGGCCGCCAGCCTGGGAAAGTCGCGGCGTCGGGTCGGAACCGGCTCCTGGAGCGCGGCGGCCAGCTCGATGCCGTCGATGACCCCGGCCCGATGCGCCCGCTCCAGCAGGCGGTCACGCGCCCGCCGCGCGGCCTGGGGATCGCGATCGGGCCGGCGCGCCTCCGGGGCCTGGGGCAGGACGACCAGAAAGGCGGCCTCGGCGGTGCTGAGTCGTCGCGGCTCCTTGCCGAACCAGGCCAGCGCCGCCGAGCGCACCCCCTCCAGATTGCCGCCATAGGGCGCCAGGGTCAGGTAGAGGGTCAGGATGGCGTCCTTGTCCATCAGTCGCTCCAGGGCCAGGGCGTCGCGGATCTGCCGCCATTTACCGGACAGCTCGCGCGTCGACCGCTCGTCGAGCCGTCGCGCCACCTGCATGCTCAGGGTCGATCCGCCGGAGACGATCCGCCCATGTCGAACCCACTGCCAGGCGGCGCGCAGCAGGGCGCGAGGATCGACGCCCCTGTGCTCGCGAAAGCGGCGGTCCTCCGCGAACAGCAGCAGACGGAGATACTCGGGGTCGACCTGATCGAGCGTCACCGGCAGGCGCCAGCGACCGCCGTCGACGGTGAATGGACGCAGGAGCCGGCCCTCGCGATCGAGCCACAGGGGCGATGTTTGGACGCGGGTATCGGGAGGGGTGGTCGAGGCGATCCGCGCGGGACCGATGACCAGCGCGAAGGCGAGGGCCAGCGCCGCGAGCACGCCGAGCCATCGGGAGAGACGGCGAACTCCGGGGAGACTCATACCAGTGGATCGCTCTCCCTCGCTGGTCTCAGACCCCGGACGGCTCGCTACGCTGTCCGGATGCCTCCTTGCGCGCCCAAAGCCGCAGTGCGAGCAGAACGCCGATGAACAGACCGAGCCCACCGCCGATCCAGAGTCCGGACGCTAGTGGATCGCGCTCGAAAATGGCCGTCTGGTAGAAGAGGGTCGCGACCAGGAAGGCGATGCCCGTGGTCCAGAAACCGACGAAGACGGCCCAGGACACACCGGCCTCCCGGACGATCGCGCCGATGGTCGCGATACAGGGGAAGTAGAGAAGCACGAACAGCAGGTAGGCGAAGGCACCGGCCTGGCCGTCGAAACGCTCGGCCATGGCGCCGAAGGTGCCCGACTGAACCCCCTGCTCGGCCGCCGCGGTGGCGCGATCGTCCAGATCGCCGATATCGAGCCCGAGCGGATCCAGCAGGCGCGCGCCCAACAGCGACAGGTTGTCGCCGATGGAGGCGCCCGCCCGGCCCAGGTCGCGCCAGAGATCGAAGGGCTCGGGCGCCTCGGGCGGGTGCGCCTCGGCGGCCAGCCGGCCGTAGAGCGAATCCAGCGTACCCACGATCACCTCCTTGGCCAGCACGCCCGAGATGACCCCCAGCACCGCCGGCCAGTTGTCCTCGCGAATGCCCATGGGGGCGAACAGCGGCGTGGCCACGCGGCTTACCTCGGCGAGGATGGAGGCGTCGCTGTCCCGGTTGCCCAGACGACCGTCGCTGCCGACCGTGGCCAGCACATTGAGCACCAGCACCATGAGCACGATGACCCGCCCGGCCTCGCGCAGGAAGAGCTTGACCCGGTCCCAGGTGCGCAGCAGCACACCCTTGAGCGTCGGCAGATGATAGGGCGGCAGCTCCATCAGCAGTCCCGAGCTGTCGCCCTTGAGCAGGGTGTGCTTCATCGCCATGCCGGAGAGAATGGCGACGGCGATCCCGGTCAGATAGAGCAGGAACACTAGATTCTGGCCCGACTGGGGAAAGAAGGCGGCGGCGAAGAGCGCGTAGACCGGCAGGCGGGCGCCACAGGACATGAAGGGATTCATGAGGATGGTGAGCTTGCGCTCGCGCTCGCTCTCCAGGGTGCGGGTCGCCATGACCGCCGGCACGTTGCAGCCGAAACCGACGATCAGCGGCACGAACGCCTTGCCCGGCAGCCCGATGGAGCGCATGAATCGGTCCATGACGAAGGCGGCGCGAGCCATGTAGCCGCTATCCTCCAGGGCCGAGAGCACGATGTAGAGACTGGCGATGATGGGGATGAAGGTGCCCACGACCTGCAAACCGCCGCCGATCCCGTCCGCCAGGATCAGCCTCAGCCAGCCCGGCGCTCCGGCGTCGTCGAGGAGGACGCCGAATCCGTCCACGAACAGCGCCTGACCGACCAGATCGAAGAAATCGATGAAGGCGCCGCCGATGTTCATGGTGAACATGAACATGATGTAGATCATCAGCAGAAAGAGCGGGATCCCGAATGCCCGGCTCAACACCACCCGGTCGATGCGGTCGGAGAGCGTGCGTCCGATCCGATGACTCTCGCGCACCACGCGCTGGGCCAGCGCGTGGGCATGGCCGAAACGGGTGTCGGCGATGTGCAGATCGGCGTCCTCACCGGTGCGTTCGCCGATCTGACGGCGGCAAGCCTCGGCCAGCTCCAGGGTCTCCGGCCCGACGGCCTTCTCGGCCATGGGATCCGACTCCAGCAGCTTGAGGGCCAGCCACCGGGCATTGGCCCGATCGGGGATCTCGCCGAGCCGGGGCAGGAGGTCGGCGACCGACTCCTCGACGCAATCGCCATGCCTCAGGGCCAGCCCGGCCGGCTCGCGACCCTCCGCGACCGCCAGCAGACGCGCCTGCAACTCCGTCAGCCCTTCCTTGCTGACCGCCACCAGGGGCACGACCGGGCAACCGATGGCGGCCGACAACTGAGCCGTGTCGATCCGGATGCCCCGCTTGCGGGCGATGTCCATCATGTTGAGCGCCAGCACGATGGGCACGCCCATCTCCAGCAACTGGACGGTCAGATAGAGATGACGCTCCAGGCTGCTCGCGTCGAGCACGTTGACGATGAGATCGGCGTCGCGGCTCAGCAGATAATCGCGGGTGACCATCTCGTCGAGCGAGCTGGCGTCCAGCGAATAAATGCCCGGCAGGTCGATCACCCGGACCCGTCGCCCGTCCAGTTCCAGCAAACCCTCCTTGCGCTCGACCGTCACGCCCGGCCAGTTGCCCGTGGTCTGGCGGATACCGGTCAGGGCATTGAAGAGCGCCGACTTGCCGCAGTTGGGGTTTCCCGCCAGGGCGAGGGTCAGCGGCGGCGGTTGCTCGAACCCGTCCTGTCTCGATTTTTCCGACACGCGGCTCATGCGGGATCACCATCCAGGGCGCGCGGCTCTGCGAGTGGATCCTTGTCCAGCAACGGTTCATCCGTCTCGGGCGCGCTGGATTCGCCATCCTCGGACGTCGGATCCAGGATCACCCAGACCTTTTCGGCGATCCCGGAGCCGATGGCGATCCGCAGTCCGCCACTGGCCAGCACCAACCCCTGACCGCGCCGCTGGACCACGCACAGCGGGCTGCCCTGTCGCAGACCCAAGGCCAGCAGCCGGCGCGTCAAATGACGCCCGCCGCGAATCTCGGCGAGGTGGGCCGGGGTGTCCGGCGGAAGATCGGGAAGACGGATGGGATCGGCGGACTGGGGCATGGTTCGATACGACGAAGGGGGCGAGCGGGCGCCATTGACTAAAGGAAGAGCATACCCCGAACCCAGTCTTTGCCACAGACGAATGGAAAGAAGCTGGGGTACTGGGCTCGGATCGACGCGCGCGACGCGGATGTCGCGCGGCATCCTTCCGGCATCCGGTTCCAGGGATGGAAGGGTTCTTGAATTGATGAAACGATTGATGGACGCGGGATGGGGAGGTTGGAGGCGGTATCGACGCGATTTCCTGACCGTCGACATCGGACGCCGTGGTCAGGGTTTCCCGGCCAAGCATCCGTTCGGTTTTCGGTCAGAGCAATCCGCGCTCGGCGAAAGAGGTTCCTTCGCCGTCTCCGACGATGATGTGATCGAGCACCCGGACATCGATCAGGGCCAGCATGTCCTTGAGACGCTGGGTGATGCACAGGTCCGCCTGGCTAGGCTCGGCCACGCCCGATGGGTGGTTATGCGCGAAGATCACGGCGGCGGCGTTGGTTTCGAGTACGCGGCGCAGAACCTCGCGCGGATGCACGCTCGCCCCGTCGATGGTGCCCCGGAACAATTCCTCGAACCGGATGATGCGATGACGGTTGTCGAGGAAAAGACAGGCGAAGATTTCGTGTGGCGAGCCGTAGAGCCGCATCTTGAGATAATCGCGCGTGGCCTCGGGACTGGTCAGTACGTCCTGGTCGCTGATGCGCGTGAGCAGGTAACGGCGGCTGAGTTCCAGCACCGCTTGCAGTTGGGCGTATTTGGCCGAACCGAGTCCCTTGCCGTCACAGAAGCGACGGCGGTCGGCGGCGAGCAGTCCCGCGATTCCCCCGAAGCTGGCCAGCAGGTCGCGCGCCAGGTCGACCGCGCTCTTGCCCGGAATGCCGGTGCGCAGAAAGATCGCGAGCAGTTCGGCGTCGGACAGGGCGCCGGCGCCCCGTTCCAGGAGCTTTTCGCGGGGCCGTTCGTCTTCCGGCCAATCCTTGATCGTCATGATGGTCTCCTGCGCGGGGGGATCGGGTTGTGATCCGCCGATGGAGGAACGCCTCCGGCGGCGTCCTTCAGGCGCATCGGTTACACTCACGGGCCAATAAACAGCCCAAGGATACACGATTCGATCATGGCTCGGCGGAATAGCTCACGGGTGGTCTTGGGCGTCGGCGGTGGCATCAGCGCCTATAAATCGGTCGATCTCACCCGGCGTCTCAAGGAGCGCGGCTGCGAGGTGCGCGTGGTCATGACCCAGGCGGCTACCGCCTTCGTGGGTCCGCTGACCTTCCAGGCGGTTTCCGGCCATCCGGTGCGCACCACGCTGCTGGATCCGGCGGCCGAGGCCGGCATGGGACACATCGAGCTGGCGCGCTGGGCGGATCGGCTGCTGATCGCGCCGGCCACGGCCGATCTGATGGCCCGGCTGGCGGCGGGCATCGCCGACGACCTGTTGACGACCCTGGCCCTGGCGACCGAGGCCCCGCTCTCGCTCGCCCCCGCCATGAATCAGGCGATGTGGCGACATCCGGCGACCCAGCGAAACCTGGATATCCTGCGCTCGCGCGGCGCCCAGATCCTGGGACCGGCCGAGGGCGGGCAGGCGTGCGGGGACGTCGGTCCGGGCCGCATGCTGGAGCCCTTGGAGATCGCCGATATCATCCGTCCGCCGACCGGCGCGCCGCTCGCGGGCGCGCGGGTGCTTTTGACCGCCGGACCGACCCGCGAGCCGCTCGATCCGGTGCGCTTTCTCGGCAATCGCAGCTCGGGCAAGATGGGATTCGCGCTGGCCGAGGCGCTGACCGATCTGGGCGCGCGCGTGGTTCTGGTCTCCGGCCCCACGGCCTTGCCCGCGCCGCGCGTCGCCGAGCAGGTTTGCGTCGAGACGGCCCTGGAGATGCACGCCGCGGTCTTGTCGCGCGCGGCCGACTGCGATCTGTTCGTCGCGACGGCGGCGGTCGCGGACTATCGCCCCGCCGAACCGCTCGGCCAGAAGATCAAGAAGGACGCCGGCGAGCTGACCCTGAGGCTGGTGCGCAACCCGGACATCCTCGCGGAGGTCGCGGCCCGGCGACCGCCGCCCTTCACCGTCGGCTTCGCCGCCGAGACCGATCGGGTCGAGGAATACGCGCGCGACAAGCTGGTCCGCAAGGGGCTTGATCTGATCGCCGCGAATCATGTCGGCGGCGCGCGCGGCGGCTTCGAGCGTGACGAGAATGCCCTGACCCTGATCTGGAAGGACGGGAGCCGCGAACTGCCCATGAGGGGCAAGACCCAGCTCGCGCGCGAGCTGGCCCTGTTGATCGTCGAACGCTATCTGGAACGCCATGCCACACCGACTTGAGGTCAAGATTCTCGATCCGCGCCTGGGTCGCGACTTCCCGCTGCCCACCCATGCCACCGATGGTTCGGCCGGACTGGATCTGCGAGCCATGCTGGAAGCGCCCCTGGAGCTACCGCCGGGCGGCTGCGAGCTGCTGCCGACCGGCATGGCGGTGCATATCGCCGAGACCGGCGTCGCCGGGATGATCCTGCCGCGCTCCGGACTCGGCCATCGGCATGGAATCGTGCTCGGCAATCTGGTCGGCCTGATCGATTCGGACTATCAGGGGCCGCTCCTGGTCTCCTGCTGGAACCGAGGGGACAGGCCTTTCCGGATCGAGATCGGCGAGCGCATCGCCCAACTGATCCTGGTTCCGGTATTGCGCGCGGAGTTGGTGGTGGTCGAGGCATTCGCGTCTTCCGAGCGCGGCGAGGGCGGATTCGGGCATACGGGCACAAACTGACGTCCACCCGATAGCAAGCCCTATTTCGCATAAAAAATGCAAATAAACAATAGCTTAAGCTAAACTGACAACTGAATATCCCAGTCATGTTGGAGACCCTGCCCGCCATGTCACTTCCCACCGAACATGCCCAAACCATCGCCCACGTCCTGATCGAGGCGCTGCCCTATATCCGGCGCTTCCAGGGCAAGACCATGGTGATCAAGTACGGCGGCAACGCCATGGTCGACGAGACGCTCAAGCAGGGCTTCGCGCGCGATGTGGTGCTGATGAAGCTGGTCGGCATCAATCCGGTGATCGTGCACGGCGGCGGTCCGCAGATCGGCTCGCTGCTCAAGCGGCTCGGCAAGGTAAGCGAGTTCGTGCAGGGGATGCGGGTGACCGACGCCGAGACCATGGACGTGGTCGAGATGGTCCTGGGCGGTCTGGTCAACAAGGAGATCGTCAACTTCATCAACCGGCACGGCGGCTCGGCGGTTGGGCTGACCGGCAAGGACGGCGATCTCATCCGGGCGCGCAAGATGTTCCTCAAGCGCGACGCCCCGGAACTACAGGCCACCGAGATCATCGACATCGGCCATGTCGGCGAGGTCGAGAGCATCGATCCGGCGATCGTTCACATGCTGGTGAAGGGCAATTTCATCCCGGTGATCGCGCCCATCGGTGTGGGGGAGGACGGGCGCTCCTACAACATCAACGCCGATCTGGTCGCCGGCAAGATAGCCGAGGTGCTCAAGGCCGAGAAGCTGCTGCTCCTGACCAACACCGCCGGCCTGCTCGATGCCGAGGGCGAGCTGATCACGCAGCTCGATATCGGACGGGTCGAGTCCCTGATCGCCGACGGGGTGATCAGCGGCGGCATGCTGCCGAAGATCGGTTGCGCCATCGACGCGGTGCGTTCCGGGGTGAAATCGGCCCACATCATCGACGGGCGTGTCGAGCACGCGGTCATGCTCGACCTCTTTACCGATACCGGCGTGGGCACCCTGATCCGGGGGCGTTGAGTTCAACCGCCGACGACCAAACCGATCGCTTCGGCGGATGAATCCCGGCCAGGCTTGAAGCGCCGACGCCTGGCGGTTCTAACCCCCTTCCTCGCCCTCCAGAACCACGGATTCCTGGAAGCCGTCGCGGATCTGCGGAATCGTGGGGTTGACGCAGTAGAGACTGGCGGTGAGCTTGTTCTTGCACTGGACGTCCAGGTAGAGATGGACGGGGCGATCCGGTCCCTTCTGGGTCCAGGAGAGGGTCAGGCTGCGATCCTCGCGATCATCCTGCTGGAAGGCGATCAGGAGTCCGGTCCCCGCGACCTCCTTCTTTTTGTCGGAGTGCTTGCGCACATAGCCGACCGCGCGCTCCCAGTAACGCAGACATTGCTCCTCGCCCTTGCAGCTCACCAGGATCGATAGCTTGAGGACGGCCTCGGCGTCATCCTTCGGCTCCTCGGCAGGCGGGAGCCTCTTGAGCTTTCGGTAGTGCGTCACGATCCGCTCGAATTCGTTGCGAATGTCCTGCTTGCGATACTCGTTGTCGACGACCTCGGCATAACCCTCGCGGATTCGGACCACGGACAGGTCGATCTTGTCCATCAGATCCGTGGGGATGGGTTTACCCGCGCCCTCCAGCGCCTTCAGCTCCGCGTTGATCTTCAGCAGATTCTGGGTCTCGGCGCGCACGCCATCGCGCTTGACCTGGATGAGCGACTCGATCGCGGCGATTTTGCCATTGCGGGAAAGCTCCAGATCCTCAATGGTGCGGTAGGTCTTCAAGAGCTTCTCGTCCGCGGCCAATTGATCCGCTCGCTGCTTCGCCTCCTCGACCCGTCGGCGCTCCTCCTCCCTGGCCTGCTCGATCTCCTCCTCGGTCGGGGCGCGCGGAACCGACTCGACGGTCACGCCGTCCTCGGACAGTCGCGTGCGGGCCTTGTCGGCCTGCGAGGGGGGCACCTGGTCGGTGTAGTGGACCTCTCCCTTCTCGTCGACCCAACGGTACAATTGCGGCTGGGCCTGGCCGAGGCCGATCCAGCCCATGGAGCCCAGGGTCAGAATAAGCGCGAGGACCGCAATCCTCGGGGATGGTCGATGGGTGGCGCGATGAGCGAGCAAGGCCATTTCATACTCCGTAGCTTGACCGATAGTTCCGCATGGCCTCCAGGAGGCCCTTGTCATTGGGTCGTTCTTCCAGATAGTCGATGACGTCCGTCATCGTCAGGATGGCGTGAACCGGGATGCCAAAGCTATCCTGGACCTCCTGCACGGCGGAACGCGCGTCCTGTCCGCGCTCCTGGCGATCGAGCGCGATGACCAGGCCCGCTGGAACAGCCCCGGCCGAGCGGATGATCTCGACCGACTCGCGCGCCGAGGTGCCGGCGGTGATGACGTCGTCGATGATCAGGATCCGGCCCTCCAGCGCGGCGCCGACGATCAGACCGCCTTCGCCATGGTCCTTGGCCTCCTTTCGATTGAAGGCGTAGGGCGTATCCCGAGCCTGCTCGGTCGCCAGGACCACGGCGGTCGAGGCGGCCAGCGGGATGCCCTTGTAGGCCGGGCCATAGAGTACATCGAACGCGACCCCGGATCTCAGGATGGCATGCGCGTAGGCCCGCGCGAGCCGGGCCAGTCGCAGGCCCGAGGCGAAGAGCCCGGCGTTGAAGAAATAGGGGCTCCGGCGACCGGATTTCAGCGTGAAATCCCCAAATTTCAAGGCCCCGATCTCGGTGGCGAAATCCATGAACTCACGTTGGTCAGCATGCATCGAGATAGTCCCGTCGGCGACATTGGAATAGGCAATCGGTGGAGCCTCCTGGCCTCGCCCCTCGGGTCTTGGCCCCGGAGATCTCCATGATGTTGGCAACAGAGCCCCAAGTTTACTTCACCGCCCTGGTGGTCGGGCTACTGGGAGGCGTTCACTGTCTGACCATGTGCGGGGGGCTGGCCGGTTCACTGACCCTGGGACTGGACGCCGGGATCCGACGCGACCCCTGGCGGATGCTGCCGTATCAACTGACCTACAACCTGGCGCGGATTGCCGGATACGCCTTCGCGGGCGCCCTCTTCGGTGGGCTCGGCGCCCTGCTCCTTCAGCTCGATGCCTTGCGGACGATGCAGCACATCCTCCATGGCCTGGCTGGCCTGATGATGATCCTGCTGGGTCTCTACCTGGCCGGCTGGTGGCGACTGCTGGCTGGGGTCGAGCGTCTGGGCGCCCGTCTCTGGCGGCGACTGGAACCGCTCGGGCGCCGCTTCCTACCGGTCCGGACGCTGGGGCAGGCCGCCATCATCGGCTTCATCTGGGCCTGGATTCCCTGCGGACTCGTCTACAGCGTACTGATCACGGCGGTGGCGACCGGCGATCCGTTCGATGGCGCCCGGCTCATGCTGATGTTCGGCATCGGCACCCTGCCGAATCTGCTTGGCCTCGCCCTGCTGGCCGGCGCGGCGGCACGGATCGCCGAGCGCGCCTGGGTACGCCGGGTCGCGGGACTGCTGGTGATCGGATTCGGCCTCCATGCGCTCTGGTCATTGGGGTTCCCTGCCTGAGTCGCGAGGTCGAATCAAGCCAGATACCGACCACTGGCGCATCAAGGCTGTCCGCCCTGGTCGGTCCATGCGCCGCCCCAGGGATCGGCGGATGGCTCGGCGGAGAGGGCGGTCGGATCCTCCAGGAATGGCTCCAGTCCAGCCTCATCGGCTTCGGCGTCGCGCCAGGCCCATTCGTCCAGGGGAAAGGATTCTGGGATCTCGGTGACTTCAGGCTCGGGGCGGACCTCCCGGCCCCGGCTGGCTGGCGTGGCGCGGACGAGGGTGTCGGACTTCGGGGCTCGCTCGGTGGGGGCGGTTCTCGGCGGTCGCGCCACCGTCTCGCTCCGGGATTCGGGCGGGGTGGAGGTACCGTGGGTCGCGGGCTGAGACGATGGGGACCGCTCCCCTTCGATCGGCCAGAACATCCAAGTGGCGGCGGCCAGGGTCAGGACGGCGGGAAGCCAGAGGCGGAAGGTGGTAGGCATCGCTGTATCCCTCGATGAATTGGCGTCTGGAGGCTTGAAGGTCGGCCCGTGGCGAGGCCGGCTAACGCTGGGGAAACGGCGAGAGCGGCTGTCGTTCAGCCGCTCTCCGGTTGCCGTCGGCCTCGGGGTCTATTCCCTGGTGACCTTGGTCAGGTCGACGACCGGCTTGCGGGCCAGTTCCCAAACCCGATCCGTCTCGACCGTCTCGCCGGCGGGGAGGAAGTCCAGGCTGCTCTTGAGGATATGACCGGAACCTTCATCCTCGGCGTGCGTTTTGGGGTCGACGATCGTCTTCTGGATGGCCTGGCGCATGCAGCCGGCTTGAATCACCGCGTCTGGGTCGCGCTTGCGGGCGCCCAAATCGATGTAGCCGCACTCGAAACCACGCTCCTTGACCTCGGCGTCATCCGGGTTGAACTTGGAGTAATCGACACCGCGTCGACGGATCTGATCGAGCGGTAGGATCTTCTGGCTGGAGCGGGTCTGGACATAGCTCGGCCAGTCGTAGTCGAAGCCGACCGGCTCGCCGTCGTTGGCGAAGATGACGGCGATCTTGGATCCGCCGCCCAGAACCGGCTGTCCGTTGATGACCCGCGTGAAGACGATGGTGCTGGCCTGGACCAGTTCGGGGTCCATGGACGCGCCGTCCGCCGAGGCGCCACCGCCGCTGATCTCGAACTCACTGAAGTAGGGCACCAGATCCTCGTTCTTGCCGAGCTTGATCAGTCCGTCCAGATGCTTGGCGATGAAGTCGCGACCGAGACTCTCCAGTTCATGGGGTTGGAAGCGCTCCTCCACCGGACGGGCGAGATGCGCGGTCTTCTCCAGATAGGGATAGTTGCGATAGCGCACGCTGGTTCCGTCGGCGTTGACGTTCAGGTACCAGCCTTCCTCGCTGATCAGGGAGGTCTGCTTTTCGGTGACCTCGCGGTTGAAGCGGTCGCTGGTGGAAACGCCCGGCAGACGGCCGTGAAAACGCTCCAGCAGGACGGCGGCGGTAGGCTCGGCACCTGGGCCGGGCTGGCGCTTCAAAAGGTTCAGGCTGTCGACGCCCAGGCCGACGGCGGCGGCGCGTTCTCCGAAGGCGGCACGCTCGGGGTAGTCGGCGGCCAGGGTCAGTGGCGCGACACCGAACAGCAGCATGGCCAACAGGGTCGGGGCGACGGTCTTGGCTGTTGTGGTCTTGGTGGTCATGGTCGTCTTCTCGCGGTTGATTTGGTTGAATCTGGAACGGAACGCGCTGGAATCAGAGGTTGTTCCAATAGCTGTAGCAGTAGTAATTGATGTCGCCATCGCGCAGCCGGCCGTAGGAGTTGTAATTCTGCCATTTCATGTTGTCGCGGCGGCTGGCGCAGTCGGCGGAGCTGCTGCCGGTGGCCATGACGGTCACGTCCTGGCTGGTGGCCCAGTCGGAGTTGGCATCCTTCCAGGCGTACTTGAGGGTGTGACTCTTCTGCATGTTGTCGGCGAAGTCCTCGCCGGTCTCGTCCGTGGTGAGCGAGTCGTAGAGCTTGTCGTGGCTGCCGAGCGCGATGCGCAGACCGCCGCGGAAGATCGGACCCATGCGGGTCCACATCTTGCCGTCGTTGAACTTGAGTGTTTCGCAGGCGTAGGTGGCGAGGATGCTGAGTCCATAGGATTCGTCGCCCAGACGCATGCTGGTGGATTCCGCGAGCATCCCGTCGTCCCACATGGCCCACACGGATTTGTCCGACCAGCCGCCGCCGTGGGTGCTGGAGTAGAAGAGATTGACGTTATCGAGCGTGATCTGGTCGCCGCCGGTCTCCCACCACCACTTCGCGTTGTGCAGGTTGTAGTAGAAGATCTTGTAATCGGTGTCATCCAACTCGTCGTTGAACCAGCCGCAACGCTTCCAGACATGCGGTAGCTCGTTCTGCCAGTTATTCTGGTAATCGGACTGACAGCCGGTGCCGAAGCGCGCGGCGGCATCGGCTTGCAGGGCGCCAAGGCCCAGGCCAAGCGCGGCGGCAAGGGTCAGGGTCTGCTTCAGGGTCGGTTTCATGGTGGTCTCCTCGTTATCGTCGGTCGGGGAAGGGCGGCGGAGGGCGGTGCCAGCGCGCCGGGGTTTGGGTGATCTTCCCATTGCAGAAGCCTTGCCAATTCTTTAAGTTATTGTTTTATAAGTAAAGATTGGTAGATCTGATAGCGCGAGGAGGGTCCGGACCATTTCGATTCGAGCCGATCGGGTCAGATTGGTCTGGTTCGATTGGGGCTCGGAATGAAGCGCCAAGGCTGGCGTTCGGGAGACCGGCGGGCCGGCACGGGATGCGTTCGCGGCCCGGAGCGGCGAGAATCGACCTGGCGCGATCCGCGCCTTGGGGATGAAGTCCGCCAGGAACGGCGCCAAATGACCAAGGGGCCGTCTAGGTCCCAGCTTTCATACCGGAGGAATTCACGTGCAGACCGATCGCTCATGCCCGTCCGTCCCGAAGCCCAATGACGTCCATCTGGCCCCATGGGAGCGCCGCGCCCAGGCCCCGAATCGGGCCGTCGTCCTTTCATGCGGCGCGCTCCTGGCCTGTTCGGGCGCGGCGCTCGCTCAAACCGCTCTGCCGTCCGAGCCGCCACCCGGCTACGCGGCGGCCCTGGCCACGACGACGGTCAACGGCTCCGTGCTGGGACAGGCCGTCTACCAGACCTGCATCACGGGAAGCAACGCGCGCTCGGGGTCGATCGAGAATCAGCGGTTTCAAGAGGACTGCAATCGGCTCGTCGGTAGCTCGTTCAACAATCCGGCCAGCTCCGCCAATGCGCTGGGCCTACTGGCGGCCGATCAGGTCAATGCCCAGAACTCCTCGGCGGTTCGGCTCGCGGCGCTCGGTGTGAGCGCCGTTCACGGTCGGCTGCAACGCATCCGCCTGGCGGAGCATCAGGGCACGGACGCCGCTCTCTATGCCGGGAACGACAGCTTCGCCGAGGGGACGGGCGGGGGCGCCAGCGCGGATCTCGCCAACGGTCCCTTCGGCGCCTTCGTCACCTTCGATTCCGCGAGCGGCGACGAGGACGAGACGCCCTACCAGACCGGCTACGAGTTCAACCGCTGGTCCTTCCTGGGCGGCCTGGACTACCGCTTCGACGACCGTCTGGTCAGCGGTCTGGCGCTGCGCTACGGCGAGGGCGATTTCGATTTCGATCGCAACCGCGGCGACATGGACAGCGAGTCCTGGGGGCTGATCGGTTATGCCTCCTACTCACTGCCCGATGGCTTCTTCATCGACGGCGCCCTGGGTTACTCCCAGAACGACTATTCGCTCAAGCGTCGGATCAATTACACCCTGGACTCGGCGGTCACCGATCAGATCGCGGCCTCCGATCCCGAGGCCGCGCTCTGGAACTTCAATATCGGTGCCGGCTACAGTCTGTTTCGCGACGCCTGGTCGATCACCCCGTCCGCGCGGCTGAACTACGTCAACAACGACGTCGACGGCTATCGCGAGCGGATGTCCAACCCCGGCATGAACGCCGGCGGCCTGGCCCTCTCGGTCGACTCCCAAACCTATGAGTCCCTGAGCTCCGAGCTGGGCTTTCAGATCGCGCGCGCCATCAGCCACACCAGCGGGGTCATCCAGCCGCAGTTTCGCCTGGCCTGGATCCACGAGTATCGCGACGATCAGGAGCGGGTCGGGGCGACCTTCGTCAACGACATCAACCAGCAGCCGCTCTACATCCTGACCACCAAGCCGGATCCGGATTATTTCGAGCTGGGTCTCGGGGTCTCGGCGCAGTTCGCCAACGGCCGCTCCGCGTTCCTCTCCTACAACAGCCTCCTGGGTTACGACAACGTCCGCTACGACGCGATCAGCGCCGGCTTCAGGCTGGAATTCTGACCGCTTCTTCCCATGGCCCGGAAGGGCGAGGCGTCAAGGCGTCGCGCACCCTTCCGGGCGCCCATCCCTCTGACGGCCCGAGACAGGATGAAGACCCCAACCGAGCTCTGCGTGACCCGCCACGGCGAAACCGATTGGAATATCGCAGGGATCCTGCAGGGCTGGATCGACGTGCCGCTCAACGAGAACGGAAGAAGGCAGTCCCGCGAGCTGGCCGAGGCGTTGACTCCCGCGAATTTCTCGTCGATCTGCTCCAGCCCCTTGCAGCGCTCGCTGGAAACGGCCGAGATCATCGCCGCGACCTGGGGCCTGCCCTCGCCCCTCCCCTGCGAGGGATTGAAGGAACGGCATTTCGGCCGGCTGCAGGGGATGCCGAAGGATGATGTGTTCAGGCTGTATCCGGACCTGCATCGCGAGATCCTGAGACGCTGTCCGACCTGCGATTTCGCCGAGGGCGAGTCCATGGATCATTTCGCGGATCGGGTCATCGCGGGCCTGCGCGCGATCGCCGAGCGGCACGCGGGAGGGCGCGTGCTGGTGATCACCCACGGCTGGGTCATGGACGTCATCACGCGAGAGGTCCGCGATCTCCCGCGCGACGCCGTGCTCGACATGAAGCGCGGCAATGGCGAATCGATCTGGCTCAGGCCGGTCGGTGGGACGGATTTCGCCGAAATCCAAGCGCCCGAGCCAGGCGAGACCGCCTCCGGGCGATGACCCGATAGGCCCGCGCGCCCGCGCGTCCTTCCCATCAGGCGTTACTTAACCGTCAACGCATCGTAGAATCCGAGGCCGGTCAATCCACGAGTTTCGCGAGGCGACGGTGATTCCCTCGACCAAATCGCCTCCCATTTCCCCGTTTCCACTCGGCGACTGGCGCGCTCGCTGGCCCGCGATGCTGACGCCGGCGGTCGCTCTTTTGGGAAGCCTGGCCGTCTACTGGTTTGCCGGGGAGTGGGACCAGCGAACCCGCGCGGCGCGCTTTCAAGAGGATGTCGCGGTCCAGGCCCAGACCATCCAGCGCCAGCTCGATGGCCTGCTCGCGGAGGCGCGGGCGCTGGCCCAGTTTCACGGTGCCTCGCCCGAGGTCGATCCGCGAGCCTTCGCCCTTTTCGCCGATCCCCTTCGGAGTCAAGTCCAAAGCCGTCATACCCTGGCGTGGCTCCCCCGGATCCTGGACAGCGATCGAACCAGCTTCGAGGCCGGGGTACGCGCGGAAGGGGCGACCGGCTTCCACATTGGCGACTACGTCGATGGCGGCCTGGTCCAGGCCGCGCGACGCCCGGAATACTTCCCGGTCTATCGATTGGCGCCGGCGCACGGCCAACTCCTCGCCCTCGGCCATGACCTGGGCGCCGACCCGGCGATCCGAGCCGCCCTGGAGCGCGCCAGGGACAGCGGTCGGCCAGCCGCCAGCACGCGAACGGCGGAGACCGGATCCCAGCGCCTGATCCTGGTGTTCGTCCCCCAGGCCCGCCAGGGATCCCTGGGCGATAGCCCGGAGGAGCGGCGCCGGAACCTGGATGGCTTCGCCGTGGGCGTCCTCGGCGCGCGCGATCTGATGGAGGAGACGCTGACCTCGTTCCACACGCCTGGTCTCGATTGGCTGTTGACCGACAGCGCCATTCCAGGCGACGCGGGCTGGATCCATGCGCATCGCTCCGGCGCGTCCGGATCGAGCGCGACGCCGGGCCCGGCGGCCTTCGAACATTCGGCCCTGGAGCATCGTGTCACCCTGGAGCTGGCGGATCGTCGCCTCGATCTGCGCGCCATCCCCGCGCCAGGGGCCTATCCGCCCAGCCTCTGGCCATGGGGGCTGCTCGCGCTGGGTCTCGGCCTCGGCGCCGTGTTGACCGCCATCCTCGAACATCGTCGAGTCGCGCGGGCGCGCCGGTGCAAGCGCGAGGAACTGTTCGGGCTGTTCATGGACCACAGCCCCGCCCTAGCCTGGATCAAGGACGCGGACAACCGTTATCTCTATGTCAACCGCACCTTCGAGCGGCGCTTCGGGTGGCGTCTCGCGGACGTGCGGGGCAAGACCGATTTCGATCTCTGGCCGTCGGAATTCGCCGCGACCTGTGTCGCCGATGACCCGTCCGTACCGACGGTGAATCCAGTCCATCCGTTCAGCGACGGATTTCTCCCCGAGGAGGGTGCGCCGAGTCAGTGGGAGACGCTCAAGTTTCCCTTCGAGGACATCGCCGGTGGCCGCTTCGTCGGCGGCGTGGGGATCGAGGTCACCGCCCAACGTCAGGCGGAACTGGAGCTGGAGGGCTACCGGCGGATCGTCGAGCACTCCAAGGAAATGCTCATGTTCGTTGACCGCGATCTCAGGTATCAGGTCGTCAGCCCCGCCTACGCCAAGCTACAGGGAACCACGCCGGAGCGTATCAGGGGACGTCTGGTGCGCGAGGTGGAGCGTCCGGAGATCCTGGCCCAGATCGAACCGCATCTGCTGGCGACCCTGGCGGGCGAGCCGCGTCATTTCAATGTGTCGGGCCGGGATGGAGCCGGACATCCGCGCTATTTCGAGTCGCACCAATACCCCTTCATCGAGGATGGCAAGGTGCGTGGCCTGATCGTCAGTCTGCGCGACGTGACCGAGTCGGAGCGCCGGCTGGACAGCCTGGAGTCCGATCAGGCGGATCTGGCGAACCTGGTGGCGGCGCGCACCGCCGAGCTGACCGCCTCCGAGTCCAAACTGCGCACCATCTTCGAGCTGCTGCCGGTCGGGATCTCCATCACCGATCCCTCGGGGCGGATCCTGGACTGCAACCCAGCCTCGGAACAACTCCTCGGCATCACCCGCGAGCAGCACCTGCGCCGCGACTACGATGGCCGGGAATGGTCGATCATTCGTCCGGATGGTTCGATCATGCCCGCGAGCGAGTACGCCAGTGTCCGCGCCATGGTCGAGGGGTGTCCCGTGCGCGACGTGGAGATGGGCATCGTCCGCCCACGGGGCGTCACTTGGATCTCGGTCAGCGCCATGCCTGCCGGTCATCCGGACTATGGCGTGGTGATCGTCTATGTCGACGTGACCGAGCGTCGACTCGCCGAGGTGGCGCTACGCGAAAGCGAGCAGCGCTGGAAGTTCGCGCTGGAAGGCCCAGGCGACGGGGTGTGGGATTGGGACGTGGAGAGCGGCGGCGCTCTACTGTCCAGGAGTTGGAAAACCATGCTGGGATTCGCGGAGGACGAGATCGAGAACCGTCTCGAATCCTGGGAAACCCGTGTCCATCCGGACGACAAACCGGGTGTGATGGCCGCGCTCCAGGCCCATCTCGATGGCGGAACGCCGGTTTATACCAGCGAGCATCGCATGCGCTGCAAGGACGGCGCCTGGAAGTGGGTGCTCGATCGCGGCCTGGTGGTGAGCCGCGACCCGGATGGTCGCCCTCGGCGGGTCATCGGCGCCCATTCCGACATCAGCGCGCGCAAGGAGGCGGAGTTCGCGCTTCAGGCGAGCGAGGCGAGGGCGCGCGCCATCTTCGATGTCTCGCCGGTGCCCTTGGCCATTTGCGAGGCAAGGCACGGGATCGCTGATCTGAACCCCGCCTTCGTCGCGACCTTCGGCTACGGGCGCCTGGAGATCCCAACCCTGCCGGACTGGTGGTCGCTCGCCTACCCCAATCCGAGCTATCGCCAATGGGTCCAACGAGCCTGGAGCGAGCGTTTGGAGACGATCCAGGTCGAAAGCGGAACCTTGGATCCATTGGAATTCGAGATCCAATGCAAGGACGGTACGATCCGCACGGTCATGGTCACGGCGACCCCGCTCGGCGGGCGTTTCGATGATCAGTATCTCGCCACCTTCTATGACGTGACCGATCTGCGGCGGGCCAGGGAAGAGGCCGAGCAGGCGGCGCGGATCAAGTCCGAATTCCTGGCCAACATGAGCCACGAGATCCGCACGCCCATGAACGCCGTGCTCGGCCTGGCGCAAATGCTGGAGCAGGAACCGCTGCCACCCGATCAGGCGCGCATGGTGCGGCAGATTCGCTCCGCCGGAGGCACGCTGCTCGACATCATCAACGATATCCTCGATTTCTCCCGGATCGAGGCCGGACAACTCCGCCTGGAAACACGCCCCTTCACGCCAGTCGCGATCCTGGCCCATGTTCACAGCCTCATGGGACCGATGGCCCACGCCAAGGGACTGGTCCTGCGCCTGGCGATACCCGAGGGTCTCGATCGCGCCTTGCTCGGCGATCCGCGGCGGCTCCAGCAGATCCTGGTCAATCTGATCGGCAATGCGATCAAGTTCACCGAGCAGGGCGAGGTTCGGGTCGACGTCATCCCCAAGGGGGCGAGCGCGAGCGGGATCCGTCTGCGCTTCGAGGTCGCGGACACCGGCATCGGCATTCCCCCCGAACGCCTGGCCAGCCTTTGCGAGCCCTTCACCCAGGCGGACGGGACCATCTCGCGCCGGTTCGGTGGCTCCGGGCTGGGGCTCTCCATCAGCAAGCAACTGGTGGAACTGATGGACGGGGACTTCGGTTTCGACAGCCAGGTCGGAACCGGCAGCACCTTCTGGCTGGAGGCGTCATTCGTCTGGTCCAGCGACCAAGAGCCCCAGCCCGCCGAGGCGCCGCGTCAGGATGGTGCGACAGGTTCGCGACTGGCCGGGCTCGGCATCCTGGTGGTGGACGACAGTCGGATAAATCGGGAGGTCGTCGAGCGGGTGCTGCGGCGCGAGGGTGCCCGCTCCATCCCCTTCCCCGATGGACGCCTGGTCCTGGACTATCTGAGACAGTACCCGCGCGACGCCGACGCCGTGCTCATGGACATCCAGATGCCGGTGATGGACGGGCTCGCCGCCACCCGTGCGATCCGCCGAGAACTGGGCCTGACCGAGCTGCCGGTCATCGCCTTCTCCGCCGGGGTGCTGGACGGACAGCGCCAGGAGGCGCTTGAGGCTGGATTCAGCGATTTCCTGGCCAAGCCCGCGGACCTGGAGGACATGGTCCGGTTATTTCGGCGCTGGACCAAGCCCAGATCCCCAATGGAGTCACCCCCATCCGACCCCCGGATACCCGGCACGGCGATAGCGGTCGAGACCGATTTTCCGGACATTCAGGGTCTCGACACCCAGCGGGCGGCGCGCCTGCTCGATCACGACTGGCCCTTTTTCCTTGGACTGCTGAGTCAGTTCGCCGCCGCCCACGCGGATACGGCGCGATCCCTGCGCTTGGATCTGGCCGACGGCCAGGTGTCCAGGGCGTCGACTCGGTTGCATCAATTGCGCGGCATTGGCGGTAACATCGGCGCCCAGAATCTGGTGAGCGCCGCCCTCGCGCTGGAGTCCGCGATCCTGGGTCAGACAGGGGATGTCGATTCACTGATCGAGGACTTCGAGACGCGGCTGAGCGCGCTGCTGGCCGCCATCGCGCCCTGGCGGGAGTCATCGGAGGCGAGCGATCCGGACCAGGGCGAGGATCGCCCGCTCGAACCCGAGACGCTCGCGGCGCTGCGCGCGGCGCTGGCCAGCCGGGATCTGTCCGCGCTCGACCTGATCGAGACCCTGCGGCCGGCGCTCGCCAGCCATTTGGGACAGGCGTCGGCGCGCGCGCTGACCGAGGCGATCAGCACCCTGCGTTTCGAGGAGGCGCTGGCCCGGCTCGACCAGGATTTGAACGGCTTGAGTTGACGTGGGAACCCTTGAATCGGCAGGCATCAACCTTGACAGCGACGAGCCAGAGCCAGGGCTCCCAGGTAATCGGATGATTCGTTCTTAGTTCATTGTGAGGCATGCGAATGGCTGAACGTTCCACCGCGCGGGTACTCATCGTCGACGATGACCCGGCCAGCATTCGAATCGTGGCGCGGGCGCTGGCCCCGGATTTCGTCTCCGAGTTCGCCCTGTCCGGCGAGGAGGCGCTGGCGCGGTTGGGTCAGGGCGCCCAGCCCGATCTGATCCTGCTCGACGTCATGATGCCCGAGATGGACGGCTACACGGTTTGCCGGCGCCTGAAATCCGATCCCGAACTCCGGGATCTGCCCGTGATCTGCATGACCGCCAACAGCGATTTCGACAGCGAGACCAACGCCCTGCTGGCCGGCGCGGCGGATTTCATTCCCAAGCCGGTTAATCCGGAGGTGCTGCGGCTGCGGGCGCGCTCCCAGGTTCTGCTGCGTCAGCGCGAACAGGCGCTGCTCAAGCTCAACGCCGAGCTGGAACACCGGGTCGCCGAGCGCACGGCGGATCTGCGCCTGGCGCTGGAGCAGGCCGAGGCCGCCAGCCGCGCCAAGAGCCAGTTCCTGGCCAATATGAGCCATGAGATCCGCACCCCCATGAACGCCATCATGGGTTTCTCCCATCTGTTGAGCCGGGAACTCTCCGACGCCAGACAGCTTGAGCGCATCGAGAAGATCAACGGCGCGGCCAATCACCTCCTGGGCCTGATCAACGACATCCTGCATCTCGCCAGGATCGAGAACGGCGGACTCTCCTCGGAGCTGGTGGATTTCTCGCCCGCCGATCTGCTGGCTCAGATCGGCACCCTGATCGACGAGAAGCGGCGGGCCAAGGGACTGGAATACCTCGTCGATCACGGGGATCTTCCGACGGTCCTCAACGGCGACAGCACCCGCTTGCGGCAGGCGCTCCTGCACTATCTGGGCAATGCGATCAAGTTCACCGAGCGGGGCACGATCCGGCTGAGCACGCGCGTCCTGGAGGAAACGCCCGAGGATCTACTGGTCCGCTTCGACGTGGTGGACACCGGCATCGGTATCGCCGCGGAGCTGCAATCGCGGCTCTTCGGCCCCTTCGAGCAGGCCGATGGATCCACGACCAGGGAGTACGGCGGCGCCGGTCTGGGTCTGGCCATCGCGCGGCGGATCGCGGAGATGATGGGTGGCGGCACGGGCGTCGAGAGCGCGCCGGGGCAGGGTAGCCGCTTCTGGCTGACCGCGCGTCTGCGCAAGCGCTCCGAGCCGGCCGGGAACAGCTCCCCGGAGGCGGCGGCGTTCGAGGCCAGGGAGACTCTCGCGCGCGACCATCGGGGCCGGCGCGTCCTGGTGGTGGAGGACAATCCGATCAATCAGGAGGTGCTGCGCGAGCTTCTGAGCGAGGCCGGACTCGCGGTGGATCTGGCCGAGCACGGCGGGCACGCGCTCGAACAAGCCCTGCGAAGACGCTATGACCTGGTGCTGATGGACGTCCAGATGCCGGAAATGGATGGATTGGAGGCGACCCGTCGGATTCGCGATCTCCCCGGCTGGAGCGAGGTTCCCATTCTGGCCATGACCGCCAACGCCTTTCCCGAGGACAGCCGACGCTGTTCGGAGGCCGGAATGAATGCCTTTTTCGCCAAGCCGGTGGATCCCGACATCCTCTATGAAGCCCTGCTCGCCTGGCTGTCCTCGGGTGTCGTCGATCAAGAAGCCTGAGTAGCGCCTGGCCACGCGCCCGTCGGCTCGACCGGGTGGCCGGGATTCGACGGGCGAGCCCATATCCCCTGTCCAAAGTGTGGTCTAGGCCACAACCCGCGAGGTCGTGCCGCGCCGAAGGCGGGCGTTCGTGATAATTTCCAAGACGATAGGAATCCTTTCACCCTTCACCTTTACTTCGCAGCGCTGGATAGTCGCCATGAGCTACTGGACCTGGAGTCCCTCCCTCTCCGTCGGCATCGATGTCATCGATGGACAACACCGCCGGATCATCGATTACCTCAACGAGCTGGACACCGTAAGACGCAGCAACGACCGGGACAAGGTGTACGGCGTGCTCTTGGGGATGGTCGATTACACCCGCACCCATTTCGCCTTCGAAGAGGATCTGATGAGGCAGGCGGGCTATCCGCTGACCGAGGCCCATAAACGGGTGCATGACGCCTTCGTGACGCATATCGACAATTACGTCGCCCAGCACGAAAGCGGCAAGGACGTCACGCGCAAGCTGACGTCGGAGCTTCAGATCTGGCTCACCAATCACATCCAGAACGACGACCGGGATTACGCGCGGGTCGCCGGCAAGTTCATGAACAAGGGTTGGCTGAGCAAGACCCTGAGCCGCTTCTTCGGCTAACCGCTAACCGGATTGAATCCTTTCACGGCCTCTCTGGCGATTTCCAGGAAACCCCGCACCCTTGATCCGCCCGGTCATGGACAGGATCAACAGGATCCGGCGGGATGGGTGGGGTTTATAAGGCTATGTTCTTAGTGCTGTAAATCTTGAAGCGTCCTGTCGATCCTATCCGGTTCCGGACCTTTCGGTCGGGCGCGGACTGTCCTGGGAATCGCCCTGGGAAAAGAGCGTCCTGACTTCGCTCACCTCTTGGTAGCCGGGGTCGAGATCGCACCTGTAACAGAGGCTCGGGACGGGTCCACCCCGATGAAAGCCGGCGCGGACAGCCGCGAAATCGGGGCCGTTCCAGATGTCCGCGAGACGATCGACGTTCGCGTCACCCATCGGATGCCAGCATTGGTCGTCGGTGCAGCAGAGGGCCACGCGGCCCGTCACCGTGATGTAGAGCTGCCGGAATGGCCTGGGACAGAGGAGGCCCGGATAGCGACCCTCGCGTTCCGCCCCGCCCTTGACGACGCCGCCGCGACTCGACCAGCCGGTGAAGGCGCTCGCGTCCGCGTGATGGATCTTGCGCCGTTGCGGGTCCGGCAACTCGTGCTTGAGCCGAACGAGTTTCTCGGCCGCTTTCTGGCTGTAGGAGTTGACCTTCATGGCGTCCAGGCCGGCCTGGAAGAGGCTGGTGGCCCGCTCGGTCGTGAGCAGATCGCCGTTCGTATTGATGAAGTTGAGCGCCCGCGGACAGTGCCGCTTGGCGATCGTCAGCCAGCGCTCCAGTCTCCGATCCAGCAGTGGCTCGCCATTCATGTAGAAGGCGAGACGTCCCGAGAAATCCATCGCGCCAAGCTCGTCGATGATCCGGAGGAAAAGACCCTCGTTCATGAAATGGGGAACGATGTCGATGTAGTGATGGGTGCAGAAGTGGCAGCGGCGTGTACAGGCCGTCGTGGTTTCGATAAAGACGCAATCAAGCACGGGTTCCATGGAGAGACCTGCAAGTCGACGGTTCCCAGTGTCGCGCTGTCTTATCCTGGGTGAGGCATGAAGCCGTCGGAAGGATTCCGATCGGGATCCTGGGAGTCTGAAAATGTGGAGCACTAGACTCGAAAGGGCCGGAAGGATACAGGGATCCCTCGTGGGATTCCATGGCTTGGACGTCACCTGGCCCAGCGGGTCCGAGGCGTCAGGCCTCACGGCGATGCTGTCCCCGTAGCTTAGCCGCCGAGCGGGCAAGAAGTGTGAACGGCGCGGTCCGTATGGTGGGCAAGGATGGGGGATGCCGTCAGCAGCTCGATGGCCTGGGCTCTACAGGCTTCCAGCGTCGGCTTGTCCAGCGTCCTGAGCCAGCGTTTAGGAAGGCTGGCGATTCCATACAGCGGCCCCGCGATCATACCGAGGATGGCGCCGGTGGTATCCGCGTCGCCACCGCGATTGACGACGTCGATCATGGCGGCCTCGAAGCCGGCCGTGGCGAACAGGGCCTGAAAGACTGCCCTTAGGGTCTCGACGATATAGCCGCCCGGATTCTCCGTTCGCTTGCGGTCGAAGCGATAGCTTGGGTGCGTGGCTACGAGCGTTTCGGCGAGTTTCTCCAGTTCGTGTCTGGAGCCGCCGAGCATGGCGGTCTGAACCATGCGGATCACGGTGAAGGTGCCGGCATCGGCCAGGGCGTTGTGATGCGTGACATGCGCCTGGATCCGGTTGGCCCTGTCGATCGCGTCCGGGTGGGCGCCCAGGGTGAAGAGGGCGATCGGAAGGGTGCGCATGCAGGCGCCGTTGCCCGCGTCGTATTCGTTCTCGGGAACTTCGGTGGTTCCGGCGCGGCGATAGAGGCTGATGCCGCGCCTGACCGTGTGACCGATGTCCACGGGTTTGGTGTGCATCCAGTCGCTGAACGCATCGGCGATCGTTCGCGCGTCGATGTCTCCGGCATCGAGCAGGCCCCGACCCAGGGCCAGGCTCATCTCGGTATCGTCGGTCACCCGCCCTTTGCGCAGCCGCAGCCAGCCGCCGCCGATGATGTCGCGATGCTCGCCGTGCTGATCGCGGATCTCGCGCGGGGTCATGAACTCGACCGTGGCCCCAAGGGCATCGCCGATCGCCAGCCCGAGATAGGCCGCGATGGCGCGCTCCCGGAGGATCTCCTCTGTCAGGTTGGCGAGAATGCCTTCACTCCTCGGGTCCGAAACAGACCTGATAGTCGACGCAGACCGCGCAGGATGGCACGCGGCACAGATAGACGCCTTCCGACTCGCACAACTGTTTGTACAGAAAGCGCTTCCACTTCATGTCGCGGCTGTTGCGCGCGGCCAGTTCGGGGAAGTTGCGACGCATCAGATCGGTCAGCTCGGCGCGGTTCCAGAGTCCGAGGTCATGCCACAGATGATCGCTCGCCATGCAGCCGGCGGCGACCGTCCGCGCCATCCAGGTCTCCGAGAGTGACTGGTGCGCGCGATGGTCGAGCAAAAGCCGGATCAACTCCTCGCGCTCGTCCAGCCGGTTAGCCATGAGGGGCGAGCCGCCGTCCGTCGCGGAGAGCACGTCGGGCGAAACGCCGGGAAAATGATGGGCGATCAGCCGATGGAAGTCGCTCAGGTCCAGTCCGAGCCAGGCCGGAAGCGCGCCGCCACCGGCGGCGCGCGTCGCGATCATGCTCGCGAAGGCTCGGTCATTGCCGTCCCCGGCCGCGCGGACCATCAAGCGGGCGAAGATGCGATCGACCTCCCGTGTCAGGTCTCGGGCCAGGGTCGACACGATCAGTACTCCACCAGGATGTCTTCGTCGCGCACGATCATCTGACAGGCCAGGCGCCATTCGCTCGGCATGTCGTCGACCGCGAGACGATCGATGTCGTCCTTGGTCAGCTTGCCCAGATGGCGCAGCACGGTGATTTCCTTATCGGTCAGGTGATAGCCCATGGCCGGCTTGCTGTCGACGCTGGTCACGCGCACCACGCAGTTGCCGCACTCGCCGTCCTGGCAATCGTGATGGACTGGGATCTTGTGCTCCTTGGCGAGCTTCAACAGGGTTTCGGTGTGGCTTCCAGCCACGGCGTAGACGGTCTTGTCCTTGTATTCGGGATTCGAAAAGGTTACGAGGGCCACGTTGTTTCTCCGTATGAATCAGGAAATCAGGCCGGCTTGACGCGGCAGTCGCCGAGGATCTGGGCCTGGCAGGCGAGCCGGTCGTGACGGCTGGCCATGTTTTCGCGCAGAACCTTTTCCTCCAGCACCGAGGGCTCGGTCAGATTGTTCCAGCCTTCCTCGACATGCATCATGCAGGTTCCGCAGTCGCCCTCGCGGCAGCCGTAGATGATCCCCGCGCCGATTTTCTCCGAGACCTCGATGACCCGCGTGCCGGCCGGCACGTTGACGGTCTGGCCGATATCCGTGAAGGTGATTTTGGCTTTCGCCATGATGTTGGACTCCTATTTGAGTTTTCAGTCGTCGGTTGTCAGTTGTCGGTTGTCGGTCGTTGGGGGCTTCGCGTGATGGACCGGACCGTCGCGTCCGGCTCGGCCAGGTCGGCGAGATCCACGACCCTGTCGGTATCCGTACCCTGGATGGCCGCGGCCAGTGCGCGCCCGAAGGCTCGGCACGTTTCCAGCTCCTCGTCCGTGGGAATGAGCTTGATGCGCAGACCGGCCAGCGGAACCCGCATCTTGAGTCCGCGCATCCGGTCCTCGATCATGCGCACCGCCTCGCCGGTCCAGCCGTAGGAGCCGAAGGCGGCGCCGAGCTTGCCCTTGAGATCGATCACCGCCAGTGAGGACAGCAGATCCCAGATCGGCTTGACCGCGTCCCCGTTGATGGTGGGCGAGCCCAGCACCAGGGCGTCGGCCGATTCGATCAGATCCACGAAGGGCTGAAGCTCGCCGCCCTCCAGGTCGTAGAGCGATACGCGCACGCCGGACTGCTCCTCGGCCCCGGCGCGAATCGCCTCGGCCATGCGCGCGGTGTTGCCGTAGGAGGTCATGTAGAAGACGATCAGGGTCTTCTGGTCGCTGTCGAGCCGTTCCGTGAAGCTGGCGCTTGAAAGTTCCCGGTAGCGGGTCAGATAGCGTCGCGGCCGGTCGCGCAGAATAGGGCCATGGGTCGGCGCGATGATCTTGAGCGGCAGTGGCTCGATCAGCTTGAGCGCCTTCATCACATGCGTCTTGAAGGGCCGCATGATGTGGGCGTAGTAGTAGTCGAAGGCGAAGCGAAAATCGCCGCAGCGATCGTTGAACAGCCGGCCATCGCAGTGATGGCAGCCGAAGACATCGCCCGAGAAGAGCACGCCGTCCTCGACCAGGTAGGTGCATTGGGTGTCCGGCCAGTGCAGGAAGGGCGTGTGCAGGAAGCGCAGCGTCCGCCCGCCCAGGTCGACCTCGTCACCCGTGCCCACGGTCTGGAACTCCAGCGGTTGGTCCTCGTGTGGCTTGAGCAGCGCCTTGAGCATGCCGGGCGCGCGGGTCGAGATATAAAGACGCGCCTGCGGGGCGCGGCGCATCAGCTCGGGCAGCGCGCCGCTGTGGTCGGGCTCCAGATGGTTGAGCACGATGACGCGGATCTCGTCGTAGCGGGCGACCGACTCCAGTCGCGCGAAGAAGTCATCCGCGAACCCGGCCTTGACCGTGTCGATGACCGCCACGCCCGTCTCGCCACGCACCAGATAGGCGTTGTAGCTGGTCCCGTTGGCGGTGCGCAGGATGATGTCGAAGCTGCGCAGGGTCGGATCCAGCGCGCCGATCCAGTGGACGCCGGGCGCCAGTTCGACGGCTTCGCGATGATCGGCGAGATCCCCGGCGGGGGCGGGG
>NZ_NRRG01000023.1 GCF_016583575.1 Thiocystis violacea
CGACGAACTCCGGCGATGTGCTGACGCCGGAGCAGCGTTCGCTCTGCATGTCACGCATCCGTTCGCGCGATACGAAACCGGAGATCCTGATTCGTCGCGCCCTCTTTGCCCGAGGCTACCGCTACCGTCTCCATGATCGAAAACGGCCCGGCCGGCCCGACATCGTCTTTCCCGGACGACGGGCGCTGATCCTGATTCATGGCTGTTTCTGGCACGCGCACGGCTGTCATCTGTCCGCCACTCCGACCACCCGCCGCGAGTTCTGGGAGAACAAGCTCCGGGAGAGTCGAGCAGGAGCGCATACTGAAACCCCTATACCCGATGAAATCGTTTCACAACCTCTCAGCCGCGCCAGGTCGCGAAGGCGCGATCGAGGGTGGCTTGCACACTGGAGAGCAGGCGTTCGAGCGGTTTCTTGTGGGCGCGGTATTTGAGTTTGAGCAGTTCCATGTCCTCGCCGGCGTCCATCACGAAGTCGTCGCTGGTCTGGATGGCGTCCACCAGACCCAGTTCGACGGCTCGCTGGCCATGCCAGTATTCGCCCGTCGCGACCCGATCCAGATCGAGACTCGGCCGGTACTCGGCGACGAATGCCTTGAATAGGCGGTGGGTTTCCTCCAGTTGCTCGCACAATTTCCGCCGGCCCTCGTCGGTGTTCTCGCCGAAGAGCGTCAGGGTCCGTTTGTGCTCGCCGGCCGTGTGAAGTTCGAAATCGACCCCGTGGCGCTCCAGCAGACGGTGGAAGTTGGGCAGCTCGGCCAGCACCCCGATGGAGCCCAGCACGGCGAATGGCGCGGCGATGATGCGATCGGCGACGCAGGCCATCAGATAGCCGCCGCTGGCGGCGACCTTGTCGACCGCGACCGTGAGCGGGAGGCCCTTGGCGCGGATGCGCGCCAATTGGGACGCCGCGAGCCCGTGTTCACTCACCATGCCGCCGGCATTGTCGAGCCGGATCAAGACCTGATCGCCCTCCCGCGCCTCCTGGATCAAGGCCGTCACCAGAACCCGTAAGGCCCCGACCTCGCTGGCGCGAATATCGCCATTGAATTCGATGATGAACAGCCGTTTGCGCTCGGCATTCCCAGCCTTTTCGCGCGTTTTCTCACGCTTGCGTTCTTGCTTGAGGAAGGCTTTGTATTCCTTTCTCGGCAGGGAAAATTCCTTGAGCGCATGGTTCAGTGAGCGATAGCGTTCCTTGAGATCCGTGATCTCAAGCTGCTCCGGGTGCGCGCCGCCCGAGCGGGCGCGCAACGCCAGGATCAGCAGTAATCCGATCGCGACCAGCAGGGTCAGTGTCTTGGCCAGGAAAAGGCCGTAGTCGAACAGGGATGCCAACAGGAGTTCCATCATGGACAAGAGCCTTCAAATTGAGAGGCACGCCCGTCTCGCGGGCGCGTCGTGAACCTTCAGACCGCGATCGGCGCGCGAATGACCGGGTGGGGATAGTAGCCGCGGATGTCGATGTCCTCGAAGCGATAGTCGAACAGGCTCGCCGGCCGACGATTGAGCGACAGGGTCGGCAGGGGCTTGGACTCGCGATCGAGCTGCTCGTACACGATCTCTGGCGTCAGATGGTTGCGATACAGATGCAGGTCGCCGAAGGTGTGGATGAACTCGCCCGCGACCAGATCGCACTGGTGGGCGATCAGATGCGTCAGCAGGGCATAGCTGGCGATATTGAAGGGCACTCCGAGAAAGAGATCGGCGCTGCGCTGATAGAGCTGACAGGAGAGGCGTCCGTTGGCCACGTAGAACTGAAAGAGGCAGTGGCAGGGCGCGAGCGCCATGTGTCCGGCCGCGACATTGGCCTGGGGACTGATTGTCTCGTCGGGTAGATCCGCCGGGTTCCAGGCCGAGACCACCAGCCGGCGCGAGTCCGGCCGGGTCCGGATCGTCTCGACCAGATCGGCGAGCTGGTCGATCACCCGTCCGTCGGGGCAAGGCCAGGCGCGCCACTGGGCGCCATAGATGGGGCCAAGATTCCCATCCTCGTCGGCCCATTCGTCCCAGAGGGTGACGCCCTCCCCGCGCAGCACGCCGTTGTCGGTCGAGCCGGACAGGAACCACAGCAGTTCGTGGATCAGGCTCTTGAGATGGATGCGCTTGGTGGTGAGCAGCGGAAAGCCGTCGGCCAGATCGAAACGAACCTGGCGTCCGAAAACCGAGCGGGTGCCGACCCCGGTCCGGTCGCCCTTGTCGGTTCCGTTCTCGATGACATCGCGCAGCAAGTCCAGGTAGATGCGCATGGCTCAGGTCATCGCCGGGCCGAGCAGGAGCGAGCGGCCGTCCATGGTATCGGGCACGGGAATCCCCATGAGCGAGAGCACGGTGGGCGCGATGTCCTTGATGCCGCCGCCGGTCGAGAGCCGCCAGGGCACCTCGTCCACGATCAGACAGGGCACCGGATAGAGGCTGTGCTGGGTGTGCGGCTCGCCGGTGACCGGATCGATCAGCTCGTCGCAGTTGCCGTGGTCAGCAGTGAGGATGATCGAGTAGCCGGCCGCGACCGCCGCGTCCATCACCCGTCCGGCCTCATGATCGAGCGTCTCGACCGCCGCGATGACCGCCTCGCGCACGGCAGTATGACCGACCATGTCGCCATTGGCGAAGTTGACCACGATGAAGGGATAGACGCGGCGTTCGAGCGCCTCGATCACGGTGTCCGCGACCGCCGGCGCGCTCATCTCCGGTTGCAGGTCATAGGTCGCCACCTTGGGCGAAGGGATGAGGGCGCGCTCCTCGCCGGGGAAGGGCTCGTCGCGCCCACCGTTGAAGAAGAAGGTGACGTGCGCGTATTTCTCGGTCTCGGCGCAATGGAACTGCGGCAGGCCGTCCCCGCTCAGGATTTCGCCGAGGGTGGTCTTGGGCATGTCGTGGTCGAAGGCGAAGGGCAGCCCGTACCACTGGTCGTATTCCATCATGCAGGTGACCCGGGCCCCGGTCATGCCCCGTCGGTCGAACTCGGCGAAGTCGGGCTTGAAGAGCGCGGACACCAGTTGACGGGGCCGATCCTTGCGGAAGTTGATGTGGATGACCTGATCGCCGTTCTGGATGGTCTCGCCACCCTCGATCAGCGTGGGATGGATGAACTCGTCGTCCTCGCCGGCCGCGTAGGCGGCCTCGATCGCCTCGCGGGCGCTCGCGGCGTGTCGCCCTTCCCCGTCGACCATCGCCCGCCAGGCCAGTTCGGTACGATCCCAACGGTTGTCGCGGTCCATGGCGTAATAGCGGCCAGAGACGCTGGCGATCTGGCCGCCGGCGACTTCCAGCGCGCCTTCGACGCTCTTGAGATAGTTCAGGGCCGAGCGCGGGGGCGTGTCGCGACCGTCGGTGAAGATGTGGACCATGGGTCGCGCGCCCTGATGCTTGCAGAGCTTGATCAGGGCGTTGAGATGATGGACGTGGCTGTGGACGCCGCCGTCCGAGACCAGCCCCATGAGATGGATCGGTCGGCCCTGCGCGGCGGCGGCCTGGGCGGCGGCGACCAGGGCGCGGTTCTCGAAGAAGCTGTGATCCGCGATCGCCTGGTCGATCAGGACCAGATCCTGGAACACCACGCAGCCGGACCCGAGGGTCATGTGCCCGACCTCCGAGTTACCCATCTGTCCGTCCGGCAGCCCGACCGACAGCCCCGACGCCAGGATGGCGATATGCGGATTACTGGAGAAGTAGCGATCGAGGTTCGGCGTGCGAGCCAGCGCGACCGCGTTGTTGGCCTTGGATGGATTCAGACCGAAGCCATCCAGGATGATCAGGATGACGGGGCGGCGCGGGAGGTTCTTCATGGGGTCGCTCATGGCTGCATTCCTCGGAAAGTGGCTATTCTAGCCGGAAGGGAGGGCTCCGAAACGATCCGGACGCGGCGACCCTCGATGGACGGAGGCGATCGCGTTTCTCCGCCGAAACGCGCGGGTGCCAAATATCAGGAAACCTCCGATCGAGAGGATTATCATGGGGCGCCAATATCAACAGTAGAAGTGCCCCCGCCACGGGGCCGCGGAGGATTCATGCAGAACGACCGTATCATCGCCTTCGTCATGGCCGGTGGCCAAGGCTCCCGACTCCAACCGCTCACCACCGGACGCTCCAAGCCCTCGGTCCCCTTCGGTTCCCGCTACCGGATCGTCGATTTCGTCCTCAGCAATCTGGTCAACTCCCAGATCCAGACCATTTATCTGCTGGTCCAGTACAAATCGCAATCGCTGATCGAGCACGTCCGCAAGGCCTGGACCATCTCGCCCCTGCTTCAAAACCAGTTCGTCACCGTGGTGCCCCCGCAGATGATGACCGGCGAGCACTGGTTCCAGGGCACGGCGGACGCCGTCAACCAGAACATCAACCTGATCGAGGAACATCGTCCGAGCCTGGTCGCGGTGTTCGGCGCGGATCACATCTACCGCATGGATATCCGCCAGATGGTCGATTTCCACCGTGATCGCAAGGCCGACGTGAGCATCGCCGCCCTACCCGTCCCGCTGCGCGAGGCGACCGAATTCGGCGTCATCGCGGCGGACGCGGACGGCCGGATCCGCGCCTTCGAGGAGAAACCCGCCCATCCCACGCCGCTAGCCTCGGACCCCTCCATGGCCTTCGCCTCGATGGGCAATTACATCTTCAGTACCGAGGTGTTGATGAAGGCGCTCAAGGAGGCCCAGGAGGCGGGCGAGACCGACTTCGGCCAGCATGTGCTGCCGCGGCTGCTGCGCACCCATCGCCTCTTCGCCTACGACTTCGCGACCAACGAGATCCCCGGCGTTCAGCCCTATGAGACGCGGGTCTACTGGCGCGATGTCGGCAACCTCGACGCCTATTTCGACGCCCATCTGGACGTGTTGGGCGCCGAGCCGACCTTCGATATGTTCAATCCGGACTGGCCGATCTACTCCAGCGGCTATCAGGGACCGGTGGCGCGGGTGCTTGGCGGCTACATCGAAAACGCCCTGCTCGGCGCGGCGACCATGGTCCACAAGGGGGCGACCATCAAGAACTCCATCATCCGCCGCGAGGCGGTGATCGAGGAGGACGTGGTGCTGGAGGACTGCATCATCATGGACTACGTGCGCGTCTGTCGCGGCGCGCATCTGCGCCGGTGCATCGTCGACCGGCATAACATCATCGAGGCCGGCGACCGCATCGGTTTCGACTCGGACAAGGACAGCCAGCGCTTCGATGTCAGCCCCGGTGGCATCACCGTGATTCCTCAGGGCCGCGTCAGCTACTTCGCCCGTGACATCCGGGGTTCCGGGCGGCGCGGCTATTCAGAATAATCAGCCGACCCGGATCCGTGGATCCACGGCGACATAGAGCAGATCGGTCGCCGTGTTGACCAGCAGATAGCTCAGACTGATGAGCAGCACCGCCGCCTGTACCAGCGGATAATCCCGGGTCTGGATCGCCTCGATCAGCAGGCTCCCCAGACCCGGCCAGGCGAAGACGGTCTCCGTCACCACCGCCCCGCCAAGCAGCGCCCCGAATTGCATCCCGATCAGCGTCAGGATCGGCAGCCAGGCGTTACGCAGGGCGTGCCGCCAGAGCACTGCCGTCGGCCCCAGCCCCTTGGCGCGCGCGGTGCGGATATAGTCCTCCCCCAACACCTCCAGCACGCTGCTTCGCACCATGCGCGCCAGAATCGCGGCGAGCCCGGTCCCCAGGGTGATCGCCGGCAGCACCAGACTGGCCACCCCCTCGCGGCCACTGACCGGCGTCCAGCCGAGCCAGAGCGAAAACACCAGGATGAGGATCGGACCCAGCCAGAAATTCGGGATCGCCGCGCCCAGCATGGAAAAACCCATGGCGCCGCGATCGATCGCGCCACCCTGATGCTGGGCGGCCACGACCCCGAGTGGAATGGCGATCAGGATCGCCAGCGCGAGCGCGGCGATCGCCAGCTCCAGGGTCGGGCCGATACGCTCGGCGAGCAGGTCAGCCACTGGCCGTTGCGCGTGGAGCGATGTGCCCAGATCCAACCGGGCGAGCCGCGTCAGATACTCCAGGTATTGCACGCCCAGCGGCCGGTCGAGCCCGAGCGAGGCACGCAGCGCGGCCTGATCGGCCGGACGCGCGCCCTCCCCCAGCATCACCGCCACCGGATCGCCCGGAACCAGGTGGATGAGCAGAAAGACCAGGGTACAGACACCCAGAACGACCAGCGCGGCCGAGCCCAAGCGCGTCAGCACCCGCTCAACCACCGCGAATCTCCACCAGCGTCCCGGTCGGCGTTTGGTCGAACAACTCGATCAGATCCAGATTGCGCATGCGGATACAGCCATGCGAACGGGGCTCGCCCATGGGTTCCGAATCCGGGCAGCCATGGATATAGATGAAACGTCTCAGGGTATCGACACAACCGCCGCGATTGCGTCCAGGCTCGCAGCCGCCAAGCCAGAGGATCCGGGTCAGGATCCAATCCCGATCCGGAAACCGGGCGGCCAGGGCTGCGTCATGGATCTCGCCCGTCGGCCGCCGCCCCCGAAAGACGGTCCCGACCGGACAGCCCTCGCCGATACGGATCCGCACCCGATGCCGCCCTCGGGGCGTGCAACCGCTCCCGCCGAGTTCGCCTACCCCATTGAGCCCGGTCGACACCGGGTAGTGGAGTCTGGATCGCGGCCCCTCGAACAGGGTCAGGGTTTGCCGCTCGATATCGACCAGGATGTTTCTCCGCATCTGTTTCCCCATCGATTCTCGTGGCGCGACCATGGAATTCCTGTCTTACCTCAACGGACGCTCGCCAAGCTGGCGCATCTGCCGGCCGATCCAGTCCGCGCGCCGTCGCACCCTGGCGGACGGTGCGTCCAGGCGATAGATGTTGGGATTGGGGAGCACGGCGGCGAGCAGCGCGGCCTCGCGAGCGCCAACCGCCGAGACGGGGCGATCCAGATAGCGCCAACTGGCCGCGCCGACGCCATAGGTCTCGGGTCCGAACTGGGCGATATTGAGATAGATCTCCAGGATCCGTTGCTTCGACCAGAGGGTCTCGATGAGCACCGTTAGCCAGGCTTCCAGCGCCTTGCGCGGATAGTCGCGCCCCGACCAGAGAAAGAGGTTCTTCGCCGTCTGCTGGCTGATGGTACTGGCGCCACGCAGTCGCCCTCCGGCCTGGGCCTGCGCCATGGCCTTGCGGATCTCGACCAGATCGAAGCCATTGTGATCGGGGAAGCGTTGATCCTCGGCCGCGATCACGGCCCGGGCGAGCGTGCCGGGAATCCGCTCCCAGTCGACCCACTCGTGATGGATGGGCAGCGGCTCCCCGGACCCCAATCGCGCGGAGATCTGGTGTTGGAGCATCACGGCCGAGGTCGGCGGATCCACCCAGCGCAGCATCAGAACCAACGTCGATGAGAGAACCAGAAAGCCGGCGATCAGCGCCAGCGACCATTTCAGGAATCGGCCCGACCAGTGTTTGAAACGCCTCATGTTCATCGCCATCAGCCCGCGCGACGGATCGCCCAGGCCATATCGGCGGCCTGACGGTTGCCGGCCACGTCGTGAACGCGGAAGACCTGGACTCCGGCCATGACGCCAAGGCTGGTGGTCGCGCAGGTCGCGGGCATCAGCTCGGTAGGTTCGACGCCACCGCAAATAGTGCCCATGAAACGCTTGCGGCTGGTTCCCAGCAACAGGGGGAAGCCCAGGCTCGCCAGGCGACCGAGCCCGGCCAGCAGGGCGAGGTTATGCTCCACGAGCTTGCCGAACCCGATACCGGGATCGATCAGGATCCGGCTCTCGCGCACGCCCGCCGTCAGGGCCGCCTCGACACGGGCGGCGAGATGATCGCGCACCTCGGTCACGACGTCCGAGTAACGCGGATCCAGTTGCATCGTCTCCGGCAGGCCCGGACGATGCATCAGCACGATGGGGACGTCCCGCTCGGCGGCCAGGGGCAGCATGGCGGGATCATCGAGTCCCGCCGAGGTGTCGTTGATCCAACTCGCGCCCGCGTCCAGCGCGGCGCGGGCGACAAGCGCCAGGGTGGTGTCGATACTGATCGGGATCTCGGACGGAACCCGTTCGCGTATGCGCCGAATCACCTCCAGAACCCGAAGCTCCTGTTCCTCGGGCGGAACCGGTCGCGAACCTGGGCGCGTCGATTCGCCGCCGATGTCGATGATGTCCGCGCCCTGGTCCAGCATCGCCAGGGCTTGCCGCAGGGCCGAGTCGGGATCCCCGTACCGTCCTCCATCCGAAAAGCTATCCGGAGTGAGGTTGAGGATGCCCATGATGAGCGGAGGACGGAGGCCGTCGTGGAATGGTTCGTTCATGGTGGACCGGATGATGACGGAAGACTTTGACGCCAGAGCTTGGGCGCGCGCATGATTTTGACAGGATATCGAATCCGCGCCAGCCGTGAAGGGTCCGTCCCGACCGCTCGCGCACCGGACGCGGCCAGAACCAAGCCTTAAGAGACACCTGACATGAATCAGAACCCCCCGGCCCTGATAACCTCGGTAGTCGCTGCGGTCGTGATCTCGGGATGCGCGCTCTCCGGCGGCCCGGTCGGCGCGCCGCCCCCACTCCGACAGCCCTCCGAGGCCGGCACCCTCGTCATCAGTCGGGACGGCTCGCTGATCGGGCTGTTCGGGACGATGCGCGTCAAGCTCAACGACCGCGACATCTATCGCCTGGGCCTCAATCAGAGCTACAGTACACGCTTGGATCCAGGGGAGTATTTTCTCCGCTATTCGATCGGGCTCAATGACTGCGGTGGAGCCTTTGGTATCAGGCCGAGACAGACCCTGAGACTGCGTCTGTCGCCGACTTGCATCATGTCGCGCCAATGAGAACGCCGTGATCCGTTCTCCATGCCCATGGAGTTCGATGGATTGCGAATAGGCTATCGAAACGATCCACACTGAGTCGTCCGGAGCGGTGTCTTTCCCACAACAAGAGGAAACAGATCCATGATCTCGGAAACGACGGAAGACGAGAGACGATGTTCCGAACGCCGATCCTGGGAATGCCATGCGCGGCTCTTTCCACTCAGCCTGGAGCCCCGCGCACCGATGCCGAGCATCCAGGCCGTGATCGCCCGCGACATCAGCGAGGGTGGATTACAGGTCCGTAGCGATCGGCTGTTCGCCATCCGCTCTCGCTTGTTGGTGGAAATGGAGGCGGTCGAGGTTCCGGAAGGCATTCAGGCGGTTGGATCCGTGGCCTGGATCTCGCCCGCCCCATCCAACAATCAGTGGTGCCTGGGTATCGAGTTCTCCGATATCGGAGACATGGCGCTCACCAGCATTCGCAACATCCTGCGTCGGGATCCAGACTCGGACTGAAACCGGTCGGGGATTGCGCCTTCCCAATCAATGCGCCCGAACATGGGCGTAGATTTCAAGATAGCGACGCGCGGGCTGACGCCAGGAATAGTCGCCCCGCATGCCGTTGATCCGCAGTTGGCGAAAGTATTCGGGGAAGCGTTTCCAGAGCCCGAACGCGCGGCTCATGGCGCTTTCCAGTCCGTCCTCGGTCGGATCGTCGAAGAGATAGCCATTGCGGGCCTCGAACGACTTGTCCGAGTAATGGGCATCGAAGACCGTATCCGCCAATCCGCCAACGCGCCGCACGATCGGCACGGTTCCGTATTTCATGGCGATCAGTTGGGTGAGTCCGCAAGGCTCGTAGAGGCTTGGGATCAGGATCATGTCCGAGCCGGCATAGATCAGGTGCGCCAATGACTCATCGTAGCCCAGCTCGATGCGACAATTGCGACTCGCGTCCATCGCCCTCCTGAGCCGCTTGAACTGCTCGTCGATCACCGGATCCAGGGCGGATCCCAGAAGCACGAACTGTCCGCCTTCCGCCAGGGTATGGCGGATGCCATGCTGAACCAGCTCGACGCCCTTCTGACGATCCAGTCGGCTGACCACGGCGATGATCGGTTTGTCGGATGACTCCAGGCCCATTCGCGAGCGCAGTTCCTTGCGGTTGGCGGCCTTCAGGGGCAGCGAGTTGGGGCCGAAGTTCACCGGGATGAGCGGATCCACCTCCGGGTTCCAAACGCTGTCGTCAATGCCATTGAGCACGCCGCCGAACTTGTGACGATGGCTGTGCAGCAGCGGCTGCAAGCCCATTCCCTGCTCGGTGTTCTGAATCTCCCAGGCATAGCGCGGCGAGACGGTGTTGACGAAATGCGCGTGCACGATGCCGCCTTTCATCAGATTCGCCAGTCCTGGGTCTCCCGGATCCTGCAAGCGCTCGGGCACCATCAGGCGCGCGGGGTCGAGCCCCACCTGCCCCAGGATGGCGGCCTCCACCCGGCCCTGGTAGCCGACATTGTGCAGGGTGTAGCAGACGCGGGTGTGTTCCAGGCCACGCGACTGGAACAGCTCGGCGAGCAGGACCGGAATCAGCCCGGTCTGCCAGTCGTTGCAATGCAGGATGTCGGGTCGGCGATCGGCCTGACAGAGCCATTCGAGCACCGCCCGTGAAAAGAAGGCAAAGCGCTCGGCATCGTCCGGTTCGCCATAGATACAGCCGCGCTCGAAGAACCGATCCTCCGAGCGCGGATCGATCAGCAGACAGTCGTATCCGTCCAGCGTCCCAGCGAACACGCGGCAATCGAGCAGGCGGTTCTGGAAGGGAACCTTCAGGTCGGCGCGGATCTCGCGCAACCCCGTCAGGGCCTCGCGCCGGAGAACGTCGTAGCAAGGAAGGATGACCTCGACCCGCTCGCCACCTCGGGCCAGTTCATGGGCCAGACCCTGAACGAAATCACCCAGACCACCAGCCTTGGCGATCGGCGCGCACTCGGCGCTCACCATGGCGATATGCATACGCCGGAACCCCCTTCCCTATTTATGACGGCTCAGTCTTCGCGCTGACTGTTCAGCTCCGGCGGCGGATGTTGCGCCAGGGCGCGTCTCAACAGATCGGGGTCGTCCACTCTCAGCACGAACTGAAAGCGCCCTCCAGGACCGACGCGATAGCGGTGGCCGAAGAGATCGATCTCGCTGTTGGGGGCCGCCCAACCGAGAATCCGCAGCTCGGCCTCGATCACCAGATCGTTTCCCGACGCCGGGGGCTTACCATAGCTCAGCACAGGGATCCGGAATGCGGCGACGGTCGCATTCTTCGCCGAGCTTCCATTGAAATCAGACTCGGCCCGCAAGTTCTGGCCAGGAATCGGACTCGGAGCCGGATCCTGAGCGTCCAGGCCGGACAGAGCGGGCGTCTGTGCGTTCCTATCACCATTCCAGGCGATCGGCGGCTCGCCGCCCACGATCAGGCTGGAATCCTCCCAGGCCCCCGTCTGGACGCCGTCGCCCGAGCGTGCCTCGTGGGTTTCCCAGGGACCAGCAGCCGAAGCAATGCCGGTGGACTTCGTCGAGACCGGCGCGGCCCCCCAATCAAAGGGGATGGATTGAGCCGGCTGATCGGCGACGCCTGACTCCAAGCCTGCCGGATCGCTTCGCGCTCCAAACCCGATGCCGTCGAGACCGAGCCCCCTGGCATGCTGGAGCCGGTTGGAGCGCGCCAGCAGTAACCAGCCACCCTCCCCGTTGACCAGGCCCAACTCGGCCTCGAAGCGCGAATAGTCGTCACCGATTCCGAACGAGAGGTCGCCGTGCCCGCCGATCCCGGACGGACGAAGCCGCGTCTCCTGGGCCAGTTCACCCCCGCCGTCATAGCGAAATCTGGTCAGACGCAGCACCGCCTCGGGACGCCCGTCCTCGACGGGGAATCCGGCCCCATGGCTCACGACGTCGTTCGCGCGCAGGCTCCAACTCACCCGGAGTTCTCCAGGCGCCCCAGGGTAGAGCACGAGACGGGTGCCATCGGCCGCGAGCGGGAATATCGGGGCAAGAGGGGATTCGGGAACCGCCAGATCCGGCGTGACCTCGCCCCCCGTCTTCCTGTCGGAGATTGGATCGGCGGGATCAGGCCCAGCCTCGATGCCATCCGTCATCGGACTCTCCGAGGCGCCATCGAAACGCTCCGCGTCGCTGGTGATAGTCAAATCCCCCGAATGGACAAGGCGGCCAGCTCCTAATCCGAATCAGTCGCCCGATCCGGCCGAGGGTTCGGCTGGATCGGATTCGGCGTCACCGACCGCCGTCTCCGCGAGCACGCTCGTGAATGGATGGGCGGCGCGACTGGAGTCGCCGGCACGAACGACCTCCTCGGCTTCATCCAGGGCACCCTTGGCCGGCCGGGTCCGGGCATAGAGGTGCGGGATCCAGGCATCGCCCCAGAACAGAAAACAGCTCGTCTCCGCCTCGAGAATCTGCTGGCGGGCACGCACCATCGGCTCGCCGGCGACACGATAGATATCGGGGTGGTCACGACAGATGCGCCAGTAGCGATCGCTCAGACTCCGCACCTCGGCGACCGCCTGGCGCTGGGATTGGGAGCCAGACCACTGCGAGAGATCCTCGCCCGAGGTCGATCCCACGTTCCAGGCGCCGGTCTGGACCCTGGCGCGGGCCAATGGCCGCGTCTGGGCAAGATAGGCACCCAGGGTCACCGGGGTGATCGGATAGCCACCGCTTCGGCATTGGTCCATGTAAGGGGTAAAGAAATGGCCGAAGAACCCGGCGGGCTCGTGGATCTGTCTGAACCAGCCGCCATTCTCGCCATCCGACCAGGTGGTGATGAGTCGCGCCTCGTCCGGCCGGGGCGAGACCGAGGCCCGCCAGGAGACCTCGTCCTGGAACCAGCGGGGATTCAGCCCGCTCTCCTGGGCATTGGAGACATCCCGATCGCGCGGCACGACCGTGATGCAGACCCCATCGTGACAGGCGATATAGGGTCTGAAGATGTCGTTGAGACCGTCTTCCGGACGCACATGCACCCCATCGACCACCACATAGTCGTAGCCGGCCTGGGCCAGGGCTGGAATCATCTCCATCGAAAAGGCCATCTCGGGCGGCCAGAAGCCGCGCGGGCTACGCCCGAACACGCGCTCCATCATGGCGCGCCCGCGTTCGAGCTGCTCCAGCCAATCGGCGCGTGGGATCAGGGGGAAAATCGGATGATAGTAGCCCATCCCGATCAGCTCGATGTTGTCGGCCTCCCGGTAGCGCGCGAGCATGTCCGGGATGTCGACGATGTGCCGATAACGATCGACGATATCGGGATCCAGGAACTGTTCGAGCAGGACGCCAGAGAAGCCCACATGCAGTCGGGCGACATCCTTGTATTGCTCGGCATAGCGCACGGTCCGCTCATAGCAGCGAACGATTTCCTCCGCCTCCCATGGATTGATCTCGATCAGGAGACGCAGATTGCCCGGAGGCTGATGCATGTGCAGCCCGAGCGCATGAAAAAGCTTTCTCTGTGCCATGAGTCCTCGCAATGACCGCGGGCGCCGCACGCCTGACCCCGCGATGCGGCGAACTCGCCTACCGCATCACATTAAACAATGGAACTTCCACGGTCAAAGCCCTGGGATCAGGATTTCGTCACGCCCGACGGCCTTCCACCACCAGAATACTCCGGGAACGCACCAGATGGCGCCTTTCCTCCACCCGGAGCTGGTCGGCCGGCGCGACCACATCGGTCGGCGAGGCCCGGCCGGTATCCAGGGCGAGATACCAATGGTTCCAGGTGAAGTCGGGCAGCTCGAAGTCACGGGCGCGATCGCTCATGTTGATCATCGCATGCAGGAGACCCTCATCCGGGCCGGCTGGCGCGAGCGTGAAGGCCAGCATCTGGTTGCGAGGATCGTCCCAGGCCGGCTCGTTCAGCTCCACGCCATGCCAGGTGACGTCCGGTAGATCCGAGCCCTGGCTCAATTGGCCGGAGAGGAAATGCCGACGCCGCAGGCTGGGATGGCGCTTGCGCAGCGCGATCAATTCGCGGACGAAACGCAGCATCTGGGCGTTGCGCTCCAGCAGGGACCAGTCGAGCCAGCCGAGCGGATTGTCCTGACACCAGACGTTGTTGTTGCCCTTCTGGGTCCGCAGCAGCTCGTCGCCGGCCAGCAGCATGGGGATCCCCTGGCTCAGGAAAAGCAGGGTCAGCAGGTTCTTGGCCTGACGGCGGCGCAGCGCGAGGATCTCGGGATCCTCGGTCTCGCCCTCGACCCCGCCGTTCCAGCTCAGATTGTCGTTGGTTCCGTCGCGGTTGGCCTCGCGATTGGCGAGATTGTGCTTGCGGTTGTAGGACACCAGATCCCAGAGGGTAAAACCGTCATGACAGGTCACGAAATTGACGCTATTGATCGGTTTGCGCAGATTGGCCTCGTAGAGGTCGCTGCTCCCGGACAGACGGGTCGCCAGCTCCGGCACCAGGCCATGATCGCCCCGGACGAACCGCCGGATGCTGTCGCGGTAGCGTCCGTTCCACTCCATCCAGCGATAGCCGGGAAAGGTGCCGACCTGATAGAGACCCGCGGCATCCCAGGCCTCGGCGATGATGCGCGAGGCCGCCAGTGTGTCGGACAGCTCGATCTCCCAGAGCACCGGCGGGTTGGCCATGGGCCGGCCGTCGGCGTCGCGCGCCATGGCGCTGGCGAGATCGAAACGGAAGCCGTCCACATGCATCTCACGCACCCAGTACTCCAGGGCGTCCAGGATGAAATGCGTCACCAGCGGGTGGTTGGCGTTGACCGTGTTGCCGCAGCCGGTGAAGTCCAGATAGATCCCCTTGTCGAGACCGTCCAGACAGTAAAAGGTCTCGTTGCCGAAGCCCTTGAAGGTCATGGTGGGTCCGCTGGCGCCGCCCTCGCTGGTGTGGTTGAACACCACGTCCAGGATGACCCCGATGCCGGCCCGGTGCAGCGCCTTGACCATGTCCCGGAACTCGCGCCGATGCGTGCCCTCCTCCGGGGTGACGCAGAACCCCGGATGCGGCGAGAAGAAACCGTAGCTGCTGTAGCCCCAGTAGTTGCGCAATCCGGACTCCCAGACCTGTTCCGGGACGTCCTGCTCGTCGAAGGCCATGATCGGCATCAGCTCGACATGGGTGATGCCCAGGTCTTGCAGATAGGGGATCTTCTCGATCAACCCCAGGAAGGTTCCAGGGTGTCGCACGCCCGAACTGGGGTGTCGGGTGAAACCACCCACATGCAGCTCATAGACGACCGTCTGCTCCGTGGGCAGGCGCAGGGGGGTGTCGCCTTCCCAGTCATACTCCTCGGCCAGCACGATGGCGCGCGGTGAGTCGTGCGGCTGTACGCCCTCGCGCAGGCGACGCCAGCGGTTCCAGTCGCCGACATTGACCGCCCGCGCCCAGGGATCGACCAGCTCGATACCCGAGTCGAAACGCCAGCCATGCAGGTGCGGATCGTGCGGGCCATCCATGCGCCAGGTGTAATGCGTGCCCGGCGGCAGATCCTCGATCAGGACGTGCCAGGAGAAGAAGGTGTGATTGGTACGCGGATCCAGACGAATGATCTGAAAGGGCTCGGGACTCGTGGCCCCCGCGTAGAGCAACAGCTCGGCCGCCGTGGCGTGACGGCTGAAGACGGAAAAATTGACGCCATCGTCCTCGACCGTCGCCCCCGGAGGATAGCGCCGGCCAGGCAGGACTCGATAAGGACCATGGGAAGCAGACATAAGGAAGGCGCCTCAGGGAAACGGGTTCACTTAGGTGAAATGGTCCAACAGAGGTAATCAGCGGACACGCGAGGACTATGGAAGTCGAAATATGGGGGTCGGATCCGACTGATTTCGATCATAACACGCGATTCATGAGCGACATGTGCTCGAACGCCCAAGTCTCGATGCGAATCGGGGCACTTCCGAAGGAAGCGCCGGCTTTCAGCGGTTGAACGGCAAGCGATCAGGCCAGTGCGGGGCGATGGCGGCGCTCCACGACCACGAGGTCACGGGTGACGCATCTCGGCGTCCATCCAGCGCCAGGCGACGAACAGCCCCAGCGCTGCCGACACCGAGCCAACCCCAAAGGTGATCAGTGGTCCGGATCCCGCCCAGAGGACACCGCCGATCAGGCTTCCGGCCGCCCCACCGGCGCCGAAGCTCAGGCTGTTGTAGAGGGCCTGACCGCGCCCCTGGGTACGACCGGAAAAGACCTGATGGACCAGATGGATCGCCGAGGCGTGAAAGGTTCCGAAGGTCGCGGCGTGGAGTATCTGGGCGACCAGTTGGACCGCCAGGATATCCACGAAGGCACCGATCGCCAGCCAGCGCGCCACGGCCAAGGCCAGGCTCCAGAGCAGGACGCGACGCGCGCCGAAGCGTTCAAGCAGTCGGGGCATCACCAGGAATACCAGCACCTCGGCGATGACGCCCAGCGCCCAGAGCCAGCCGACCTCGGCGCTGGAATAACCCGCCGATTCCAGATGAATCGAATAGAAGGCGTAATAGATGCCATGGCTCAATTGCATCAGGAAGCAGGCGCCGAAGAAGGCCAGAACACTGGGTCGCCGCAACAACAGACGCAGCGAGACATCGACCCGAGATCCAGAATCCGGCGCGCTGTCGGGGATGAGGAAGGCGGTCAGGCAGATTCCCAGGGTGAGCGACAGGATCCAGAGCGGCACGATGGCGAGCGAGTCGCGTTCCAACAGGAGACCGAGCGCGACTACCACCAGAACGAAGCCCACCGACCCCCAGAGACGCACCAGGGCATAGCGGGTCGGGCGCTCGCGGAGGTGGTTGAAGGTCACGGCCTCCATCTGGGGCAGCGAGGCGTTCCAGAAGAAGCTGAACAACAGCAGGGCCAGCGCCATGCTCCAGAAGCCATCCGCGACGAAGACGGTGGCGAAACCGAACACCGAGAGCAAGGCCCCCAGCCGCACCACTTGCATGCGATGACCAGTGCGGTCGACGATGTGGCCCCACACCATCGGCGCCACCACTTTGGTCGCCGAGAGAATCGCCATCAACAGACCGATGGCCAGGGCATCGAACCCCTCGCCCTGGAGATAAAGCCCCCAATAGGGTACGAGCGCCCCGAGCGAGGCGAAATAGAAGAAGTAATAGCTCGAAAGCCGCCAGTAGGGCATCGGGGCGCGGGGCTCGCGTTGAGTGATCGGAAGGCCCCGATGGTCGGGTGTCAGTTGTCAGTTTTCAGTATCGAAGGTTCAGACCAAGTCTCCCAGACTAGGATCAGGCCGCCGCCTGTCGAGGGCCTAATCCTTTCGCGAATTGGTCGCACGCCAGCCCCGACGCCGTCACAATCCCGCAAACTGACAACTGACAACTGACAACTGACAACTGACAACTGACAACTGACAACTGACAACTCGCCCCTAACCGCGAACCGCCGGAATCGCGGGGGTCGGTGGCCTGACATCGGCGTTCTGTCCCCGCTGGCGTAGAAGATGATCCATGAGCACCAGCGCCAGCATGGCTTCGGCGATCGGGGTGGCGCGGATGCCGACACAGGGATCGTGGCGCCCCTTGGTGATCACCTCGGTCGCGCTTCCATCGCTGCCGATCGTGCGTCCCGGCAGGCGGATGCTGGAGGTTGGTTTGAGGGCGAGGCGTGCCACCACGTCCTGTCCGGAGGAGATCCCGCCGAGAATGCCGCCGGCGTGATTGGAGAGAAAGCCGTCGGGCGTCATCTCGTCGCGGTGTTCCGTGCCCTTTTGCTCGACGCAGCCAAACCCGGCGCCGATTTCGACACCCTTCACCGCGTTGATGCTCATCAGGGCGTGGGCGATGTCGGCATCGAGCCGGTCGAAGATGGGCTCGCCGAGACCGGTCGGAACCCCCGAGGCCACCACCGTCACGGCCGCCCCGATCGAATTCCCCTCCTTGCGCAGCTCGTCCATGTAGGTCTCGAGATCCACGACGGTCTCGACGCAAGGCCAGAAGAAGGGATTGCGCTCGACCTGATCCCAGTCGAATCCGCGTGGACGGATGGGGCCGAGTTGCGAGAGATAGCCGCGCACCCGGACCCCGTGGCGCTCCGCCAGGTACTTCTTGGCGATGCCACCGGCCGCGACGCGGATGGCGGTCTCGCGCGCGGAGGAGCGTCCCCCGCCCCGATGGTCGCGGACGCCGTATTTCTGTTCGTAGCTGTAGTCGGCGTGGCCGGGACGATAACGGCTCGCGATCTCGGAATAGTCCCTGGAACGTTGATCCTCGTTGCGGATCAGCAGGCCGATGGGCGTGCCCGTGGTCCGCCCCTCGAACACCCCGGAGAGGATTTCAACCGTGTCCGACTCCCGACGCTGGGTCGTGTGACGCGACTGCCCCGGCTTGCGCCGATCCAGATCCCGCTGCAGGTCGGCGGCCGTGAGCGCGAGCCCCGGCGGACAGCCGTCGACGATACCGCCGATGGCCGGGCCATGACTCTCGCCGAAACTGGTGACGACGAAGCTCTTGCCAAAGCTATTGCCGGACATCGTCAGTTAGCGGGCAGCGGGACGACATCGCCTGGCTCGAGCCAGGCGTTGCCCTTGGCCAGGACGTCGCGCGTCAGGGTACTGGTCGCCTGATGCAGCTTGACCCCGTTGATGATGTAGTCATAGCGCGCGCTGAGATAATCGAACTCGGCCTGGAAGAGACTGCGCTGGGCGTTGAGCACATCGACCTGGGTGCGGGTTCCGACCTCGAGTCCGGCCTGGGTCGACTCCAGGGCCGAGCGCGCCGAGACGATGGAGGCCTGACGGGCCTTGACGTCCTCGATGCTGGAAAGAATGCCGCGGAAGGCGTCCTTGACCTGCTGGTCGACCTGGCGCCGAACCTGGTCGAGCCGGTCCTGGCTGGCCCGGTACCTGTAGCCGGCCTCGCGGGTGCGCGAGGCCACCGAGCCGCCCTGGAAGATCGGCACCGACACCGACAGACCGACGAAGCCGGTATCCGAATCGGTGCCGTACTCCGCGCCGGAGCGCGAGACGTCGTAACCGGCCTGGAGATCGACCTTCGGAAAATAGCCGGAGCGCTCGATCTCGATCGTCCGCTTGGCCGCGTTGACCGACTCGGTGGCGGCGAGAATGCCGTAGTTGGCACGGATGGCGGTGCCGGCCCAGGCCTGGATGTCGTTGGGCTCGGGTGGCGCCAGCGGGAGTTTCTCGCCGAGCCGGGCCAGCGGCGCGCCGATCGGACCCACGATGGTTCGCAGGGCCTCCCAGGCATTGTCCAGCGCGTTCTTCGCGTTGATGAGATCCGCGCGCGAACGGTCGTAGGCGGCCTGACTCTCGTTCACGTCGGTGATGGCGACCAGACCAACCTCGAATCTCTGCTTGGATTGCTCCAACTGGCGTTCGTTGGCTCGCAGCAGCGCCTCCTGAACCGTGACGGCATCCGCGGACCGCAACACGTTGAAGTAGGCTTCGGTGGTCTTGACCATGAGGTCGATCTGGGCGTTGCGATACTCGGCCTCCGCCTGGGCGATGACATTGTCCGCCTGCTTGAGCGTCATCCAGCTCGCCCGGTTATAGACACTCTGGCTGAGGACCGCCTGGGCCTCCTGGGTGCCGTAGCGATCGGAGCGGTCGATCCCGAGACTGCCGCCGCGCGAATCCGCGTCGTAATAATCCAGGTTGCCCTGGAGGTTGACGCTTGGCAGGAGCAGCGAACGCGCCTGCGGCTTGACCTCGCGCGAGGCAAACAGGTTTTGCTCGGCCTCCCGCAGGGTCGGATCGCTCACCACGGCCATGTCGTAGATCTGGATCAGATCCTCAGCCGGCGACAGTTGGGGCAGTGCGCACAGCAGCATCGAAATCAGGGCCGGAAGGATTCTCGGCATCGGTATTGGTTTCCTTGTCCAGCGGGCAGTGAAGCCGCGATTTGATTCAGCGGCCAGTATAGGGGACAAAGGGGCTTGGTCTCAATCGAACCCAAGCCGCGCGGGACAGCGACTCGCGGGCTCGCGGCAAGCACTTGGGGCTCCCGCCAGGGATCCTGGCCCCAAGAGATCCTCGGTTTTTCCTTGTTGGAAGCCAGGCGCCCGGCGACCCTGACACCGATGGTTCCTGAGCACGGGAACCTCATGCGACACTCCGTCCCCATGGTGATGGCGTGCCCTCACCCACCGAATCCCGCAACCGATATTTCGCCTTGGAGACCTTTGGCCATGGGCCGGATCACGCGAAGTCCATTCAAACCGGCCTGGTGGCTTCCAGGCCCGCACATCCAGACCCTCTGGCCAAGCCTGACCCGGCGTCGGCCGCGCGCGCGGCTGGCCTGGCGTCGTATCGAGCTGCGCGACGGCGACTTCATCGACCTGGCCATCGGTGAGACGTCCGGCCCTCGTGTGCTCATCATCCATGGCCTGGAAGGCAACCTTGAATCCCATTACGCCGGATCGCTCGTCGAGACCCTCGGACGCGCCGGTTATCAGCCCATCTTCATGCACCTGCGCGGCTGCTCCGGGGAGCCGAATCGGCTGGATCGCGCCTATCACTCCGGCGCCACCGAGGATCTCGCGGAGGTTCTCCAGGCGCTCGCGCCCGACGCGGCGGGCGCGCCCAAGGCCGTCATCGGCTTCTCGCTGGGGGGCAATCTGCTGCTGAAGTATCTCGGCGAGGCATCACACCCTCTAATCGAGGCCGGGATCGCGGTCTCGGTCCCCTTCGTGCTGCGCGACGCCATGCTCCGGCTGGATCTCGGCTGGTCGCGGATCTATCGCGGCCATTTGCTGGGAAAGCTCAAGTCGAGCGTGCGGCGCAAATTCACCGACCGCCCCTGTCCGCTCGACCTGGAGTTGGACGGCATCCGTGATTTCAACCAGTTCGACGAACAAATCACGGCGCCGCTGAATGGGTTCGCCGGGGTCTTCGATTACTACAACCGCGCCAGTTGCCGCGCCTATCTGGGCGGCATCACCACGCCCACGCTCATCATCCAGGCGGCTGACGATCCCTTCATGTTCCCCGCCACGTTGCCCTGGGAGCACGAACTCGGACCGGGCGTGACCCTGGAGCTGGCCGAGCACGGCGGACACGTCGGGTTTATCGCGGGCGCCTGGCCCTGGCGTCCGGTCTACTGGGCCGAGACCCGAATCCTCGAGTTCCTTCGCGAGATCATTCCCCCGGAGATCGTCGCCGAAACCTCATGAATCCTCACTTCCCCCAGAGAACGAGATCGACATACTGCTTGACCTTCTTGTGTCCGGGGGTGTCGATGGTCGTGAACTGGAGGTTGGTCCGGTAGCTGCCCTTGTTGCGTCGCGACCTCAGCACCCGCGCGTAGACCTCGACCGCGTTCTCCGATCCAAGCTCGGGCGAGAGCGACATCAGGATCTCCGAGTAGGTCGGAAGAACCATCGGCAGATCCGCGCTCATGCCGAAGTATCCCAGGTCATTGACGGTGCCGACGAAGCGCTCGGCTTGAATGCGCTTGTCCTCGACCCGCCGGAACACGACCGGGAAGTCGACCAGGATGCGCGGCGATTTGCGGATCTCGATCGCCGGAACCAGTGAGGTCCGGGGCTCGGTCACGGCCTTGAGTTCGTAAAGCTTCACCGGGGTGGACTTGCCCTTGACCAGAACCTCGTTCACGGCCCCCACCTCGATCTGGCCCTCGGCGCCGTGGAAGACCGCCTCGCTCATCAAGACCTGACCTCGCAGCGTATAGGCCTCGATCCTGGCCGCGAGATTGACCGGATCGCCGATCACCGTGTACTCGTTATAGATCTCGGATCCGAAGCTGCCGGCCATGACGTCGCCGGTGCTGACGGCGATGCCGGCATAGAGACGCGGCTCGCCGCGCGCCTCGCTGTGCCGATTCAGGTCCGCCATCGCCTGCTGCATCTCGACGGCGCAGTTCAGCGCGCGGATCAGATCATCGGGGCGACGAACCGGCGCGCCGAAGAGCGCCATCACCGCGTCGCCCATGAACTTGTCGACCACGCCGCCATGGCGGTCGACGACCTGGGCCATGAGCGTGAAAAACCGATTCAACAAATCGACCATCTGGGTCGCCGGCAAGGACTCCATCAAGGCGGAGAATCCACGCAGATCGGCGATGAGGATGGTCGCCCGGGTTCCGATGACCGGATGAGGATTGTTCATAAAGGCATCCGTTCGTTGACGTCGGACGCTCGCTCAGCGTCGTTTCTGATGACGGCCCGATGGGGCCGCGAAACCATACACCGCATCGACCGCAGCGACTAGCCCGGCCCGACGGGATCGACTATCCGCTCTTGATCCCGCCGGTCGGCGCGATCACGCCCTGACGATAAATTGACAATTTTCATGGGTTTTGCGGCGCTCACCGGCAATGCTTGGCGTTATCTTCATTCGTCGGCGCGAGCGACCCCTCGACGCCTTGATCACAGAGAGACCGCGCATGGACCGTTTCACGAAAACTTACAGTATCTTGCTGGGAATCATCGTTATTCTAGGGCTGTTTTTCTGGATGAAATCATCCTGGCAGCCGGGCGTCCGAGGGCTCGACAGAATCCTGACCTCCGACGCCCAGCTTTCGACCTACCCCTATCAATTCCGGCTGCGCTCGTTCAACGATGGCATCGCCGTCATCTCGACACCCCGCTCCTTCGACGTGCCGGCGCTCCAGTTCCTGCAGATCATTCACCCGAAACTCGCCGGCAAGAACCAGGATGATCCGGAAATGGCGGCGGCCCAGCAGGATCTCATCGACCACCAGAAGCGCGCCATGGGGTTGATGCTGGCTCAGCCGGACGTCCAGAGCGTCGACTGGGAACTCGACACCCAATGGCTCGCCGATCATGGCGTGAGTCGGTGAGCGGCGGCTCCACCCAATTTCGCCGGGCGGTACGTCCGGCTTGACCCTGGCGGGGCGGGAGGCTCATCGAGGACCGCCCCACCCAACCGGATCGGGCGCGGCCTCGAACCTTTGGTGCGCGTCGGGAATTCCTGACCAAAACAGGCTATGATTCCGGGCCTAGACACCGGAGGACAGCCAATGCAGGGCACCGAGCACGACAAGACGGCGGCGACCGAGCCTCGGATCGACCAGCGCCGACACCACATTTACAACATCCTCGCCTGGCTGTGCCTCGGACTCGGCTTCCTCGGCATGGTGGTTCCCCTGATGCCGACCACCGTTTTCTGGATCTGCGCGACCTGGCTCTGGCTTCGCAGCCGGCCACATCGGGTCAAGTTCCTGGTCGAGCACCCACGGTTCGGAGCCTCCATCCGCCGCTTTCTCGAAACCGGTGAAATCTGCCGCACGGGCAAGAACGCCGCCTTCATTGGCATGACCGGCAGTCTGCTGATCTGGATCGCGCTCGTGCGCCCAAGCTGGCCGATCGCCCTCCTGGTCGCCGGCATTCTCGCCCTAGTCGCACTCTGGATCGCGACACGACCGGAAAGCCCGCGCCAGACGCGAGGGCCGTCCCAGGTCGCCGTCACCCTGGATCCAGCCGCCTGGGCGAGCCCCCGGCCGGTCGCCAAGCCACCCGCCAACCCACCCGGTTAGCCCATGCGCGCCGTTCTGCTGATCGATAACGGCTCCAAACGGCCAGACTCGACGCTGAATCTGAGAACAATCGCCGACGCACTCTCCGCGCGCTCCGGCGAATTGGTACGGCCTGTCTCGCTGCTGCATTCCGATCAGGTCCAGGCCGAACAGCTCGCGGGCCAGGCGGCCGACACCTTCGCGCCCATGCTCGGGCGCCTGCTCGCCGACGGCGTGCGTGATCTGGTGCTGATCCCCCTGTTCTTCGGTCCGAGCCGCGCCCTCTCCCAATTCGTGCCCGAGACGGCCGCCACGCTGGCCGTCGAGTTTGGCCCCTTCCGGCTCGCGATCGCGCCCGAACTCTGCCCGCTCCCCCAAGGCGAACCCCGCCTGGTCGAGATCCTGCTGGACAACCTGAACGTGGCCGCGACGAGCGCCGGAATCGCACCCAAGCGGGTGATACTGGTCGACCACGGCTCGCCCATCCCCGAGGTCACGGCCGTGCGCCGCTGGCTCGGCGACCGACTCGCCCTTCGGCTCGGACCCCAGGTCGAGCTGGAACAGGCGGTCATGGAACGCCGACCGGGAATCGAATACGACTTCAACGGTCCGCTGCTGGAAGATCGGCTCGCCCGCTTGGCCGAGACCGATCCGACCACGCCCATCCTGCTCTCCATGCTTTTTCTTTCCGCCGGGCGACACGCCGGACCGGATGGCGACATCGCCCGGATCCGCGCGCGCATCGAGCAAGGCTGTCCGACCCTGCGCCTTCACACGGCGCCACTGGTCGGCCTCCATCCGGGCTTGATCGAGATCCTTGAATCCAGGCTCATGGAAATGAGCCGGTGGCGCCGACTCACCCCAGGCGCCGACTGATTTCGCGATAACGCCAGACGCACCCGGCCTGTAGCCACCAGAGCAGGACCGAGGAGACGACCAGCCCCAGACCGCCGAGACGCGCGAGCCAGGCCCCCCAACCGCTTACCGGCCAGCCCGCCGCCGCGACCGTCACCAGGAGCGCGCCGAGAAAGACGCCGAACTGGATGCGTGCCAGTCGCTCCGGGATGAAGACCTGCATGTACGGCAGGCGCACATCGAATCGCCGGGTCGTCACCTGACGATGCTGAAGATGGAACCAGCTCAGAAAGGGCATGATCTTTAATAGCATGCCGCTCGGCAGTCCGATACCGACGCCGATCAGGAGCAGCACGCCGATCGGCTCGACCCGCCCGTCCAAGGCCCAGACCAGGGCCGCCGCCAGCGCGGCGAGCATCGCGGTCCACCAGTAAATCAGCGTGACATCCAGACGCGGACGCTCGCGGCGACGCTGAAGGATCAGCGTCACCACCGCGAACAGCACCAGGCCGCTCACCGAGACGCCGAATCCCCAGGCCGCCGGCACGGCCGACCCCGTCAGCGTCAATCCGGTCGCGACCAGCAGGCCGGCGAACACCAGCGGTGCCGCCGCGCGCGTCAGCCAGGGCGGATAGGCCGGCGTCACATGGAACATGGGCACCACCTGATAACCCACGCCCATGACCAGCATCCCGACCCAGCCCAGCAGACCCCAGCCGAGATGCAGATCGACCCAATGGGTAAAACCGCCGATGGGGGCGCCCAGCAGCACCGCCACCAGAAGACCGCCCAGCAGCAGCGTCATCAAGAGCGCCAGAAGCGCCAGACGCATCGCCTGGAGCGTCCTTGGAACACCGCGCGCCCGCGCGAGCGCCAGCCCCGCCGCCCCAATGAAAATCAGCAAGGCACAGGAGAGCAGCACGGCCCCGACGACCAGCCAAAGCGCGCCGCCCCAATAGAGTCCGCCGCTCAGCGACAGGGTGCCGGTCACCAGGCATCCCTGGACCAGCGGTGCCACCCGCGTGACCGCCGCCACCCGCGCGCCCGCCAGCACCGGCAGCATCTGAAAGAGCGCGCCGCACATCACCTGGGTGAGAAACCCCAGCGCGATCAGATGCGTGACCGCCAGCGCGGCGGGCGACCAGCGTGTCAGCAGCGCCAGGTTTCCCTGCCAGAGCAGAAAGCCGCCGGCCAGGATCGCGAACAGCGGGGCGGCGAGAAAGAAGGCAAAGGGCACGCGAATCGGCGGGGCCTGATCCAGACTGAGCCCGCCCGTATTCAGCACGGGATCCTCCAGTCCAGTTCGGACCGAGACGGCGGGAAATCGGCCGGCCAGATGAGGATCTCGAAACGCTCCTCCTCACCCAGGGTGCGCCAGGCATAGCCCAGGCGCCGCAGCAGGTCATAGAGCGGAAAGGGCTCGCGGCGATGCAGCACCCAGAGACGTCCATCCTCCGGCATGTCCGTCAGGGCATCCAGAACCCGCTCCATCGGCTCCGGCGGTTCCAGCCGGCGCACATCCAGCACCCTGGGCGCGAGCGGATCAGCCATGGGCGAGGAGATCGGCGATTTCGCCTGCTTGCGTCTTCAGGGCGCCGTCCGCCATCGGATAGAGCACGCATTCCTCCTTGGAATTGTGCTGCTGGGTCAGGAAATGCAGGGTCTCGAGGATCCCGAGACAGGTGTCCCGATCCTGGCGACCAACCGCCTCGGTCAGATCCTCGAAGAGGACACGCATCTGCGCGTGCTCCGAGAGCATCACCTCGATGGGATTGGCCGCCACGCGATAGATCTCGGCCAGTCGCGGAAAAAGGGTCTGTTCCTCGGCATCGAAATGGCGGTTCATGGCCGAGACCAGCGCCTCGGCCGCCGTTCCGATGTCGGACCAGTCGCCGCGACCGACGCAGGCCTCGGCGGCGGCCAGCCGATGGTCACAGGCGTGATGATCCTGGGTGAAGGCGTCGGTAATGATGGAGGCCATGCTGGTGTCGCTCGCTTGATGGATGGGAATGGCCGGATTCTGCGAGTCGCCGCGCGGAGGCTCCTTGACTTGGGTCATGGGCAAGGAGGCGGCATTATCCATGGAACCCCAGAGGCCCGGATCCGCGCTCGATGCGCGGAGGCCGGGTGACATGACAGGGCGACGATGCGGTTGGATGCGGAACGGACGGGATTAACGGGATGTTCAAGATCAAATGGATGATCCAGGCGCCTTCTTGACCCGCTCCCGCCACAGCCGGGGCCGCGAGAATCCTTCCCAGCCCCAGCGCAGCCAGTCGAGCAGCCGGAAGGCGAGCCAGAGCGCCCAGCCGAGCATGAGGGCGCGGTAGATCCACATGGGAACCGAGAGCACCCAGACCTCGGGCAGGGTCGGGCCGCCGCGATCCTGATACCAGTTGAGGAGTCCGCCGGAAGAGCCGTTGCCCATGATCTGCATCTCGGGACGTCCCAGCAGACCCTGTTGGACAACTCCGATCAAGGCCGCCAGCGCGGCCAGCGTCAGCAGGACCAAACCGATCTGGATCAGATTGAAACGCCAGGCGCTTGGGCCTTCGTCCAGTTCTCGACGTAGCCCGAGCGCGAACAGCCAGCCCGCGATCAGGAGCGCCGCCCAGACCTCGACCAGCGCCAGCCCGATCCCGAGCAGAAACCAGTCATGGAAGCGCAGGGGCGTCAGCCTGTTACGCCCCAGACCCAAGGCGAGTCCGGTCAGCACGATGAGCAGGCCCCAGAAGAGCACCGCCGGCCCGAGGCCCGGACCCGCGGCGAAGAGCACCCAGCGGTCATCGGGCAGGCGTAGGGTCTGGGTGAGATTGACGGCCGGGAGACCCAGGTCCGGCACCTCGGGAGTGAAGACCGGGCTCAGGGTTCGGGGCGCGCGCCAGGCGATCATCGCCTCCTGACGGCCTGGAACCAAGGGCAGCTCGACGAGGGACGATCCGCTGGCTGGCAACGGCAGGCTCCGGCCATCCAGACTGAGCTGTCGCAACTCGACGCCATCGGGTAAGCGAACGCCATGCACCCCGCCCTGACTGGAGCGCGCCACCAGGGTGAGCACGGCATCGCTCCCCCGGCGTCCAGGGTCGACCCGGTAGTCCACCCGATCGAGGGTGAGCGTCGGTCCCGGCACACCGCTTGGCCGGGTGATGCGCAGGCGCAGCGTCTCGCCTGGGAGCGGACGCCAACTCGGCAGCCAGCGGTCGCCGGCCTCTCGGTGATGGACGGGGGCGATACCCGAATGCTCCAGATGCCACATGGACCCCAGATCCAAGCGCCAGGACTCGGCGAGTCGTGGATCGTCGCTGGCCGTCAGCCTCAGCTCTCCGGCGGGTTCGAGACTGGAGGTCCAGCTCCGCTCGGTTTCGCCTGGCATGAGGACGACCTTGACCTGGCCGGACTCCACCTGGACATCCGCCGTCCGCACCGACTCGCCCGGCAGGAGCGGAACCGGAACCAGCAGGGGAAACTCGGGCGATGAGAGCCGGCGCGCCAGCGTCTCGACCCGCCAGTCGATCCCCAACGCCAGCCGACGCTCGATCAGGAGCAGGGGCGGCAAGGCGTCCTGGGTCAGACGTTCGGTGGACGCGACCCCGTTCCCGGCGAGTCGGATCAACTGGAGCTGCGGACCCGCGCGACCGGCGGCATCCAGTCCCTCAAGACGCCAGCCTTCTGTCTCCTGGGTCACCAGACGCGGCATCAGCGCGAGCGGCAGATCGACTCGGTCCTCGCCGCCCAGAGGGCCGGTCAGCCGGAGCTGGTGGCGTCCAGGCGGGAGCGGCACCAGCAGACGTCCATCGGCGCCCCGGCGCAGACGGTCGAGGGCCAGCCCGTTCAGGCTGACCTGGCTCGGCGTCCAGCCCGCCTGGCCGCCCAGCACCTCCGCCGCCATCCCCGTCGCCGCCTCCAGGGTCAGTTCCAGGGTCAGACGCTCCGGCTCCGCGCGAATCCCCAGGCGTGAGAGCACCAGACAGTCCGGCAGACAGTCGGGTGGCGCGAGCAGTCGTCCGCGCAGTTCCTCCAGTAACTGGGGCGATGGGAACTCGGACGCCAGGACCGGACGCGGCGCGAACCCGCTCCCAACCAAGAGGGCCAGGGTCAGGACCAGGAGCGAACCGGCCGGCGGGCGGCGCGAAGCCTCGATCACCCCCGCCAGTCGCAGCGCGAGCACGACCAACAGCAGGCCGCCGCCAAGCGCGAGGATGAGATTCCAGAACGGCGTCAGCAGCCAGAGTCGCGCCTGCTCGGCCGACCCGACCGGCCCGGTCCAGGTCAAGTCGAACGCCTTCCAGCTCCAGTTCGGGATGCCGGGTCCGGTCTGGACCAGCGCCTTGGGATCCAGCATCTCCGGCGGGGGTGGCGCCGGCGCGGGCGCGGCCGGACCCTTGCGCGCGGCCGGGACATCCGCCGGGAGCAAGGCCCGTGGCTCGGTCAACTCGCGCATTTCCAGCGGGGTGTCGAACGCAGGCTCGGGGACGCTCATCGCGTCGGCAGGCCCCGCCCCGCTCCCGTCCAGCGACTGTCCGCCAAAGGGGGTCCAATGGGACTGGGCGAGATGCGGATAGAGACCATCGCGCACCTCCGAGACCAGGAACGGCAGCCCCAGCACCAGGAGCGCCAGCAACCCGAGCCGCCGATACCAGCTCACCAGACCACGCAGCCTGTTCAGGCCCGGACGCTCCGAGGTTCGGGGCAGCAGACGCAGCAGGGCCGCCGCCGCCAGGACATGCAGCCAGACCAGGCGCGGCGCGTCGGGCGACTGCCAACTGAGCACCAGCGCGGCGAGCGCGAGCAGGCCCCAGCCTCGCCCCCAGATCCGACCGATGCCGAGCGTGAGAATCAGCACCAGAAAGAGATCCAGGAGCGTCCAGCGGGCCAGCCAGGTATCCGGGATATTGTCGACGCCCGCGACAGCCAATAGATCCCAGCCGGGGGGCAGATGAAGACGGCTGCGCGCGGCATCGAAGGTCAGCGCCCAACCCGACGCCGGAATCCGGTCCGGCGCGGCGGCGAGCCGGCCCTCGGCGATCAGATCCAAGGTGCCGCGACGGACCTCGACCCCAGGCGCGGCCTGATCCTCGAGCCGGGTGATCAGAAGCGGCGAACCCGAGACCTGGACCTGTCCAAGCTCCAGTTCGGAGCCGGACTCCAGACGCCAGCTCCGGGTCAGATCCCCGCGGATACGATCGCGCGCGCTGTAGCCCTGTCCGTCGAAATCCAGCCAAAGCTCGCGTGACAGGCTGAGCCGGTCCGGCTCCGGATCGGGATCGCCGCGGCGCCGTTCGGCCAGTCGCAGGACATCCTCGGGGCCGGCCCGGTAGACCGGCAATCTGGCCCAATCCGCGGGAAGACCGGTCTGGCGCGGATCGATCGCATCCAGCCCGGAGACCTCGACCTGGCGCAGCTCCGGACGCGCCGCGAAGGCCCAGACCTCCTGCTCGGGCCAGTCATCCGTGCCGGTCGCGCGCGCCAGCCCGGTCACGGCGCCCGGATGATAGCTCGCGACCTCCAGCACCCAGCGTCCCGGACGGACCTGGATCCGCAAGGTTCCATCGCGCTCCAGACGTGTCGGAAGCGCGCTCTCGACGCGCAGCGGAATTCCGTCCGGCAGGGCCACGGGGCCAAGCCGCGCCTCCCGGGCGCGCCCGGACACCTCCAGTTCCAGACGGGTCAGAACCCGCAGCGGCAGGCTATCCTCGATCCGCCGATAGACCTCAAGCCGAAGCTGATCGCCCTCGCCGTCCGTCACCGCCCCCGCCGGATCACGCAACCAGAGCCGGCCGCCCGTCTCCAGTCGCGGCGCGGCGTGTGGCTGGCCGTCCAGCACCAGGGTCAGGATCCCGGTCTCGGGCGGCAACGGCAGCGACTCCGGACGCGACCGCCACTGGAAACGCCCCGTCAACCGATGCGTACCGGGCGCCAGCCTCGCCACCGGTCGACCCTCGCGCGCGATCACCGCCAGCGGCCGATCGCCATCCTGTGTCTCCTGGGGCCAGATCTCGACGTCACCCGGCAAGGGCACCCAATCCTCGGCCTGAAGCTGCCAGATCTGCTCGAAACGCCCGCCATCGGCCTCCAGTTCCAGATGCAGCGGTCCCGGCCAGGCGCAGAGCCGGTCGACGCCCTGGGCATCCAGGACGCAGCCCCTCCGGTCGGAACCAGCCCGATCCTGACCGAGAACCCATGGAATCCAGGGCTTGAGGGCGTCGGGAATCGCCGCCTCGGTGCTCGCGAGGTCGGCGGCCTCCAGCGGTTCCGGCGGCGGCGGCGCGGCCTGCGCCGGCGCGCCGAGGAGCGCGACCAAGACAAAAGGCTGAAGCAAGGCGGTGACGAAGCCTGACATGACGCGGACCTCCCCTGGCATTTGGCTCCCTGTATCTTGAAGCCCAGGGCCTTGGTGGACAACCGCTGGCCGGCCTTCGGTGGACAGTGAGAGGGCGGCGAACCGGCCCGATCCGAGCCGATTCCAAGTCTCGCGTTACCTGTGCGGGTGGATCAGAGGCTAGACTAGCGCCTGGAGACGTCGATCAGCGGTCGGCGTGCCACGGGCGGATACCCATAGAGCGGTTCCGCTTTCAACCTGAGTTAGGAGACGAAGACGATGCCAAGCGTCCCGAGCAAAGCGCTCGAGATCTTTCCCAACCCCCAGCCGGAGCGCGACTATACGATCCGCATCCGGGTGCCCGAATTCACCTGTCTCTGCCCCAAGACGGGCCAGCCGGATTTCGCCGAGCTGACCCTGGAATACATCCCGGAACGGCAGTGCGTCGAGCTGAAATCGCTCAAGACCTATGTCTGGTCCTATCGCGACGAGGGCGCCTTCCACGAGGCGGTCACCAATCGCATCCTGGACGATCTGGTGGAAGCGACCCAGCCGCGCTTCATGCGTCTGACGGCGGACTTCAATGTCCGGGGCGGCATCTACACCACCGTCGTCGCCGAGCACCGCGCCGCCGACTGGCAACCGCCAACGCCCGTCACCCTGCCCTGACCCCCGATCCGCTCGCCGCGCCGCAGGTCGGTTGTTGGGGCGAACGAACGTGAGCCCCAACATTCAACCAGCGGGGACGTTGGGGTTCGCTCTCGCTCACCCCAACGAAGGATGGCCGGTACGCCTCATTTTTGGTCGCATCCCACCTCGCGGCCGGCCATTCTCGGCATGGCTTGATGGGGCGAAAAAACCAGACGAATCCTGACCGCCGTGAAGCGGCCTTCAGGGCACGGCTTTCGAGGGCTTGGAAGCCGTCTCGACGATCTTGCTCAGCTCGGCCGGGGTGAGCTGGTCGTCGTAGATCCCCGCGCCGACCTGGATATCCGACTTGAACGAGACCACCGCGCTCAAGGCGTAGGAGATCTTGCGCGACGCCTTCGCCTCGCCCGGCTTCGGCCACCAATACTCGACCCAGCCACCGTTCTTCTGGGCGCCGGCCTTGCACAGATCCTGAAACAGCGGGTGATCCTTATCGTCGCGCATCCCCAGGATGGGCTTGCCCACCATGTCGGGGCGCAGCGGATGGGCGATCATGACATCCTCGCGGCAGCTATAGACGAACACATAGCTGTCCTTCCATACCCAGCGGGCGTCCTTGTTGTTGTTGAAATCCAAGAAGCCGGCCAAGCCCTTCTCGTTGAGATATTGGACGGCCTCGCGCACCTTCGTCACCACCTCCTGCGCGCTGGCGGCGGAGTCGTCCGCCCAGGTAAGGGTCGGGGCCGTGCCCAGGGTCAAGACCAGAGCGGCCAGAGCCAATGTTGTTTTTCCCATGATTGAATCCTCTTGAATCGGACAGCGCTGAAAGCGGGTTTGCGAGCGGAATCCTGGGTCGCTCATCCCACCCAGGGCTTGCCCGCGGGCAAGAGTTCACGCCCGTAAACCTCGTTCAGGATGATACGGGCCATCATGTACCAGGCCGTCAGGGCACAGGCCATGAGGACGTAGCCGGCCACCAGCGTCATGGACGGATAGCCGAAGTGCGCGAGATCCAAGAGGATGAAGCCGGCCAGCAGCAAGGTGAAGGTCAAGGCCATGGCGCCATGGATGCGCAACGAGCCAACCCAGAGGATCGCCGTGAACAGGGTCCAGGCGACCAGGAACCAGCCGACGTCCTGGGTGCTGGCCTTGAAGAGGTCGTAGTTATTGGCGATCAGCATCAGCGCCAGCGCGATCCAGAAGGCCCCGTAGGAAGTAAAGGCGCAGTAACCGAAATTGTTGCCGGTCTTCTGCTCCTGAAGCCCAGCGAAGAGTTGCGCCGCGCCGCCGAAGATCAGCCCGAGCCAGACCACCGGTCCGATGCTGGACATCCAGCCAACGTTGTGGAATTGCAGCACCAGGGTGGTGAGACCGAAGCCGGCCAGGCCAACCACCGCCGGGTTGCCGAGTTTTTGTTCCGCCATTTGTATGTATCCGAGCGTTCGACTGAAGAAGTGGGTAGGGATGTCCACCTGCGCGACGGCAGGGCGAGGCATGCTACTCCAGATCCAGGGCGAACGCAGGCGCGGAACGGGCCGGGCGGGCGTCCGTATCCGACAGGGTTTTCGACGGCGCGCGCGATTGGGTCTTTACTGGATCTCCCGGTGCCCATAGGCTCGGGCCATTCTTGCGAATATCCCCTGGGTGGACTCCATCTATGAGCCTGATTCAACCCTCTCGAATCGCCTTCGACGATCCGGATCTGACCGCGACCCGAGCCGCGCTGGTGGCCGAGCTCCGGGACTTTCTGCCGGAGGACTGCGTGCTGGAGCGCCAGGAGGAGGTACGTCCCTACGAATGCGATGGTCTGTCCGCCTATCGACAGTTGCCGTTGCTGGTGGTGCTGCCGCGCACGGTCGAGGAGGTCCAGCGGATCCTGAAACTCTGTCACGCACGACGCCTGCCCGTGGTGGCGCGCGGCGCCGGCACCGGGCTCTCGGGCGGCGCCCTGCCCCTCGCCGATGGGCTGCTGCTCAGTCTGGCGCGCTTCAATCGCATCCTGGAGCTGGATCCGGTCGGGCGCACGGCGCGCGTCCAGCCGGGGGTGCGCAATCTGGCCATCAGCGAGGCGGCGCTCGGCCACGGGCTCTACTATGCCCCGGATCCCTCCAGCCAGATCGCCTGCACCATCGGCGGCAACGTGGCCGAGAACTCGGGCGGGGTGCACTGCCTCAAGTACGGGCTCACGGTGCACAACGTCCTTTCGGTCACCTTCGTGACCATGGAGGGCGAACTCATCAAGCTGGGCTCGACGGCGCTCGACACGCCGGGCTATGACCTGCTGGCGCTGATCATCGGATCCGAGGGTATGCTGGGCGTGACGGTCGAGGTCGAGGTCCGGCTGCTTCCGGTTCCGGAGCGGGCGCAGGCCCTGCTCGCGGCCTTCGATGATGTCGAGAAGGCCGGTCAGGCGGTCGGCGACATCATCGCGGCCGGGATCATCCCGGCCGGCCTGGAGATGATGGACGGCCCGGCGATCCAGGCGGCGGAGGCGTTCGTCCATGCCGGCTATCCGACCGACGCGGCGGCGATCCTGCTCTGCGAGCTGGACGGCACCAACCGGGAGGTCTCCGAGCAGGTGATGCGGGTCCGCGATCTGCTGCTAGCGAGCGGCGCGACCGAGGTGCGTACCTCCACGGACGATGCGGAGCGGCTGCGTTTCTGGAAGGGTCGCAAGGCGGCCTTTCCCGCCGTGGGCCGGATCTCGCCTGACTATTACTGCATGGACGGCACCATTCCCCGTCGCGCCCTTCCCGAGGTGCTGCGCCGCACGGCCGAACTGTCCGAGGAATACGGTCTGCGGGTAGCCAACGTCTTTCACGCCGGCGACGGCAACATGCATCCCCTGATCCTGTTCGACGCCAACCAGCCGGGCGAGCTGGAACGCACCGAGGAACTGGGCGGACGCATCCTGGAGCTGTGCGTCGAGGTCGGCGGCACCATCACCGGCGAGCATGGCGTGGGCATCGAGAAGATCAACCAGATGTGCGTCCAGTTCACCCCCGAGGAACTGTGCCAGTTCCACGCCGTGAAGGAAGCCTTCGACCCGCTCGCCCTGCTCAACCCCGGCAAGGGCGTGCCGACCCCGAGACGCTGTTCGGAGTATCGGCAGTTGCCGACACCGGGTTGTTCACACGACTGAACGCGGGCGTCGAGCACCGTCGCGCTTCGGTCGCGGAGCCGGTTACCACGCTGGGATCGACGCCGGTCATCCGGCGATCCGCCATGAGGCCGTTTGCCCGTGCGGCCTCAGGTCTGAGGCTATCCATGACCCGCACCAGATCGGCCAGGGTCTCGACCTGCATCTTGCGCATGACCTGCTGGCGATGGCGCTTGACCGTGCGCAGCGAGATCTCGAGCGCCTCGGCGACTTCCTGATTGCGCTGTCCGAGAGCCACACGGTGCGCGATCTCGCGCTCGCGCCCCGTCAGTGACTGGAAGCGCGTTCCGAGTTCTTCCTGCTGCAAGCACTGACGCCGACGCTCGGCGCTGACGGCCAGTGCCTTGGACACCGCCGCCTGGAGTGACGCGCTGTCCAGCGGCTTGACGAGCACATCCAGTGCCCCGGCACGCAAGGCGCTCAGTGCCAGCGGCATGTCTTCGATCCTGCCTGTCAGCAGCAGAGGCACCGCCGTCGGTCCCACCACCAGGCACGGTTCTGGCTCCAGACCGTCCGATGTGATAGCACGGACATCGCAGATGACACAGGATGGTCCGGGGAAGCGCGGCCGGTTTGCCACCAGTTTTTCCAGATAGGCGCGCGTCGACCCGTGGCTATCGCAGGCATAGCCGGCGTCGGTGAAGAGCGCGCGCAGTCGCTCAGCTACCGCGTCATCCTCGTCGATGACGACGATGCAACCGCGAGCATGGCGCTCGGCCAAGCGCTGATCCTCAACCGTCACCGTGCGCCGGATCGGGGCCACCCGGATCGTCTCGACCACACGTCCCTCGGTCGCCTGGTGCAGCGGTCGCGAAAACGCGATGCCTCCTCCCAAATAGCCGGCCTCCAGGATCGGCTTCGGATCGAGATCCGATTTCACCACGATCCCCCGCGAGATGCCGAGCCAGAGCCAACCCAGATTGCTGAGAATGATGCCCAGCACCGAGGTCAGGGCGAAGATGAGCGCGTCGTAACCCTGGGTCAGCAGATGCGTATCGAAGGTGCCCAGTCCGATGTGAATCAGTCGGATCCCATACATGACCGCCATCGCCCCGAAGGCGACCGAGATCCAGCGCGCGCTCCGCCGACCCTCCTGAAGTCCCAGCCGCCAGGCCCACCAGGCGATCCGGGCGTTCATGACCAGCACGACGCCGAGCAGCATCGCAAAGGTCGCCGCCGCGCTGAATTCCAGACGCAGGATCGCATACAGCGCCAGATAGGCCAGCACCAGCACGACGAGCCGATGCCGGGGCTCAGGTGCCTTCAGTTCGAGACGGATGGCCTGGAGCTTGAGCACCAGCATCGCAAAGGCGAGCAGAGCCGCCAGTGTATGGCCGAACAGATCCGGAACCCAGTCGCGCAAGGCTAGCAAGAAACTGGAACCCGCCGCCGCGAGTCCACCACCGCACCACAGATGGAGCGATGGACGACGCTGACGAAACAGCACGGCCCACAGCGCCAGCGCAACGACCAGACTGAGCAGACCGAGGAAGAGAAAACCGGTACGGGCGTCGAAGATCATCGAAACATGCCTGAATTCGCCTTTTGGCCCTTTGGTGCAATCGACAGGACGCCGCGTCCGTCTAGTCTGGACAGGGCCTCGACCGACGCGAGGCGCCAGCCACGACAACAACGTATCCGAGGAATAGGAACGGCATCATGAACGACCACGACAACACCGATTCCAGCACCAATATCAGTCGCCGCGAAGCCCTCAAGCTCTCCGGCCTGACGCTCGGCGGACTCGCCTGCGGCGGCAGTCTGTTCGATCTCGTCACCCGCGCCGCACAGGCGGCGGACACCTGTGAGTCCGACTGCACCTGCGCCGAGGGGCCGAGTTGCCGTTGGGACAGCGAGGCCCGAGCTCAGAACTACACCTATTTCAACCGTTTGCCCCCTTTCTCACCCTTCAGCCGCGAGACTTCAACCACCATTCCACGGCTGGGCAAGGACGAGATGCGGATCACCTTCATGGGTTCGGCGGTCCCGCCGCGCACGCTCGCCCAACGCATGATGAGCATCTTCGTCGAAATCGGCTGGGACGAGGCGACCCAGATGCCGCGCGACCAGTTCGTCTTCGACTGCGGTTCCGGCGTCTGCGCCAACTATGGCGCCATGAACGTCGGCTACGGGCGGATGACCAAGATCTTCCTGACCCATTTGCACGGCGACCACATGAGCGATCTGGTCCACATCTACTGCTTCGGTCCTTCGGGCGACCGCAAATCGCCGCAGTTCGTTTGGGGTCCGGGTCCATCGGGCCTGCGCAATCCCGACTACGATCCCGCAGACGAGACACGCGGTCCCGAGTTTTACGACGATGGCAATCGGGCATTCTGCGCGCATCTGCGCGAGGCCTGTCGCTGGCATTCCGAGAGCTTCAGCTTCCAGACCACCAGCTACAAGCTCTACGAGCCACCGACCCAGGCCGACTGGGGACTCCCCCACGAACCCGTCCCGGTCGGTACAGATTCACCCAGAGACGCCTACGCCCTGATCCCGATCGAACTCGACTTGACCTTGCCGGCCGAGCAGCGTGTCGCCTACGATAATCCGACGACCGGCGTGCGGATCACTTACTTCCCGGTCATCCACGACCGTCTTGGCTCCATCGGCTACAAGCTCGAATGGAACGGCCTGAGCCTGATCTTCACCGGCGACACCAAGCCGGAAACCAAATCCCTGGAACAAGCCCGCAACGGCGGTGATGGCATCGACGTCTTCATCCACGAGATGGCCGTGCCCGCCGAGATCTGGGCCATGAAATCACTGCGCCTGAACGACCCGGACCAGGTTCCTGACGCCGCCGTCCAGCAATCGCAGATGGTCCAGAACAGCTCGCACTCGCCGCAGGGCGCCTTCGGCTACATACTGAATCAGATCCACCCGCGCCCGCGTCTCACCGTCGCGACCCACTTCCCGACCGCCGACGATACCGTCGCTTGCGCCATGCGTAGCCTGCGGGAGCACGGCCCGGTCTACATGGGCAACAACGCCAACCACACTGCGGACGCGGCGCGGGTCACCTGGTCGTTCGACCGTATGGTGATCACCGTCTCCAAGGATCGCATCCTCGAACAGCGCGGTATGGTCGAGGAGTTCGGCTTCCAGGCCACCTACCAGCCTCCGCCCGGAACCTACAACCAGCCGGATGGATTCGACACACCCAAATACCACTACGCGGGCCAGACCGGGGGGGCGGCTGGGGATCCCTACGCTCAGATCGACACCGCAACCGCCATCTGCCCCTGCGGCCCCGATGGCGAGTGCAACTTCCGCGAAGACGGCTACTGATTCCGCTGCATCAGCTCCCGGTACGCGACTTCAGCCGCGCCAGACGCTCACTGGCCGACTGCGGGACCGGCCCCTTGCCGCTGGCGGCGGCTAGGGCTGCGGCGATGTTGGGATCGTCCTGCTCCGGGCGGGTGGGCGCGAGCAGCTTGGCTTTCAGACTCGCCGCTTCAGCCTGGGCCAGATCGCGCGCGGCGGCCTCGTTCATCGCCTTGAGCGCTACGTTCAGACTGTTGGTGGTGCCGCTGAGACCAGCCGCGCGGCGCGCGACTTCGGCCTGACGCTCGGCCTGCTCGCGCTGTTGCTCGGCACGCTTCATGTCGCGCTCGGCGCGCTCCAACTGACGGCGCGCCTCCTTGAGCTTGGCGCCCGCATCGGCATAGGTCTGTTCCAGCATCGCCAGAAACTCCTGGGCATCGCGCGCCTCGCTCGCTTCGCGTTCCACATCGGGCGCCATCTGTTCGAGCATGTCGAGCAGGGTATGCAGACTCCGTTCGAGCGTCGCCCGACGAGTCGGATCGACTTCAGTCGTGAGCTGACCTTGCAGCATCTCGGCGGCGGCCACACGCTGATTGAGCAGGATCTGGATGGCGTCGGCCTCCTGTTTCTCGCGCTCATAGGCCGCGCGAGCCTGGGCGACCTCCAGGCCCAGGTCGTCGAGATGTTCTTCCATGGCGCGCAGTTCGGCTTCGGTCGCGCCCTTGGGATCCCAGCGAACCAGGGCCTCGATGCCGCTCTGGACGGCCTGATCGGCTTTGACTCCAGCGAAATGACGAATGAAATTGAACATGGAAGATCGCTCCTGATGGTTCGGATAAGGATGTTCGAGTGTGGAAATACGGTGGTTAGGACTGGCTCAACCGGCCATGGCTCCCGCGTTCAGGAGTGCAACCGCCACCTGCACCCCGACCAGTAGCGCGGCGACGGCGACGTTGCCCGATTCGATGGCTGCGCGCAGATCGCGAAACAGCAGCACGAAGACCCCGAAGGTCAGCAACTGGATCAGCACCGCCACGCTGCCCCACAGCAGGATGTCGAGCCAGACACCGCTGGTGGCCAGGGTCGCGGCCAGCGGGATGGCCAGCGCCACCCAGGCACCGCCGAGCGTCAGCCCGGCGGCCGCGTTGCCCTGCCGGATCAGGGCGCGCTCGTGAAAGGGCGTGATGAGGGCATAGCCGCCCACACCCACCACCAGCAGCGCCAGCGTGGTGAGAAATTGCAGCAACAGGATCGGCAGTCCGCTGTTGAGCGTCTGCCACAGGATATCGAGCGTCTCGGTCACGGTAGGGACTCCAGGAGGTTGCAGGCAAGCAGTTCGTTACGAGCGTGGCGGTCAGCTCAGGTTCAGGCCGGCGACGGGGATGTCAATGCCGACGTGCAGCGACACCCAGGCCCCCTCGCCCTGCTCGTTGGCGGCCACCAGCAGATATTCGGTGCCCGGCGCCGGCGGCTGGGCACCGGTGGCGCGCGCATAGAGCATCGCCTGTTGCCGGCTCGGCTCGACCGCCGCGCCGTCGGCGGTCTCCAGGGTCTCGCGGAGCGCATAGGGTTCGAGGCGTGCCTGACCGGGCGACCAGAGACGCGCATAGAGCCGGCCGTCCTGGGTCTGGAATTCCGGCCAGCCGATCAGTCCTTCGTCGCGATCGAGCCAGACGCCCCATTCGTCGGCGTCGGCCGGCTCGACCTCATCGCGCCGCGAGAAATAGCGACACTCGTCGGACCGTCCGTGCGCATCCAGATGCACCTGGAAGAAGGCGTCGCCACCCGAGACATAGAGCCGATACCAGCGCACGTCCGGCCCCTGGACCTCGCCCAGACGCTCGACCGAGACCAGACCGCTGCCGGTCGCGACCCGAGGCGCCTGGAGCTTGGTCGAGGACTCGGCCAGGATGAACAGCGAGGGATCGACCGGCAGGGTCATGCCGACGCGGAACCAGTCGGGACGATAGGCCGCTCGCGCGCCCGCGCGCCCGGTGGATTTCACCGCAGACCGGCGCCGGTCGACATCGCCGAAAAATCGCCGCCAGAGCACGATGACGAGCACGGCGCCGACGAGCAGTAGGAACAGTGCCGTCAGCAGCGCCCCGAAGGGAAAGCCGGTCGCTTTGGACTCGACGCTCGGTGCCGGATAATTCGGGTCGCGCGGTCCCGACATCGACGCCAGTCGGGTGTCGAGTTCGGTCAACTGACGAGCCAGCGCCGGATCCTCGCGCGCCTGCTCCTCGGCCTCGGCGCGCCACTGACGATAGCCGGGATCCTCGGCGTGATGGTAGAAGAACTCGGCATGTCCGGGCCGCGACAGGGTTTCGAGCAGCCCCCAGAGCAGCACGGCGCTCCAGGGGCCGAAGCTGGGTGAGGAGTTCGCCAACCGGCTTGCCGGAACCGGATAGCGTGCTCCTGGAACGTAAGAGGCACCGCGAGTCCCCCCATAGCCACTCAGGATCGAATCATAGGTCGAGGGACGGCGCGGCACGCTCGGGGCCTTGGAGGTCGAGGGACGACTCCAGAGCGGTTCGGTCGCCGGCGCCTCGGGTTCGCGCTGACGGCGGAAGTCGTCGAGCGCGCGTTGGGAACCCTGACGCGAGAGCACCTGATCACTGGCGCTACCGCGCGTGACCGGGCTGGTGGTGATCGACGAAGACGCGCTGCGCGGCCGACTGTAGCCGCCGCTGACCGACGGGGTACGCGTGGCGCGGCTCGGGCGTGTCGATGGCGTACGCTGGCTCAGACTCGATGACGGACGCGAATAGCCGCCGCTGGAGCGGCTCTTCCTGGCCCAGGCGTCGAGCGGGTTCAGCAACCCGATGGTCAGACTCAGGATGAGCGTCAGGACGAGCGTCGGAGTCAGGCGTGGCATCGTCATCTAGCCCTGGAGTGCGCACTTGGCGATTCGAGTGCAGACATCATGAGCGCATCCCGTTAAGCTGACTACACATCCGTGAACCCAGCTCATACTCGTCCATCATCCGTTCGATGCAACCTCCATGAACGACCCCGACCGACTCATCACCGCCGAGGCCGCCAGCGACGACAAGGCGATCGACCGCGCCATCCGTCCGCGTACGCTGGCGGACTACGTGGGCCAACCGGCGGTGCGCGAACAGATGGAGATTTTCATCGGCGCGGCGCGCGGGCGGCGCGAGACGCTGGATCATGTCCTGATCTTCGGCCCGCCAGGGCTCGGCAAGACCACGCTCTCGCACATCATCGCCCATGAGATGCAGGTCAATCTGCGTCAGACCTCGGGGCCGGTGCTGGAGAAGCCGGGCGATCTGGCCGCCCTGCTGACCAATCTGGATCCGGGCGACGTGCTCTTCGTCGACGAGATCCACCGCTTGAGCCCGGTGGTGGAGGAGATCCTCTACCCCGCCATGGAGGACTATCAGCTCGACATCATGATCGGCGATGGTCCGGCCGCCCGTTCCATCAAGCTCGACCTGCCGCCCTTCACCCTGGTCGGAGCCACCACCCGCGCCGGCTTGCTGACCTCGCCGCTACGCGACCGCTTCGGCATCGTCCAACGTCTGGAGTACTACTCGGCGGAAGACCTGACGACCATCGTCAAACGCTCGGCCGAGATCCTCGCCATCGAGACCGATCCCAGCGGCGCGGCCGAGATCGCGCGCCGTTCGCGCGGCACGCCCCGCATCGCCAATCGGCTGTTGCGCCGGGTGCGGGATTACGCCCAGGTACGGGCCGACGGACGCATCACGGCCGAGGTCGCGGACCTGGCGCTGGCGATGCTCAAGGTCGATGCCCTGGGCTTCGATCACATGGACCGGCGGCTGCTGGCGGCGGTGATCGAGAAGTTCGACGGCGGCCCGGTCGGCGTCGAGAGCCTGGCCGCCGCGATCGGCGAGGAACGCGGAACCATCGAGGATGTGCTGGAACCATTCCTGATTCAGCAGGGCTTTCTGATGCGCACCCCACGCGGTCGCATGGCCACCCAAACGGCCTACCGGCACTTCGGACTCAGCGGCGTCAAGACCCCGCCCCCGGATCCCACGCCGGATCTCTTCGAGTCCGTGGGAGCGGCTTGCAGCCGCGAGGAACTCCGCACCGGCGCTTGAGCCGGCCGACGCGTCGCGGCTGGAAGCCGCTCCCACGGGGGAGTCCCTATCCCCCGCCCCGGGGACGTGTAAAATACCGACCATGCCAAGTCCCTAGAGGACGGCCCCCCGGCCCCAGGATTCGAAGCGCCGGGGCGAATAGCGAGCGGTCAAAACCAAGGATTCACGATGCGCCACGCCGGACAGCCGATCTCCGCCGGAACCCAGGGGCGAACCCCATCCGCTCGGATGCGCCCCGCCCGCCCCGGCGGGCATCGGTCCCGACCCGGCACGGGGACACCCAGGATCCCGGAGCCACCCGCGATCAGCAAGATTCCGTCGCTTGCCTGGCTTCACTGGACAGTCTTCGCCATCAGCCTGCTGATCTGCGCCTATTGTCTCTTCCGTCCGAGCGCGCTGACCGTCCCCTTCGCGTACAGCGACAAACTCGCCCACCTCGCCGGCTTCTTCACACTGGTTCTGTTCGCCGGTCTGGCGACCGGTCGGCGGGGCATCGGTTTCGCCATCCTGATGGCCACCCTGCTCGCCCTGGCCATCGGCTCGGAGTGGATCCAGGGCACGCGGTTCCTGCCGCTGAGACAGGGTGACGCCTGGGATCTGACGGCCAATCTGGTCGGAGCCTGGCTCGGGCTGATTACGCTCCGGGTCACGACCACCCGGCAAGCCGCCCAACCGGCGCCAACGCCAACGATCGGATGAACCCCATGAGCGCCACCCAAGGTCGGCCTTGCGCGCGCACCATCCGCCACCGGCCGCGGCTCCACGGCCGCCGCGCGCCGCTGTTCTCTCGACTCCCGATCCCCGTTTATCACGGTCCCCAAAGCCTATGAACCCGATTTATATCGCCGGCCATCGCGGCATGGTCGGCGCCGCCATCGTTCGACAGCTCCAGAAGGCCGGCGAGCCAGACCTACGGCTCCGCTCCCACGCCGAACTGGACTTGACCAATCAGTTCGCCGTCGATCATTTCTTCGCGACCGAGCGACCCGCCTGCGTCTATCTGGCCGCCGCCAAGGTCGGAGGCATCTGGGCCAACAACGCCTATCCGGCGGATTTCATCTACCAGAACCTCATGATCGAGGCCAACCTCATCCACGCCGCCTATCGCCATGGCGTCAAGCGACTGCTCCTGCTCGGCAGCTCCTGCATCTACCCGCGCCTGGCCGAGCAGCCGATGCGCGAGGAGGCCCTGCTCACCGGAACCCTGGAGCCGACCAACGAGCCCTACGCCATCGCCAAGATCGCCGGGATCAAGCTCTGCGAGTCCTACAATCGCCAATATGGAACGGACTTCCGCAGTGTCATGCCCACCAATCTCTACGGACCCGGCGACAATTTCGACCTGGAGCAGAGTCACGTCATTCCGGCGCTGATCCGCAAGCTGCATGAAGCCAAGCTTGAGCAGGCGCCATCCGTCGAGATCTGGGGCACCGGTCAGGCACGGCGTGAGTTCCTGCACGTCGACGACATGGCGCAGGCCTGCGTCCACGTCATGGGACTGGATCAGGAAACCTACCAGTCGCACACCCATCCCATGCTCTCCCACATCAACGTCGGCGTCGGCACGGATGTCAGCATCGGCGAACTGGCCGAACAGGTGAAGGCGATCGTCGGATTCAGCGGCGACCTCTGCTTCAATCCGGCCAAGCCGGATGGGACGCCACGCAAACTCCTGGACGTCTCGCGACTCGGGGATCTGGGATGGCGGGCCAGCATCGGTCTGCGCGAGGGTCTGGAACAAACCTATGCCTGGTTCCTCCAGAATCCGCGAACGATCAGAACCCGAGCCTGAAACAAGGCGACGCGGCCGCCGGACGGCTCGCTCCCGGTCGGTTCGACAGTCACGATTCGCCGGTTCCATCCCATCGCCCATCGATCCTCTCCGGTCCGCCTGGTCGCGGACAGGCCCCGATCCTCCGCCGGCTCGTTTAGAATCGCGCCATCCGCAACCATTACTCCGCAAGGGGCGCGTAGCGATCCCCCGCCCGCCCGTCAACCACCGGACCCCAGACCATGACCGAGACCATCCACAACGTCGATCGCGCCGAGATCAGTAAGTTCGAGGAACTCGCCTCCCGCTGGTGGGATCCGCACAGCGAGTTCAAGACCCTGCACGACATCAATCCGCTGCGCCTGGACTACATCGAACGCGGCGCGGGCGGACTCGCCGACAAGCGCATCCTGGATGTCGGCTGCGGCGGCGGCATCCTCTCCGAAAGCATGGCGCTGCGCGGCGCGCGGGTCATGGGCATCGACATGGGCGACATGCCACTGCGCGTCGCGGAGTTGCATACCCTGGAGACCGGGGTGGAGGTCGAGTACCGCCGGGTGCCGGTCGAGACCCTGGCGCTGGAGGAACCCGCCGGCTTCGATGTCGTGACCTGCATGGAGATGCTGGAGCATGTGCCCAATCCGGCCTCGGTGGTGGATGCTTGCTCACGGCTGGTGCGCCCCGGCGGTCTGGTGTTCTTCTCGACGCTGAACCGCAATCCCAAGGCGTATCTGCTCGCCGTGGTCGGCGCGGAATACATCATGGGCATGCTCCCGCGCGGCACCCATGACTACTCGCGCTTCATCCGCCCGTCCGAGTTGGATTCCTGGATCCGCCCGACGGATCTGCGCACCCTCGACATGGTCGGCATGACCTACAACCCGCTGACCCGCGTCTACCGGCTCGACCCTCATAACCTGGACGTCAACTATCTCGTGACCTGCAAGCGCGATACCCATGCCTGAACGCACGCCCCCACGCGACGCCGCCGTGCTCTTCGATCTGGACGGCACCTTCGCGGATACCGCGCCGGACATGGCCGCCGCGCTTCAAACCCTGCTGGCCATCCATGGCCGCCCCGCCCTGCCGTTCGATCGGGTGCGACCCCATGCCTCGCATGGCGCGCGCGGCATCCTCAAGGTCGGTTTCGGACTGGAGCCGGAGGATCCCGACTACGAGCCGCGGCGTCTGGAGTATCTGGACATCTACGCGGCGGCGCTGGTCGTGGATACGGCCCCCTTCCCCGGCATCCCCGAGCTGGTCGCGACGCTGGAGTCGCGCGGCATCCCCTGGGGCATCGTCACCAACAAACCGACCTATCTGACCGAGCCGTTGATGGAGCGGATCGGCTTCCTGGAACGCGCCGCCTGTCTGGTCTGCGGCGACACGGCGGCGCGTCCCAAGCCCCATCCCGACCCCATGTTCCACGCCTGCGATCGGCTCCGGGTGGATCCCGCCCGCTGCTGGTATCTCGGCGACGCCGAGCGCGATATCCGCGCCGGCCTGGCCGCCGGCATGGGCACGCTCGCCGCCCTCTTCGGCTATCTGGGACCGGACGACGACCCGGCCGGCTGGGGCGCGCATGGGATGATCGAGCATCCGCTCGATGTCCTCGACTGGCTGCCGGAAAGGGTCGGCTGATTCGGGCACCGACACCCGAGACATCGCCCACTGGTGGTGCTCCACTCGAGAGGATCCGCGCATGGAGCCCTCGGGTGATTTCCAGGAAATCCCGTGCCCGTGACTCGCTTGGTCATAGACAGGATTAACAGGATTTCGCAGGATTGACAGGATTTATAAAACGCTGTTTTTAATCCTGTAAATCTTGAAGAATCCTGTTAATCCTGTCCAATTCCGGAGCTTTCGGGCGGCTACGGAATTCCCGGAAATCGCCTAACCTCCCTGACAACTGACAACTGACAACTGACAACTGACAACTGACAACTGACAACCGACCTATGTCCATCGATCAAACACAGCCCCCCAGCAACCGACTCGCCAAGCGCGTCATCCTGGTCACCGGCGCCCTGGAAGGCATCGGCCGCGCGGTGGCCATCGCCTGCGCCGCCGAGGGGGCGACGGTCATCCTGTCCTCCTTCAAACAGGCCGACCTAGAGCCCGTCTATGACCAGATCCTCGCCGAGGGTCATCCCGAGCCGGCCATCCTGCCACTCAACCTGGAGACCGCGAGCGAACAGGATTGCCTCGCCGCCGCCAATAGCATCGGCGACACCTTCGGCCGGCTCGACGGACTCGCCCACTGCGCCGCCTCCGCGCCCTTTCTGAGTCGGATCGACGACTATGACGCGAGCGAATGGGAGCGCGTGATCCGCGTCAATCTGACCGCGCCCTTCCTGCTCACCCAAGCCTGTCTGCCCCTGCTGCGACTCTCGGAAGACGCCTCCATCCTCTTCACCTCCGACCGTGTCGGCCGCGCCGGCCTGGCCTATTGGGGCGCCTACGCGGCGGCCAAATTCGGGGTCGAGGGGCTGATGCAGGTCCTGTCCGACGAGACCCGCGCGGGTGGTCGGATCCGGGTCAACAGCCTGGATCCCGGCATCCTGCGCACCGCGCTGCGGGCCAGTCTCTATCCGGGCGAGGATCCCAACAGCCATCCGGCCCCCGAAAGCGTCACCGAGGCCTACATCCAGCTTCTGGGACCGGAGGGTCGCGGCCGAACCGGAGAGACCCTTCACGCCGAGACCTTCGGCCCGAAGCCGGCCTGAGGTCGGGACGCCTCAGAGCTTGTGAAAAAACCTTCGTAGGATGGGCAGAGCGGGAGCGATGCCCATCCTGTACGCTCCGAGGCTCAAGATAAAAGGATGGGCCGAGCGCCCCGAGGCCCATCGAACCGTGCCGATGTCATCCGGCACAATCCTGAATTCACAGTTTGAAAGATGGGCATCGCTCTCGCTCTGCCCATCCTACGGTCTGGGTGAGCCGCTGAGGGTGAGATGGAATGGCCCCATCGAAATGATCGCGAGCGCGTCAGCCAGGACGGATGAGATCCAGTCGAACCCGCCTGCGCCCAGCCCCTCAGGTCAAGGTCGTCCGGGACGAATCGCGCTAGGCTTTAGCCACCCCTCAACGAGACCATTCCCAATCATGACCAGCGTCTTTACCCGCTTCATCCGGATCGACCTTCCCGATCGACTCAGCGGCGAGTCGAACAACAAGAACCCGAGCTTCGGCATCGACCTCCTGGCCGACGGCCTCATCCCCTTCCCGCAGATCATACTGCGCCAGCAGGGTCGCGAGCACCTGATCAACGGCGAGCGGATCGCGCCCGTCGCGAGCGAGCCGGACGGAACCCAGCGCTACCGAGCCGAGATTCCGGCGGGACTTCTCGGTATGGGTCAGGTCCAGATTCAGATCGAGGGCTGCCGCTCGGCCGACTATCGACAGGCGGGCGGCGGCGATTGGGTCAAGACCTTCCGCACCATGGAACTGGAGCGCGCGCCCCGCCCGATCGTCGCGCGCGTCCAGGGCGGCGATGAGCCGAAACTCTATTTCGGCATCCACAAGCACATGCATCAGCCCTATTACGACGCGGTGGATCCGAACTATTGGGATGGCGAGAAGGACCAGATCTTCGGTTCGCGCGGCGGCCCCTATACCGATTTCGTGCCCACCGCGATCCGCCAGTACGCGGAGGCGGAACTGCCCCACGGCGGACTGACATGCAGTTGGAGCGGCTCGCTGATCGAGCAGCTTGAGCGCTGCGCCGAGCAGGGCCGCTGCGGCGGGCGCTTCGCTGACTGGACCCGCCAGTTGCGCGAGGTCGCCACCCTGACCACGACGCTCGGCAACCCGCGCCTGGACATCAGCGCCTTCGGCTTCCATCACCCGTTGATGCCGCTGATCCCGGCGCGCGACATCGTCCGCCAGATCCATAGGCATCGCGAGTTGATCCCCAGGGTCTTCGGTGTCCCGGCCTCCAACATCCTCTTCCCGCCCGAGACCGCCTTTCATCCGCGCCTCATCCCGGCGCTCAACCAGGCCGGCATCCAGGCGGTGATGTACGACTCCATCCACCGCTATCGCGCCTGCCGCGACTATCCCTACGGCGGTCCCACCGAGGGCATGCTCCCGCCCAATCCGGCCGATCAGGTCAACCCGCCGGTCCGCGACTGGCTGCGTCTGCGCAACGTCTGGACCGGCTCGGAGATCGCGCCCAGCCTGCTGCGCCCGGAATATCTGGCCTATACCGATCCGGACGGCGTGACGCACAAGATCATTGGGGTTCCAGCCGAGCGCTATATCGGCAACGAGGACGCGCGCGGCGGTTTCGGGGCGCTCCAGTATCCGGACGTGATGGGGCAGCTGTACCAGCACCTGCTCGACACCGACGGCTTCGATCCCAAACACCCGCCCTTCCTGCTGCTGCATTCGGACGGCGACAACCACGGCGGCGGGGCCGAGAGCTACTACGGCCACAACACCGCCCGTATGATCGAATGGCTCCAGGAGGATCCGCGCTTCGAGCTGATCGGCATCGCCGACTATCTGCAACGCTTCCCACCGGATCCCGACCAGGCCGTCCATCTGGAACCCGGCTCCTGGAGCGGCGCGGACAACGGCGATCCGCAGTTCATGAAATGGTTCGGCCGCTATCGCGAGCCCTATTCCCCGGATCTCAACTCCTGGGCCGTGCTCACGGCGCTGCAGAACGCTGTGCACTCGCTGGAGGACGCCGAGCCCACGCATCCGCTACTTGGTGAACTCACACGCCTGCTCTTGACCGCCGAGGCCAGCGACTACTGGTACTGGACCGGCCAGACGGTTTGGGACCAACAGGTCACCAACGCCGCCAATCGCGCCTGGTCGCTCGCCGGAGCGGATTTCGAGCGGCTCGCCGACCGCACCGGACCGACCATCTTCCCGCCCTGGGTCACGCCCGAGAATCCGGGCGGCAAGCAATGGGGTCAGGGATGTTTGATGGATGCCCCGCGCGAGGGTCGTGTACACACATTCGTCTTCGACCTCTCCAGTCTGGCGCGCGTGACCCTGCGTCTGCGTTCGGACCAGGGCGAGCAGGCCATCCCCATGACCGACCTCGGTCCCTACCCCTGCCAGACCGTCGCGCGCGCGACGGCGCATTATTACGTCGCCGATCTGCCGGTCGGACTGGGGGACATCCGCTATTTCATCGAAGCGGAGGACCAGCGGGGGAACCGCTCAAGCGGCGCGCTGGAGCGGATATTCCTGGCCTGAGGCGCGCCCAGCTCCAATCGATCGGATTCCGTGGGAGCGGCTTGCCGCCGCGAAGACCGCCGCGCCGGCGCTTGAGCCGAAACACCAACGTGCGTCGCGACTAGGTCGCGGCTAGAAAGCCGCTCCCACGCCACGGGTCCGAGATCGAGACGCCGTTCACAATCCCTTGCCGGTGTCATCATAGTGTCACGGCACTTTGCTCTACTCGGGGCCTTCCGAGCGGCTTCCCTCGCGAACCGTTCGACTCGAATGAAGATCCTGGAGTCGTTTCATGAGCATCCGTCGCAGTGTCACGCTGGCGGCCATCTCGGTTACCCTCATGGTCGCCGCGGTTCTGGTTCTGGTGGCGCAAGTCAGTCAGGCACGTATCGAACAGCGGCTGGCCCTGGAGGTGACCGCCGGCAAAAGCCTGATCTGGAATCAGGTCACCAACCGCATCCTCGAAACCATGGAAAAGGGCATCGCCAGCTTCCAGGACGATTTCTATCTCAAGCAGGCACTCAAGAAGAGCGATCCCGAGGCGCTGGTCAAGGCCGTCGACTCGCTCACCAATCTGATCGCCGAACAGGGCTATTTCGACCGGCTCTATCTGTTCGACGCCGAGCGAGCGCAGGTTTGTTGCGACGCGGGGACGGCGCCCGCCGATGCCGTCTCGCTCATGAGCGCCAGCCGGAGCGACGGGAAACCACGGCGGGGCCTCGGCCTGAACGAGCAGGGCGAGCCGGTGGCCTTCCTGGCGTTCGAACTGACCTCGCGACATGACCCCATTGGCGCCGTCGTCTTCCAGGCGCCGATCACGCCCGCCCTGGCGACGCTCAAGGGGATCGACGGCTCCGACGCCTACCTGCTCGACGTGGATGGCCGGGTTCTGGGCGGGACCGATCCGAGCTTGCTCGAACGCCTGGCCCTGCCGTTACCGGCCCTGGGCGAGAGCCGCCTTCGAACGCTCGTCTCGGGCGACCTGGCCTACGGCGTCGCGGTGCTTCCGATCCGGGGCATCGCGGGAGAACCCATCGCCCATCTGGTCGGCGTCACGGACGACACCTCGGGATACATGGCGCGACAGCGGTTCGAGTGGATCGCCTATTCCAGTGTCGCCCTGATCCTGGCGCTGACCCTGATCGGGCTCTATCTCTACATGCGTCACGCCTTGAGTCCGCTGGACGCGGCGGTTCGGGCCGTCCTGGCGCTCGCCGAGGGCGATCTCAACGTCTCCTTCGCGACCCACCGCCGGGACGAAGTCGGACAACTGATGCGGGCCATGCAATGCATGGTCGAGCGGATCCGCGACATCGTCGGTCACCTTCACGTCGCCAGCGGGGATCTGCACGATTCGGCCGGCGACATGGCGCGCCTGGCCGAGAACAGCAAGATCCGCTTCGATCGGCAGAAGGCCGAGACCGGTCATGTCGATCGCGCCGTCAATCAGTTGGCCATTTCCGCCCAGGAGGTCGCCGCTCACACCAGCCGCGCGGTCGGAACCACCGCCGAGGCGCGCCAACGCATCCACGGCAGCCGCGAGATCCTGACCCGCACCACCGAACTCATCGAACGTCTGGCCGTCGAGATCGACGAGGCGGCGAACGTGGTCCTCGGCCTGGCCGATCGCAGCGACGCGGTCGGCCGGGTGCTCGACGTGATCCGCGCCATCGCGAGCCAGACCAATCTGCTGGCGCTCAATGCCTCGATCGAGGCCGCGCGCGCCGGCGAACAGGGTCGCGGCTTCGCCGTGGTCGCCGACGAGGTGCGCCAACTGGCGATCCGCACCGAACGTTCGATCCAGGAGATCGAGAATCTGATCGGCGCCCTGCGCAGCAGCACCAGGGAGGCCGTGGGGGTGATCCATGCCAACCGCGACCGCGCCCGGCAGAGTGTCGATCACTATGGCCAGACCGTTGATAATCTCGACGCCTTCGCGACCTCGGTCGCCCATCTGACCGACATGAGCCACCAGATCGCCGGCGCCGCCGAGGAACAGAGCCGCATGGCCGACGAGATCGCGCTCAGCGTCAACCAGATTACCCAGTTGGCCCAGGATCACGCCGAGGCGGCGGATTCCGGCTTCGCCCAGAGCGCCCACCTCAACAGCCTCTCATCCGCGCTCAGGGAACGCGTCGCCTACTTCCGACTCCAGTGAGAGCCCTTATGCACGCCGACCCCATCCCGATTAGCGAGATCGCGCGCGCCCGTGATCTCGTCGCGGACACCGCGCCTGGACCAGACCCGGATCCCGCTGGACAGGAGGATTTTCTGATTCAGGCGCGGGCGTCGCTCGCCTACGCCTTGCAGCCCATCGTCAACATCCATACCGGCGGCGTCTTTGGCTACGAGGCGTTGCTACGGGGGGTCGACCAGCTTGGGTTCCAGGATGTCTTCGGCTTCCTGGCGCATGCCTGGGATCGCGGATTCTCCAGTGCCCTCGACAGGCTGCTGCGCGAGCTGGCGATCACCAGTTTCGTGCAACTCCCGAACGCCCGACGTTACCGCCTCTTCTTCAATCTCGATCCGCGACTCATCGAGCAGGAACACCCGGAGAGCACCATCGAGCTGCTCGCGCGACACGGCCTGGGACCGGAATCCATCTGTCTGGAACTGTCCGAGCGCAGCGACCTGACCGCCAATCCGAATGTCGAGCGCGCCATCGCCGCCTATCGCCGGCATGATTTCAGCTTCGCCATCGACGACTTCGGCAGCGGTTACGCGGGCCTGCGCCTGCTCTACGAACATCCGCCGGATCTACTCAAGATCGACCGTTTCTTCATCAGCGGGATCGCCGAGGATCACCGCAAGCGGCTGTTCGTCGCCAGCGCGGTTCAGCTCGCGCATCTGATGGGCATCCAGGTCGTCGCCGAGGGCGTGGAGACGGAGTCGGAGCTGCTGGCCTGCCGCGAAATCGGCTGCGACCTGGTGCAGGGCTATCTGATCGCCCGTCCCCAGCTCGATCTGGGCGCCTTGCGCGCGAGCTACGATCAGGTCGCCGAGATCCACCGCCGCAACCGTCGCGATCGGCCGGGGGATCTGGGATTGATCGAGCCATTCCTGGAGACCATCCCCCCGCTCCACAGCGACGAGGGTATCGGTCGTCTGTTCGACGCCTTTCGGCGCGACAAGAGCCATCATGTCGTCCCGCTGCTCGATGCCGCCGAGCATCCGCTGGGACTGATCCACGAGGCCGACATCAAGGACTTCATCTACTCCAACTATGGACGCGACCTGATCGTCAACCGAGCCTTCGCGCGTCAACTGCGGGATTTCGTTCGACCCTGCCCGATGGTCGACATCCATGACCCCGTCGATCGCCTCCTGGAAGCCTACTCGGCCACGCTCAATCCGGCCGGCGTGATTCTCATCCGGGACGGCCGCTACCATGGCTTCATCTCCGCCACCTCGCTCCTTCAGCTCATCGAGCAGAAGAACCTCGCGGTCGCGCGCGACCAGAACCCGCTCACCAAGCTCCCCGGCAACAACCCGATTCATCAATACGTTTCACAGGCGCTCGGTCCACGCGATGGAACCTGTCATCTCGTCTACCTGGATTTCGATAACTTCAAGGCCTTCAACGATCACTACGGATTCCGCCGGGGCGATCGCGTCATCCAACTGTTCGCCGAGCTGATCCGACAACACCTGAATCCGGGCGGCTGGTTCGTCGGACATGTGGGTGGCGACGATTTCTTCGCCGGCATCAAGGACGCGCCGCTGACGCTGGTGCTCGGTCAACTGCGACAACTGCTGGTGAATTTCCGCTCCGACGTGCGCGGCCTTTACGACCCGGAGGACCGGCTCAGGGGTCACATCCGGGCCAGCGATCGCTTCGGCCAGATCCACGGGATGCCGCTCATGCGATGCAGCGCGGCCCTGCTGGAGATCCGGCCTGGCGACGACTACGGCAGCGGCGATGAACTCGGACGGGCCATCGCGGAGTTGAAGCACCAGGCCAAGCGGAGCCTCTCGGGGCTGGTTCTGCGGCGCGATCCGCTTGGGCCAACGGTGATCATCGCGGATCTGGCGCCACTCAATCGGGAGTCTCCGCCCCTGGATCGGACCCGCCATCCGTGCCCGGCCACCGCCAGCTAGTACCCTGTTCCGGTGGTGCGCCAGACCTGGATAGGCCGCCGAAGAGATTTTTATAATCAATGAATCAAGGGCTTGGCATCCACCCGGGAGCACGACCCGGCCGGCCTTTCGTTTCCTGTTCGCAACCGCTCAGGAGAGTTCGCCCCGGACGATGCGATTACGTCCGGCGGCCTTGGCGGCGTAGAGGGCCTTGTCCGCCGCCGCGACGATCTCGCGGCTGTCGAGCCTGGAGTCTGGATCCAGGGTGACCACGCCCAGGCTCAGGGTCACATGCGTGGCGACGCTGGAGGCGGGATGGGGGATCGCCAGGTCGTCGATCACCTGATTGAGATGCGTGGCGATCGACCAGGCTTGATCCCGGTCGGTATAGGGCAGCAGCACCATGAATTCCTCGCCGCCGTAACGGGCGATGAAGTCGCCCGAGCGGTTGAGCGCCGTCGAGAGCGCCGAGGCCAGGCGACGCAGACAGTCGTCACCCGCGCCATGTCCCATGGCGTCGTTGTACTGCTTGAACTGATCGACATCCATGTAGACGAGCGAGAGCGACCGCCTGGAGCGATGCGCGCGGCTCAGCTCGGCCTCCAGAACCTGGTCGAAGCGCCGGCGGTTGTTGACCTCGGTCAGGGCGTCGATGAAGGCATAGGATTCGAGCAGCTCGTACTTGCTCTTGAGGTCCAGATGCAGCTTGACCCGCGCCTTCACCATGGGCGGGTGGAAGGGCTTGGTGATGTAGTCCACGGCCCCGGCGGCGAAACCTCGGGTTGAATCCATGACCTCGGACACGGCGGTAACGAAGACCACCGGAATCCTTTTGGTGGTTTCGTCCCGCTTGAGCGCGGCGCACAGCTCGTAGCCATCCATCTCGGGCATCAGGATATCCAGCAGGATGATGTCGGGCGGACTCCCGGAGCGCGCCAGCTTGAGCGCGCGTTCGGCATTGGTCGCGGCGGCGACGCGAAACTCGTCGCGGAAGACCTCCATCAAGAGATCGATGTTTTCCCTGGTGTCGTCGACGATGAGAATCTTGGGACGTTCATCCCGCTCGCTGGTCACATTCAAGATCCTCTTGCATCAACTTGATCGTCGCGATGGCGTCATCGATCTCGAAGCCGTCGATTCGGGCCAGCAGCGTCTGGACGCGCTCGGGATCCAGACGCCGCGAGAGCGTGGGAAGCAGCCCATCGAGGCGTGCCTGGGCCTGTCCGAGATCATCGTCGAGCAGACCGATCATGGCGTCGAGCCCCCGGCACAGGGCGCCACTGTCCATCCCCCGGCCCTCTCCGTCCGAACCGGCAACGGCCCCGCCAGGCTCCGGAACGACCGCCAGGCCCTCCGTCACCCGGCTCAGGGCCTCGGCGAAGTCGCGCCAGATCGGATGGTAGGGATCGAACTCACCCTCGGCAATCCAGGTTTCGGCCACCTGCCCCCTCGCGTAAAGATCCTGGGCGCCCAGGTTGCCGGCCACGCCCTTGACCGAATGCACCCGACGACGCCCCTCCTCGCTCCGTCCGGCCGCGAGATCCTCCTCGACGCGCGCCGCCGTGTCTTCCCAGGAAGGCCCGAAACCACGCAGCAGCTTGAGATAGAGGACGGCGTTCCCGTTGGCGCGCGACAGTCCCTCGGCGATATCGATGCCGGGCAGTTTCAGTTCCGCCACCAGCGACCGGGCGGCCGCTTGCGCCGGATCCGAGCCCAGATCGACCAGGGTCACGGACGGCGCCGCCCCCGATCCAGGCGCGATCCAGCGCGCCAGCGCGGCGAACAGACGCTCTGGCTCCACCGGCTTGGCCACATAGTCGTTCATTCCGGCCGCGAGACAGCGCTCCAGGTCGCCCTTGAGCGCGTGGGCGGTCATGGCGATGATGGGCAGCGCGGCCTTGGCGGGGTCGGAGCGAATCCGCCGCGTCGCCTCCAGACCGTCCATCACCGGCATCTGCAGATCCATCAGCACGGCATCATGGCTCGCCGGATCGGCCATCCGGACCGCCTGGACGCCGTTCTCGGCGGTATCGACCTCCAGACCGACCGAGGTCAGCCACTCCAGCGCCACCAGCCGATTCATCTCTATGTCCTCGACCAGCAGCACCCGCCGGCCGCTGAAATCGGGAGGTGCCTCGGCGGATGGCTGGCCGGTCGCGAGCGATCCGCCGGCCAGAACCGCGTCGGTATGACCGAAGAGGGTCATGATGGTGTCGAACAGGAAGGACTGATTGACCGGTTTATTCAGGAAGCCGTCGAGCAGGACGCGCTCCGCGGGCCGCATCAGATCCTCGCGGGCATAGGCGGAGATCATGCAGACGACCGGCGTCTTGTCGAGCCGCAGATCCTGACGGAGACGGCGGGTGGTCTCCAGGCCGTTCATCCCCGGCATCCGCCAATCCATGAGCACCAGATCGAAGGTCGCGGCGGGATCCGCCAGACACTCCAGGGCCTCCTCGCCCGAGGCCGCCGACGCCGGCTCCATCTGGAAGGATTCGAGCTGGCTGATCAGGATCTCGCGCGAGGTCGCGTTGTCGTCCACCACCAGCACCCTGAGTCCGCGCAGATCCAGCGGGGTGCGCGGACGGATTTGCAGGGGCTCCGCTTGAAGCCCGAGCACGACCCGCGCGGAGAAGAGACTGCCCTGACCGACCTGGCTCGCGACCTGGATGTCGCCGCCCATGAGATCGACCAGCTCGCGCGAGATGGCCAGCCCAAGCCCCGTCCCCCCGTGCCGGCGCGTGATGGACCCGTCGGCCTGGGCGAAGGACTGGAAGATGGCGTCCAGCCGGTCCTCCGCGATTCCCGGACCGGTGTCGCGGACACTGAAATTCAACATCACCTCGCCATCGGCCAGCGCGCGCGGCGCCGGGTCGACCAGAGCGACGGTCACCACCACCTCGCCCCGCTCGGTGAACTTGATGGCGTTGCCGGTCAGGTTGATGAGGATCTGACCCAATCGCACCGGATCCCCGATCAGGGCGCGCGGCACCTCGGGCGCGGCCGAGAGGATCAGCTCGATCTCCTTCTCGTGCGCGCGATAGGCGAACATCTCGGCGAGGCTCGCGAGCACCTCGTCGAGCGAGAAGGCGGTGCGCTCCAGGTCCAACCGGCCGGCCTCGATCTTGGAAAAATCCAGGATGTCGTTGATGATGCCCAGCAGCGCCTTGGCCGAGAGCTTGACCTTATCCAGATAATCGCGCTGACGCGCGTTGAGCTCACCGCGCAGGACCAGATCGGTCAGTCCCAGGATGGCGTTCAGCGGGGTGCGGATCTCGTGGCTCATGTGGGCGAGGAAGCCGCTCTTGGCCTCGTTCGCCGCGCGCGCGGCCTCGCGCTCACGCTCGGCGCGTCGCCGCTCGTGGCGCTCGGACAGATCCAGGACCATGCCCTCCAGCAACTGGGTCGAGCCGGCCGGCTCGACCGAGCGCATGCTGATCGCGGCCCAGAAGGTGGAGCCATCGGCGCGGCGCAGTTGGGTCTCGAATTCCTCGACATGGCCGGTTTCGCCAAGCTGGGCGAGCAGGCGACGGCGATCCTCGGGGTTGGCATAGACCGACCGGGCGACATCATCGATCTCGCGCGGCCACTCCTCCCGATCCCCATGACCGAGCATCCGCAAGAGCGCGCGATTGGCGGTGATCACCCGCCCATCCGCCGTGCTCTGGAAGATGCCCTCGGCGGCATTGTCGAAAATGGAGCGATATTTGGCCGCCGCCTCCTCGATCCGGCGTCGCCCCTGCGTCAGCTCTTCCGCCATGTGGTTGAAGGAGCGGGCCAGGGCACCGATCTCGTCGTGCCGATCGAGGCGCAGACGCACCCCGAGGTCGCCCTCGGCGATGCGCCGCGCGCCGGCGTCGAGGATACCGATGGGGCGCGCCATGGCACGCCCCATCCACCAGCCGGCCAGAAGGATCAGAGGCAGGGTGGCGGCGAACACCGTCAGGGCGATCCAGAGCACCCGCCGTTCGTAGGCCAGGACGGTCGTCGCCGAGATGTCCGCGCCCAGCACCCCGTCGCGCTCGCCGGTGCTCGTGACGATGGGGGCATAGGCGGAGAGCCAGGTTCCCCATTGATCGGTGTCGACATCCCGCTCCACCAGCGAAGCCAAGGGGCTGTCGAAGGACTGGAGCAGCAGGTCGGTCGTCTCGGAATAGACGGAGTTCAACGGAGACAGCTCGCCGGGATCCTCCTCGGCGTCGACCACGAAGCGGATGGTCCCATCGGCTGCGCGCCGCATGGTATAGACGAAGTGCAGATCCAGGGCGCTATCGCGAACGCCTTGCAGATAGCGTTTCAGGCTCCGGTAGGACTCCGAATCCATCCCTGTCTCTGGAGTGATGCTCGCATGCCGGTCCGCGTCCAGCCCGGCGGCGGCGATCGCGACGACATCGCCCAGCCGCTGGCGCAGATCCGTGGTGGCCTGCTCGCGCGCGACCTGGTAGAGCACCAGCGAGGTCGCGGCCGACACCAGCAGGGCGACCCCGAGAAACACCAGCGTCAACTTCGACTGAAGACCGCGACCCTGGAAACCTGGAGAGATGGGGGACATCGTGTTGATAAAGGAACCGAAACGTTGACGAGCCTCGCGGATCGCGACTACATCCAATCAGGGACGCGGGGTTTGGGATTGGATTCGCGCCAGCCGCCATGTCGAGCAGGCTCACGCCTGTTCCTTGCGCTTCGAACCCCCGTCTGGCGCCAGACGCATCCTATCGGACCGCCGTCATACCTTGCTGGACTTTACTCGCCACTAACCCGAATACTGAGAGCTGGTTCTCAAACTGAACGGGTATCAGGGATATGAAGCCGCGTGATCGTTTCGAGTCCGCCCTGGAGGCCACGGCGGAATTCGTCTCCGCGCCGAGTCGCCAGGGATTCTTCGCGGAGTTGGTCGAACATGCCGCTCTGAATCTTGGACTCGACTACGTGCATGTCGCCACGCCCCTTGCGGACCAGCCTCGCGTGGAGATCCTAGCCGCCTGGGCGGACGGCGGGCCGGCCCGGACCGGCGCCTACGACCTGGCGGGGACGCCGTGCGAGGATGTCATGTCCAAGGCTCGCCCCTGTTACAGCGCCGGCATACGCAAGCGCTATCCAAGGGACGCCGACCTTCTCCGTCTGAACGCCGAGGGTTATATCGGCGAGCCCATCCTCGACCCGCTCGGCCGGGTGCTGGGACTCATCGTCGGGATCAGCCGGAGCCCGCTGCGCGGGGGCGATCTGATCCAGGCCAATCTGCGCATCCTCGCCGCCCGCGCCGGGGCCGAGCTGGCTCAGCGCGAGGCCATGGCCTCCCTGCGCCAGGAGCGCGACAACATCCGCGAGATCCTGCAAACGGTCGAGGCCATCATCCTGGTCCTCGACGCCGAGGGACGAATCGTCCTGATCAATCGCAAGGGATGCGAATTGCTCGGCTACGGTGAAACGGAACTGATCGGCCAGGACTGGTTCGCGACCTGCCTGCCGCATGGATTGGATATCGAGGCCCTGCGCGCGATCCTCCACAAGATCCTGGCCGGGGATCTGGAGCACTCGGAGTATTACGAGAATCCGGTGCGCACCCGCTCCGGCGCGACCCGGCTGGTCGCCTGGCACAACAGCCTGCTGCGGGGACCGCGCGGCGAATTCATCGGCGTTCTCAGCGCGGGCGAGGACATCACGGAGCGGAGGCTGACGGAGCTTCGGCTGATCGAGAGCGAGCAGCAATACCGCACCCTGGCCGATTCCGGCCAGGCGCTGATCTGGGCCGCCGGCACCGACAAGGGCTGTTTCTATTTCAACCGGGTCTGGCTCGACTTCACCGGCCGGACGCTGGAGCAGGAATCCGGCCATGGCTGGACCCAGGGTGTCCACCCAGAGGACTTCGCGCACTGTCTTGACATCTTCGTGTCCGCCTTCGAGCGGCGCGAGAAATTCAGCATGGAATACCGCCTGCGCAGGCACGATGGCGAATATCGCTGGATCCAGGACGACGGCTGCCCGCGTCATGACAGCTCGGGTGTCTTCATCGGCTACATCGGCTATTGCCTGGATATCGGCGACCGCAAGGCCACCGAGCAGGCGCTGGCCAGGGAACACGGGCGCTTGCAGCTCATCCTGGATCAGGCCCCGATCGGCATCTGGTTGCAGGACACCGGGGGCCGGCTCGAGTTTGTCAACCGAGCCTTCTGTCAGGCCATGGGGATCCCTGAGTCACGCTTCCTGGAAGCTCCCCATTACGCCGAGCTATTTTCCGAGGAGTACCGGGGTCAATGTCTGGAATCGGACGCCCAGGCCATCGCCAATCCCGGCGTGAATATCACCCATCAGCGATTCCCCTTCGCCGATGGCCAGATACATGATCTGAAGGTATTCAAATTCGTCAAGCGCAACGACCGCGACGAACCCGAGGCGCTGGTGGGTCTGAGCCTGGACATCACCGAGGCGTTGCGCGCCGAGTCGGCCCTGCGCGCGAGCGAGGCGCGCGCCAACAGCCTGCTGCGCGCCGCCCCGGTCGGAATCGGCGTGGTGGTCCGGCGGATTATCACCGAGGCCAACGATACCCTGCTGCGCATGACCGGCTACGAGCGCGAGGAACTGATCGGACAATCCTCCCGACTCCTCTATGCCTCCGAGGCCGAATACGAAGCCGTCGGACGCGAGAAATACGCCGACATCCATCGGCATGGCCTCGGGAGCCTGGAGACGCGCTGGCGCCGCAAGGACGGCACCATGATCGATCTCATCCTCTCCTCCTCGCCGATCGACCCCGCCGATCACGATCGGGGCGTGACCTTTACCGCCCAGGACATCAGCGAGCGCAAGGCCGCCGAGGAGCGGATTCGCCAGCTCGCCTATTTCGATCCGCTGACGGGTCTGCCCAATCGTCGCCTGCTGATGGACCGCCTGTCCCAGGCGCTGATCGCCAGCCACCGGAGCGGACGCCATGGCGCCCTTTTGATGCTGGACCTCGACCACTTCAAGGCACTCAACGACACCCAGGGCCACGACGTCGGGGATCGCTTGCTGACCGAGGTCGCCCAACGCATCGAGGCGACCCTGCGGCAAGAGGACACAGTCTCGCGCCTGGGCGGCGACGAGTACCTGATTCTGCTGGAGGAGTTGGGCACGAGCGCCTCGGCGGCGGCCAACGAAGCCGAGACGATCGCCGAGAAGATACGGGCGACGCTCGACGCGCCCTATGAAATCACGGCCGACGAGCCGGGACACTATGGCACGGCCAGCATCGGCGTGACCCTGTTCCAAGGCCAGGAGACCTCGGTCGATGGCTTGATCAAGCAGGCCGACGTGGCCCTCTACCAGGCCAAGGACGCCGGACGCAACGCCGTGCGTTTCTTCAACCCGGAAATGCAGGCCGCCATCGAGGCGCGCATGAGCCTGGAATCCGCCCTGCGTCACGCCCTGGCGAAGGGCGAGTTGCGGCTGCATTATCAGCCCCAGGTCGATCTGGCTGGACGCTGTCTCGGGGTCGAGGCGCTGCTGCGCTGGGATCGGCCGAATCACGGCCTGGTGTCGCCCATGAGCTTCATCCCGCTGGCCGAGGAGACTGGGCTGATCGTGCCGATCGGACTCTGGGTGCTGGAAACCGCCTGCGCCCAACTCAAGTCATGGGAGACGAGCGAGCACACCGAACGCTTGCAGTTGGCGATCAACGTCAGCGCGCGCCAGTTCCATCAGCCCGATTTCGTGACCCAGGTTCGCGATATCCTGAAGGAATCCAAGGCGAATCCCGCGCGACTCAAGCTGGAGTTGACCGAAAGCGCCTTTCTGGAGAACGCCGATCAGGTTGGCGAACGGATGCGTCAACTCAAGACGCTGGGTGTCGGCTTTTCGATCGACGACTTCGGAACCGGCTATTCGTCGCTCTCCCATCTCAAGCGCCTGCCGTTCGATCAGCTCAAGATCGACCAGACCTTCGTCCGCGACATCACCACGGACCCGAACGATGCCGCCATCGTCATGGCCATTCTCGCCATGAGCCAGGCCCTGGGTCTGGCGATCATCGCCGAAGGCGTGGAGACCGAGGCGCAACGGGATTTTCTGCGCCGGAACGGCTGCGATGCCTTCCAGGGATATCTGTTCGGCCGACCCGGTCCGATCGAGGATCTGGATTTTCCGGCCTGACGCGCGCCGGGGTCGCGCGTCGGCCCCATCGGCGTCTCAGGTCATCGGCCGCCAGCCTTCTTCCATGGCCTGGCGACAGAGTTTCGACCAATCCTGCTCGGCCAGGGCCAGTTCCTGGCACGCCGCCTCGCGCGCATCCTGCATCTCCGGCGTGTCCTGGATCCCCTGCCGCATGGCCATCAGATAGCGGGCGAGCCTGGCGACGGCGATCAGGGAGCGGACCTCCTGTTCCTCGTGCCGGCCTGGACCCGGATCGTGATGACGGTAGATCGCCAGGGCGACCGGCTCCGGGAGCCGCCAGGTTCCGGCCAAGAGGAATCCGACCGTCGCGTGATCGGTTCCGAGCGCCTTGCGCTCGTAATCCATCAACGCCTTCGGGTCGGCCGTCGCCTGGATCACCCACTCATTGCCATAGTCGTCCAACAGATCGGCGAAGATGAGGCTGCCGACATCCTGCATCATCCCGAAAAGATAGGCCTCGTCGCGCGTCACCTCCTCGCTGACGGCGGCGATCGCGACCGCGACCCGCGCCTGCTCCATGATGAAATCCCAGACCAGTCGAGCGGCGCCGTCGCGCGCGCCGAGCATCTGGCTGAGCGCCTCGGCGGTGACCAGATTGGTCAGGCGCCGGAGGCCCATCATGGTGACCGCCTGCCTGACGCTGCTGATCTTGGCGCGGCAGGCGAAGAGTGGCGAGTTGATGGTCTTCAGGACCTGGCCGGTCATGACCAGGTCTTGCGCGATGAGATCGGCCGCCCGTGCCAGATCCGGCTCGGGATGAGTCAACTCGCCCCGAAGGGCGAGCACGATATCGGCGATTTGGGGAACCTTGGCGCTTCGCACGGCCCGAAAGGCGGCTTCCAGATGGTCTCGCGGCGGATAGCGGTCGGCTCTGACTGACAGGACTGAATTGGACATTCGATCGATGCGCGACCTCGTTGGCGTGAAAGAGTTCCAGGTGCTAGCTTAACCCGCCAAGCCGGCGCGCGCGACGCGCGACGGACGGATCAAGGCGCGTCCGAGACCCGCTGGAGGCTCAGACCAAGGCTGCCGCGGTTGTTGCCATAGAAATGCCAGGCATCGTTGGCGAAACCATAGAGGTACCCCGAACCCCTCGGCTGATACTCCCACCCGTCCCCGACCAGGGCCGCGTAGTCGAACTCGATCGACTCGTGCTGGGCCGGCGTCCCGTCGGCAAGGGGGTGCTCGCCATTGGCGATGCGGGCGATCAGCGCGAACCAGGGGGCTCCCTCGACACGCCGGCTGCCATAGAAGTCCGCTTGCTCATTGTGGGTGATCCGGGCAAACAGCCCCTCGAAAGAACCCATCATGCTGCCCGCGAGATGGGCCAGCCTGCCGATCTGGAACGGCCCCTCAAGCACCCCCGCCGGACCGCACTTGAGGCGGCTATCGAGCCACTCCCCTTGCGCGCGGAAGCGGTATCTGACCCCCTGCTCCAGATAGAGGCCCGTGTGGTTCCAGTGCTGGGCGGCGTAGATCCGGCACTCGGCCAGCTCGCCGGGGGCCAGCAGGCGCGTCGGCCGATAGGGGGCCTGCGCGATGGGTGGATGCGTCTGGCGTTCCAGGACCGAGGCATGCACCAGCGTCCCGACATTCATCGGCACCAGGGCCGGGCAGGCGCGCGGCTCATGACGCAGCCGCGACCAGACGCCTTGCAGTGAGTTGTGCAGCACGTCGCGTGGGTTCGGAGTGATCTGAGCCGCCATGAGCGGCTCGAAGGCCAGCCCTTGATCCTGGGCCTCGTCCATCATCCACTTCAGCGCGCCGTCCGAGAGTCCGGTTTCGGGATGACCGCCGCCGACATCGCCATGATTGCCGGGAAACCAGAGCTGTTTCACATGCGGGCGGTCCGAGATGTCGCTCCAGAGGGTCGGCGCGAAACTCGCCCGATTCTCATCCAGGGCCACCGCGTGACGGGCATTGAGGATCTTGCGGTTGAGCTTGGTATCGTGGAAGGTGTACTTGGAGCTATCGTCCAGCAGGTTGAAGAACTCAAGGTAATCAGGCACGCCAAGCGCCCCGACCGTATCCCAGACACCGAGGAAATGCACATCCGGCGGCTCGCCATGGGCATCCGAATGGAACGCCATCCCCTGATCCCATCGGGAAATCGGCTCGCGATGGCGATAGCCGCGATCGTAGATCCGCTCCACCTGCTCCCAGGCCGCTGGCTCCGCGAGATCGCGGGTTTTCAACAAACCACAGAGAGCCACCATCCCGGCCAGACTTCGAACCGTGTAGGCGCCCCGACTGAAACCGAAGAGAAAGACGCGATCGCCCGGCTGGTACTGGTCGGCGAGCCAGCGGTAAGCGCTCATGATGTTCTTGCCGAGACCGACGCCCAGTGTTCCACCCAGGAACCGACCGAGCCGGGAACCATCGGAGCCGATCCCCGGATGGTAATAGCCCAGTTGCGCGGAACCATCCACGGATTGCGAGGCCAGCGCATTGAACAGACGAACGACATTGGTGGGGGTTGGCACCCCTTCCGTCTCCTGCTCCGGGGTGTTCCAGGTTCCATCGGCGCACACGACAAGATGACGCATCGCGAATACCTCCTAGGATGACTCCGACACTTCCACTAGGATAGCAGCCCCGAATCGGCGTGCCGGATTCACTATCGATCGAGGGGGCTACTTATTCCTTTACCGTCAATCCGGCCGATCGGTCGAGCGAGCGAGGCTGATGTCTGTACGCACCGAGGCTCAGGATACAAAATCCCGTCCATCCGAAAGCGCGAACCTCGCCCTCGGAGCGGGACCCGAGCCAACAGCCTGGACGATCACCGCCATGCCTTCCGACCGGCCGCCCGACGCCTTCCGAACCCCGGCCGCCCCATGGTCGTCCAGGCGCGTCCAGGCCCTCGTCGTCCTCTATGCCGTCCTCGCCGCGCTTTGGGTCTCGCGCTCGGATCAGGCGCTGGCGTGGCTGATCCAGGATCCGGATCGGCTCGCGCTGGCCGACGCCATCAAGGACTGGGTCTTCGTCGCCCTCACCTCGCTGGGGTTCTACCTCCTGGCCCGGCGTCGGGAGGACGCGGTTCCTGGGATCGCCCCGTCGGTCAGACCGACCAATGGCTCAAGGAGCGCCCGCCGGGATCCGACCTGGTGGCTGTTTGGGCTGCTGGCTCTGATGCTTCTGGGCCTCACGGCCGCGGCCATCCTCAACACACTCGATCAGACACGCGCGACGGCGTTGGCGCGGCTACAGACGATCGCGGACTTCAAGGCGCGCCAGCTCAACGATTGGCTGAATGAGCGCCTGGTCGACGCGGCCTTCATCCAGTCGAGCACCTATTACGCCGAGCAGTACAGCGCCTGGCAGGCCAACGGCGATCCGGCGGCCGGAGCGCCGTTACAGTCTCGCCTACAGCGTTTCATTCGGGCCCAGGACTTCTCGGCGGTCACCCTGCTCAACCCCGAGGGTCGATCACTCTGGCGCACACCCAAGGCACCGCCGGCACTCACCCCGGAGGTGCTGGCCGGCGCGGCGAAGGCGACGCGCTCGCGCGCGATCCAACACGTCGGCCCCTACCTGGGGCTTCGAGGCACGGTGCGTCTGGATTTCATCGTCCCGGTCACCGCCGTCCAGCCAGCCCCGATCGTCATCCTTCATGCCGATCTCGCCGGCTGGCTCGGCCAATGGCTGGAGGCTTGGCCGGTCCCCAGCCTCAGCGGCGAGACCATCCTGTTCCGACGCGACGGGGATCGGATCCTCTTTCTCAGCGACCTCCACGAGCGCGCGGGCACGACACCGCCCCACTATTCGCCAGTGACGGACCCAACGGGGCTGGCCGCTCGGATCCTGCGCGGCGAGGTGTCCTCCGGCGAGCCGGTGATCGGAAGGGACGATCGCGACGTGCCGACCCTGGGCGTGGCCGAGACGATCGACGGCACGGACTGGTTCCTGCTCACCAAACAGGATCGCGCCGAGATCGACGCCCCGGCCATTCGGCAAAGCATCTGGATCGGTCTCGCCGGTCTGCTGACCTTCATTCTGTCGACGCTCGTTCTGCTGCCGATACGCCAGCGGCTGCGACTCGCCGCCGGCCTGGTCATCGACATAACCGAACTCAAGGCGACCGAGGCGGCGCTGCGCGAGAGCGAGCGGCGGTTCCGGGCACTGGCGGAAAACCTGCGCGATGTCGTCTGGCTGAGCGATCCGGACATCACCGAGATCCGCTACATCAACGCCGCCTACGAGCGCATCTGGGGCCGTTCCAGGGAGAGCCTCCAGGCCAATCCCAAATCCTTCCTCGACGCCCTGCATCCGGATGACCGCGAGCGCGTCAGGGGCGAACTGGAGCGACATGCACGGGGCGAATGGGATCTGGAGTACCGCATCCTGCGCCCGGACGGCGAGGTGCGCTGGATCGCGGACAAGGGTTCGCCGATCCACGATGAGCAGGGTCGGCTCCAGCAGATGGCGGGGCTGGCGACCGACATCACGGAACGCAAAGGGTCGGAGTTGGCGATCCGTCGACTCAACGAGGAACTGGAACAGCGCGTGCGCGAGCGTACCGCCGAGCTGCGCGCGAGCGAAGCCAAGCATCGGCGTCTGTTCGAGGGCTCCCGCGACGCCCTCTTCATCCTGGCGCCACCGGCCTGGACCTTCGTCGGCGCGAACCAGGCCACGCTGGATCTGTTCGGGGTGGCGAGCCTGGAGGAACTTACCCGCCGCGGCCCCGTCGACCTTTCGCCGGAACGTCAGCCCGACGGTCGACCGAGCGCGGAGAAGGCCCAGGCCATGATCGGGGCGGCCTTACGCTCGGAATCACACCTCTTCGACTGGCGGCACCAACGCCTCGACGGCACCCTGTTCGACGCCGACGTGCTCCTCACGCCCATCGAATGGGATGGCCAAACCGCGCTCCTGGCCACGATCCGCGACGTCACCGAGAAGAAGCGTCTGGCCGCGGAACTGGAACGCTACCGCGGCGACCTCGAAACCCTGGTGGCCGAACGCACGGCGGAACTCACCGAGGCGCGCGACCAGGCCGAGGCGGCCAACCGCGCCAAGAGCGCCTTCCTGGCGAACATGAGCCACGAGATCCGCACCCCCATGAACGCGATTCTCGGCTTCACGCATGTGCTGCGACGCTCGGGCCTCACCCCGCTCCAGACCGAGCGCCTGGCCAAGATCGACACCGCCGCCCGCCATCTGCTCTCGATCCTCAACGACATCCTGGATATCGCCAAGATCGAGGCCGGCAGCCTGCGGTTGCGGACGGACCTGTTCGACGGCACGGCGCTGCTTGAACAGGTGCGTCTCTTGATTCTGGATGCCGCCCAGGCCAAGGGGCTCGGCGTCGGTGTCGAGCAGGACGATCTGCCCGGCGGATTGCGCGGCGACGTCACGCGCCTGCGCCAGGCGCTGCTCAATTACGCCAGCAACGCGGTCAAATTCACCGAGCAGGGCACCATCGTCCTGCGTATCCGGCGTCTGGCCGATGAGGTCGATGGCCTCAAGATCCGCTTCGAGGTCCAGGATAGCGGTATCGGAATCCCCGCCGAGACGCTGGCGAATCTGTTCCGTCCCTTCGAGCAGGCCGACAATTCCATGACCCGCCGTTATGGCGGCACGGGTCTGGGACTGGTCATCACCCGGGAGTTGGCGCGGCTGATGGGTGGCGAGGTAGGCGTGGAGAGCGTCCCCGGCCAGGGCAGTACCTTCTGGTTCACGGCCCGGCTGAGCCGCGGCGATCTGGCCGGACCCAGCGAGCCGCTCGCCATCCAATCCGCCGAGACCGCTCTGCGCGAACGCCATGCCGGCGCCCGCCTGCTGCTGGTCGAGGACGAGCCGATCAATCGCGAGGTCGCCGCGCATCTGCTGGAGACCGCCGGGCTCAGGGTGGAAACGGCCGAGGACGGGCGCGCGGGGCTTGAGAAGGCAGGCGCGAACCAGTATGCCCTGATCCTGATGGACGTGCAGATGCCCATCATGGACGGCCTGGCGGCCACCCGAGCCATCCGCGCCCTGCCGGGCGGGGACGAGACCCCCATCCTGGCGGTCACGGCCAATGCCTTCGAGTCGGATCGCCGCGCCTGTCTGGAGGCCGGCATGAACGCCGTCATACCCAAGCCGGTCGAACCCGAGGAACTGTTCGCCGCCCTGCTCCAGTGGCTACCCAAGACCTAAAGGCAACGAGCGGCGCCAGATCTTTCTCGACAGCCTGACGGACCCGCGAGCACTCAGACCGCCACGATCCTCTTCGCTTGAAGTCTCCGCGCGAACTTGACCAGCTTCTCATCAAAGGTCGCAAACCCGACGGCCTTTGCACTGCTGGCTAGATGTAACGCATCGGCGAAGTCCATGCCCTGCTCATACCAGTCGAGCGCCATGACGACAACCCGATAGTCTCGATTTCGACCTGTTGAAGGCCGATCACTTTTCGCAAGGCACGGACGATCGCCTCGCGGGAGAGTTGGTAGGAAAACCTGAGCACCCATTCCGTTTCCAGCAGCACCGTCTTGGTGAGGAAAATGCGCTCTCGCTCGAATAGCGCGATCGCTCTTGGACTCTGCTCGGGATCGTCATTGGTGACAATTCGCACGATGATGTTCGTATCAACCGCGAGCATGGCTTTCGCGCGCTCCCCGGACGATGGCTTCTTCCATTTCATCCAGGGATTGCGTCGGACCCCGGTAGCCCGCGCAGCCCACCACGTCGCTGAGCAGGGTTGTCGGGACCGGCTTCCTCGGCCGCAGGACAATGCCGTCCGGGCGTTCTTCGATCTCGAACTCAGTGCCCGCGGACCAATGATAATTTTCCCGTATCGCCTTTGGCAGGATGACCTGCCCCTTGCTGGAAAGACGTGTTGTTTCCATGATGTTGTTGATGATCGCTGACCGAAAAGCGTAAGACATGATCTTACTAGAGGAGACCGGGGGCAAGAGGAGACGGTGAACGCCGGGGTCAAGTCTCGGTGTCGCTGGGGGTGCGACCATAACTGATGCCTGGCGCAGGCTGAGTGAGCGGGACCGAACCCCAACCTTGTATCTCGGGCCTCGGAGCGTACAGGATGGGCATCGCTCTCGCTCTGCCCATCCTACGGGTGATGGCCGGTACGCTTCATTTTTGGTCGCACCCCGGACCGGCCACCGCGTCTCACCCCGGAATCAGGTGCTTGCGCAGCCGGTACAGCAGGGTGTCCCTGGACAGACCGAGCAGACGCGCGGCGCGGCTCTTGTTCCCGCCGGCCAGGGCGAGGGCCTGGCGGATCAGCTCGGCCTCCAGGCTGTTGAGATCCAGGCCATGGGGCGGTAGGTCGAACCCCGAGGGCGCCTCGCCGGCCGGCTGGCCATGGAGGATCTCGCGCGGCAGATTTTCCGGACCGACCGAGGCGCCTGGCAAGAGGATCACCAGCCGTTCGCAGAGATTGGCGAGTTCGCGCAGATTGCCTGGCCAATGGTAGCGACGCAGCAGGCGCTCGGCACCGGCCGTGAGACGAGGCGGATCGCGCTGAAGACGCGCGGCGGCCTGGAGAATGAAATGCTCGGTCAGGAGCGGGATGTCGAGCACCCGCTCGCGCAGCGGCGGAACCTCCAGCGGCACGACGCAGAGACGCTGATAGAGATCGCGCCGGAAGCGGCCCTGGCGGATCGCGGCCTCCAGATCCTGCGCCGAGGCCGCGATGAGACGGTGCGGCGCCGACCGGGCGCCTTGATCGCGCTGGACCAGCAGATGCAGCAGGCGCGCCTGATCATCCGCGTTCAGCTCGGCCACTTCGCTCAGATAGAGCCTGGACTGGCGCGAGGCGCTTTCATCGAGAAAGCTCGCGAATCCACCCGGCGGCGCGCCGCTACAGGCGAAGGTCAGAAAGGGATCCGCGCGGCCGGGGCTGGCGGCATGGATTTCACGCGCCAGAGTCGCCTTGCCGCTCCCAGACTCGCCGAGCAGGAGCAGACTGGCATCGGTCGCGGCCACCATCCGCGCCGCGTTCAGCAGGCGCGCAAACGCCGGTGAGTTTCCAATCATCTCGATCTTCAGGTTCATGACGGCACCATGGAAGCGCCATTGTAGGCTTGGTAATGGATGGCCAACAGCGCCAGTGCGATCAGGGTCGCGCCGGCGATCGATTGGAAACGCCGGTCGCGACCCCAAGCATGAAGCCGTCCCGCGAGGAACCCCGTCGCCAGGAGCACCGGCAGGGTTCCCAGGCCGAAGAGCGCCATGTAGAGCGCCCCGGAGGCGGCGCCGGCCTGAAGCGGCGCGCTGATCAGCAGGCTGTAAACCAGACCGCAGGGCAGCCAGCCCCAGACGGCGCCGAACAGGAGCGCGCCGAGCGGACCGCGCACCGGCAGCAGACGCCGCGTCAGCGGATCGAGCCGGCGCCAGAGCGGGACGCCCAGCCGCTCGATCAGGGCGAAGCGCGGGAACCAGCCGCCGATATGCAGACCGATCCCGATCAGGACGGTCGCGGTCGCCAGTCGCGTGAGGTCGTCGAGCCAGCCCAGCGGACCGGCCCGCGTCAGCGCCGCTCCCAGCCAACCGAACAGGGCACCCGCCAGGGCGTAGCTCGCGATGCGTCCGAGGTTGAAGGCCAGTTGGTGAACGAGGTAGCGCGCGGGATTGACGCGGATCTCGCGGGGCAGCGAGAAACTCAAGGCGCCGACGATCGAGCCGCACATCCCGATACAATGCAGGGCGCTGAGAAGCCCGACCAGGAACGCCAGCGGATAGGCCGCGTTCATGGGCACGGGGATCGGCGGACAACCTTTGGAGGACAGACATCGGTGGAGTTTCTGAAGACCAATCTGGATTGGGGGGTCATGGGTCTGCTTGGGGTCATGAGTTTTCTCATGATGGCCTTCGTGATCGAGCGCTATGTCTATTATGCCCGCGTCGATCCCGGAACCTTCGAGGACATCGAGGATCTGGATCTGGCCCTGACCCGGCATCTGACGACGATCGCCACCATCGGCGCCAACGCGCCCTACATCGGATTGCTGGGAACCGTGCTCGGGATCCTGATCGCCTTCCACGACATGGGTCGTGGCGGCGCGATCGAGACCGCGACCATGATGGTCGGTCTGGCCCTGGCGCTCAAGGCGACCGCCCTGGGGCTGGTGGTGGCCATTCCCTCGCTGGTCTTCTACAACGCCCTGCTGCGACGCACCGACCAGATCAAGGCCCGCTGGCGCCGGGAGCGGCGTCGATGAAGCGCATGGACCAGATCAATGTCATCCCTTTCATCGACATCATGCTGGTGTTGCTCGCGATCGTGCTGACGACCGCCACCTTCATCAGCGAGGGACGCCTGGAGATCCGCCTGCCCGAGGCCGCGAGCGAGAGCCAGCCCAACACGCCGCCGAAGGTCGAGATCGCCATCGACGCGGACGGCGCGCTCTATCTGGACGCCGTGCCGCTATCGCTGGGTGAATTGGGGCTGCGGCTGGACAGCCTGCCCAGGGAGAGTCCCATCACCCTTCGCGTGGACGCCGCGACCCGTTTCGACCGCTTCATCGCGGTCGTCGATCAGCTCAAGGCGCGCCAGCTCGAACGCCTGACCATCCTGACTCGCCAGTCATGAGCCGCGCGCCACTTCGCGGCGGCGGTCTCTGGCTCGGCCTGCTGCTCTCGGCGGTTCTGCACACGGCCATCGCCGCCGCGCTGCTGTGGGACGGGACGCCGGTGACGCCGGAGCCCAGGGAGCGGGTCGTCCCGCTCGATCTCGCCATGTTCGGGGATGGCGTCGCGGGCGGTTCCGATGCGCGGCCGGACGAGGCACCAACGCCAGCGCCACCGGCCAGCGCTCCGCCCGCCGACACCGAAGCCAAGCCCGAAGTCGTCTCCATGGCCGATCCCGCGCCACTCCCGATCGCGGAGACGTCACCGGCCTTGCCCATTCCACCCGCGCCAGCCGTCAAGCCAGTCGCCGACACTCCAAAACCCGCGCCAGCCCGCGCCAAAGCGGCGCCCGCCAGGAAGCCCGCGCCACCGCGAACAGCCGCCACGAAGCCGGAGGCCAAGCCCAAGGCTCGATCCACCGCCAAGCCGACGCCCGCCAAGCCGTCCAAACCGGCGCGAACGGCGAGCCAGAAGCCGTCCAGCGCGCCGTCCAGCAAGCCGGCACCGTCCCATGCGGTCGCGAGCCGGTCGGGCCAGGGTCCGGGCGCGAGTCCGCGACAGGGTTCGTCTGGCCAGTCCGCTTCGACGGCGACCAAGGCCGCGTCCGAGCGTGACTATCTGAACGCCCTGCAAGGCGCCATCGCCAGACATCAGCAGTACCCGATGAACGCCAGGCGCCAGCAGCAGAGCGGGGTCGCGACCCTGGCCTTCGTCATCCGGGCCGACGGCGGCATCGGCCAGATCCGAGTCGCGAAGAGTTCGGGTCATTCGGCCCTGGATCAGGCGGCGCTCCAGGCCATGTATCGACTGGGACGTTTCAAGCCGATTCCCAAGTCGTTCGGGCGACAATCCTGGCCGCTGCGGGTGCCCATCCGCTTCGATCTCAAGTAAGCCGAGGCCCGGGGCCTGAAAAGAACCCCGACGCCTTGGACCTTGGGTATGATTCGGTTCAGCATCGACTGAAATACTCACGAAGAGGATCTAACCCATGGCATCGCTCAACCTGGAGCATCTCCGCCCACTGCGCGAGCAGCTCAACGGACACGCCATCTACGGCGCCATCCAAGGGATCGAGGATCTGCGGATCTTCATGCATCACCATGTCTACTCGGTCTGGGACTTCATGTCGTTGATCAAGTATCTGCAACGGGAGATCGCGCCGGTTCAGGTTCCCTGGATGCCCCGGACGGATCCCAGCCTGCGTTATTTCATCAATCAACTGGTGCTGGAGGAGGAGTCCGACGCCATCCCGCTCGGCCAGGGCGAGGTCGTCCATGCCAGTCACTTCGAGTTCTACTGCCGCGCCATGAACGAGGTCGGCGCGGATGGCGAGAGACCCAGGCGCTTCCTCGAACTGGTCGCCGAACAGGGCGTGGACAAGGCGCTCTACGATCCGATGGTTCCGCTTCCCGCGCGCTATTTCACCGAGACCACCTTCTGCTTCATCCGCGAGGACAAGCCCCATCTGGTCGCGGCCGCGCTCGCCCTCGGTCGGGAGGGTCTCATTCCTGGCATGTTCCGTCAGTTTCTCGGACAGATGCGGATCACGCCCGAACAGGCGCCCACCTTCCATGCCTACCTGGATCGCCACATCCATCTGGACGAGGACTTCCACGGGCCGATGTCGATGAAGCTCCTGGAAACCCTGTGCGGCGACGATCCGGAGCGGATCGAGGAGGCGGAAACGGCGGCCGAGGAGGCGATCTGCGCGCGCATCCGCTTTTGGGATGGTGTGCTGGAGGCGATCGAGTCCTCGCGCTAGAGGAATTCCCCATCCGCTTGATAAGTTATTCGGCGCCTCCACGTTTGGAGACGGATTCGAATTTCGACAGATGATAATTCTTGGAGGTACCAACGATGACCGCAGCCGTCACCGTCCCGCTGGACAATGAAGGATTCCTGCTCGACCGCGACGACTGGAGCGAGGAGATCGCCATCGAGCTGGCCCGCTCCGACGAATTCGAGATGACCGAACAGGTCATGCACTTCATCCGCGAGGCGCGCTCCATGTACGAGGAGGACGGCGTGGTGCCGCCCATCCGCATCTTCGCGAAGAAGCAGAAGGTCTCCACCAAGGATCTTTACGACATCTTCAAGAAGGGACCGATGAAACTCATCTGCAAATGGGGCGGCCTGCCGAAACCCACCGGCTGCGTTTGAGACGCCGCCCGTCTCGCTGAAAGCGATTGTGAAAAACCCTCGTAGGATGGGTAGAACGGCCACGCTATGAAGCGGAAGTTCGGCACGGACGCCGACTCGCCGTGAAACCCATCGACCACCGCTCCAAGGCTTGACGATAACGCCCCGTGCAACCGGGGCGTTTTGCGTGGCGCGGTTCCGAGACGTCGGCGCGGGGTTCGATGGGTTTCGCTACACTCTACCCATCCTACCGGTCTCGATCAAAGCTCTTCGAATCAGACCTCGCCGCGATTGTAGTCGGGCTGCGCGGTGATCCTGTGGATACTGAGATCCGCGCCCAGGTACTCATCCTCCTGGGTCAGACGGAGCCCGATCAAGACCTTGATCAGACCATAGATCGCGAAACCGCCGACGAGGGCCATGAGCACGCCAGCCAGGCTGCCGGCCAGTTGCGCCATGAAGGTAACCCCTCCCAATCCGCCCAGGCTCTGAAGTCCAAAGAGGCCGGCGGCGATTCCACCCCAGAGTCCGCACAGACCGTGCAGCGGCCAGACGCCGAGCACATCGTCGATCTTCCATTTGTTCTGGGTCAGGGTGAAGGCGTAGACAAAGAGCGCGCCCGCGATACCGCCCGTGATGAGCGCGCCAAGCGGGTGCATGATGTCGGAGCCCGCGCAGACCGCGACCAGACCGGCGAGCGGACCGTTGTGCAGAAAGCCGGGGTCGTTCTTGCCCGCGACCAGCGCCGCCAGAATGCCGCCCACCATCGCCATCAGTGAGTTGACCGCGACCAGCCCGCTCACCGCCTCGACCGTCTGCGCGGACATGACATTGAAGCCGAACCAGCCGACCGTGAGCGTCCAGGCGCCCAGGGACAGAAAGGGGATCGAGGACGGCGGATGCGCCGCCATGGTGCCGTCCTTGCGATAACGGCCCTGACGCGATCCCAGGAGCAGCACGGCGGCGAGCGCGATCCAGCCGCCCATGGCGTGCACCACGATGGATCCCGCGAAGTCATGGAACTTGGCGCCAAACAGCCGCTCGATCAAATCCTGCATGCCCAGGTTACCGTTCCAGGCCATGCCCTCGAACAGCGGATAGAGCAGGCCGACGATGACGAACGAGGCCAGCAGTTGCGGATAGAAACGCGCCCGCTCGGCGATACCGCCCGAGATGATGGCCGGGATCGCCGCCGCGAAGGTCAGCAGAAAGAAGAACTTGACCAGCCCATAGCCGTTCTTGTCCGCCAGCGCCTCGGCGCCCGAGAAGAAATCGACCCCGTAGGCCAGGCTATAGCCGATGAAGAAATAAGCGATGGTCGAGATCGCGAAGTCGCTCATGATCTTCGCCAGCGCGTTGACCTGATTCTTGGCGCGGACGGTGCCGACCTCGAGGAAGGCGAAGCCTGCGTGCATCGCCAGCACCATGACGGCGCCGATCAGGATGAAAAGGACGTCGGTACCTGCCTGCAATGATTCCATACTCGAAACTCGCTTGATCAGTTTTGGTGCGAGCCTTAAGCATGGATCGGGCCATGATGGACAAGGCGCGATCCGCCCAGATCCTCATCGTCTCCGTCACCGCCCGCGCCATCCCTGATTTCCCCGCGCCCTCGGGACAGGACCGAGGCGGCGGGATCGGGGCAAGCCGGATCTCTTCCGAGCCGTCGGAATGCATCCCGCCGATCTCGAACGGGATCCAACTCCGGGTTTACGCACCGAATCGGCGCGCATCCAACGATGGCGCACCAAGATACAGCGCCATGATCGAGAACCCTCGCGCTCCTCGCTCCCTTGTAGTTCACGGGCCTTACCCGAAAATCATACCTGTCGGCTCGGTCACGGATTTCGACCCAACAGGCTGCGGTTTCGACGCTTGCCAACGATAATCATCAATCTCGCGGACACTCGGCCTCCGACGTTCGGCCGTCCGGCGGGCTGACTCGAACGCAACCTGAATACAGAGACGAGGACATCAGTGAAGACGATCGGATTTTGGGTAGTGCTTCAGACATGGATTTTCGTTAAAATCTATAAATCCATAATTTTTCTGCTCAGTACAGTGCATTTCACATTAAGATATTGATTATAATGACATCGCCATGAGATTCTGCCCCCAATGTCCTGATGTCTGAAATCCGTACCGTCAAACGGCTCCGAACCCTGCTCGCCACTCACCTGGACTG
>NZ_NRRG01000024.1 GCF_016583575.1 Thiocystis violacea
CTTCTGAGCAAAAGCAAAACGGTCGCTTGATGTGCGAAGCGAGTCACACTGAGGAGCCCGGTGCGGGAATTCCGCACGCCGGGATCTGTACGGGGGCGGTCAGGTAACTGGCCGTCCTACCGTAATGGCGCACGCTCTTGCGCCATTTGATGGCTCTACAAACATTCGTTCAAGTAGCGCAGCGTGCTTCGAAGAGAGCTCGACCATTCCTCGAGTGCCTAGGTACCAAGCATTGAATTCCGGGTCTTGAATCAGAACCGGCTGGGGAAAGTACTGTCCGACCACAGGTCCGGGCGGAGTGGATACGTTCTTGTACTCAAATTCGTTGTCCCACTTCCCACCGGCAGGATTCCGAAGCCTGCCAGTCGACCGAAACCAGTAGCCGAGCCAGTACGTTGTGCCACTTTGGCTTGTACGCCTGACTTCAATGACATAGATCGTCCCGCTGCGAGAGGCACTCTCGGTTTCTCGCTCCTTTGAAGAGAAGGACCACGGAGTGACGCTGTAGGTCGCAAGCCGCCAAACGAGGGCTTTGCGCGTGCTGGCGTTGTGCTTTACGGCAAAGGAAGTGGGCATAGTTAATTCGGGTGCCTAACAGTTGATTAGACAGAAACCATAGATATGGTACTAGACCGATTCCTTATGTTCTGTGCTAGACAGATTCGGTCTATCCTGTCTAAGATTCGTGTGCACGCGCGGCGACTCTCCGTTTCTGAAGCGCCTTGGATCGCCTCCATCGTGTATGCACGATCCGAGACTAAGCCATGGGAAACAACCCGTCAACCTTTGAGGATAAGGTCCGTTCGTTTTGGCATCGATACGTACAAAGAGTCAATGAATCAGACGTGAAGCCGCCTTTCGACCGCTGGATGGTGAGGCGCGCGGAGGAGTACATCGCGGCCTTTCCAGATCGTAGGCTTGGTGTGCAGACCCCGGCGGATGTGGAGCGGTATCTGTCCGACCTGGGGAAGCGGACGGGGCTCAAGGATTGGCAGTTCCGCCAGAGCGTGGATGCTATACGGATTTTGTCCGACCTTGTCGGGGTGAGCTGGCTCGACGCTGTGGACTGGAATGCGTGGCGGGCCTCGGCGCGTCCTTTGGAGTGGGATCACCCGATTGTGGCTCGGGACTATGCCCCTGTGGGGGATGACGGTGGTAGTGCCCCAATCAGCAGGATGGGCTATGGCGGATCGCCGCCGGCAACGCCTGCCTAACCGGGCTTCCGAAAAACCTCTCGGGTAGCCATCCTGCGAATCAGGGCACTACGGCTACTCGAATCCGTACCGAAACTCCCCCGCCTCGACGCCGATTTCCACTCGTGCGATCGGCTTGCCCTCCATCATGCGCGTCAGGAGTTCCTCGCTGATCCTGGGAAGGACGGTGTTGGTCAGGATGGCGTCGATCATGCGACCGCCGCTCTCCAGCTCGGTGCAGCGTGAGGCGATAAGCTTGATGACCGCGTCGTCATAAGTAAATGGGACTTTGTGATTCTCTCGCACCCGTCTGGCAATCCGCCCCAACTGCAACCGCGCGATCGCACCGATCATCTCATCATTGAGCGGATAATAAGGAATCGTCACCAACCGCCCCAGCAGCGCTGGGGGAAAGACCTTTAATAATGGCTCGCGCAGCGCCTTGGCGATCCCCTCCGGATCGGGCATCAGATCCGGATCCGCGCACAGCCGGGTGATCAATTCGGTCCCGGCATTGGTGGTGAGCAGGATGAGTGTGTTCTTGAAGTCGATCACCCGCCCCTCGCCATCCTCCATCCAGCCCTTGTCGAAGACCTGGAAGAAGATTTCATGCACATCCGGGTGCGCCTTCTCGACCTCGTCCAATAGCACCACCGAATAGGGCCGCCGCCGCACCGCCTCGGTGAGTACGCCGCCCTCGCCATAGCCGACATAGCCGGGAGGCGCGCCTTTCAGCGTGGAGACGGTATGCGCCTCCTGGTATTCGCTCATGTTGATGGTGATGACGTTTTGCTCGCCGCCATAGAGCACCTCGGCGAGCGCGAGCGCGGTTTCGGTCTTACCGACGCCGGAGGTGCCGGCGAGCATAAAGACGCCAATCGGCTTATTAGGATTGTCGAGTTTGGCGCGCGAGGTCTGGATGCGCCGGGCGATCATGTCGAGCGCGTGACGCTGGCCGATGATGCGCTGTTCGAGCGTGTCGGCGAGCTTGAGGATGGATTCGACCTCGTTCTTGACCATGCGCCCGACCGGGATGCCGGTCCAGCTTTCGACCACGGCGGCGACCGCCTGGTGGTCGACGGTCGGCAGGATCAGCGGACGCTCGCCCTGCATGGCATGGAGCTGGCTTTGCAGATCCTTGAGTTCGGTGAGCCGCGCGACACGGTCGGCGTCGGTCAGTGAGGCCGGCGCGTCCGGCGTCGCCTCGACCGTGCCGCCCGCTCCGCGCAGTTGCGCGCGCAGGGCGAGGATTTTCTCCACCAGCGCCTTTTCCTGTTCCCAGCGCCCCTCGACCTCGGTCAACTGGGCCTGCTCCTGGGCCAGCTTTTCGTTCGCCGCCGCCTCGCGCTCGGCGGTCTCGATCCCGACCACGGTTTCGCGCCGGATGATGGCCAGCTCGTTCTCCAGCGCGGCGATGCGCTTGCGGCAGTCGTCGACCTCGGGCGGGACGGCGTGCTGGCTGATGGCGACACGGGCACAGGCGGTGTCGAGCAAGCTGACTGATTTGTCGGGGAGCTGGCGTGCCGGGATGTAGCGGTGCGAGAGCTTGACCGAGGCCTCCAGCGCCTCGTCGAGCACCTGGACCTTGTGATGCTGTTCCATGGTGCAGGCGACGCCGCGCATCATGAGGATGGCCTTCTCCTCGCTCGGCTCCTCGACCTGGACGACCTGGAAGCGGCGGGTCAGCGCCGGGTCTTTTTCGATGTGTTTCTTGTACTCGGCCCAGGTGGTGGCGGCGACGGTGCGCAGGGTGCCGCGCGCGAGCGCCGGTTTGAGCAGGTTGGCGGCGTCGCCGGTGCCGGCCGCACCGCCCGCGCCGACCAGGGTGTGGGCCTCGTCGATGAAGAGGATGATGGGTTTCTGGGACGCCTGGACCTCTTCGATGACCGAGCGCAGACGCTGCTCGAATTCGCCCTTCATGCTGGCGCCGGCCTGGAGCAGGCCGACATCCAGGGTGCGCAGCGTCACGTCCTTGAGCGGGGGTGGTACGTCGCCGGTGGCGATCTTGAAGGCAAAGCCCTCGACCACGGCGGTTTTGCCGACGCCGGCCTCGCCGGTGAGGATGGGGTTGTTCTGGCGCCGGCGCATGAGGATGTCGACGATCTGGCGGATCTCGGCGTCGCGCCCGACGATGGGGTCGAGCTTGCCGGTGCGCGCCAGTTCGGTGAGGTCGACGGTGAAACGTTTGAGGGCTTCCTGTTTGCCCATGGACGCCGGGGCGATGGCGTCGCTGGCCTCGCCGGGCGCGGCGCCGCCGCCGATCTGGGTGCCGTCCTGGGGGCCCATGGATTCCTCGGGCGAGCCGCCGACGATTTCGCCGAAGCGGTCGATCAGGGTTTCGATCTTGACCTTGTCGAATTCCTTGGAGATGGCGGGCAGGGCGTTGCGCAGCCCCGGCGTTTTGAGGATGCCGACGATCAGGTGACCGGTGCGGACCTTGGATTCCTTGAACATCAGCGAGCCATAGACCCAGCCGCGTTCGACCGCCTCCTCGACATGGGCCGAGAGGTCGGAGATCGAGGTGGAGCCGGCTGGAAGGCGGTCGAGCGATTCGGTGATGTCACGCGCGAGCCGCGAGGGTTCCAGGTTGAATTGCTTGATGATGCGGTGCAGGTCGGAGTCCGGGACTTGCAGGATCTGGTGGATCCAGTGCACCAGCTCGACGTAGGGATTGCCGCGTAGCTTGCAGAAGACGGTGGCGCTTTCGATGGCCTTGTAACCGAGCCGGTTGAGTTTGCCGAAAAGGGCGACGCGACTGATGTCTGGCATGCTGGGTTCTCCCTATGGTGATGGGTTTCGCTGCGCTCTACCCATCCTACGTGGCGGTTAATCGCAAGGGCTGAAGATGGGTTTCGCTTCGCTCTACCCATCCTACGCGGCGGTAAATCGCAATGGCTGAAGCTTGAGGTCCGCTGGGTCTTGCGCTGGCGTCTGGCTGGTCAGCCAGGTGGTCCAGCCGAGCTGGCCCTGTGTCCCGAGCTGGATCGGCGGCGTCTCCTCCTTGCGCAGGACGAGGTTGAGATCCCAGTCGAACTCGTCGCCCACATAGTTGCGGACGATGGCCACCAGCCGGGCCAGGCTTTCCCCGCCCGGCAGCAGGCGTCGATAGTCCAGGAGTCCGAGCGGGCCGAGCCGGAGGCGGAATTTGCATTGGCGGTCCCAGATGCGCGGTCCGACGATGGTGGTGAGGCCCAGACGCCCGGTCGCGGGCGAGGCGCCCAGGCTCCATTGGGAGTCGCGCGGCAGCTTGAGCCAGTGGCCGATGAATTCCTCGATGTCTGCCGGCAGCCCGAAGAAGTCCTGGATGATCGCGGCCAGACCCTCCGGATGCTTGGTCTGGGCGACCAGACGGCCGGCATAGTGGAGCTTCGCGAGATCCGGCATGGCATCGCGCCCGAGCAGCGAGGGCATCCCCAGGCCGAGGAGCGCGCCGAGATAGACGCCGAAGCGATCCGATTCGGGGCGGTCGAAACTGACCGTTGGGCGTGCGTTGGCCCAGGCGCGGTAGAAGAGCGTCAGCAGGCGGTGATGGAAGATGTCCGCGAAGCGGGTCAGGGTCTCGTCGCCGGCATGGCGCTCGCGCTCGCGCGCGTATTCGCTCAGATGCAGCGGCAGGGGTCCATTGGGGCCGAAGAGTCCGAGAAAATAGACCGACATCCGGGGCGGACGGCCGGGCTGGTCCGAGGTGACGCTGGCCAGCGTCGAGGGGGCGAAGCTGAGCGAGGGATCCTGGGCGAGTCGCACCGGCTCCTCGGTCGGACGCGAGGTCTGACCGATTCGGGGCTGGTCGCGGTAGGCGCATTCAAGCTGGCGTAGCGCCTGGAAGAAGCCGAAGCCGTGCGGGGCCTCCTCCAGCGCCCGCAGGAGCGTCAACTGGTGTGACGTTGTCCGATTCTCGCCGGCCACCGCATCACCTCTCCATCGTCAGGGGTCGTCACGATCGTTTCGGTAAAGGAATTGATCGACACGTATTTGGCGAAAAACTGTTCCAGTACCGCCCCGAGCAGAAAGACGCCACTGCCCTCGAAGGCGGCCGGGTCGAGGGTCAGTCGCACCTCCAGGCCACGGGCGAAGGTGACCCGGCCCCGATCGGCCTCGTTGGGGGCGCGTGGGAGTGGGCGGGTGATGGGCGTCGTGCGCACCGATCGCACGCCGTCCACCTGGCGGCGGGTGGCGGCATCGCTCAAGTCGCCGTAGAGCGCGAGCAGTTCGCGCAGCGCCGTGGCGCCCTGCTCGGCGTCCTGGTCGCAGAGCGACAGATAGTTGAGCGACAGATGACTGATAAGCCGCCAGGCGCCGTCGCCCTTGGGAAAGGAGGGGCGGGGTCGGGTCGGTCCGGCGACACAGCGCACCGACAGCACCGGGGCGCCGATCTCCAGGGTGAAATCCGTGCGGCCCTTGCCGAGTGGAAGCTGTAGCGGCAGGTCGCGATTGGTGCAGAGCGTGCCGACCGCCAGTTGGCGCAGGCTGTGACGATAGGGCGCCTCGTCGGCATCCACCAGGGCGAGGAAGACCTCGCCGCCGATATAGCTGGAACGTGGTCCGCGCAATTGTTGTCGCGTCGAGGGCAGGCGCGGGTCGCGATGGATCCTGTAATAGGCCCGGTGCGAACGCCCGCCGGCCAGGTCGTGCGAACTGTAGAAGGGCAGGAATTCCTGCTCCGCGTTCCCCTGGGCGCCGATGCCGACCACCTCCTGGACGCTGTGGACCTCGAAGTCCATCGGCCGGGTCCGGTCCGGGACCAGGTGATGTTCCTCGCGCTGCTCGGTCAGATGGATGCGGTCGGCGCGCTTGGGAAAGAGATTGATGGCCGGGACGCAGTGGAGCGCGAAGTAGGAGGCATCGAAGGCGTCTTCCTCGATGATGTCGCCCCGGTCGAGCAGGACGATGAGTTCAAGCTCGCTGCCGGCGCAGCGCCTGACCGACTCCGCGAGACCGCTGAATTCGATGAACAGGAAGCGCTCGGGAAAGGCGAAATACTCCTGAAGCAGCCGGTAGCCCTGGAAGGAGCGTGGACCATGAGGCAGCAGCGCCTCCTGGTCGTCGAAGCCGACGCGCCGGATGTGGGATGGATCGAGCCGGGTCTGCCAGGGTGTCGGCTGGTCCGCTGGTCGTACCACGAGCGCGAGCGCGTGTCCGAGCAACTGCTCGTACAACCGCATGCGCAACCCGTCGCCGCCGCGCAGAAAGATCCGCAGACGCTCCAGCGGCAGTTGCGCGAAGGTCAGGCCGGCGGGGACGCGCAGCCGGAAGCGCACCCCGCCCTTGACCCCCTTGAGACCCTTTACCCCGACCGCCAGGGCGGATGTCGTGGAGAGCGGCTTGGCCTCGATCAGCTCGATCGGCCAGAGCGTGACGTCCGCGGAGGTGCGGTACTCGCAGGAGGTGCGCTCGCCCTTGCCGAGGACGCTGCGCAGACTGCTTCCCCGAGGGATTTTGAAGCCCGCGCTGAGATCACCCTTGGTCGGATCGGGCTGAAACTGGACGACGGTCATCGAGGGCACGGGGGTCAGGTAATGCGGATAGACCGTCTCCAGCAGATGCTGGGTGAAGTGGGGGAACTCGGCGTCCAGCTTGAGCTGGACGCGCGCGGCGAGAAAGGCGAAGCCCTCCAGCAGGCGCTCGACGTAGGGGTCGGCGCACTCGATGCCGTCCATCCCGAGACGTCCGGCGATCTTGGGAAAGTCGCGGGCGAACTCGGCGCCCATCTCGCGGATGAACTGGAGTTCGCGGTTGTAATAGCGCAGAAAGTCCGGGTCCATGTCAGGCCCCGCGTCCGGACTGCTCGGTGATCCGCGCCTCGCCCAGGTCGAGATCCAGCTCGGTCTTGAGATAGATCCGCAGCGGCACCGGCTGCGCCCAGAGTTCGCCCTCGATATCGAAGGTGAGCGAGTTGTGACTCATGCGCTCGGGGTCCAGGCGCGCCTGTACCCGCACCGTCTGGCGCAGGAGGCGCGGTTCGAAGTCCCAGATCGCCTGGCGCACCGCGCGTTCGATGACGCCGATGTCGACGCCCGAGGAGGTGATTCCGGTGAGATCCGGGATACCGTAGTTCAGCACCGAGTGGGCGACCTGGGGATAGTCATCCAGGTTCTGGAGACTGTCGAGACGACCGGCGTTGAACAGCCAGGCCAGGTCGCGCAGCACGCTCTCGCGCAACTGGCGAATGGAGATGACACGTTTCTCGCGCGACTCCACGGACTTGTCCGGTTCATCGTCGGTGAGGCGGTCGAGCAGGGCTGGTTGCAGCCGCTCCTTCTGGGTCAGCTCAGCCACGGGGCGGATCCGCCTCGCCGGTCTCGGCTGGGTCCAGGTCGATCCGGCGCACATCCATGAGCGCGTAGTCGTCGCTGTCCGTGGTCAGCATGCGCTGCCCCAGGCCAAGATGGAGGCCGGGCGCGGGTTCCAGCCATTGCGTCTTGCGGGCCAGTCGAATCAGCGGATCCTGGTGCGATTCGGAGCCCGGATAGCGGGTCGGGATCAGGCCCACGGTTTCGCCGCCATTGGCCCAGGTGAAATGGGCAGGCATCCACACCAGGTCACGCAGATCCTCGGGTTTCTCCACCTGAATGGTCTGGATGCGGTGGAAGGGAATCCAGTAATAGTGCCCGTTGACGATGGCCTCCAGAATCGGCCCCAGCCGAGGATCCGTGTCCATCAGCCACTCGAAGGGATGATCATCGACGCGCCCGCCGGTCGCGGGCGCCGCGTCCAGGGCACGGCCGCGCAGTTCCGCCGCCTGGCCGTGTTCGCCGGCCGCCGTCATGGACAGGGCCTGAAGCATCAGGGCCAGCCATTGTTCGGGATCGCCGAACACCAGCGGCGAACGGTTGCCGGAGAACACCTTCGCGCGCAGCACCTCGCAACGCAGCGCCTCGCGATAGGTCTGGACCATGGGCAGGGTCGAGGCGTCCATTTCCCCGGCCACGCCGAGCTGGTTCAGGGCCCGCTCCCATTGACCGGTCACCGCCAGGAGTTGGAAGAGGAATACCCGCAGTCCGGGATTGGCCGGATCCTGGCGAATCCGGCTCTGAAGTTGGGTGAGCGCCTCCTGGAGATCGCCATCCCGCAGGTATTGTTCGGCATGCATCTGGGCGACTCTCCGCTATGGCTTGGCCTGATTCCCCGAGAAGGAGATCGCCCGTGAACCCGATGGGGCCGAGGGCGATCGATGTCGGCGGGTTAGCTGACGTCGCCCTTGTTCGCCTCGATATCCCACTTGAAGGTCTTGGCGGCCTGCTCCGCACCCTTGTCGTCCTGCTGGGTGTATTTGACCTCGCACTTGGCGAAGTTGAAGGTAACGTTCTCGGTGAGCCGATCCTCGCCGCCGCTGCCGCCGGTGCTGACCGAAGTCACCATCAGCTTTTCCATGGTGATGACCAGATATTGCAGGGCGTCCTCGCCGGCCTTGCCACCGGCCTTTCGGACGGTCAGGACAGCCTTGTCGATGTGTTCGCCGGTCGCGCAGTTCAACAAGAGCACTGGGCTGGCGATATCGACATATTTGGTGCACGACAGATCCTGTACGTTCACCTTTCCGGCGCCGCCACCGCCGCCGGTGTGGAAGGTGCCGGCGTTGCTCTCGCCCCAGCTCCAGGCCAGGACGTCGATTTTCTCTTCGAACCCGGCGATCTTGCTTTCGCCAGGGATTCCGTCGATGTCAAGCAGCATGTCAAAAGCCATGTCGTTCTCCTCAATAACTCGCCATGATCAGGGGGTGCGGTGGTTTCGATTCGGACCATGCGAAGCATGATCTGATCTTGATAACGCACCCATTGTGCCAATTGGATCGAACTGCTTAACCTGCTGTTTGGTAGGTGTTCTTTTTGGATCCTCGTGCTCGGTTGGTGACCTTGAACTGGTCCATCCTAGGCCGGTGGACCATTCTGAACCGCCTACAATCCTTTCTCCGTCGGCAGTTTGGAGACAAGCCGAAGCGACACGGTCAATCCCTCCAGTTGGTAATGCGGGCGCAGGAAAAACTGCGAGGTGTAATAGCCGGGATTCCCCTCGACCTCCTGCACCCGAACCTCGGCGGCCGCCAGTGGCTTGCGGGCCTTGCTTTCCTCGGAGGAGCGGGCAGGGTCACCATCGACATACTGACGAATCCACTTGTTCAGCCAGCGCTCCATGTCCTCCCGCTCCTTGAAGGAGCCGATCTTGTCGCGCACGATGCATTTGAGGTAATGCGCGAAACGACAGGTAGCGAACAGATAAGGTAGCCGCGCCGCCAGGTTGGCGTTCGCGGTCGCGTCGGGATCGTCGTACTCGAAGGGTTTTTGCAGCGATTGCGCGCCGATGAAGGCGGCGAAGTCCGAGTTCTTCTTATGGATGAGCGGCATGAATCCGCTCTTGGCGAGCTCGGCCTCGCGCCGGTCGCTGATGGCGATCTCGGTCGGGCACTTCATGTCGACACCGCCGTCGTCGGTCGGGAAGGTGTGGGTCGGCAGACCCTCGACGGCCCCACCGGATTCCACGCCCCGGATGCGCGAGCACCAGCCATAGAGCTTGAAGGATCGGTTGATATTGGTCGCCATGGCATAGGCCGAATTGGCCCAGGCGTATTTGTTGTGGTCCGCGCCCTCGGTGTCTTCCTCGAAATCGAACTCGTCGACTGGATTGGTCTTGGCGCCATAGGGCAGACGGGCGAGAAAGCGGGGCATGGCCAGACCCAGATAGCGCGCGTCATCGGATTCGCGCAGCGAGCGCCAGGCGGCGTATTCCGGGGTCTGAAAGATCTTGGTCAGGTCGCGTGGATTGGCCAGCTCGCGCCAGGAATCCATCTGCATGACGGACGGATCCACGCCCGCGATGAAAGGCGAGTGCATGGCGGCGCAGACCTTGGCGATCTCGCCCAGGAATTCCACATCGGGTGGGCTATGGTCGAAGTGGTAGTCGCCCACCAGGCAGCCGAATGGCTCGCCGCCGAACTGGCCGTATTCCTCCTCGTACATCTTCTTGAACAGCGGGCTTTGGTCCCAGGCCGTGCCCTTGAATTTCTTGAGGGTCTTGTGAACCTCCTTCTTCGAGATGTTCATGACCCGGATCTTGAGCATCTCATCGGTTTCGGTGTTGTTGACCAGATAGTGCAGCCCGCGCCAGGCCCCTTCGAGCTGCTGGAATTCGGCCTGGTGCAGGATGAGGTTGACCTGCTCGCTGAGCTTCTTGTCGATCTCGGCGATGATGGACTCGATGGTGCGAACGACGTCCGCCGAAACGACGACCGAGCTGGCCAGCGCCTGTTCGGCGAGCGTCTTGACCGCCTCGGTGACCGCCTCCTTGGCGCGATCGGACTTGGGGCGGAATTCCTTTTCGAGCAGCGAGCTGAAGTCGCCGGCCTCGAGACTGGCCTCGGTCGCCTGGGGTTGCGCCTGGGTTTCTGTTTCAGCCATGTCCTAGCCCTCCGTTCCTGCGTCGGCGGTGGTCTCGCCTTGTGGCTTGGGCGCCGAGGCGAGTGCCTGGAGCAGGGCGGGATCCTGCAGGGCCTTGGCGATCAGTTCCTCGGCGCCGGACTTGCCGTCCATGTAGCTCATCAGATTGGAGAGTTGCTCGCGCGCCTCAAGCAGCTTGGCGAGCGCGCCGACCTTGCGCGCGATCGCGGCGGGAGAGAAGTCGTCCATGCTCTCGAAGGTGATGTCGACGTTCAGGTTTCCCTCGCCGGTCAGGGTGTTGGGTACCTGGAAGGCGACGCGGGGCTTCATGGCCTTGAGGCGATCGTCGAAGTTGTCGACATCGATTTCAAGGAACTTGCGGTCGGCGACCGCGGGCAAGGGGTCGGCTGGCTTGCCGGACAGATCCGACATGACGCCCATCACGAAGGGGAGCTGGATCTTCTTCTCGGCGCCATAGAGTTCGACGTCGTATTCGATCTGAACCCTTGGCGCACGATTCCTGGCGATGAACTTCTGGCTGCTTTCCGCCACGGGAAACCTCCTGGATGGCTGAGTCTGAGTGGGCTTATTGGTTCGGCTCGGATCCGCGAAGCCGCTGAGCCTGGGGCAGGCCATCCGGGGCCAGATCCTCGAGAATCTCCAGAAAGTCCTTGGGCACGAGCCGCTTGGCGCGCTGGAGTAACAACGGAATGGGGCTGGATGGTTCCTGACGTCGGTAGTAGTCGCACAGGAGATCGAGTGCGCGAACGACGTCGTCGCGGTTGTTGATGGCGCTCAAGTCGCCTGGGGAGACAGCGGACGCGAAGTCCTGGGTCGCCGCCGTGGCTTGGTCCCCGAGTGCATCCTCGGATTCCAGGGGGATCCCGGTCCGTTTCACGAGCGGAGGGCCGATCGCTTTGCGGGCCGTCCTGACGAGCTCGATCAGCCGGCCGAGATCGGGTGCCTGGGTGGCCCCGAGGCGCTCCATGAGCAAGGTATCGATCGCGGTGATGAGCTTGAGGGACTGATCGATGGCCTCGGCGGTGGCCCGCAGGTCTTCCAGGGCGACCTCCTGGAACGCGGCCTCGATCAGGTTCGCGTCGGGTATCGGGCTCTCCGGCGGCACGGGCAGCTCATTGGCGGCGATTTGCAGGTCGCGCAGACTGAAGATGCCAAGCGCGCGGGAGCTGACCAGGGGGGCGTTACGCAGGGCGTCGAGCATGGTGCTCGGGTCGCTGAGTGAGAAGATGGCATTGATGCGCAGGGTGGGATCCATGTCCTCGTCCGGATCCAGACGGGGGTGGAGCTCTTGCCAGTAGCGCCCGAGCAGGCCCTCGATCAGGGCGAGGCCATCACGGACGCCGCTCCATCCCTGGGTGCGAACGAGAGCCCGCGTCAGGAGGGCGGCGATCCGCAGATCCTTGGTTCGTCCGAGCAATCCGATCGCCAGGCGCTGGACCTCCGGCCATTCCGGATCCTCGGCCGGGACGATGGTGCTGCCGAACTGCTGCTCGGGTTTCCCCTGGGCGGCGCGTTCGAGCGCGCCGAAATCCGGGTCGTATTCCAGATCGTCCCCACAGGGGGCGTCGGGCGAGACCTCGCGAAGCAAGTCTTGAATGTCGATCACAGCCATCGCTCTGAATCCATCGTCGGTTGGGCTGTCGCGGGCGGATCCCGAGGTGTGGCGATAGCCGGTTCGATCAGGTCTCGGGCCGGTTTCGCCGGGGATGCCGGCTGTCTTTTTATATCCTATCGTGAAGGTCGTCTATCTTGGGTCCGATGTCAATGGGGTCGATTCCCGATCCATTGGTCAGCCACGTCTTCATCCGGAGATCGGTCCGAACTGACCCGACCGGACCAGAATGACCCGTCCACCGGGTTGTCTGGCAGGCGCCGGTGATGGACGGATCTTTGGCCAATGAAGGCTTCGGGAAGATGGCCGCTATTTTGCATTAGCCAATATGACTCGCTTGGGAGTTGGCGATCGCGGCATCTTTTAGGGCTGGCCGCGGAGATGTGGAGCCGGCAGGGGTTCAATTCGCTTCAAGCGTTCGAGGCCAACGCGGACTTCCGCTGTACCGAGAGCAACATGCGATGCACTTGATTCCGGATTGTCTTCTCTGTTTGTTGTGCGTCTCCGCGGTTTTTTTGGTAAATAGGATCATCAACCCAGTCGACGACGTCCCTTCTGCGACGGCGCGCGACGCACTGGCCAAGGACCACGCACCATGTCATCTGGAGCGCGATACACTCAAGACGCCAGACTGATTGGGGTGACTACCCCGCTCGGCAAGGATGTGCTCTTGCTTCGGGAGGCGACGGTCAATGAGCGGCTGAGCATGCTTTTCGAGATCGAACTCGATCTCCTGAGCGAGGACGACCGGATCCCGGCGGCGAGCCTGCTCGGTCAGCCGGCGACGGTTCGGCTTGAGATCCATGATCAGAATCAGCGGTTCTTCAACGGCTATGTGAGCCGTTTCTCGCACGTCGGCTTCGAGGGGCGGCTGGCGGTGTATCGGGCGACCCTGGTGCCCTGGCTCTGGCTGCTGACCCGCGTCTCGGATTGCCGCATCTTTCAGGGAATGAGCGTGCCGGATATCGTCGCGCAGGTCTTTCGCGACGCGGGTTTCAGTGATTTCGAGACCCGTCTGAGCGGCGCTTACCGGGTCTGGGAGTATTGCGTCCAGTACCGCGAGACACACTTCAATTTCGTCACCCGTCTCATGGAGCACGAGGGAATCTACTGGTATTTCACCCACGAGGACGGTCGGCACAACCTCGTCATGGCCGATGATTATGGCTCCCATCGGGCGGTCCCCGGATATGCCGAGATTCCCTACCACGCCGCCGATCCGACTGGGGCGCGCCATCAGGATTTTATCTTCAACTGGTCGCGGTCATCGGTGATCCGCTCCGGGGCCTTCGCGCATGACGCCTTCGACTTCAGGAAGCCCGAGGCCGAGCTGCGCTCATCCGCCGTCCTGACGCGCCCGCACGCGCACGCGGCATATGAGATTTTCGACTACCCAGGTGAGTACGAGGCGATGGGCGAAGGCGAACGTTACGCCAGCATTCGCATGGAAGAGTTGCAGGCGGACCACGAGATCGTCAGGGGAGACAGCTCGGCACGCGGTCTCGCCGCCGGACATCTCTTCACGCTCACCGACTGTCCGCGCGCCGATCAGAATCGCGAGTATCTCCTGATCTCCGTGTCGCACCGGATGCGCTCGGACGAATTCCAGACGACGGAGTCCCTGGGAGGGAGCGCCTTCTATCAATGCGGCTTCAGCGCGATGGACGCCCGTGAGCCTTTCCGGCCGGCGCGGGTGACGCCCCGGCCCATCGTCCGGGGTCCGCAGACGGCGATCGTGGTCGGCCCAGCCGGCGAGGAGATCTGGACCGACGAATACGGTCGGGTGAAGGTGCAGTTCCATTGGGATCGCTATGGCGAAATGGACGACAACAGCTCCTGCTGGATCCGCGTCTCCCAGCTCTGGGCCGGACAGCAATGGGGCGCGATGCATCTGCCCCGGATCGGCCAGGAGGTCATCGTCGATTTCCTTGAGGGCGATCCCGATCAGCCGATCATCACGGGTCGGGTCTACAACGGAGACTTGATGCCCCCCTACGCCCTGCCGGCCAATCAGACCCAGAGCGGGGTCAAGAGCCGCAGCACCAGGGATGGTGGGCCAGAGAATTTCAACGAGATCCGTTTCGAGGACAAGAAGGGGCAGGAAGAGGTCTATGTCCATGCCGAGCGCGATCTGAATACCCTTGTCGAGGTCAACGAAAGCCGCGACATCGGAGACAGCCGCACGACCCTGATCCAGAACGACGAGACGCTGAGGATCAAGGCGGGCGACCGCTCCGAGACCCTGGAGCAGGGGAGCGATACCCTGCGGGTGTCGCTCGGGGACATCACCATCGAGGCACCGGCCGGAACCTACAGCGTCTCGGCCATGGATGTGGCGATCACGGGAACCACCTCGGTGAAGATCGTCTGCGGGGGCAGCTCGATCGAGATGACACCGGCCTCCATCACCATTTCCTCGCCGACGATCGAGATCAGCGCAAGCGCGTTGGCGACGGTCAAGGGCGGCATGGTCAAGATCAATTGCTAGGGATGCGACGCCGCGAGCCTCCCATCGGCATCGAGTAACGGCTGGACGGCCGGGCCGATGTCGCGCAACGATGAGACGATCATCCTCCCGCGTGGCCGCGCCAGGTTCGACCCGCTCGACCGGCCTCGACTCGAATATCTCGACCCCCAGGGCCTTGCGCGTCAGGTTTCTGTCAGCGAGGCGATGCTCGTCGGTCGGGGCGAGGACTGCGGTCTGCGCCTCCATCACGAGCTGGTCAGCCGGCGGCATTTCGCCATCTACCCCGAGGCCGGTCGCTGGTGGGTGCGCGACCTGGGGAGCCGCAACGGAACACTGATCAACGGTCGGCCGATCGACCGCCTGCCGCTGGAGGGTGTGACGACCCTGCAACTGGGCTCGGATGGACCGCGGATCCGGGTAACGCTTCCAGAGCGCGTCCCCGAGGCGCCCGCGTCCACCTCGGCCGAGCCGCTTTTCCGCCACTATTTCGCGGATGATCGGCCGGGCGCCATGGGCGAGCACACCCGCTTCATCCGTCGCTTTCTCCATGACGAGAAACGCCGCCAGCGCCGGCTCTATCTGGGCCTGATCGGCGTCGTCCTCGTTCTGCTGGCGGCCGTTGGCGGCTTTGCGCTTTTCCAGCACCAGCAATTGGTCGAGACCACGCGGCTGGCCAACGACATCTTCTACGACATGAAGGAACTGGAGCTTCAGATCGCCAATCTGGAGGCCGGGATCGCGGCCGATGCCTCGGCCGGGCTGAAGGCGCAGGTGGCCGAATCCAAACGGCGCCTCCTGGCCATGCGCGAGCGCTACGAGACCTTCGTCGAGCAGGTCCAGGCCGCGCGGCCGATTCCGCTGAATACGGAGGACAAGCTGATCCTGCATGTCGCCCGGCTCTTCGGCGAGACGGAGCTGGACGTTCCGAAGGATTTCGCCGGGGAGGTGAAGGTGTACATCCGCAAATGGCAGTCCTCGCCCAGGCTGGTTCGCGCCATTCGCCGACTCAACGAGAATCGCTATGCCCCCATGATCGCGCGCGCCCTGAGCGAACAGGGGTTGCCGCCGCAATTCATGTATGTCGCCCTGCAGGAGACCAATTTCCAGCCAAGGGCGGTCGGGCCGCCGACGCGCTACGGTCGCGCCAAGGGCATGTGGCAGTTCATTCCCGCGACCGCCAAGCGCTATGGGTTGCAGCCGGGACCGCTTCAGCACAGCGGCGACTACGATCCCGAGGATGAACGCCACGACGTCGCCAGGGCCACCCAGGCGGCGGCGAGATATCTGCGGGACATCTACCGTACCGACGCCCAAGCGTCGGGTCTGCTGGTGATGGCCTCCTACAACTGGGGCGAGGGCAACATCATCAAGCGTCTGCGCCAGATGCCCGAGAACCCGCGCGAGCGCAATTTCTGGCGATTGCTGCGTGACCACAAAATTCCCAAAGAGACCTACGACTACGTCTTCTACATCGTCGCGGCGACCGTCATTTGCGAGAATCCCGCGCTCTTTGGATTCGATTTCGCCAATCCCCTGGCGTCGGGATGAGCGCCTGGTTCGGGTGGCGGCGCCTGGTCTGGCTCGTCGCCATGCTGGCGGGGATCGCTGGATGCGCGACGCCATCCGGCCAGGGCGACCCAAGCGTCGCGCTCGCGGCGGCGCATGGGATGGAGTCCCGACTGGTCCCCGGCGCGGGGTTCCGGCATCGTGTCCTCGTCCAGGGAAGGCTGGAGTCGGCCGCCCGGATCCATGTCTATCTGGAAGGCGATGGCCTTCCCTGGATCAGCCGTCACCGCATCGCCTCCGACCCTACGCCGCGTAATCCGCTCGCCTTGCGGCTCATGGCCGCGGATCCTAATCCGGCCATCCATGTCGGCCGCCCCTGTTATCACGGACTCGCCGGGGACGCGGGCTGTTCGCCATGGCTCTGGACCCATGGTCGTTATGGGGATGAGGTCGTCGAGAGCCTGGCGCGGGCCATTGATGGGATCCTGCCGCCGGGCGATGATCGGCGCGTCACGCTGATCGGCTATAGCGGGGGCGGCGCGCTCGCCGTTCTGCTCGCGCCGCGTCTGCGGGGGGTGACGGAGGTGGTGACCATCGCCGCCAATCTGGACATCGATGCCTGGACCGATCATCAGGGCTACAGTCGCCTGAGCGGCTCGCTCAATCCGGCCGATCAGGCGCCGCTCGACCCGGGCATCCGGCAGCTTCATCTGGTGGGGGCGAGGGATGGGCAGGTGCCTCCCGGCTCGATCGCGCGCTTCCTGGCCCGCAACCCCCACGCGACCGTCGAGGTGTTTCAGGGATTCGATCACCGCTGCTGCTGGATCGAGCGCTGGCCGAGCCTGCTCGGCCAGCGCTTGCCCCCAGGGTCAGGCCCTGGGCGCGTCTCCCGCTAGAATTCCCACCGAAGGCCCACGTCGACCATGTGGTCCGTCCAATCCCGCTTGTCGATCAGGGTGCTGTAGTTGAGGAAGGACGAGAGGCCATGCGGGAACACCGCCGAGAGCCCCAGTCCGAGTCGGAAGTAATCCCGATCGGGCTCGTCCGTATCGATGGTGAAGCGGGTTCCGCTCGGATCGGCCGCGAAGCGGGCATTGATGGTCGAGGCGTCGTTGTCGTACTCGTGCTCCCATTCGATTTTGGCCTGCGGAATAAGTACGGCCCTTTCGGTATTGAAGACCCGCGAGATCCGCGTGCCCAGGGTGGTCGTTACCGAGGTGGCGTCGAAGCCGTCCATCTCCAGATTGAGGCCGCCCGCGTTGCGCTCCCGGTAGCTGTCGACATCGACGTTCAGATAGCCGACCTTGCCGTAGACGCCATAGGCGACGGGGCCTTCGTTGATGTCATAGCCCGCGCCCAGGCTGGCGCCGAACTGCGAACCGTTGAAGTCGGCCTCGGCCTGCCGTCCGACGGCGTCGAGCGTCGAGCTGATCCGATAGTCGATGTTGCGCTTGGAGCCATAGTCGTTCCAGCCGTACTCGAGGATGGCGTCGAGATAGAGTCGCTCGGTCAGATAGCTGGTCGCATAGGCCGCCAGATGCCAGGTCTCGGTGTCGAGTCCGCCATCCTCGGAGTCGAAGTCGAGGTCGTGGGTCGCGTAGCCAAAGGCGCCGCCCGCGATGAAGTTCTCGCTGAAACGGTAATCCGCGCCGCCGGTGATGGCGGTCGAGTCGTACTCGAATCCGGTCTCGTTATTCGTCTTTTCACGCTCGCCGAAATTCAGGGTGCCGGTCAGGAAGAAGCCCCATTTCCCGAATGTCTCGTCGGCGCTCGCGCCACCGCCGCTGGCGGCCAGGGCGGCCAACTGGCTACCCGAGAAGGTCTCGCCATCGACATTGACGGCGAGCGATCCGAAGTCGATGCCCCTGGCGCCCGCCCTCAGTGCCGCCAGGCGCGAGCCGATGTTGGCCAGTTGCTGGGTGCCGGTCTCGATCCCGGCGCCGCGCGCGGCGTTGGCCTTCTCGTTGGTGATCTGCTCCAGGGTCTCGGGGATGCCGGCCGCGCGCGGATTGTTCAGCATGTTGGTGCACTGGGTCAGCAGGTCTTCCTGGTCGGCCGTGCGTCGAGGCATCGATGCCAGACGGGGACAGACGCTTTCCACCGCGCGGGCGACGCTGCGTTGGTTGGGCGTCAGGCCCGGCAGGGTCGAGAGGGCGTTGGAGGCGGTCACGTTGGCCTGGACCCGGATGGCGACCGAGGTTCCGGCCGCGTCCGTGATCAGGATCTGGTTGACGAACCTCAGGTCGGATTGGGTGCTCGCCGGGATATCGACCCGATACTGGGCCGTGCCGGCGCTGCTCAGCCGCGCCGGCTCGACACGTCCGACCACGCCGCCCGAGACGCCGGCCACGCTCAGGGCATAGGGCGGAAGGCCGCCGCTGACCGCGAAGCTTTCGGTGATCTCGTTGGACAGGTCGACCTGCGAGGTCGCTTCAAGCGTGATGTCGGCCGGACTGGCCGACAGAGCGGGGCCGGCGGGCGCGGCCACGCTGAAGCTCACCGTCGCCGTCAGGCTTTGTTGGATCGATGGATCCCCGCTGTCCATGACCTTGATGGTGGCCGTCGTTGTTCCTGGTGTCGCGTCGCTCGGGATGTCATAGCGGAAGGTCGCGGAGCCCGCGCCGACCGAGACCGTCGCCCCGCTGGGGCCGGAGACCAGCTCCGCCGCGTAGGGTGGCAGTCCGCCAGCCAGGCTGAAGGTCGCCTCGACGGTCTCGCCGCGCTGGCGCTCGCCGAGATCCTGAGCGAGCGGGCTTACCACCAGGCTGTCGGCCAGGATGTTGACGCTGATCGAGAGACTGGCCGAGTTGCCGCCGCAGGCGTCGCCATCGCTGGCGCCGTTGAAGCTGATGGTGTCGGTGTAGCTGGAGGTGACACCGGCCGGGATTCTATAGCTCAGGACGCCGTCGGAGTAGCCGACCTGGGCGTTGTTCGCGCTCACCGGGGCCTGGTAGGGCGTCGCGCCGCCCGATAAGCGGACGGCGACCGTCCCGAGGCTGCCGGGCGCCCCACTGATGGAGGCCGAGGCTGGACTCAGTTCGAGCGGGTCGAGAACGGTGACATCTATTGTTGTCGGTTTGGAAAAATCGAGGTTGGAGGTGCTGACGGCCTCGGAATAGTGCACGGTCAGCTCGTCCGCCAGGCGCGCGCAATGCCGGGCATCGGTCGGAACCTGATAATCGATGCTATCACCGGTTCGCATCAACTCCTTGGTCCTGGATAAGGCCCCATTGTTCTCGGTCCATTCCGCGTAGCGCAACAGTTCCGATTGTTCCGGGGTGATGGCGATCGTCAGGCTTGAACCGGGCGTCAGCTCGACGTTGGGTGAATCGGGATCGAAACTTGGCTCGGCCTGGAGTGTTGGCGCGGACAGGCCCAGGATCAGCGCGCCGATCGCGAGCCGGTGGCCATGGGTTCGCGCTGGCCGCATGGATCGATTGGATACAGCCTCTATCATTTGAATGCCCCCATTGATCTTCGTGACACTTTTACAACAAAACCTGATCGGCGACCTCTTGCCGTAGTCTTTATGTCCTGATTAAGCTAATGAAAAATAATTGGTTTATGATGTCTTTTGCACATTAGTTCGCGAGTGTGCGGATGCCACGCTAGTTAGTCTAGACCATTTGGCGCGGATGTCCGGATAGGCGCGTGGCCAGGCCGGCACGTCTCTGGCGTGGGGACGCGGGTCATCGGGAAACCCTATTGAAGTCGCCCGCCCGCAGGGAGGCTTGACCGTCGCGGATCCCCTGGGGCGGGCTGGACGCTTGTCCCCAATCGATGTGCGCACGGTTGTGGATAAGCTGTGTCATGGCGCGGTAACAATTTATCCAGGAAAGGGAATTCTTCCACCGGTCGCTTTTTGATCACCCTGGACGGTTCACGGCAGCCTTCGGAGCGGCAAGACATGATTCAACGTTTGACAATCACCCAACTGGTCGAGAACGCGGCGGGCGGTCCTGGTCTGCTCGGCGAGCATGGCGCCGCCTTCTTCATCGAGGCGGACGACAAGTGCCTGCTCTTCGATACCGGCCAGGGGCTCGCGCTGCGTCACAACGTCGAGCGTCTGGGCGTCGCGCTCGATCGGGTCGAGGCCATCGTGCTCAGTCATGGTCATTACGATCACACGGGCGGGTTGTCGGCGGCGCTCGATCTAACCGGAGCGGTCGACCTCTATCTGCATCCCGAGGCCCTGAGGCCCAAGTTCAATCGCGTGGGGCGCGCGATCGGCGCCCCCACCGAGGATCCGGAGACCCTGCGTCCGCGCCTGCGTCGCCTGCTCATGTCCCGCGAGCCAACGCTCATCGCTCCGGGGATCCTGCTGACCGGCGAGATCCCGCGCACGCACGCCATTGAGGACAGCGGCGGTCCCTTCTATCGGGATGCCCAGGGCACCCAGCTCGATTCGCTCGCGGACGACCAGGCGCTCGCGATCGACACCCCCGAGGGACTGGTGGTGGTGCTCGGCTGCGGGCATTCCGGCGTGGTGAACACACTGGATTGGATCCAGCACCAGATCCCCGGTCGGCCCATCCACGCGGTGCTCGGCGGTATGCACCTGCTGGGCGCCGATGCCGCGCGACTGGAGTTCATCGCCCAGGCCTTCGAACGGCTTGGGATCGCCTATCTGGCGCCGAATCACTGCACCGGGCTCGCCGGTGTCTGTCTGTTCCGTCAGCGGTTTCCAGCCCGGTTCCAGGAGTCGCCCGCCGGAACCCGACACCGCTTCGGTTCTGCCCGTTCCGATTGAGGAGGCCGCGGGCGAGGATGGGCGCGTCAATGCAGGGTGCGTGGTGTCGGATTCCTGTCGGGCAGCAGCGAGGTCAGTCGTCCGCCGATGTCACTGACGTACTGGAACCGGGGCGGGGTGAAGGTCCGCCCGCTGGGTGAGTGTCCGGTCGGGCCGATGGGGATTTGCGCCGCCCATATCCCATGATCGGTCTCCAGCGTGAACGAGACGATATCCACCCGATGAGGCGAGTCGCCGATCGAACCATACTCGGCGATGATCTCCGCGTAGCGCGGCGCCTGCTCGCTCGGCAACGACCATGCCTCGGTGATGACGAAGATGAAGTCGGCCTCTATCTCGCGCGCGATCTCCCGGATCAGCGCGGCGGAGGCGTCCTTGTCCTTGTCGGTTTCGGTGTGCAGCATGACGGGCAGAATCTCTTCGCGGGTCAGATTGCCGACGAAGGCGAAGGGGACGAGTGACTCGCCCTGCTCCATGATCCGGCGGGCCTGATCGATCAGCGGGCTGATGATCTCCAGATAGGTGCTGGGAATAGGGTTCATCCAGTCTGGCTCCGTTTGGTGGAGAATGTCCGGAGCCTCGCGGCCCGGGGCCTCTGTTGGTTCTTGACTCAGGCGCGTCGGGTCTCGGTGAGTTTGAACCCGAGCACGATCAGGGCGAGCAGCAGGGTCAGGCTGTTGGCGAGAATGATCGGCCAGGCCGCCAGAAGGATTCCGTAGAGGCCCCAGAGGGCGACTCCGCAACAGAACAGCAGGTACATTCCGAGCGAAATGGCCCGGGTGTCGCGTGTGCGCACTGTGTGGACCACCTGCGGCACGAAGGCCGCGGTGGTCAGGATGGCCGCGGCATAGCCAAGCAGATCGGGAAGCGACATGGGGGATGTCCAGGGATGGAGTTTCCCTATTCTCGCAGATCCGATGGACGCCGTGACTGGAAGAGGGAACCCGGTTGACTTCGCGCAGCGATCCCTTGGCGCGTCTGGCGTTCATCCATGCTCGCGAACTGGGAAAGGCTTCACGGCTTCCTGGCCCGAAAACAGCGAACGTATGAAGACGTGCGCATGGCGTCGATGAGGACAGGGACGGGTGGAGACACGAGGCGAAATCACGAAGGCCGTTCGGGCGGCGCTGAGAAGCGAGGTGGGCGGACTGCCTCCCGCGCCGGCGGCGGCTGTCAAGCTATTGAGCCTCACCCGTGACGAGGGCACGGAGGTGGCGGCCATCTCGCGTCTGATCGAAACCGAACCCGCCCTCGCGGTCAAGGTGCTGCAAATCGTCAACTCGGCCTATTACGGCTTTCCCCGACGGATTCAGTCCATCCACCGGGCGGTGACCCTGCTGGGATTGTCCACGGTGCGCCAGGCGGCGCTTCAGATTCTGTTCTACGAGAAGATGATCAGGCGCGGCGGTAAGGGGGCGTTCGACCGGCTGCACTTCTGGCAACACAGCTTGCTGGTGGCGATCCTCGGTCGCGAGATGGCCGAGCGGCTCGGCCATCCGGATCCCGATGCGCTCTACGCGGCGGGCCTGTTGCATGACTTGGGCAAGGTCATCCTGGAATCCCATGGGCGCGTGCGCTACAGCGACTTCCTGACCGCTTCCGCCCATAGTCTGAATTCCATGCGGGAGAACGAACGGATTTACTTCGGCGTCACCCATGACGTGGTTGGCGCGGTGATCTGCGAACGCTGGGAATTGCCCGAGTTGGTGTGTCGGGTGCAATCGCTCCACCATCGGGATCTGATCGATGTCGGGCTCACGACCCAGCAGGCGCAAGAGGTCGCCATCGTGGCCCTGGCCGATTTCATCGCCTGGACGCAGGGGATCGGGTCGGTGGACCGGTTCAATCGCCCCGATCTCTCGCCGGATGTCCTCAAGCTGATCGCGCTCGATCAAATCGATCTGTCCGATATCCTGGAGCGCGCCGACGCGGAGATCACCGAGATCGGAACCTTCTACGGGCTCGCCTTTCCTCCCTCGCCCCAGTTGAGGGCCAATCTGGTGGCGACCGCGCTCTCGCTCTGCCAGGGGGCATCGGGGGACGCGGCGCCGCCGATGTCCGGTCAGCGCGCCAGCCATGTGGCCCCCCATCGGAGCCTGGATCCCGATGATTTCATCCCGCTGACCCTGGAGGCGCTGCACCGCGATTTCGGCATCGAGCGTCTGCTGATGATGCGGATCGATTCCAAACGTCGCAGCCTGGTGGCGACCCATGTCTATCCGGTCATACCGGGCTTCGCGACGGGCGCGCCCCTGGAGTTGACGATCAACGCGCTCTCGGGTGAGTTGGTCCGCTGTCTGCGCGAGCGCCGGCCGGTGCTGATCCGGGAGCCGGCCGGCAATGGACGGGTGCTCGCGATCCTGGGGGTCGCGGAGGCGGCCGCGGTTCCGGTGATGTGCAATGGGCGTTTGATGGGCGTGCTCTGGGTCGGCGGTCGTCGGAACGGTGGCCAGTTCGACCTGGCCCCGCTGCCCGAGGTGATGAGCGTCGCCGGCGAACTGGGTATCGCGCTGGAGCGCAGTCTGGCATTCGCGCGCGAACGGGCACGGGCGGAGATCGACGCCCTGACCCAGCTCAACAACCGGGGCGCGGTCGATCGCTTCCTGACGCAGTCGTTCCAGCAAGTCAGTCAATTCGGCCGGCGCTTCGCCGTGGGCCTGATCGATATCGATCACTTCAAACGCTTCAACGATACCTTTGGCCATCAGGCGGGAGACGATGTGCTGCGTATCGTGGCCGATACCATGCGCGGGCTGACCCGCCCGAGCGATTTTCTGGGTCGCTATGGTGGCGAGGAGTTCCTCTTCGTCCTGGTGGATGCTCGGCGGCGTGGCGCGCTCGCCTTCGCCGAGCGGATACGGCGGGAAATCGAGAGCCGTGGCCTGGTCCTCGCGGAACGTTTTCCGGGACAGGCGTTGACCGTGAGTCTCGGGGTGGCCATGTGGGAGGATCCGAATCAGGGATCCGACGAGGTCGTGGCGGCGGCCGATGCAGCGCTCTACCGCGCCAAGGGGACCGGACGCAATCGCGTGGTGTCCGCCTGGTCCGAGCATGAACCCGAAACCGATGGGATCCGGGTGGACACTTGAGGGGCGCGCCGTGAGGAGCGATCAGGCGGGGTCGTCGATTTCGACCTTGGCGGCATCCTCCGTGAACTGAATGCCGATCTCGCAGGAACCCAGTGAGGGACCGGACTCGGCCCAGACCACCGAGGCGGCGCGGGAGGTGATCCGCGTCCAGCCGTTCTCCTTGCACTCGATGGTCATGAGTACCCGTGTGTTGACGGGGTAGGGCTGGTCCGCGCTGAGTCTGGCGCCGCTGGCGCTGATGTCGCGCGAATGGCAAAAATGGCTGCCGCCATCGGCGTTGGAAGGAGCCGAGTCAATGGCTTGAAGCTGAACCTCGCAGACCATGGACTCGCGATGATGGCGACGCCGATTGATGGCGTGAAGCGACTGGTTTGACGGCATCGAATCTCATCCAGGTTTTAGCCAAGCGGCTCATGGATCCGGGCATTGGATGGTTCCGATTTCCACGCGGATCGATACTTGACCCTCGGACCCGCCCGGGACACTGGCTGGGAGGCTCTGACCACTTGGGTCGTGATGTTCTTGTCTCCTAATGAATGTAGACCGCGATTGTGTCGATTCAAGTCTAAAGTGATTTCCGGGAAACCCATGGTCCGCCGGGCCATGGACAGGATTTCGCAGGATTGACAGGATTGATAAAGCCCTGTTTTTAATCCTGTAAATCTTGAAGAATCCTGTTAATCCTGTCCAATTCCGGAGCCTTCGCTCGGGCGCGATCCTTTTTCATCACTTTCGATGCCGGCCGTCATGGCCTCAGATCGCCTGGCCGCACCCCGGTCGCTCCCAGTGCGGCCACATAGAAGAGTCCGCCCGCCAGAATCCAAGTGACGAGATTCCAGACGCGCTCGGCGCCGCTGGCCGCGATCCAGTCCGCGGTCGGTCCGGTTCCCCAGGACAGCAGCAGGCCCATGGCGAGGCTCGCGGTCAGTCCCTGGACGAGCCGTCTCCGCCAGCCGCGTGCTGGGCGATAGATCCCTTCCCGTCGCAGGCCGCGCAGCAGAAGCGCGGCGTTGACCGTGGCGGCGATGGTGGTGCCCAGGGCCAGTCCGGCGTGCCCCAGCGGAACCATCAGGACCAGATTGGCGATCAGCCCGACGCTCAGAGCCACCATGGCGATGCGTACCGGCGTACCTATGTCCTGTCGAGCGTAGTAGCCGGGGATCAGGACCTTGATCGCCATGAAGGCGACGACGCCCAGCGAGTAGGCCATGAGACCGCGCGCGGCCATGGCGACGTCCTCCCCGCCAAACTCGGCCGAGTGGAAGAGCGTGGCCATCAGTGGTCCGGACAGGGCGAGGAGCCCGATCGCGGATGGCAGGCCGAGCAGCAGGACGAGACGCAAGGCCCAGTCCAGGGTCGCGGAGAAGGCCGCTGGATCCCGCGCGGCGTGACGCTGCGACAGACGCGGCATGATGGCCGTGCCCAGGGCCACGGCCAGGATACCGAGCGGGAACTCCATCAGCCGGTCGGCGTAATAGAGCCAGGAGATGCTGCCGGTCGTCAGGAAGGAGGCCAGCAGGGTATTCAGGAGCAGGCTGATCTGGCCTGCGGACCCTCCCAGGATGGCGGGTCCGATCTGTCTGAAGACACGTTTCACCCCCGGATCGCGAGGGTTGAGGCGCGGGCGGGGCAGGAGTCCAAGTCGCTTGAGGAAGGGGAGCAGAAAGGCCAACTGGACCAGGCCGGCGATTAGCACGCCCCAGGCTAGCGCCAGGATCGGTTGTTCCAGGTTCGGTGCCAGCCAAAGCGCGCAGCCGATCAGGATGAGATTGAGCAGAACCGGCGTGAAGGCCGGGACGCCGAAGTGTTCGTAGGTGTTGAGGATACTGCCCGCGAAGGCGGCGAGCGTGATGAACAGCAGATAGGGCAGGGTCAGTCGCAGCATGGCCACGGCCAGGTCGAACTGACTGGCGTCGGCGCCGAAGCCGGGCGCGAAGGCCAGGATCAGGATTGGGGCGCACAGGATGCCGAGCGCGGTGAGCAGCAGCAGGGCGGCGCCGAGCGTGCCGGCCATGTCGTCGACGAAGCGCTTGAGGACCGCGAGACCGGGTTGCTCCCGGTATTCGTGCAGAATGGGCACCAGCGCCGCCGAGAAGGCGCCCTCGGCGAAGAGCCGGCGCGCGAAATTGGGGATCTTGAAGGCGACGAAGAAGGCATCGGTCGCGGCGTCGGCCCCGAACACCCTGGCCACGACCAGATCCCGTATGAACCCAAGAACCCGCGACAGAAAGCTGCCGCTACCCACTTTGGCCATCGAGGCGAGCAGCGAAGCCACGGGCGTGTTTCTCCTGGCGCAAAGGGGAGGGATTATAGGGGCGGCCGGGACTCGGGCGAAGCGCGAACTGATTTAGGAAATTGACAATCTCGGCCAAATCCGAAATACTGCGCGATCTAAATTTTTGACCGTGATTTCAGAGCCGGATTTTCAGGAGACACACTTGGCTAACTCACCACAAGCACGCAAGCGCGCCCGTCAAGCGGAAGTCCGCCGTCAGAGAAACACGGCGCAGCGCAGCACCTTGCGTACCTTCATCAAAAAGGTGATCAAGGCAATCCGTGCCGAAGACAAGGAAGCGGCTGTTCAAGCCTATAAAGATGCCGTGCCGCGTATCGATCGCGCCGCTCGCAAGGGATTGATCCATGCCAATAAGGCCGCTCGCCACAAGAGCCGCCTGAACGCGCACATCAAGGCCATGGCCTGACGGCCTCGGTCGCATCGGCAAGAAAAACCGGCGTTAAGCCGGTTTTTTTTGGCTATTTGCAATCTGAGGTTGGAAAGTCCTACCTACCTTCCTAGTTAAGACCGCCGGCTTCGGCAATCTCGATCAAGGTTGGAATATGAGGTCCGTACTCAACCGTTTCGGAGGCGCCCTTGGTTGGAAATGGGGTTTCGGACGGGGCTGCTAGGCGCGCTCCACTACCCACCTTGCGCGCATGTTTGGCATACAGGGTTTTGGCCCGGATGATCTCGTAGCTGTACCCGCGCCCCATTCTGTTCGAAAGCTTAATCAGGCCGTTCAGGCACTCTGTATAGGCACTGGTGATCTGGGCGGGCGAGTCCCAATAGGCAAAGATACTGTCGTAGTGGTTATGCACGGTCTTGGCGAGGCCACGGAATTTCTCAAGCTCATTCTCTGGCAGCGTGTTCTCCCATGCCTCAAAGGCACGCATTGCGGACGCTTTGTCCGGCTCGTCGTAAATCTGGAAGAAGGCTTCTTTGAAATCGTAAGCTTGGGCCAGTTCTGGAATCTTCTCGCGAACCTCTACCAGCGCTATCTGCTCGGCGGCGGTGAGGTTGCTTGGCCGCTTCAGCGTTAGCCAGCGAATCGACTTCTTCACATGGATACGCTCCTCCTTGGCCAGCGTCGACTGATACTTCTTCCGCTCTTCCTCAAAGGCTTCGGAGACCATTTTCACGACATGGAACTTGTCGATGACCAGCTTGGCATTCGGCAGGTATTGGCTGAATGATTGTTTGAACGGTCTCCACATATCCGTGCAAACCCACTCAACTCGTTCCCTGTCCCGCAAATTCTTGAAGAACGGTTTCAGATGATCCTGGGTGCGAAACTCCAGCATCTGAAAGACGTTGTTCGTGGCCAGGTTCGTGATGACGCAACGATAGTCACCCGCCAGACTCACTTCATCGATGCCCATTATGACCGGCGTCTCGTAATGAACGGTGTGTTCCAGCTCTTCAATCAGGTCATGGGCAATGTTCTTGATCGTATTGACCGCCAGGCCAGTCTGCTCCGCGAGGGCATGGAAGGTCATGCCAAGGCAGCGTTGGCGGATCGTGTCCACTAGCCGCTTGGTGGCCCGGCGCTTCTCATCCAGAAAAACCAGTTCGGGTGTGACGGTTTTGCCGCACGTATCGCACCGATAGCGTGGGCGGGTGATTTCCAGCCGAACTGGCTGCATCTGCATGGGTGTGTCGGCAAAAACATTCGACCGTCGCCCATGCCGATACAGTGGCTTTGCGCAATCCGGGCAGTGAGGCAATTCAGCCTCCACCACGTCGGCAAGGATGGTGATGACGCGATTGCCTGTGCGTAAGTCGACCGGCTTCACGCCGGGCAGGTTCAGCAGATCAAACACCCAAGTCGTCCAGGTCAATGTTCTGCTGGTCGCGGATCAGTTCATAGATCACATCGGTCAGCGCTGCCATCGCCTGGCGATCCGACTTCAGAACCAGGGTGGCGAGTTGCTGGTGCGAGGTCAGTGCACGAACAACGCCCTGTTGCACCGCACCGGGCAGATTGCCCTTCAGCGCTTGCTCTCGCGTATTGTTTTCGACTTGGGCCATGACAACATCGTTCTCGCGGGTAATCGCGACGATGTGGTTGACGAAGGTCGCCTGGTCGCGCAATGGCGTGGCATCGCCAAACAGGTGGTTGAGTCTCGCGATGATCTCGTGAAGGAAATGCGGGCTGTCGCCCGCGGAACCGCCGCCGCCCGACCCGACCGGCTTCAAGACCGGCGTATCGTCATCGCTAGACGGATCGTCTTCTTTTCGCTTGATGTCGAATCCCGTGAGCACCAAGCCCTTCAGGTCGACGTTCTCCGGCGTTTCGCCGTTGAGACGTTTCTGGAGCAGCTTGGCAAAGGCCGCGAAGTTCTCCAACTCCGGGTCGCCGAAGTCGATCAACTGGGCCACATAGGCATAGGTACGGCAGAAGCGCCCGAGCCCGGTCTTGAAGGCTGTCGACGTCTTGATCTGGTCGGCGTGTTCTTTGCGATGATGATCCGCCGATTTCATGCCCGCTTCGTCGCCCAGGCTGTGCGCCTTATTGAAGGTGGCTTCCCAGGTGACAATCGCTTCGCGCAGCATCTTCAGTCGCTGGTTAAACAGTCGTGTCGGCCTTTCCGTGGCGGCATACAACGCCTTGTGCCGCGGCTCATGGGCATGAGTAATGTCGCGGATCGTCTTGAAGCGCGCTTCCTTGAAGCGGTCTAGGTCATCGGCTTCGTACAGCCCTTGAGCGTCAAGCTGTTCCTTGATCTCATAGACCACATTGAAGTCTTGCACGTCTGCGATCCGTGCCCCGTCGTCATACATGGCGAACGCACGCCGAACATTGGCCGGATCATTCACGAAGTCGATAATGAAGACATCATCCTTGCCCGGAGCCATCCGGTTGAGGCGGGAGAAGGTCTGGACGATTTCCACGTCGTTGGCAATCTTCTTGTCGACATACATGGCCATCAGTTTCGGCTGATCGAATCCAGTTTGAAACTTGTCGGCCACCAGCATCACCCGGTATTCCGGGCGATCAAAGGCATATCGCAAATCCTGTCCGGCAATGTCCGGATTCATGTTTTCCTCAGTGAATTCCTCGCTCTCGTCGATGCGGAATGTCTCGTCAGCCAATCGCTCGTCATTCGGGTGCATCACCTGCTTGCCCGTCATTTTTCCGGAGAAGGCGATCAGGGAGCGAATGCCGGCATATTCGGAGTGCTTGGCAATGTAGGCATCAAAGCCCTTCTTGTAGCGGATCGCGGCCGCCCGCGAACTGGTGACGACCATGGCCTTGCCCTTGCCATCGAGCCGATGGGCAACGTTCTTGCTGAAGTGCTCGATGATGAACCGCACCTTCTGGGTGACATTGGTCGGGTGCAAGGACATCCACTGCGCCAACGCCCGTTTGGCCGCCTTGCCGCTCACCCGCTTGGTGTCCTCGATCTGCTTGGCGAGGTTGAACGCCGTTTGGTAGGGCACGTAGCCCCGCAGCACATCCAGGATGAACCCCTCTTCAATCGCCTGCCGCATGGGGTAGCGATGGAACGCTTGGGGCAGATTATCCTTCGAGGGCGGTTGTGTCGGGTCGGTCGGTCGGCCAAAGAGCATGAGGGTCGAGTGCTTCGGCGTACCGGTGAAGGCGAAGTAGCTGATGTTGTCCGGACGCGCCCGCGACTTCTGAACCTGTTCCAGCAGTTCCTCCACCGTCAGCGTGGACATCTTGCCTTTGCCGCTCATGGCCAGCGCCGTCTGGAGCTTGGCGGCCGTCGATCCAGTTTGCGAGTGATGTGCCTCATCAATGATGACGGCAAAATTTCTGCCCTTCAGGGCCTTGTCCGTCACGATGGCTTCCATCGCATAGGGGAAGGTCTGGATGGTGACGACAATGATGGGCGTGCCAGCCAGCAAGGCATCGGCGAGTTGCTGACTCTTCGACGTCGAGGATTTCTGGCGATCAATAGCCGCAATCACGCCGAACTGATGGTCAATCTGCTTCACCGCATCCCGAAGCTGGCCATCCAGGACCATGCGATCCGTCACGATGATGACACTGCTGAAGATAGCCTCGCCGTTGTCCCGCCGCAGCTTGATCAGATCGTGAGCCGTCCAGGAAATGGTGCTGGTCTTGCCTGAACCTGCGCTATGGTCGGCCAGATATGACATGCCGGCGCCATTCGTCTTGGCGTCGGCGATCATTTCATTGACTGCTGACCATTGATGGAAACGCGGGAAGATCAAAGTCTCCTGTTTCGACCAGTTACCCTTCAAATCGACCACGTCCTTCTTTTCGACATACACGAAACTGTGGAAGATGCGCAGCCAGGAGTCAGGCTGGCAGACCTGTTCCCAGAAGTAGGCGACAGGGTATTCCTGGTCCTTGCGCTCGGGGTTGCCTGCATGGCCTGCGTTGCCCTGGTTGAAGGGCAGGAAGAAGGTGTACTCGCCATCGAGCTTGGTAGCCATCTGGATGTCGGAATCCGACATCGCAAAATGCACGACGGCCCCGCGTTTGAAGGTCAGCAGTGGCTCACGGCGCTTGGTCTTGGGGTCATACGGCAGTCGGTCGGTACGGTACTGGTCCATCGCTGCTTCGGCCGACTGGGTGAAGTCGGTCTTCAGTTCCACCGTGGCGACAGGGATACCGTTGATGAACAACACCAGATCAATCGCCAGGTTGCGCGAGGGGTGGTATTGGAGTTGCGGCACCACGCGCAGGCGATTGGCCGCATAGCGCTTCGATACGTCGGCGTTGCGCTGGTCTTCCGGTGCGGCTTCGGAAAGATCGAGATGCCCACACCCAGCAATGGAGAAGCCTTGGCGGAGCACCTGGGCGGTGCCATGCGTGTCCAGCGCCTTGGCCAACCGATCCATCAACCCCTCGCGGGCACGCTCACCGTTGTCCTTGCAGAGCTTCGCCCATTTCTCGGGTTGCGTGGCTTCCAGCCAGGCAATGAGGTCATCCGCGTACAAGGCACGCTCGGTGTCGTAGTGGAGCGTACTGCCAATCGTCCAGCCCTGTGCTTCCAGCCTGGAAACGACATAGGTCTCGAAGTGCCTTTCCTGGTGGGCGGTGTCGCTCATGGCGACTCCCGAAGGTCGATTTGGCCGGTGACGGCGGCGGTGATGAGGGCAGAGCGGCGCTCTTTGAGAAGGTCGATGCTGCGTTGGGTTTTAGCAATTAAGGCAGCTAGCCTTGAGAGATTTGTCTCAAGCATGGAGCGCAGGGAGGCTTGCGCAGCAATGGTTGAAGGAATTGCTAACGGCAGCTTGCCGATTAAGGCTTCGTTTAAGTTTGGCATTGTGCTGCCGACCGACTCTTGGGCTAACCAAGCGCGGGCATAGCTGGATTGGAGAACGCTGTAAATATAATCGGCGGTGATACGTTCTTGGTTTGGTGCTAGCCGAAGGCTTCCTGTCCCGCAAATCCAACCGACTTCATGACTTCTAACGATGGCAGCTCGGCCGAGTTCGCCTCGTCTAGCCGCAACGACATCCCCTTTCCTCAGAGCCCAAAACTGAAGTCTTTTTGCGGTCGCGAGACTTACGGAAACCGTTGGAGCGGGTGCGCAACAACCATGCTCCATGTGTGAAGGGTTAATGACGGGAATTCCGCTCTCAACATAATCATTTGCCCCGAGAGCCGTTCCAAATGGGCCGGTCGATATAGCGGTACAAAAATCGCGCAGTCGACCAACGATCCAATCGCTAGGAATCTCTCCAATCCAGTCCACGCCGGAATCCTTCATCTTGGCCTTGGGATCAAGCCCCTTGGTGACAGCATGGGTAATGAGCGCTTGGCGCTTTTCCTTCAGCAGTTCGATAAAACGGGTCTTCTTCGCGATGAGAGCATCGATGCTGGCGGTTTCGCGGTCGAGGACGGAGACGATTCGCCGCTGCTCGTCGAGTGGTGGGATTGGAAGCCGACGGGCGCTGGCTAATCCGAGGTTCAGGCGATCCCGAGTCGCACCGGTTGCCAGGAGCCCGCACTCGGCGCGCGCAGTTGCAGAAAGGGCAAGTGCCGTAAATGCCGGAATCACAAGCTTTTGGTCCACGCGGAAACGATAGCAATCCGCCTTGACCAAGGCTGGCGCTATGTCGTCAGGCGCAACACAGGCACGTCCCAACGGGTTGTTGTCATCGCCCAGACCAGCGATCAGAACATCTCCCGGCTCGACTCCGTGGCCGCTACCAAGCTCTTCGCGCCAGTGCTCCTCGGAAATATAAGCCGCGTCGTAACCGTTGAATCCTGCCCATCCGATGTTCTGTAATCGGACAACCCGTACGCCATTGGGCTGATAATGTTCCGACTTCAGTCCGCTACCGAATGGACCGTCACACCGTTCTTTGGTCACTTTGCTAAGCTGAGCGATACACCAATGCTCAGGAATGCTTCCGAGCCAGCTTGCTCCTGATGCCTTGTAGGCCGAATAGGGCTTGCCGTGACTCATGCAGCCCCACTCGCCAGAAACAGCCAGCCCCGATCTTGCGCCTGGCGGGACAAGTGTTTCGCCTTGCGTTCAATCTCCCGCTTCTCGAAGGCGGAGAAATCGATGGAGCAATGCTCGGGATAGGGGACACCATCTTCGATGACAGGCAGGGACTGGACCTCACATTCAGCGTGAGTCACTGCCATGACGCCAACCGATGAACAGGCCGGATCACTGACGAAGCGCTCCCATGCCGCCTTGACGTGGATCTGATCTCCGTTATCCACCGACAATCGCTGCTCGTCCTTCGGAGTGGGTCGAAATGCCTGGGAGGTGACACGTCCGGCTTGCACGAAGTTCGGATGAATCTGGCGCAACAACGAGGTTTCAGCGTTCACGCGCCACCCTCCAACAGGCTTCGCAGCGCATCGTTGAGCTTGGTCCATTCGTCTTGCCCCAGCGCCAAATCGAACGTCTGGTCAAGCGCATGGTCGGTACTCAACCGCACCGCCTGATAGTGTGCCGAGCGGTTCTGAAGGTCGATCTCAAGCGACACCTCCCAGTCGCCCAGAGTCCATTCAGCTTGAACCCCACCTTCAGCGGTCGGATAGAGATAGGGAAGTGGCAACTCGGAGTCGAAGTGGTCGTCGAAATCCTGCGCCAAGGCGCTTAGGGCGCCGCGATCAAGGCATTTTCCCTGGCCATCGAGCCAGCCGTCAGGCAGCGCCGCCAATTCCTCCAAACGGGTTTCGACATCCAATGCATCCAGTGGGCTGATGTGCTCAATAGACTCGAACGATTTGGGGCGCTCGGCGCGATCGCGTTTGATGACCCCCTGTACAGCGACGAGCTGTCCGTCGCGGTAGGCCACGCTGGCTTGCAGGACGGTCTCGCGGTGCTGCTCATCCAGCGGCGCTTTCAGCTTGAGCCCGTTTCGCAGCTCAAGCTCGAAACTCAGATCCGCTTGATCGACCTCGGGAATGCGCCCCTTGATAGTGGCCTCCTCGGTCCACTCCTCGGCCTGGGAAGCGCGGAGTAACCGCTCACGAATCGCTGGCGTCAGCGCGGTCGTTTGCCCGCCGGAGCGCGTGAATTCCATGGCTTCACCGTCGCGCAGACCGCGTCCAAAACGGTCGAAGTAGCGCAGCAGATCCGGCGCCAGGGTCGGCGGTTGTCCGTGCTCCACACTGGCGATCGCCTCGATGATCTTGTCTCTGGCCCGTTCGAAGTAATCGGTATCCGACGGGGGAAGCAGCGTCGGAAAAATAAGGGCGATGATGGGGATGGCACTTCCTTCTTCCACCGTGACGAGATGCAACTCGAACCCCTTGGTGAAACCCTTTGGGATGCGGGTGCGATTCGGATTCGCCTGCCGAAACTCACGTTTGGCCACCTCCAGAAGCATCGCTTCCAAGGCCGCGAAGTCCGTCAGAATCTCAAGAGGAAGTGTGTGCTCGTCGAAACGGCGACCCACCAGTCGAGGCTTCAGGAACTCTTGATTCATGTTGTTACCTCTCCCAACAGTTCAGCGATCTCGGCCTCAACCTGCTTCAGATCGGCATCAATGTCGGCCAGCTTGCGCGGCGGTACATATCGATAGAAGAAGCGGTTGAAGTTGATTTCGTAGCCCACCTTGCCAACTTGCTTATCCTTCTCGTCGCGAAACGTCTCATCGATGTAGGCATCGGGCAGGTGCGGCAGCACCTCGCGAGCAACATAGTTCTGGATGCTCTCCGTGAGTGGAATGTTTTCGTAGTCCGTCAGTTCGGCATCAGGGACGAGTTGCCCAGCGGCATCCCGTACCGGCTCGCCATCCGGGTCACGCAGGCCAAAGGCATTGGTCAGTGCCTTGATGAATGGCTTGCCTGTCTTGGTCGCCTTGCCCGCCGCCAGCGCCGTTTGCACCACGTCAGCCGTCAAGGCTTCGGCCCAGCCAACGGGATGCGTCGCGCCAAGGTGATCGAGCAGCGCAGATTCCCAGAGGGCTTGATGCTCTGGCGACAGCTTGTGCCATGCCTTGTCTGCTTTGAGCCTGTCCAGGCCCGCTTCGTCAATGTGCAGGGACATCCGAAGCGGACGCAGCACCTTGATCCGGCGATAGCCGAAGGTACGGTCATCGAGCATCCGGCTGTGTTCGCCGTTCTCGGCCGCGGCGTAGAGGTCGACAATCCGATGGCGTTGGTCATCGCTGATGATCCGGCGCTTGTTACCCTCGTTCTTGATTGACGTCCAAAAGCCGGTCGCGTTGATGAGCTGTACCCGTCTTTTGCGGTGATCGGGCTTCTTGTTCGAGAGAATCCACAGATAGGTGCCAATGCCTGTCCGGAAGAATATTTCCGTGGGGAGCGCGACGATGGCATCGACCAGATCGTTTTCGAGCAGCCAACGGCGAATCTCGGATTCCCCTGACGATGCTCCGCCATTGAACAAGGGCGACCCCGACAACACGATCGCCGCACGGCCACCACCGTTTTCAGGCAACTCCAGTTTGCTCGTCAGGTGCAGCAAGAACAGCATGGAGCCATCGTTGATGCGTGGCAGGCCGGGGCCAAAACGACCGTCGTATTTCTTGTCCTTGTGCTCGGCATTGACCGCCTCCTGATCCTTCTCCCATTTCTTGCCGAAGGGTGGATTGGATAGGCCGTAGTGGAAGCGATCGTTCGCGAACTGATCGTTGGAGAGCGTGCTGCCGAGTCGGATGTTCTTGGACAGATCGCGCCCAGGATCGGATTCCAGTGTGCGCAGCAGCATGCCGGTGAGGCAGACCGCGTGGGTTTCAGGTTCAAGCTCCTGTCCATGAGGAACGAGAACAGGCGGCACCTTGAAGCGATTTCCATAGTCGGCGACGTGGTTCATGGCGTCCGTCAAGAAGCCGCCCGTGCCACAGGTCGGGTCGTACAGCGTCCGAATGAGGCCCGGATTGGATTCAAATAGGGCGTCATCGGGATCAAGCAGCAGTGCCGTGGCCAAGTGCACCACGTCACGCGGTGTCATGAAGTCTTCCGCCCCTTCGTTCACCTCGGCGCCAAAGCGACGAATGAGGTGTTCGTACAGGTTGCTCATGACCCGATCCGACACGACCTCGGGATGAAGATCGATGCCGGCGAAGTTCTTGCAAATCTTGAACAGCACTCCCGCCTTGTCGAGCCGGATGAGGGTATTCGAGAAATCAAACTGCTCGAAGATAACCCGTGCGTTATCGGAGAAGTGGGCGATGTAATCCTGAAGGTTCTGGCGGGTCTTCGTGCTACCCAGATTGTCCAGTGCGTACTCAGACGTGTTGTAGAAAGGATAGCGAGTGCATTGGCGCAGGATCAGATCAACGTCGATTCCTGATTCCTTGAACGCCGCATGTGAGTCGCGGACTTGCCTGCGGGTCGGTTCCAGAACGCACTCGAGACGGCGCAGCAGCGTGAACGGCAAAATAATCTTGCCAAAGTCGGTGTGCTTGAAATCACCCCAAAGGTCTTCGGCGTTTCTCCAGATGAAATCCGCCAGCGATGCGCCCGAGCCTGCCTGTTCCGCCATGTTGGTCTCCAACCATATTTTGCACAAAGCAGGCTAACAGACCAATCGCATAAATCAACCGTGTTTTGCACAAAACGGAGGATTTTAACTTTGGTTAGGATTGGGTCGAACCAACCATGGAATGCGTTAAGCCGGTTTTTTTATGCCTGAAATTCGAGCCGCCGTCAGACGATTCGTGTTCCCTGATGTCTGCCGACGGAAGACCTGTCGAGCGGCCGCGCCAGTGATTCCTAGCGAGCCGTCGCGCGCTCGCTCGTCGTGCTGGATCGGTAGGCGAGAACGAGCAGCAGCAGACCGGCCAGAATCATGGGCAGCGACAGCAGTTGCCCCATGGTGAGCCAGTCGAAGGCGAGATAGCCGAGATGCGCGTCCGGCTCGCGCACCAGTTCGACCAGGAACCGGAAGATTCCGTAACCGAACAGGAAAAGCCCCGACACGGCCATCATGGGGCGTGGCTTGCGCGAGAAGAACCAGAGGATGAGGAAGAGCGCCAGCCCCTCGAGCGCGGCCTCGTAGAGCTGCGAGGCGTGGACCGGCGGGCTCCAGAGTGATTCGGCGGGCTGGTCGAGACACTGGCGCGGAAAGCGGTCGCATGGGAGCTGAATGCCCCAGGGCATCTGGGTGCGATGTCCCCAGAGTTCGCCGTTGATGAAGTTGCCGATACGCCCGGCGAGCAGCCCGGTCGGTACCAGCGGAGCCAGAAAGTCGGCGACCTGGAAGAAACGCCGGCCGTACCGGCGGGCGAACAGCAGGATGGCCACCAGGACGCCGATCAATCCGCCGTGGAACGACATCCCACCTTCCCAGACCTTGAGTAGATTCAAGGGATTGTCAAGGATCTGGTCGAAGCCGTAGAACAGCATGTAGCCAAGGCGCCCGCCCGCGATGGTGCCGATGACGCAATAGAAGACGAGGTCGTCGACCATTTCGCCGGTCCAGTCGGAACCGGGCCGACGCGCGCGCCAACGGCCCAGCACCCAGGCGAGGGCGAAGCCGATCAGATACATGAGTCCATACCAATGGACCTTGAGTGGTCCGAGGGCGAGGGCGACGGGGTCGATGTCGGGGTAGGTCAGCATGGTCGCGGATGGTATCACGGCGGGGTGAGGGGTTCGAAGGAGCGCGCCAGTCCGGCGAAATCGAGTCTGGATGACTTGGCGTGGAAGCGTCCGTCGAACGGTCCCGCCCAGTTCCATCCGGGCGGCAATGGATTCGTCAGTTTCGAGCCGGGACGCAGGCGATCCGGCGATCCCTGGTCGTGCCGGAAATTGGATACGCCCGTGTAGCCGAAGAGGCCGTAGAAGCCCTCCGCCCCATAGGGTCCGGATCGATGGAGCCTGGATCGCCCCGGCGTCTGGCCCGGCGGGATGTCGGGTCTGAATTTCCATGGCTCGTCGAAGGCTTCGAAGAGGTGGATCTGAACGCCCGTGCGAACCGACCAGGCGACGGCGTCACGGACGAAGGCGCTTGCCAGGCGTTCGTTGAAGTAACGCTGAAAGACATCGATCCCCCCCTGGGCGATGCCGGGGCCATTCGCTTCCAGGGCGTCGGCGACCTCGGCGAACGCGGAATTGGGACTCGGCTGGGCATCGCCCTCGACATAGCCGGGTAGATTGAAGGCGATACCGTTGGTCGGGTGGCCGATCTCGCCAATCATCAGCTCGATCCTTTTGTTTCCGGCGAGGCCGCCGATCACTTGCCGAAAGCGGCGCCACTGGATGTCCAGCTCACCGGTTTCCGGCTTGAGGAAGACATTCCAGTCACCGCGTTGACGCGCGGATTCGACGGCCTCCGGACTGGGGTAGATATTCTCCATCAGGAAATCCGCCTCCGCCACCAGGGCGGCCACGTCCTGGCTGAACCGACGGATCCCTGGGTCGGTCGAGGTCGCGTCGACCGCGCGGAAGCGGTGCCCGCGCGCGCCGACAAGCAGATTCAGACCGGCGAACTCGCCATCCGGACGCATCCGGGCCTTGGCGTAGCGGATCATCGCGGTGATCTGTTCGGTCGAGGTGTTTGCGGCATCCGGCGTGGTCGGCGGCTGGGCGTATTCGTTCGAGAGGACGAGATGGGTGACCGTGCCTGGAAAGCGGCCGTTGGCGACTTGCGCCTGGGCCAGGGCGGAGAGGATGGAGAAGCGCATCCGGTCGTTGATCAGCGTGCCGTCCACGACCAGATTATCCACGCCCAGCTTGATTGTCAGGAGCGGCTGGCCGGCGTGGGCATTGATCTCTGCGGCGGCGAGGGCGATCTGGGCGTTGGCGTCCCCGGCGAAGAATCCGGGGTTGAGGCGGGCCTCGGGATCGGTCTTGCGCGCCGGCTCGAACAGGGTTTGATGGACCGCGACCAGTTTCAGATCGCGGCCGGGCCGGCCGGTCGTTTCGACCTGGATCTGATCCGGGGCCGGTCTGACGTAGGCCGCCGTGGGCGGAAAATAGAAATAGACCTCCTCGATCGCCTGGGTCCGGGTGGGCGTCGATCCATCGCCATGTGCATATACAACCTGAGCATCCGTCCACACCGGCAGGGTCGCGTATGGGTGTCCGTCGACGCTCCGCCAGTAGCCGGCCTGGAAGCCTGTTCCATAGGTCGTCAAGGTCAGTGGCGCGCCGCCGGCCGCTTCCCTGAGATGGTCGAGCTGACGGTAGACCGAGGCCGCGTGATGGATGAGGCTCGCCGGCAGGGCCGTCCGCCCCTCGAAAAATCTGAAATGGGCGTGGCTCCATGGCTCGGGGCCGGCGTCGCGCAGGGCGTCGGGTTGAAACGACAGGGCTCCGCTGGCCTCGACTGTCTCCAGCCGGCCTCCGCGATCGAATCCCAGGCGGATCGTCTGACGGGCCACCAGGAGCGAGCGCGCGGGATGCTCCAGGTCGATCCCACCGACGTAAGTGTTGAAGGCTGGGACATGGAACCGACCGGGGGCATGGGGGTTGTCCGGCGATTGGCTCCACTGGCCCACATAGGGTTGATAGGCGAGCCCCAGGATCGGTGCGCTCGCGGCCTGGTCGCCCAGGCCGGCGAGTCCAACCCAGGCCGCGAGCGCCAGGCGCCGGCGCCTAGCCTTCATGAGCGCGCTCCCGACCTGGCGGCCTTGTTCGGATTGCGCAGCAGCACATAGACCGCGCCCGTGCCGCCGTCGCGGCGGGTCGCCGAGCAGAAGGCGAGCACCTGGTCATAGAGACGCAGCCAGTAGTTGACCTTCTGTTTGAGGACCGGCGGTCTCCCCTCGGACCCAAACCCCTTGCCGTGAATGATGCGCGCGCAGCGCACATGGCGATGGGCGCATTCCGCGAGGAACTCGGCGAGGATCTGGCGGGCGTGCTCGGCATGGAGTCCGTGCAGATCGACCTCCAGTCCGATCGGAAAGGCTCCGCGCTGAAGATCCGCGATCACGCGCCGCTGGACGCCTGGTCGGGAGAACAGGAGGAAGTCCTGAGTCTCGACCTCGGACTCCGACAGGGTGACCGATCCGCCGGTTTCCGGGGGCTCGATGGGTCTGGGGCGCGGAAAGGGCGGAGGTCTGGAACGGAAGGGCTCGGAACCCTCGAATGGCAGCGGCTCGGCATCCTGGACCTGCTCGCGAAACAATTCAAGATCGGCTTCTTGGAGTTGTTTCTTCATGTGCGACCTGAGGCGGTTGGGGGCGCGATCCTGGCGCGAGTATAACAGTCATCAAGGGGCGCGGACGCCGGGATGCCGGACCCCGCCCCCGTGGGGTATGATCCCAGGTCTTGGTGTCCTGGAGCGAGCGAAGTCCGCGAGCAGGCGCCGACCCGAAGGGTTTCCGAATCGGGCGGTTCGCCCGGCCCGGAGCCTCGGTCGCGATGGCCGTCAGACAGCGAGGAAGTGATGAAAATCCTGGTCAGCAACGACGATGGCTATCAATCCCCGGGCTTGATCGCGCTCGCCGAGGCCCTCGGACGCTTGGGCGAAGTGGTGGTCGTCGCCCCCGAGCGCGATCGCAGCGGCGCCAGCAATTCACTGACACTGGACGTGCCGCTGCGAGCCAAGCGCATGGCCAACGGGTTCATTCGGGTCGATGGAACGCCGACCGATTGCGTGCACCTCGCCCTCACGGGTCTGTCCCTGATCGACCCGGACATCGTGGTCGCCGGCATCAATCACGGACCCAACCTCGGCGATGACGTGCTCTATTCGGGAACCGTCGCCGCGGCGACCGAGGGGCGCTTCCTGGGTCTGCCCTCGATCGCGGTGTCCATCGCCGCGCACGAGCCGCGGCATCTGGACGCGGCGGCTCGCGTGGCCGTCCAGTTGGTCGCCAAACTGCGCGAGGATTCGCTGGAGCCCAGCATCATCCTGAACGTGAATGTACCCGACCGGCCCTACGAGGATCTCAGGGGTTTCAAGGCGACGCGCCTGGGTCACCGGCATAAGGCGGAGCCGGTGATCCAGTCCCTGGATCCCCGAGGTCACCCCATTTACTGGGTCGGACCGGCGGGGCCGGAGCAGGATGCCGGACCGGGTACGGATTTCGACGCGATCCGCGAGGGCTTCGTTTCCATCACGCCGCTTCAGGTCGATCTGACCCGACATACCGCGCTGGATTCGCTTGGGTGCTGGCTAGCTACATGCCATTGACGATGGACGGGCTCGACCCAGGGATCGGGATGACCTCCAGGCGCACGCGCGAGCGTCTGGTTCAGCGTCTGATGGAGGCCGGTATCGACTCGCCCGACGTGCTGCGGGTGATGCGTGAATTGCCGCGCCATCTGTTCGTCGATGAAGCCCTGGCGAGCCGGGCCTACGAGGATTCGGCGCTCCCGATCGGCCATGGGCAGACCATTTCCCAGCCCTACACGGTGGCCCGCATGACCCAGGCCCTGCTCGAGTATGCGCGACCGGACACGGTACTGGAGATCGGCACCGGCTCGGGTTTCCAGACCGCCGTCCTGGCCTCCCTGGTCCGCCGTGTCTACAGCGTGGAGCGCGTGCGCGAGCTGTTCGAGCGCGCCCAGCGCCGGCTGAGCTTGATCAAGAAGCGCAATATCCGTTTTCGACATGGCGACGGTGCCTTGGGCTGGCATGAATACGCGCCTTATCAGGGCATCATCGTGACCGCGGCGCCACGTGGCGTACCGCGACTGCTGGCCGAGCAACTCGCGACGGGAGGGGTGATGGTGTTGCCCGTCGGCGAGGGTGCCCGGCACCAACTGGTGCGGGTGGTCCGACTCGAGCATGGCTTCGAGCAAGAGGTTCTGGAGTCGGTGAGTTTCGTGCCGCTGCTGACGGGGGTTTCCTGATCCGGCGATGATTTCCGCGAAGCGAGGGGGCGCGGTTCGAACGGCGCGTACCTTGATGCTCCCCGGCCCCATGGCGCCATGATCTTGTTCCGACCCCTGGGAACCCCATGTATGCCGGGCGCCGCCGCCAGGGGCCGGATCGCGCTGCGACTGTTCGCTCTGACGATGTTGATGGCGACCCTGATCGGCGGTTGCTCGACTCAGCCGCCGGCCCCTGTCCTCGGCTGGAGTTGGTCGGGGCCAGTCCCCGACGGCTATTACCTGGTACGCGGCGGCGACAGTCTCGGCCAGGTCGCGGAACGACTTGGGATCGGTTTGAGCCAACTCGCGCACTGGAATCGGCTGAAACCGCCCTACCGGATCTACGCCGATACCCTGCTGCGAATCGCGCCGCCGGATGGCTCGCCGCCGGTCCGTACCGCGCGCCGGCTGACTCCGCCGGCGGCGCTCGGGGACAAGCCGAGGGTGGCTCGCAAACCTGCCCGGCAGTCACCCGTCGCGACCGCGACGAGAAAACCTGGCCGTCGGGCGGCGCCCGTCGATGGATCCGGCAGTCGTCGGGGATCATCGGGCCTGGAGTGGGAATGGCCGCTGACCGGACCCCTGGTCCGGACCTTCCGGGATGGCGACCGAACGCGCCAGGGCCTGCGTATCGGCGCCCGCGCGGGCGAGCATGTCAGATCCTCGGCGGATGGCCAGGTCGTCTACAGCGGCAGTGGACTCAAGGGATACGGGAACCTTATCATCGTCAAGCACAATGACAAATATTTGAGCGCGTATGGCTTTAACCGCCGGCTGTTGGTCGCGGAAGGCGAGCGCGTGAAGCGCGGTCAGGTGGTGGCGGAAGTCGGGCAGGGCGCGGATGGAGCCTATCTCCTGCACTTCGAGGTTCGCCGCGATGGCCTGGCCGTCGATCCGATGCTCTATCTGCCCAAGCGAAACTAAATCCATCAGGCGCGCCGGAGGGAGATGTGGATGCCAACCGCCAAAGACAGCGAGGCCAACGAGAACTCGCCCGAAGTCGATAGCGAATCGCTCGTGCTGATGAGCGAGGATTGCGATTCGATCGAATCCGAGGAGCCCTACAGGGAAGACCGCGAGGTTCCGGAGAGCGAAGCACCCGAGGCGTCCAGCGAGCGGTTCAGCTCCGGCGATGGCGATTTCGACGCCACGCGCCTCTATCTCAACGAAATCGGTGAATCCAAACTCCTGAGCGCCGAGGAGGAGGTTTATTACGCCCGCCTGGCGCAGGCGGGCGACAATGCCTCTCGTCAGCGCATGATCGTGAGCAATCTTCGTCTGGTGGTGAAGATCGCGCGGCGCTATCTGAATCGGGGTCTGCCCCTGCTGGACCTGATCGAGGAAGGCAATCTCGGGTTGATCCGGGCGGTGGAGAAATTCGATCCGGAGCGCGGCTTCCGCTTCTCCACCTATGCGACCTGGTGGATCCGCCAGACCATCGAGCGCGCCATCATGAATCAAACCCGCACCGTGCGGCTCCCGATTCATGTCGTCAAGGAAATCAACGTCTATCTCAAGGCCTCGCGCAAGCTGGCCCAACGCCTCGACCACGAGCCGACCTCCGAGGACATCGCCAACCTGCTCGACAAGCCCATCGGCGATGTCAAGCGCATGCTCGGCCTCAATGAGCGGATCGCCTCCGTGGATACGCCCTACAGCAAGGACGCCGACAAGCCGCTGGTCGACATGCTGCATGACGAGGCGGCCGGCGACCCCAGCGACCGGATACAGGACGACGATATCCAGAGCAATCTCGAGCACTGGCTGGGGAAGCTCAACGAGAAACAGCGCGAGGTGGTCGAGCGCCGCTTCGGTCTGCATGGGTACGAGAACTCGACCCTGGAGAGTGTGGCCCAGGAGCTTGGGGTTACCCGTGAACGTGTACGTCAGATCCAGATGGACGCACTTCGACGGCTTCGAGATATCCTCGAAAAGGAAGGGTTTTCCGTCGATTCCTTCTTCAAGTAAGCGTTTTTCACCTCGTTCAATTCAGTAAATTTGTTAGGGGAATTCGATTTCCGTCCCTGGACGTCTGGTCACCGTGGCCTATGCCGCGCCTCTAATCGCCATTTGCCCCAGTGTGTGTTGACTTTCGGTGCGCGATCCATTGTTATGAGCCGCGCGACGCCCCGGGATCGAGGCATCGAGTCCCAGGCTGGAGTGCCTCGTAACCTCATGCTGTTTCCCGATGTTCTTGGGGAGGGTCTATGCAAACCAGTCTGGAGCAGAAGTACAATCTCGATATTGTACGCTGGTTCACGATCATGGCCGTCGTCTACCTGGTGGTGGGCGCGTCCGTCGGGGTTTATATCGCATCGGAACTGGCCTGGCCGTTCCTGAATTTCGATAGCCCTTACATTTCCTTCGGGCGTTTGCGCCCCCTGCACACCAACGCCGTCATCTTCGCCTTCGGCGGCTGCACACTGATGGCCACGGCCTTCTACACGGTCCAGCGGACCTGCGGCGTGCGGCTGTGGAGCGACAGGATGGCCCGTTTCACCTTCTGGGGCTGGAACGCTGTCATCGTCCTGGCGGTGCTGACCCTGCCCTTCGGCCTTACCCAGTCCAAGGAATACGCCGAGCTGGAATGGCCGATCGACATCCTGATCGCGGTCGTCTGGCTCTCCTTCACCATCAACTTCATCATGACCATCGCGATCCGCAAGAGCTCGCACATCTACGTGTCGAACTGGTTCTTTCTCGGCATGATGATCATGATCGTCTATCTGCATGTGGTGAACAGCCTCGCGATCCCGGTCGGGCTCTTCAAGTCCTACTCCATCTTCTCCGGGGTGCAGGACGCCATGATCCAGTGGTGGTGGGGGCATAACGCGGTCGGCTTCTATCTGACGGCGGGCTTCCTGGGGATCATGTACTACTTCGTTCCCAAGCAGGCCGGGCGCCCGATCTATTCCTACCGTCTGTCCGTCATTCATTTCTGGGCGCTGATGTTTGGCTATGTCTGGCTCGGCGCGCACCATTTGCAATATACGGCCCTGCCCGACTGGACCGGATCGCTCGGCGCCGCCGTCTCGATCGCCATGATCATCCCTTCCTGGGGCGGCGCGGTGAACGGCATGATGACCCTTTCGGGTGCCTGGGACCGGCTGCGCACCGACTATGTGCTGCGCTTCCTGATCATTGCCCTGGCCTTCTACGCCATGTCGACCTTCGAGGGGCCGGTGATGGCGCTCAAGACCGTCAACGCACTCTCGCACTATACGGACTGGACCATCGGTCATGTGCATTCGGGGGCCTTGGGCTGGGTTGCTGGCGTCTCCATCGGTTCCATCTACCACCTGATGACGCGCCTCTATCACACCGAGATGTTCTCGGAGCGTCTGATCAACTTCCACTTCTGGACCGCGACCATCGGCACCGTCATCTACATCGTGGCCATGTGGGTCTCGGGCATCATGCAGGGTCTCATGTGGCGGGCCTACGACGAGTACGGCACCCTGGCCTATACCTTCGTGGAATCGGTCGACGCCATGCATCCCTACTACGCCATGCGGGCGATCGGCGGCATGATCTTCCTGCTTGGCGCCGTCGTGATGCTGTTCAACGTGCTCATGACCGTCCGTAAATCCGTCGTCGAGGGCAGCCTGGCCAAGGCGCGCGCCCTTCCGGCCGTCGCTTGAAGCCAGGGGTAAAAAAGATGTCCGAGAAAAAGACCAAACCCAAGAGCTTCCAGGAATGGCTGGAGATCAACATCTGGGGGTTGCTGATCGTGACCGCCCTGGTGCTGTCGGTGGGCGGGCTGGTGGAGATCGTGCCTCTCTTCTTCATGAAGAACACCATGGAGCACAATCAATTTCCCGAGATCGTCTGGGAGAAGGCCGGTAAGGAACCCATCGTCGCCATTGATCAGGCCGGCAAGGAGCAGTGGAACTGGAAGCCTGGGGATGGGGTGCGTCCCTATACCGCCGTCGAGCTGGCCGGTCGCGATGTCTATCAGCGCGAGGGCTGCTATCTCTGTCATTCGCAGATGATCCGCCCCTTCCGCGACGAGAAGGAGCGCTACGGTCATTATTCGCTGGCCTCGGAATCCATGTTCGACCATCCCTTCCAATGGGGATCCAAGCGCACCGGACCCGACCTGGCGCGGGTAGGCGGCAAATACTCCGACGAGTGGCAGCGTCAGCATTTGCGCGCGCCGCGCGCCCTGGTGCCCGAGTCGGTCATGCCGGGCTACCCCTGGCTCGAGGAGTCCTATCTCAACGGCAAGAAGCTCAGCCGCCATATGAAGGGTCTGCGGGTCGTCGGCACTCCCTATTCGGACGCCGATATCGAGGCCGCCCCGGCGCTCGCCGAGGGCAAGACCGAGATGGACGCCCTGGTGGCCTATCTGCAGGTGCTCGGAACCATGGTCGCGCTCGATGACGCCAAGGCTTACCGTGAATAGTTTGCTCGAATATTTCGAGACCGACTGGCAGGCGATGACGGCCACGGACTGGATTGGAACCATTCTCACCGTCGTCATCTTCCTGCTGATGATCGTGGCCTACTTCCAGGTCTTTCGTCCCAAGAATCGGGAACGGTTCGAAGCCAGGAAACACATCCCGTTCGATGAGGACGACGACGACAGATTCGGAGACAGCGATGGCGGAAAATAATCCCTTCCCCGGTGAGAACAACACCGGTCATGTCTGGGACGACAATCTGCGCGAGTTGAAAAACCCCCCGCCACGCTGGTGGATGATGGGTTTCTGGGCCTCCATCCTTTTCGTGATCGGCTACTCCCTGCTGTATCCGACCTGGCCGGTCGGGCAGGAGCCGACCCAGGGCGTCCTGGGCTGGACCCAGATGAAGGAATACGAGAAAGGCATGGAGCAGGTCGAGTCCAAACGGGCCAAGTTCGAGGATCGGATTCGCGGCATGAGCGCCAACGAGATCCTGGCCGATCCTGGTCTCACTCAATACACGCTCGCCTCGGCCAAGGTGCTGTTTGGCGACAACTGCTCGGCCTGTCACGGCAGCGGCGGTCAGGGGAATCCCGGTTATCCGGTCCTGGCCGATGACGACTGGCTCTATGGCGGCGGCACGGCCAAGATCACCGAGTCCATCACGGGCGGTCGCCAGGGCGCTATGACGCCCCACCAGACCATTCTGACCGAGACCGAGGTGGATACGCTCGCCAACTGGGTCGTCCAGATGAGCGAGACCGCCGGTCAGGGCGGAAGCGACGAGGGCTGGACGCTCTTCAAGAGCAAGGGCTGCACCGCCTGCCACGGCCAGGAGGCGAACGGCATACTGGTCGCGCTTCCGAACGGCGATGTCGTCACCGTGGGTGCCGCCAACCTGACGGATGGAATCTGGCGTTTCGAGCCAGGCGGCTACGAGAGCGCTAGGCACACCATCCTGTACGGGGTGAATCAGTCCGGGGTTCCGGAGTCGAGAGGCGCGGTGATGCCGGCGTTCGCGGAGGCCGGCAAGCTCAGCGAGCAGGAAATCAAGAAGCTCGTGGTCTACGTTCACTCCCTCGGTGGCGGTCGCTAGACCGGACGGGTCTGGGGTCGACCGTCGCGTCAGTCAATCAATGGAGTTTGGGAGAGCCAAGCCATGACCGGTTTCTTTCTCACCTGGGATCTCGTGACCCTGATGTCGATCGCGATGGTTCTGATCGCCATCGGCATCATCGTCTTTCTGGGATTCAAGGTCGTGCGACTCATGAATCGCGACGCGCGGTCGAACGAGGACGGATCCTAGCCTCCAGCGCGGTGTGACGGCGTGCCGACAGGGGGTGTTCTTGGTTCCGATCCCTCGCCTGGCGTCGGCCGCTGGCAACCTCGACGGAATTTTCAGGATCGACAGGGTGATCGGCCCTTCGGAGCCGGGAAGCCCTGTTGATTCAGGGGGATTGCGTCGATCCCTTCGGTTTATTCCGTGGCTGCCGAAACGCCCGCGACTGGGCGGCTCCAATTCCGTTCGCCATCAAGGTTCCTGGATATCCTCGCCGCCTCGGTCACCGGGCCGGTCAGGGATATCCGTCCATGGACTCTTCGCTCTCCTCCCTTGGCAACCCGCGCCGCCGTTCAATCCCGCGCTTGAGGATCGATAATTTTGGATCCATGGGGTTGCTTGCCCATCCGATGCAACCATCTCGACGACACCATTGACCCCGCAGTGGAGAAGGTCAACTTGAAGACGAATCCTGACATAGCCCCGTTGTCCGCCGTGGACGCCCTCTACGCGGAGTCCGAGGACTGGCACCTCAATACCGGCGGTCAGACCATCCATGCCAAACGGCTCCCCGGACGCTGGCGCACCATCAAATGGCTGCTGGCCTCCGTCTGGCTTGTCTATTTCCTCGGACCCTACCTGCGCTGGGACGGGCAACAGGCCGTTCTCTTCGATATCCCGAATCGCAAGTACCACATCTTCTCGGCGACCGTGCTGCCCCAGGATTTCTGGATGCTGTCGCTCTTGCTGCTTTTCTTCGCGATCCTGCTGGCGGTCATGACGGCCCTGGTCGGTCGCGTCTGGTGCGGCTTTTTCTGCTTTCAGACGGTCTGGACGGATGTCTTCACCTGGATCGAGGAGCGGCTCGAAGGACCACCGGCTGCTCGTCGCAAGCTCGATCAGGCGCCCCTGACCCTGGCCAAGGCGCGGGTCAAGGTGACGAAACATGCCCTCTGGATCCTCATTGGATTCCTCACCGGATTCAGCTTCGTCGCCTGGTTCACGGATGCCCCGACCCTCTGGAGCACCTTCTTCATCGGTCAAGCCAACAGCGTGGCCTATGCGACGGTCGCCCTGTTCGCGGCCGGAACCTATGTGCTGGCCGGGTTTCTGCGCGAGCAAACCTGCTTTTGGCTCTGTCCCTACGCGCGGATCCAGGGCGTGATGCTGGACAAGACCACCATCGTCCCCACCTATGACGAGAAGCGCGGCGAGCCGCGCGGACGTGTCAGGCGCGACGAGGCAACCGCCGAGCGTGCCAACGGGGACTGTGTCGACTGCAATCAGTGCGTCGCGGTTTGCCCGACCGGAATCGACATCCGGCGCGGTCAGCAGGAAGGCTGCATCACCTGCGCCCTCTGCCTCGACGCCTGCGACCAGGTGATGGATAAGGTCGGGCGTCCGCGCGGCCTGATTCGCTATGCCTCTCTGGACGAACTGGAGGGCCTTCCGACCAAGACCCTGCTGTTACGGCCGCGGGTCTGGGTCTATTCGGCCATTCTCGCCCTGGCCTTGGGTGGAATCGTCTACGGACTGACGTCCCTGGCCCCGATGGAACTCAAGGTGCTGCACGAACGGGCGCCACTCTTCGTTCTGCAAAGCGACGGCTCGATCCAGAACAAATACACCTTGAAAATTCTCAATAAGACGCCCGACATACTGTCCGTGACCATCCGTGTCTCGGGTCACGACCAGATCCGACTGGCCGGCGCCGAGGAGCCGATCGAGACCGCGCCGGGCGGCGTGACCCCAGCGGTGGTGTTCGTGCGCATCCCCCGCCGGCTGCTCGCGGCCGAACAGCAACCCATCGTCTTCCGGGTGGAGGCCGAGCGCTCATCCGGCGATCCCGTCGCGACCGAGCGTGAAAGTGTCTTCATCGGACCCCCGAAATAGGCGATTTCCGGGAAACAGCCTAAAGTCCGCGCCTATCTGGATCGGCGCCTCATGTGGATCAACAGAAATGACTTCCGAAACCCACGCAACCCCCACGCCCGCCTTGCGCAGCCCCTGGGTGCTTGGCTGGCTCGCCCTGCTCTCGACCGTTCTCCTCGTGAACGTCCTCATGGTCTATCTCGCCTTCTCGACCAGTCCCGGATTGGTCAACGCCGATTATTACGAGCGTGGCCAGGACTACGAGCAGACGCTCGTCTCGCGCCAGGCCCGCGCTCCAAACTGGACCATGCGCTCGGACATCCCCAAGCCGCTCACGGTCGACGCCCCCGACACCATCCGGATCGTGCTCGTCGATCGCGTGGGTCAGCCGGTCGATCCGGATTCGGTCACCTTCCACGCCTATCGTCCTTCCGACGCCGGACACGACTTCTCCCGGCCCATGACCCGAGAGGATCGCGGGCGTTATGTCGTCAAGCTGGCCTTTCCCCTGGTCGGCGTCTGGGACACCCTGATCGCCGTGCGCTCCGGCGAGGAGGAACTCAGCCTCGGCGAGCGGGTCAGCGTGGGTCGCGACTGAATCCGTGCCTGGCGCCGAGACGCTTGCGATCGGGCACCATCCGACCGCCGAATCCCAAGAGGCGCTCCGCTGTTTTCACTGCGGACTGCCGGTCTCGGCCTCGGCCCCCGAGACGGCCGTCATCCAGGGTTGTGAGCGAGGCTTCTGCTGCACCGGCTGCCAAGCGGTCTGCGAGGCCATCCATGCCGCGGGTCTGGAGGGCTTCTACCGGCGCACGCCCGAGGGCGAGGTGCTTGGGCCGCCCCCCGAGCCGCCCAGGGATCTGGCCATCTTCGACCTCGACGCGGTGCAGGAGGAATTCACCGACATCGCCGGCGAAGGCCGCGAGATCAACCTGCTGGTCGAAGGCATCCACTGCGCCGCCTGTGTCTGGCTGATCGAGAAGGGACTGCAAACCCTACCCGGCGTCGAGGAGGCGCGGGTCAATCTCACCGGCCGCCGGTTGCGCGTGCGCTGGGATAACGGCCGGCTCAAACTCTCGCGCATCCTGCGCCGTCTCGCCGATCTGGGTTACGCCGCGACCCCCTTCGATCCGGATTCCGCCGAGGGCGCCATCGGCCGCGAGAATCGTGACCTGCTGTTTCGGCTTGCCTGGGCCGGATTCGCGATGATGAATCTCATGTGGATCTCCATCGCGCTTTACAGCGGCGCGGATCGGGGGGAGTTCCGCGATCTTTTCCATTGGATCGGCTGGCTGTTGGCCACCCCGACCCTGCTGTACTCGGGCGCGCCCTTCTTCAAGGGGGCCTGGTCGGGGCTGCGCTCCGGTCATCTGAGCATGGACCTGCCGATCGCCATCGGCGTGACCACCACCTATGGCTACTCCCTGTACGTGACCCTGGGCGGGTCGGACATCGGCGCGGTCTACTGGGACACGGTCGTCAACTTCCTCTTCGTCATCCTGGTCGGGCGTTATCTGGAAGCGATCTCGCGGCGGCGCGCGGTGGCCGCGACCCAGCGTCTGCTCGATCTCCAGCCCAAGGTGGCGACCCGGATCGAGGATGGCGGGGAGCGGCTGGTCCCGATCCGCTCGCTCATTCTTGGCGACTGGGTGCTAGTGCGCCCCGGTGAACGCATCCCGGTGGACGGCGAGGTGATGGACGGACGGAGCGGGGTCGACGAGTCCATGTTGACCGGCGAGTCGCGCCAGATCGCCAAGCGGACCGGCGATCGGGTCTCGGCCGGAACCATCAACGGGGCTGGTGTACTCAAGGTCCGCGCCGCCGCCTTGCTGCGCGAGACGACGCTCGGGCGCATCATCCGGCTGGTCGAGGAGGCCCAGTCCAGCCGCGCCCCCATCCAGCGTCTGGCCGATCGGATCGTGCCCTGGTTCGTGGGCGCGACCCTGGGGCTGGCGGCCCTGACCTTTTCCCTCTGGTTCCGCGTCGATATCGAACTGGCGCTCACCGCCGCGACCGCCGTGCTTATCATCACCTGTCCCTGCGCCTTCGGCATGGCCACGCCCATGGCGGTCGCGGTCGCCTCCGGGGTCGGCGCCGCGCGGGGCATCCTCATCAAGAACGGGGCCGTGCTGGAACGGCTCTCGGCGATCCGCCACCTGGTCTTCGACAAGACCGGCACCCTCACCGAGGGGCGTCCGGCGGTCATGGCCCTGCGCGACGCTTCGGGTCCGTGGTGGCCGATCGAGACGGATGGCGCGAACCTGACGCCGGAACATCGCGCGGATCTGAGGCGCTTCGCCGCCCTGGAGCGTCTTTCCGAGCATCCGGCGGCGCTCGCTCTGCTGGACCTCTGCGCGCGCGCCGGGATCGATCCGTCCGGCATCGAGGCGCAAGCCGTCGAAGTGGTCCCAGGAATGGGGATCAAGGGACAAGTCGAGGGGCGGCGTCTGGTCATCGGCAGCCGCGATTGGCTGATCCTCGATGGCATCCCGGATTGGGCTGGGGAGACGGACGCTTCGGCATCCGAGGATCCGGATCCGACGAGCCAGGTCTGCTGCGCGCTCGATGGTCGCCTGGTGATGCGACTGGGCCTGGAGGATCGGTTGCGGCCGGGCGCGGCCTCGGTCATCGCGCGTCTGCGTCGACAGGGGATTCGCGTCACCCTGCTCACCGGGGACCGGCGCGAGGCCGCCGAGCGCATCGCGCGTCAGATCGGCGATGTCGACCTGATCGCCGAGGTGTTGCCCGAGGGCAAGGATCGCGTCATCGATGATCTCCAGCGCCAGGGCGAGCCCATCGCCATGGTCGGCGATGGCGTCAACGACGCCCCGGCCCTGGTGCGCGCCGCTGTCGGCATCGCCATGGGGAGCGGGACCGACATCTCCATCGCCAGCGCCGACATCGTGCTCATGTCGAGCGAACTGGAGCGGGTGCTGGAGGCCGCCGAACTATCGCGGCGCACGCTGCGAACCATCCGCCAGAACATCGCCCTCTCCATTCTCTACAATCTCATCATGGTGCCGCTGGCCATGGCCGGATTCATCACACCCCTGATCGCCGCCATCTCCATGCCCCTGAGCAGCCTGGCCGTCATCGGCAACTCGGCCCGCATCGGCGCTTCCTTCAAGTCATTCCCAGGAGCCCGCTAAGCATCATGGACGTCATCTATGGCCTGATTCCCGGCATGCTGGTCCTGGGGCTCGCGGCGGTCGCCGTGCTCTTCTGGGCCGCGCGCAGCGGCCAGTTCGACGACCTGGACGGCGACGGCCAGCGCATCCTGCTCGACGAGGACGAGATCGATCCCAGACGCCTGCCGGACGCCGATCCGGACGAGGATCCTGGCGACCGTAACGGTTGATGTTGACCCGTGCCGCATTCTCAACGCTTGATGGCGGTCACGGCATCTAACTTCCGCTCATCCTTCACTGCACCCTGCCGATATTTCCAGTCTAGGCTGACCCTCTCTTTCTTCGTGGATCAAGGAACGCTCGCATGTGGAAGAATCTCACCATCCGCACCCGGCTCATGGTCGTTGCGATGCCCGGTGTCTTGCTGATCGGGACGCTGCTCGTTCTCATCGCCTATCTCACCGCGTCCAGCATGGCGCGGAGCCTGGTCGATCAGACCTTGCTCATGAAGGCGGATGGGGATCTGCGCGCCACCAAGCTCTACATCGAGCGTATCCACGGTCGCTTCTTGTCGCGCGACGGCCGCCTGGTGGATGCGAAGGGCGAGGCGGTCGAGGGTCGGTTCGAGGTGGTCGACGCCATCAGTCAGGATCTGGGGCTGGTGTTCAGTCTGTTCAGCCGCGACGGTGGTGAATTCGTCCGGATCTCGACCAGCGTGCGCGACAAGGACGGGCAGCGTCAGCTCGGCACCCGGCTCGGGGAGTCCAGCGCGGCCCATGCGCCACTGATTCGGGGTGAGCGCTATGTGGGCGAATCCGATGTGCTGGGCGAGCCGCATCTGACCGCCTATGAGTCCCTGCTCGATGAGTCCGGTCAGGTGATCGGCGCCTACGGCCTCGGGATATCGCGGGTTCGCGCCGACGCCATCCAGTCGGCCGGCATGGGCGATCTGCTCCGGCGCATGGGATTGGCCCTGTCGCTGGTGATGGTGCTCGGGGTCGTCGGTGTCTATGGGCTGTCGCGGATGATCACCCGGCCGATCCGGCAAGTCACCGGGCGGCTCAAGGAGATCGCGGAAGGCGAGGGCGATCTGAGTCAGCGACTTGGGGTGGAGGGTCGCAATGAGCTGGCGGATCTGGCCCGAACCTTCGATCTCATCGTCGATCGGATCCATGGAATGGTGAGGGAGGTCGCGGGCGTCTCCGCGCATCTGGCGTCGGCGGCCGAGGAGCTGTCGGTCACCAGCGGTGAGACCAGCGAACAGGTCCGGCATCAATTGTCCGAGACCGATCAGGTGGCGACCGCCATCCATGAAATGACGGCGACGGTCGAGGAGGTCGCGCGCCACGCCGCAGACGCCGCGCGCGCCGCCCAGGAGACGGACCGCGAGGCCGATGCCGGCGCCCTGGTGGTGGAACAGACCATCCTGGCGATCGAGAGCCTGGCCAGCGAGGTCGAAACCGCTGGTGGCTTCATCGGCCGACTCTCGGAGGACAGCCGCGAGATCGGCGCGGTGCTCGACGTCATTCGCGCCGTGGCGGCGCAGACCAATCTGCTGGCCTTGAACGCCGCGATCGAGGCGGCGCGAGCGGGCGAGCAGGGGCGCGGATTCGCCGTGGTCGCCGACGAGGTGCGCACGCTCGCCAGCCGCACCCAGGACTCGATTCAGGACATCCAGGGCAAGATCGAGCGTGTCCAGACGGGTTCCATCGGCGCGGTCGCGGTCATGGAGCAGGGCCAGATCAAGGCCCGCGATGGCGTGGCCCAGGCGCGGCGGGCGGGCGAGTCGCTCCGGGCGATCGCCGTCGCCATTGCCCGAATCAACGACATGAACACCCAGATCGCGAGCGCCGCCGAGGAGCAATCGGCCGTGGCGGAGGAGATCAACCGCAACATCCAATCCATGGCCCAGGGTGTGAACCAGATCTCAGGTGGGTCGCGGCAAGTAACCGCCGCCAGCGCGGAACTGGCGAAACTCGCGGCGAACCTGCAAGATACGACCGGCCGATTCCGGATATGATCAATTGGAATGTCGCTTTGCGACAGCCTTCCGCAGGGGGTAAAACTCAATGTTAGTCGATGACGAACGCCGCGATTTCAAACGTCTGATAGCCGAAACGGACGTGACCATCACCCGACTGACCTCCGGGGATGTGCTGAAGGCCGATCTGGTCGATTTGAGTGCTTCCGGCTGCGCCTTCCACTCCGATCCGCGAATCGAGCTGGACGAGGAACTGGAGATCCTGGTGCGCAGCCCAAGCGACCGGATCGAACCGCTGCGCCGCGCCGCGCTGGTCGTGCGCGTGACACAGAGCGACCAGGGGCGGCTGGTGGGGGTGCGATTCCTCGACCAGAAGGACTGAGGCGCGATCCGGGAACAGCCTCCCGAACGAGCCATTGGCCACGCGTCCCGTGGCTCCATCACCATTGTCCAAGGCCCGGTCGGGCCTTGCTTCGTCCGCCCAACCATCCATGCAGCGCTTCTATTTCAGTCTGGATATCTCGGCCAGCGAGTATCTTCGCTACTACCAGGGCTCCGCCAGGCGGGTGCTGGTACGCGCCCATGACGCGCGCAGCCTGTCGATCCCGGCCGCCAATCTGCGTCCCTTCGTCACCAGCGCGGGCGTCAAGGGTCGCTTCTGTCTGACGGTCGATCAGGACCACCGTTTGATCTCGCTCGAACGACAGACGCCGTAGACGGGCCAGGCCCGTGGCACGGGCGTTGGGTTTTGGCGCGGGGCCTCGGCGGCTCGGGCGAGGATTCGCCCGATCGGCTCAAGGAAACCGCCGGTTCGCCGTTAACCAGGGCGTGCCCACCGCCCTCGGAGCAACCCGCATGTCCATCGAATCGCAACTCTCGCTCGTATCCAGCCGTTTCACCCTGAAATCCACCAGTCAAAGCTGGAGCCAGGGAACCACGGTCGGCCAGAACCCCAGCCAGACGGCGTTGTCCAGTCTTCAGGAGAAGGCGCTGAACGCCTTGGCGCGCGAGATTCCTGGGATGGAGTCCTCATCCTTGAAGGCGCTCGATCCGGCAGAATACACGCCAGATAAGGTCGCCGGGCGGATCGGCCAGTTCGTTGCCATGGGGCTGGAGAATGCCCGCGCGAGCGGCAAGTCCGAGGAGGAGGTTCAGGCGCTCTATGACAGCGCGGTGAAGGGCGTGGAGCAGGGGTTCAAGGAGGCCAAGGAGATTCTCTCCAACCTCAAGCTCCTGGATGGACCCGTCGCCGAGCAGGTGGAGGCGACCGAGAAGGCGACCTTCGAGGCATTGGCCGGGTTGTCGCCAAGCCAGAGCGGGGAAGGCGTGACCGAAACAACCGCCATGACCGGGATGGCGGTCGCTCAACGTTATCAGAAGGCCGAGGATTTCGAGCTGAACCTGACGACGCGCGACGGCGACAAAGTCCGCGTGAGCTTCAGCCGGAATCTGGACGCGCAGGGCAGTTTCGCGGTGTCCAGCGACGGCGAGGGCAATCGAGCGGCGGTCATGGATCTCAGTCGCTCGGAAAGCAGCCAGTATGCGTTCAGCGTGGAAGGCGATCTCAGCGTGGATGAGATCGACGCGATTCAGAATCTGGTGCGCGATGTCGGGAAGGTCGCCAACGACTTCTTCAGCGGCGATGTCCAGAAGGCGTTCGAGAAGGTCTCCGATGTCGCCTTCGACGGATCCCAACTCGCGTCGATGAATCTGCGCATGAGCCGGTCCGAACAGTTCAGCGCGGCCAAGATCTATGAAGGGACGCAGCGTCTGGAAGAGCCTGAGCAGGCCAGATCCGGCCGCCGTCTGGGTCATATGATGCGTGAACTCCGCGATAGCTTCGAGAAACCGGAGCTGGGTTTCCTGGACCAGGCTGGCAAGGAAGCGAGTAATATCATGAAGGGTCTGGTCCAGCAGGACAGTCGCTTCAAGGATGCGTCGGAGGAGCAGCAGACGCTCTATAAGAAGAACTTTGAGCGGTTGCTGAGTTCGCTCGAAGTGGAAAAATAAGACGCTATCCTGGTTCAGCCCGGTATTCACGCCGGGGCGAGTTGGCTTAGGATCCGTGCCGGTGGCACTACGAGGTAGTCGCCATCGCTTTTACGGGAAACGACCGGGTGCTCCCGCCATTGGCGAGTCGCCGGGCTTGGTTTCGGCTCGGGGCATCACCTGGATGTCGCATCGAGCCTCGTTTCCCGCGTTCGGTTGGTGAATAAGGAGAAGCTGGTGTCCAACCAAGCCATGCGTTCGATCTCGTCCTTCGTCGGGAAACCCTGGAAAACCATTCTATTGGGGGTATTCGCGGCGGGTTCCGTCCTGGTGATGGATCACGCCTCGCCGCTCGCCTGGTTGCTCGCCGCCGCGCTCCTGTCGTTCGCGTTGTTCATCGAGTACCACCAGCATCGGATGCTGAAGGCCGCGATCGCCGCCACCCGCGCCGAATTCCAGTCGCATCTGGACAACAAATCCCGTCAGTTGAACGTCTGGGAGCGTGCCTTCGAGCGGCTGGGCATCGAACTCTTCCCCATCTTCGTCCGTCACATCGAGCATTCCCGCCAACTCACCGAGCAGAGCGTCACCCATCTGGCGGGCTCCTTCAGCGAACTGGTCATGGACCTGGAGCAGGTCATCGCGGCCACCCAGGCGGGCGACCTCCAGGATCACGTCATCGTCGGGCAATTCCAGGAAAGTCAGGCGAAACTGACCGAGGTGATCGGCGATTTCGAAAGCATCCTGCATCGCGAGCTGGCCATGAGCGAACAGGTCGAGCGCCTGGCTGGCTTCGGCGGCGAGATGCAACGCATGGCCCAGGACGTTCGCTCGGTCGCGGAGCAGATCAATCTGCTGGCGCTCAATGCCGCGATCGAGGCCGCTCGCGCGGGCGAGCAGGGTCGCGGCTTCGCCGTGGTCGCCGACGAGGTGCGCAAGCTGGCCGGCTCCTCGGCCGCGACCGGGGCGCGAATCAGCGTCAAGGTGGAGGAACTGGCCCGCTCGCTGGCCCAGACCCAGAGCATGGTGAAGGCGTCCATGAGCAGCGCGGATTCCTTGGTGAAATCATCCGAGCACAAGGTGGAGGCCGTCATGAGTCGACTGCGGCAAACCACCGAGTCGCTCAACGAGGATGCCCAGCGCCTGCGTCATCTCAGCGAGAGTATTCGGTCGCGGGTCGGGGCCTCGCTGGTGGATCTTCAATTCCAGGATCGGACCAGTCAGGTTCTCGCGCACGTTTGCGAGGGACTCGAACACCTGAGCGAGCGGCTGCTGGCGACCTCCAAGCACGATCTGACCCAGCAGGAGTTGGATATCCTGGAGATCGACGGCCTGCTGGCCCAGATGCTGGCCTCCTACAGCACCATCGAGGAGCGTGATCTGCACACCACCGGAGGGGCGGCGAGGGTAGAATCGGCGGCCTCCGAGCTGACATTTTTTTAGACGAAACGGAGTTTGGCATGGCGAAGACCATCATGGTGATCGACGATTCGGCGTCGTTCCGGAGCGTGGTGACGATCGCGCTCAAGGGTGCCGGATACGATGTTCTCGAGGCCTGCGACGGGCGCGACGCGCTCGCGAAGCTTACGGGCCAGAAGATCCACCTCATCGTCAGCGATGTGAACATGCCCAACATGGACGGCATCACCCTGGTGCGAGAGGTGAAAAAGCACCCGAATTACAAGTTCACGCCCATCATGATGCTGACCACCGAGAGTCAGCCCGAGAAGAAACAGGCCGCGCGGGACGCTGGCGCCAAGGCCTGGCTGGTCAAGCCGTTCCAGCCGCCCATGCTCTTGGATGCCGTATCCAAGCTGGTGCTCCCATAACCCGACCGAGCCCATGAGCCAACCGAGAGGGTGCCGTTGCGATGAAGCCGGAACGAGAGAGCACGAGTGCCGATGATCGGTTCGTCCACGAGGGCGAACTGACCATCTACACCGCCACCGAGACCCTGGCGCGCTTGCGCGCCCATCTGGCCGCGCGCCAGGCCTGCGACCTGGATCTGTCGGGGGTGTCCGAGATGGACAGCGCCGGTTTGCAGCTCCTGCTCTGGGTCCGCCGCGTCGCGCAGGCGAGCGAGGCGCGTTTTCGCCTCGTCGCCTACAGTGACGCGGTGGCCGAGGTGCTCGGTCTGCTGCATCTGCGGATCCTGTTCGGTCTCGATTCCGCCCACTCGGCGGAAGGGGGCTCGGCATGAATCTGGATAGCGCCCGACAGGCGTTCATGGCCGAGGTCGCCGAGTTGCTCCAGTCGATGGAGGACGCCCTTCTGACGCTGGAGGAGGATCCCGAGGATCCGGAGTCCCTGAACGAAGTCTTCCGCGCCATGCACACCATCAAGGGCACCGGCGGGGTATTCGGCTACAACTCGGTCGTCGATTTCACCCACCAGGTCGAGACCCTGATGGATCAGGTGCGCTCCGGGCTGATTCCCTTGACCGGGCCGCTGATCGCCACCCTGTTCGAATGCCGCGACCACACCGCCCGGCTGGTCGACGCCATTGGGGACGAGACCGGCTCGGACGAGCCGCCGCTGGATCCCGAGCTGCGCGCGGCCGGGGAGGCGCTCCTGGCGCGGCTCGGTCAGCCGCCCGCCAGCGACGCCCCAGCCGGCTCCGAGGGCGTGGCGGATCCCAAGTTCCTGCCCGTCGCCAGCGACCTCTGGATGATCACCTTGAAATTCCATCGCGACTCCTTCCGCGATGGGATCGATCCGCTCTCCTTTCTGCGTTACCTGGGGTCGCTGGGCGATCTGGTGCATGTCGCGACCCTGCTCGATGCCGAGCCGACGGCCGACGACGCCTTCGACCCCGAGAGTTGCTATCTCTGTTTCGGCATCGCCTTTCGCAGCGAGGCCGACAAGCCCACCATCGCGGGCGTCTTCGAGTTCGCCGATCAGGACTGCGAGATCCGCATCCTGGAGCCGGATACGGCGCAGGCCAAGTATCTGGATCTGCTCGCGGCGGTGCCGGATGAGCAAGTCGGCTGGCTCGGCGATCTGCTGGTGCGCATCGGCGCCCTAACCTCGGGCGAACTCGCCCACGCCCTGAGGACGCAGGGAAGCGTGCTGGAGCCGGATCCGGACGCGGCGCCCGCCAAGGGCAAGCGGCGACTGGGCGAGATCCTGGTCGAACAGGGCTCGATCAAGCCCGCCGTGGTGGAGCAGGCGGTCAAGACCCAGGAGGCCGTGCGTGCCCGGCGTCAGGAGGAGACCCAGCATATCCGCGTGGATGCCCAGCGGCTCGGCCATCTGATCGATCTGGTCGGGGAACTGGTCACCAGCAGCGCGGCCATCCGCGTCATGGTCCAGCGCGCGGGCATCGAGGACATGAGCGATGTGGTCGACGGGGTCGACTATCTGGTCTCCGAGATCCGCGACAACGCCCTGCAACTGCGCATGGTGCCGATCGGCGATAGTCTCTCGCGCTTCCGCCGCGTGGTGCGCGACGCCAGCCAGGAATTGGGCAAGGAGATCGAGCTGGTCATCACCGGTGGCGAGACCGAACTCGACAAGACGGTGGTCGAGAAGATGACGGACCCGCTCACCCATCTGATCCGCAATTCCATCGACCACGGGATCGAGACCCCCGAGGTGCGACTGGGCCAGGGCAAGCGAGCCGGTGGAACCGTTCATATCAACGCCTACCACGACTCGGGTCACATCGTCATCGAGATCGCCGACGACGGCGCGGGTCTGGATGTCGCGCGCATCCGCGCCAAGGCCGAGGCGAAAGGTCTGGTCAAGCCCGAGGAGGTGCTGACCCAGGAGGAAACCCTGCGGCTCATCTTCGCGCCCGGACTCTCGACCAAGGAGCAGGCCACCAACCTCTCGGGGCGCGGCGTGGGTATGGACGTGGTGCGGCGCAATATCGAGGCGCTGCGCGGCACGGTCGAACTGGAGAGCCAGCTCGGCGTGGGCACCAAGGTCACCATCGTCCTGCCGTTAACGCTGGCCATCATCGACGGCTTCCTGGTCGGGGCCGGGCCGGACCAGTACGTGATCCCGCTCGCGCAGGTGGCCGAGTGCGTGGAGATGAGCGAGGCGGAGGCGGTGAAGCGCCATGGCGAGCGCTACATCAATCTGCGTGGCGAGGTTCTGCCCTTCATCCGGCTGATCGATCTGTTCGAGAGCGCCGGGCGGGATCGCGCGGGTCAGCGCGAGAGCCTGGTGGTGGTCCGCTTCGGTCACCACAAGGTCGGTTTGGTGGTGGACACCCTGCTCGGCGAGCTACAGACGGTCATCAAGCCGCTCGGCAAGCTGTTCGAGCGGCTGCGCGGGGTGGCGGGCGCGACCATTCTGGGGACGGGCGACATCGCCCTGATCCTGGATGTCGCTGAGTTGGCGGCCATCGCGGAAGGTGGCCGGGATATCGCGGACAAGCGTCGCGCCCACGCCTGATGGCGCTGAAACGACGTATCGATTGACGTATCGATTTAGGAGAGCCCAATGTTTCGTTCGATGACGATGGCCAAGAAACTGATTCTCGGTTTCGGCACTGTACTCGCCCTGCTGGTCGTGGTGGGCACGCTGTCCTATTTCACGATCGAGAGCGCCTCCACCGGCTTCGCCTCCTATCGCGAGAAGGCGGTTCGGGCCAACCGCATGGGCGAGATGCAGGCCAACATGCTGTTGGGGCGGATTCAGGTCAAGGATTTCATCCAGACCCACAGCGAGAAGGCCGAAAAGGCGTTCCAGGGGTATCTGCAAGCGACCGACGCCATCCTCAAGGAGGTCACCGCCCTGGTCCGCGACCCCGAGCGTTTGGCCAAGCTCAATGCCTCGAACACGAATATCGACGCCTATGCCAAGGGCTTCGAGCAGGTGGTCGCCTACACGCGCGAAAGCGACAAGCTCGACAACGAGGTGCTGGCCGTCACCGGCCGCGAGATCGAACAGCGTCTGAACAGGATCCTGGAGAGCGCCAATCAGTCCGGGGATGCCGAGGCCGTTCTGAAGTCCGCTCGGGGAATGCGCAACCTCCTGCTGGCGCGCCTCTACGTGCGCCGCTTCATTGGCGACAACGACCAGAAGAATGCCGATCGGGTCGCTCAGGAATGGGCCGAGCTCGACAAACAGATGGGCGAGATGGCCGCCACCATCCAGGATCCCCAGCGCCGCGCCTGGCTAGACGAGGTGATGCGCTACAAGGCCGAGTACAAGACCGCCTTCGAGCGCCTAGTGCAGGCGATCAAGGAGCGCAATCAGATCGTTACCGGCACGCTCGATATCCTTGGACCCAAGTTCGCCGCCGATATCGACGAGGTCAAGTTGTCCTATAAGCAGGAGCAGGACGTCCTCGGACCTCAGGTCCAGGCATCCAACGACCGGGCCATCCTGGTGATCTCGGTCCTGTCCCTCATCGCCCTGCTGCTTGGAATCGGTATCGCCTGGCTGATCATTCGCGCCGTCATGGCCCAGTTGGGCAAGGATCCGGGCGTGATCGCCGAGGTAACCCGCAAGGTCGCGGTCGGCGACCTGGCGATCGAGTTCGACCAGACCAACATGCGCGGCGTTTACAAGGACATGCACGGCATGGTCGAGCGCCTGCGTCAGATCGTCGGCGAGGTGCGAGTCGGCGCCGATAATCTCTCCTCGGCCTCCAGCGAGGTCAGTTCCACCGCCCAGGCGCTGAGTCAGGGCGCGACCGAGCAGGCGGCGAGCGTGGAGGAGACCACGGCGAGTATCGAGCAGCTCAACGCCTCGGTGCAGCAGAACACCGAGAACGCGCGCGTCACCAACGGCATCGCCAAGAGTTCGGCGGAGGAGGCGCGACGCGGTGGCGAGGCGGTCAAGCGCACGGTCGCGGCCATGAAGGAGATCGCCAGCAAGATCGGTCTGATCGAGGACATCGCCTACAAGACCAACCTGCTCGCGCTCAATGCCGCGATCGAGGCGGCGCGCGCCGGCGAGCACGGCAAGGGTTTCACGGTGGTCGCGGCCGAGGTGCGCAAGCTCGCCGAGAACAGTGGCGTGACCGCCCAGGAGATCAACCATCTGGCGACCAGCAGCGTCTCGATCGCCGAGGAGGCCGGCAAGCTCCTGGAGCAGATGGTGCCCAACATCGTCAAGACCGCCGATCTGGTCGAGGAGATCACCGCCGCCTCGGGCGAGCAGGCGGCCGGCATCAGTCAGATCAACGAGGCCATGAGCCAGTTGGACAAGGCCACCCAGCAGAACGCCTCCTCCTCGGAGGAGCTGGCGGCCACGGCCGAGGAACTCAGCGGTCAGGCGAGCCAGTTGCAGGAGACCATGTCCTTCTTCCGCACCGGCGCCGGTCGCTCCTCGACCAAGACGCGGGCGCCGGCCGCGCGCCAGGGCGCTCGGGCAACCGAGGACTTCGCCCAGTCCACGGTCGATCTGGACGATTTTTCGCGGAAGGACTTCGAACGTTTCTGAGCGGAGGTGGGAGATGGGAGAACTGGTGTTGAGCAACAGATCGACCGCATCCAGCCACGCGGAAAGCGACGGTGAGGTGACCCAATACCTCACCTTCTCGGTCGCGGAGGAGCGACTGGCCATGTCGATCGACGCGGTCAAGGAGATCATCGAGACCCCCGTGGTGACGCGCGTTCCCATGACCCCCGACTACATTCGGGGCGTCATCAATCTGCGTGGCAACGTGGTTCCGGTGATCGACCTGGGCGCGCGCCTAGGGCGTGGACCCATTACCCTGACCAAGCGCAGTTGCGTGGTCCTGGTGGAGGTGCGGGTGGGGCAGGATGGCCATGTGCTCGGGATGCTGGTCGACGAGGTCAGGAACATCCTCGAGATCCCGTTCGAGGACATCAAGCCCCCGCCGGAGTTCGGCTCCGAGATCCGCACCGATTTCATCGAGGCGATGGGACGGGTGGATGATGTCTTCGTGATCATTCTGAGCGTCGATCATGTCCTGTCCATGCAGGAACTGGCGGCGCTGCGGAAACTGAGCCAGGAGGCGGCCCCGAGCGGCACGGATGTCGAACCCTAGGCCATCGGCCATGCCGTCACGGATGGTCGGCGAAACCGAACGCGCCCCCGATGTCGTGCCCCTCATGGATCGCGACTTCGAGCGCTTTCGACGCTTCATCCACGAACGGGCCGGGATCAGTCTGGCGCCGCACAAGCGCCAGATGGTCAGCGCGCGCTTGCAGCGGCGTCTGCGCCATCTTGGACTGCGCAGTTTCGACGCCTATCTCGACCGGATCTTCGAGTCGGATCAGGACCAGGAGCGTCAGCATCTGGTCGATCTGCTGACGACCAACGAGACCTATTTCTATCGTGAGCCGGCCCATTTCGAGTATCTGCGCGAGCGGGTGCTGCCGGACTATCGTGGACGCGCCATGCGGGTCTGGAGCGCGGCCTGTTCCTCGGGTGAGGAGGTCTATACGCTCGCCATGGTGCTGGCCGAGGGTCTGGGTCAGGGCGATTGGCGGATCCTGGGAACCGATATCAGCTCGCGCGTGCTGGAACAGGCGCGCCAGGCGCTCTACCCGCTGGAGCGGGCCAGGCACCTGCCGCGCGATTGGCTGGAGCGTTACTGTCTCAAGGGCGTGCGCGCTCAGACGGGCAATCTGCTGATCGATCCCCGGCTCAAGGCGCGTGTGCGTCTGGAGCCGCATAATCTCCTGGGGCCACTGGCGCGTGGGGAGACCTTCGATATCGTCTTTCTGCGCAACGTGCTCATCTATTTCGATCCCCCGACCAAGCAGCGGGTGATCGAGCATCTGGCGCGCGCGCTCCAGCCCGGCGGTCTGCTGTTCATCAGCCACGTCGAGTCGCTGCATGGCCTCGACAGCCCGCTGGAGTTGCTCCAGCCGTCGATTTTTCGCAAGCCGCGTTGACCATCGGACGCCGCCCGCGTGCCCGTGCCAAGCCAGTCCGCCCCATCCAAAGCGGTCAAGCGACACCTCGTGCGGCCCGGCGAGCACTATGTCACGCGCGAGCCCATGATACTGACGACGCTGCTCGGATCCTGCGTTTCGGTCTGTCTGTTCGACCCCGTGGCTCGTCTGATGGGGATGAATCATTTTCTACTGCCGATGCGCAACCCCGTGGGACGCGAGTCCGTGCTGGCTTCCGACGCCGGACGCTATGGTCTCTGGGCCATGGAACTGTTGATCAACGATCTGCTCAAGCTGGGGGCCGCGCGCGATCGCCTGCGGGCCAAGGCGTTCGGCGGCGGTAATGTGCTCCAGGGATGGACCGACAAGCCGCTCGATCGCCTGGCCATCGGCACGGCCAACGTCCAGTTCGTCCGACGCTTCCTCGACAATGATGGGATTCCGCTGATCGCGCATGATCTCGGAGGGATCAACGGACGCCAGATCCATTTCTACGGGGGCGATTTCTCGGTCTATCTGCGACGGATTCCGCGCACCAACGCGGAGCGGATCCTGACGGAAGAGCGGCGGTACCTCCAGGAGGCCATGGTGGCCAAGCAGCGGAGCGTTCCAACCGATTTTTTCTGAGAGTCCACCAAGGCCGCTAGTCTCCAGCGTGGGGCCGGGGGAGCGGGGGACGAGCCAGGTCACGGAGGTACGATCATTGACGATCTCGCATAACCCACGACGATGGCCGCGCGACCGGCGCCTGGCCTCATGGTTCTCGACCTCGCGCGAGGGCGAGCGCCCATGAACACGGTCAATGTGCTCATCGTCGACGATTCGGCGGTCGTGCGTCAGGTGCTCACGGAGCAGCTCGACGGGATCAACGGCATCAAGGTCATGGGGTCGGCCCGTGATCCAATCTTCGCCCGGAAGCTGATGGAGAAGCAGTGGCCCGATGTCATCGTCCTGGACATCGAGATGCCGCGCATGGATGGGATCACCTTTCTGCGCCAACTGATGAAGGAGCGGCCGACACCGGTCATCATCTGCTCGACCCTGACCGAGAAGGGCGCCGAGGTCACCATGCAGGCGATGAGCGCGGGCGCGGTCGATATCATCGCCAAGCCCAAGGTCGGGTTGAAGCAATTCCTGGAGGAATCCAGGATGCTCCTCGGCGACGCCATCAAGGCCGCGAGTCACGCCCGCATGGAGCGGGTCGCCGCGGGCGGGCGGGCCTCGGCGCTCGCGGCTCCGACCAGGAAACTCTCCGCCGACGCGGTGCTGGCCGAGCCGCTTCACAAGCCACTCGCCGCCACGACCGAGCGCGTGGTGGCCATCGGAACCTCGACCGGCGGCACCCAGGCGCTCGAATACGTTCTGACCCGGCTGCCGCGCACCGCCCCCGGTATCGTCGTGGTCCAGCACATGCCGGGCCAGTTCACGGCGGCCTTCGCCGCGCGTCTCGACCAGCTCAGCGAGATCGAGGTGCGCGAGGCGCGCGATGGCGACCGGGTGATTCCCGGCCTGGCTCTGATCGCCCCAGGCACGGACCATCTGCTGCTGCGACGCAGTGGCGCCCAGTACCGGGTCGAGGTCAAGAACGGTCCGCTGGTCAGCCGTCACCGGCCCTCGGTGGACGTTCTGTTCCGCTCGACCGCCCAGTCCGCCGGTCCCAACGCGGTCGGCATCATCATGACCGGGATGGGTGACGACGGGGCGCGCGGGATGCTCGAAATGCACGAGGCGGGCGCCTTGACGGTGGCCCAGGACGAGCTGACCTGTATCGTCTATGGCATGCCCAAGGAGGCGGTCAAGCTCGGTGGCGTGGATGCCGTGGTGGGACTGCCGCGGATTCCCGGTATCGTCATCCAGGCCCCGACACGTCTGGCTTACATGCGCGCGGCGGGTGGTTGAGCCGAGAAGGGATCCGCAAGACCCTGCTGCGTCGCGGAGGGCTACAAGGCCGGGGGCTATCGAGTCCGGATCGGGAGGCGGCAACCAGGTTGCCGCCTCACTCGTGGTCACACCTTGAAGTGCCCGACCAGTTCCTGAAGCTCGGCGGCGAGCGCCGCGAGTTGCTCGGAGGCTTCCGTGGTCTGACGCGCGGCCTGGGCGTTGCCTTCCGCCGCGTCCGAGATGCTGGTGACGTTGCGGTTCATTTCCTCGGCGACGGCGCTCTGCTCCTCGGCCGAGCTGGCGACCTGAGTATTGACGTCGTTGAGGGTGGTGACGGCCAACGCGATGGCGTCGAGCGAGTGTTCCGCCTCGACGGCTCGGCTACGGCTGTCCTCGGCATGCCGCTGGCTCTCTTCCATCACGGTCACGGCGCGGCGGCTGGCCTGCTGGAGCCGCTCGATCATGGCCTGGATCTCCTGGGTCGAGGTCTGGGTCCGGTTCGCCAGTGAACGCACCTCGTCGGCCACCACCGCGAATCCGCGTCCCGCCTCGCCCGCGCGCGCCGCCTCGATGGCGGCGTTGAGCGCCAGCAGATTGGTCTGCTCGGCGATGCCTCGGATCACATCCAGAACCTTGCCTATTTCCTGACTGTCCTTGCCCAACTCGCGGATGACCTCGGAGGCTTTCCCGACCTCCTGGGCGAGCTGCTCGATCCGCGACATGGTGCCGTAGACCACGTCCTTGCCAGAGACCGCCGCCTCCTGGGCGGCATGGGTGGCATCCGCGCCGTGCTGCGCGCTGCGGGCCACTTCCTGGGCGGTCGCGCTCATCTGATTCATGGCGGAGGCGAGCTGGTCGACCTCGTTGCGTTGCTGCGCGATGCCGGCGTTGGTCTGCTCGGTGGCGCTGGCCAGATTCTGGGCCGCCTGGGTGAGTTGCGTGGTGGAGTAAAGGATGCGCGAGATGAGACCGCGGAAGTTGTCCATCATGGCATTGAACGCGGTGCAGGCCTGTCCGATCTCGTCACGGCCGTTGGCCGCCAGGCTACAGGTCAGATCGCCATCGCCATGGGCGATGCCTTCCAGCCCCTGGGTCATCTGCCGCAATGGGCGCGTGACGAAGCGGCTCGCGAAGAAATAGAGGAACAGCAGCACGGGGAGGCTCAGGATGGCCGCCATGGAGAAGATCTTGATCGCGAACCAGCGAACATCCGCGTTCACGTCGTCGAGATTGATCCGCATGCTGACCGCCCCGAGGACGCCATCCTTGGGCGCCAGCGCGTGACAGGAGGTGCAGTTCTTGCCGAGATAGTTCTCGCGGGCGAAGGCCGGCGCGATCGCGCGCAGGGTGCGGCCGTCGTCGGAGAGTGCCAGATAGGACTCGCCCGACTCCAGGACCTTGCGTTCGATGGCGTCGCGCGGGGCCTCGTGGTCGGTTCCGGGGCCGAACTGCTTGGTGACGTTCTCGCCCCGCAGGACGCGCAGATCCTCGACGTTCTTGAGTTCAATGATCTGATCCAGGAAGGCGGCGCGCTGGTTGATGGTGCCCGTGATCATCATGGTGGTGAGTCCGGCCAGGGTCATCTCGTGCAGCGTGCTGGTGAAGGACTCGGCCTGACGAATGGCCGTCTGACGCTGCTCATCCGCCGCCCAGAGGATGAGGCCGGTCCAGGCCGGCAACAGGATGAGCCACATGGCTCCAACCAGGCGTACCCAGATCGGGAAGTCATTGATTCGTCGCATGGCGATTCTCGCGTATCGTTGTTGTGTTGCGGTTAAAGCGAGCCTCTGTCGCGGATCGCGCGAGGGTGTCTGGCGTCCATTCGCGCGGATTCCTCAAGGCATGTTCCGATGGGGCGCGCCGCGCTGGGGCGATCGATCGGATTGGCCGGTCCACTCCCGAGGCGCGTGGCGCGCGATCGGCTCCGGTCCACTGGCTCTCTCGTGCTCATTCATCGGGCGCGGCTTGGACGGGGTTCTCGAACAGCACCCGATTATCGGCGCCTGTCTCTCCGCGCATCTGTGAATAAAGTTCCATTACCTGGGTCCAGTCCAGCTCCGGAAAGCATTTTCGCGCCTCCTGGAGCTTGTCCCCAAGCATTGTCTCGGACTTTTCGGCGACGATCGAGGCGTGTCGCCCGATGCCTTCCTCGCGGATGAAAAGACAGCCATCCATGAGATCGGCGAGCTTGACGATGTAGGCCAGGGCCGAGCCCTGGAGCGCCGCCTTGCGTGCGACGATGTCGGGGGCGATCTCGTGCTCGATGCGGGCGAGCGGATCCTGATCGCCCGCGATCTCGGCGATCCGGCGTTTGAGCGGGGAGGGCAGATCGCCCATCAGCAATTCGGGCGTGTCGTGGGTCAGGGCGTACTCGAGGACGAGCAGTCGGGTTTCGGCCGAGACCGCCTCGCCAAGGAGACGCCCCATGAGCTCGCGGGCGATCATGGCCACCAGATAATGATGCTCGGCGAGGGTCTGGCCGCGCGCGCAACGGACCGAATGCCAGCGGGTGACATGTCCGGAGCGCGCGATATCCTGCATGTTGAGTCTCGGATCCTTCATACTGACCTCCCGTTAACGGCTGGACGGTCGAAAACTTCAGCGTCTTGAACCCCCTCGGCGCGGGGTGTAGCATCCGTGCCCCCTTCCACCGAGTTGCTTGAATCCAAAACCGAAGTCATGCCCCTTGATCCCGATTGCCTGGTCCGGCTCAAGCTGCGGCAGGAGCCCTTCGACGCCGTCCCGAGCGAGGACTTTCTCTACAGCGATCCCCTGCTGGAAAGCCTGATCGAGACGGCGGCGCGGGCGCTGGCCGCGTCGGGGGCCATCGTCATCCTGGCCGGCGCGGACGGCTCGGGACGCAGCATCCAGTTGATGCGTCTGCTCGGGGCGCTCAATGGGCGCTACGAGCTGATCGCCTTCCGGGGTCGGCCGAACATACCCTTTGATGCCGTCGACGTCACCATCCGCGCCCATCTGCGCGCCGGTGGCTTCGACAATCCCAATCAATCGGTGACCGATCTGCTGGTCGAGCGCGCCAGGGCGCGAGCGAAACTGGTGCTCGCCATCGACGACGCCCATTTCCTCGGCTCCGACAGCATCCTCCAACTGCTGCGGATGCGCTCGGCGATCCTCGAGGCGGGAGGGCAGGGGCTAAGGCTCGTGCTGGTGGGCGATCAGACCCTCAACCGCGGTCGTCTGCCGCTGCCCGACCCGAGCGATGACAATCAGGTCGTGCGTCTGAATCTCCGCCCCTTCAACCTGGAGCAGTCGGGGGCCTATCTGCGCCATCGGCTGCGGGTCGCGGGTCTCGATGATCCGGACGCCTTGCTGACGTCGGGCGATATCGCCGTGCTGCAAACGAGCAGCAAGGGTATTCCGGCGGTGCTCAATCTTCAGGCCAATGCCTGGCTGACGCGCCGCTGCAAGAGCACGGGCGGATTCAACCGGACCCTGACCGGCAAGCTCGTCGCTCCGGCGGTAAAGACCGGCGCCGGTGTGTCGCGGCCAGCCGCGCCCGTGGCGGAACCGCCGCCACTCGATGACGAGCCTGGCTACGAGCCACCCGAGGGCATCCTGGACCTGGAGGCGGATACCTATCAGCCGTCCGGTTACGCGCCGGCCGATCCTCAGCTCTCGGACTTTCTGGTCGCGGACGGGGAGCGCTCGGAAGCGGCCGATTTCGACCGGATTCTCCAGCGCGTCCGGGAGCATCAGCAGGGGCAGGGTGTCGAGCCCGAGTCCAAGGCCGCCACCAGGACGGAGATCCAGTCCAACGCGCCCAAGGCTCCATACTGGAGCCGGCCCTGGTTCATCCCGGTGCTGCTTGGCGTGGTTCTGATCGCCACCCTCATGCCCGTGGCCTTTCGGTTCATCGGTCAATCCGAGACGCCTCCGCGACTGGCTCCGGCCTTGCCGGAGCCGACCCCCGCCATCCCGCTGGAGACCAGCCCGGAAGCGCCATTGCCGATCGAGCAGACCCCCGTGCCGAGCGGATCCGAATCCGTCGAGAACGCGATGGTGGAGGAGGCCGATGGCGCGCCGGCGAGCGCTGCCACGCCGGATGAGGGTACTGGCCAGGAGGTGCCCGCGGAGGTCGACGGCGAGGTGTCCGCCGACCCGGTGACGCCGGTCGCCCCGACAGCGCCCGAGAGCACGACCGATCTCAAGGAGGATCTGGACTGGCTGATGCGTCAGGATCCGGAACGTTTCACCCTTCAGTTGGTGGCCGCCCGAGATCTGGCGACCGCGCGAACCTTCATCGAGCCGCACGGCCTGGAGGGAATCCATTACATCCAGACGCGCCGCTATGTGATCGCCGTGTTCGGGAGCTTCCCGAGCCGGGCGCAGGCCACGCGCGTTCTGCCCGACCTGCCCAATGCCGTGCGCGAGAACGGTCCCTGGATTCGTACCATCGGCTCCATCCGGGAGACGCTGCTCTGACACTCTCTATGGGCGATTTCCGGCCTGTTGCCTCGACCGGCAAGACAAGTCCGCGAGCCGGACATCTTGGTTACCAGCCTTCGTTTGGCCTTTTCCGAGTAGCGAGGCGGATTGCATGTTGGATATGGAAGGTATCCAATCACAGCCGTCGGGATTGTCCGACCGCAACCCTTGCGCTGATCAACCCTCATTGAAGGAAGCCACGATGAATCGTTTCGTTCTCTTGTCCGCCCTGGTCTTACCCCTGACGTTCGCCGTCGCGCCGGCTCATGCCGTGGTGTATTGCAAGACCGTCGGTGTCCCGAAGGGGTGCGTGGTGCGCCCGGCGGTGCCTGTCGCCCCAGCCGCGCGAGCCGTGCTGGCCCCGAAGCCGGGTAACTGGAATGGCGGCGTGAATCGCCCCGGTATCCGTCGCTAAGAGACGGCCTAATTAAAAGGGCTGGCCGACGGCTGTACCTGGGTGAGGTGCGTATGACATTCACCCTCCGGGTGAATGTCATCCTCGAAACAAGTATTTGAAATAATTTACGTTCTTTGTGGTTCAACGGCTTTTCCAGGATCAACGCGCCTGAGAGACTTTCGACATGACGGACTCGCTACACCCGGCCGCGACGCACCACCTGCCCCCCTTCGTTACGGCGCCTGGGGAGACCGACGTGCTGTTCGTGGTGATGGGCTTTTTCGTGCTGCTGGCCGTCATCGGCATCGGCCTCTTCTACTTCAAGCTCCATGCGCTGCCGGAGCAGATGGCGCATCGCGGCCAGAAGATCCAGTTCGAGCTGGTCGCGGTACTGGCGCTGCTGGCGCTCTTCACCCACAACCACGCCTTCTGGATCGCCGGACTGCTGCTCGCCCTCATCCCGTTGCCCGACTTCACGACGCCGCTTTTATCGATCGCCCGTTCGCTTGAACGGATCGCCACGAACGGCGAACCCGCCGCTCCGGCGCCACCACCGGCACAGGCCGCGACACCACCGCCGGCCGCCGCTCCGGCGCCCGAGCACCGGGAGGCGTGAGCGATGCTGGAACTCTTCCTTTGTTCGATGCTCACCATCCTGCCGGACTACCTCTTTCGCCGCTTCGCCCAGGGCAAGCGGCTGGGTCACGAGATCACGCTGTTCTCGGTCTGGTTCGAGCTGCGCTGGGGCATCACCCTCTGTGTGATCCTGACCCTGAGCCTGATCACCACGATCTTCTATTTCCATCCCTCGACCAAGACCGCGACCTCGGTCTTTCGCACCGTCACCATCCTGCCGGAGACCTCGGGCCGGGTCGCCGAGACCTTCGTCGACATCAACCAGCGGGTCGCGGCGGGGCAGCCGCTGTTCCGGCTCGACAGCACCGCGCAGGAGGCGGCGGTCGAGACCGCGCGTCGCCAGATCGCCGAGATCGAGGCCGCCATGGTCGTGGCCAAGTCTCAGTTGGCGGAGTCGGACGGTCGCCTCGTCCAGGCGCGCGGAATGCTTCAGCAGGCCGTCGACGAGTTCAAGGCGCGCACCGAGGTGCAGAAACGCAGTCCCGGCTCGGTCGCCGCGCGCGACGTCGATCGGGCGCGGGTGCAGGTCGACAGCCAGCAGGGCGCGCTCGACGCCGCCCTGGCGAGCCGCGAGGCGATCGTGTCGGAAATGGATTTCAAGCTTCCGGCCCAGAAGGCGAGCGCCGAGGCCGCGCTTCACGAGGCCGAGGTGGAGCGGAAGAAGACCCTGGTGGTGGCCGGGACCGACGGGCTGGTGCAGCAGTTCTCGCTGCGCCCCGGCGATGTGGTCAACCCCATGCTGCGACCCGCCGGGATCCTGGTGCCGGAGCGCCGGGTCACGGGTCTGATGGCCGGTTTCGGGCAGATCGAGGCGCAGGTACTGAAGGTGGGCATGATCGGCGAGGTCACCTGCATCGCCAAGCCCTGGGCCATCGTGCCGATGGTGGTGACCGAGGTGCAGAACGTCATCGCCTCCGGTCAGGTGCGACCGACCGATCAGTTGGTCGATCTCCAGCAGTTCGCGCGTCCCGGCACCCTCACGGTCCTCCTGGAGCCGCTCTACCCCGGCCAGCTCGACGACCTGCCCCAGGGCGGCCACTGCATCGCCAACGCCTACACCAACAACCACGAGGCGCTCGCGGACCCCGAGACCGGTTTCTGGCGCCGCTTCGGGCTGCATGCCATCGACACGGTCGGCCTGGTGCATGCCATGATCCTGCGCATCCAGGCCCTGCTGCTGCCAATCCAGACCCTGGTCCTGGGCGGGCATTGAGGCGGC
>NZ_NRRG01000025.1 GCF_016583575.1 Thiocystis violacea
AGCTTCGGCGCCGAACGGCTCTGTGTCCTCGGATTCATGCTCGATGGACGACCGTTCAAGGTCGAGCATGACATGAGGCTCGTGCTGTATTAGCTAGGCGAGGCTATTCGTTTTGTACTGTACTGAGCTCCCAACCTAAAAATTCGCCGATCACCTCCAGCGTGATGACTTCGCTGTCACTCAATTTCGGCGCCTCACCTCGTTGCCGCAAGCGTCGCTCGCCAGTGACTTGGGCGAGGTGGTCGTCTACCCAGCAAAACACGGCGATGATAAAGTCTTCGAGCGGCATGACGGTCTCCTGGTGCGCGTTGGGGTGGTTCGTTCCTCTCAACGTAGCCCAGAACCGCCATGCCGCGCTTGGTTACCCTTCCGACACCGAAAAAAACTCGAACATCGCGTTTAGGTTGGTATGGACTTTCCCGGAAATCGCCTAACGAAGTGGGACGAAGGCACGAAGCCTGAGCTTCATCGTGCCGACCTGCCCCAACCACCATACAGTGACTAGCGACCCGCCCGGTATAGAATGCGCCCTTTCGTTTCGACCGGACGCATCACGGACGCCCCGCCTTGAACCCACTCAAACGACTCGCCTCCCAGACCGCCATCTACGGTGTCAGCAGCGTCTTCGGACGCTTTCTCAACTATCTGCTGGTGCCGTTCCTGACCTACAGCTTCGCGCCTGCGGAGTATGGCGTGGTGGCGGAGTTCTACGCCTATATCGGATTCCTGGCCGTGCTCCTGGCCTTCGGGTTGGAGACGGGCTATTTCCGGTTCCGCTCCGGTGGCGAGTGGCGACCCGAGATCGTCTACGGGACGGTGCTGCGGTTCCTGGTGCTGGCCAATGGCCTGTTCTTTCTCGCGCTCTTCATGTCGCGCGAGCCGATCGCCGAGCTGCTGCGTCATCCGAGTCACCCGGAATTCATCTGGTGGTGCGGCGCGATCCTGGCGCTCGACTCGATCGGCGCCCTGGCCTTCGCCCGTCTGCGCGCCGAGGATCGGGCGGGGCGCTTCGCCGCGATCAAGTTGTTCGAGATCGGCGCCAACGTCGGCCTGACCATCTTCTTCATCTATGTCTGCCGCTCCGCCCACGAGAGCGATCCCCAATCCTGGCTCGGCCAGATCTGGGATCCGAGGATCGGCGTGGGCTATGTCTTCATCGCCAATCTGATCGCGAGCCTGATCAAGCTGCTGATGCTCGCGCCCCAGTTGCTCGGCGGTCTCGGAAGTTTCGACACGGCCCTGTTTAAGCAGCTCATCCGCTACTCGCTGCCCATGGTGGTCATCGGCTTCGCCGGCATCATCAACGAGATGCTCGACCGCGCCGCGCTCAAGTATCTGCTGCCCTTCGATGCCGAGACCAACATGGCCCAGCTCGGTATCTATAGCGCCTGCTACAAGCTCTCGATCCTCATGTCGCTCTTCATCCAGGCCTTCCGTTACGCCGGCGAGCCGTTCTTCTTCAGCTACGCCAAACAGAGCGACGCGCGCCAGACCTATGCCGTGGTGCTCAACTGGTTCGTCATCTGCTGTGTCTTTCTTTTCCTGCTGGTGACGCTCTACATGGACGTCTTCCAGTATTTCGTCGGCGAAGCCTATCGCGAGGGCTTGGTCGTGGTGCCGGTGCTGCTGCTTGCCAACCTGGCGCTCGGCATCTACGTGAACCTCTCGATCTGGTACAAGCTGACCGACCGCACCCTCCTGGGGGCTGGTGTCTCGCTGGCCGGCGCCCTCATCACCATAGGGCTGCTTGTCTGGTGGGTGCCGGTGCATGGCTACAAGGGCGCGGCCTGGGCGCATCTGGTCTGTTACGGGTCGATGGTATTGATGTCCTACCTGTTGGGGCGTCGTTACTATCCGGTGCCCTACCAGATCGGAAAGGTTCTGGGTTACGTCGGCCTGGGAATCGGACTCTATCTGGCGAGCGAATGGCTCCAGACCACGACGGGCTGGAACCCCTTGCTGGTCGGAACCCTGTTCATGGGCGTCTTTCTCCTAGCGGTCCTTGTGCTGGACGTCCGCAAACTGGTCCGCCCCTTGTCCTGAGAGATTGTGAAACGTTCAACGGGGCATATCGATTTCACAGCCTAATGCTCGCCAGAAGCGGCAGTTTTCTGGAGCAGTTCCGCCACGATCGGTCCGCATACCTTGCCGCCCAATCGGTGTTCTCGCCGCCATCGCCGGGCAGGTTGCCGACGTAGACGTATCTCAGTCCCACTTCGTGGCCGATGACCGCCGCGCGTCTCAGCGTCTCGGAGGGCGTCGCCTGGATGTCACGCATCTCGTAGGCGGCGTGGAAGCGCGAGACGTGCCAGTGGATGTCCGCAGAGACCGACTGGATGAAGGCGGCGATGTCGCGCAATTCGCCGTCCGAGTCATTGACCCCTGGGGATACGGCCCGCTATCGCGAGTTGCGCGCGACCTTTTTGGCCGAGCTGCCTGGCCAGTTGGAGGCGATGGGTCGGGCGCTGGAGCGGCAAGAGTACGGCGACTTGGCGACCATCGCTCACAAGTTGAAGGGCGTGGCGGGCAGCTTCGGCCTGCCCGAGGCGACCCGCGTGGCCGGGGTGATCGAAACACGGGCACGTCAGGATCATGACGAGGGAATCGCGGAGCGGCTCCGTGAGCTGGAGAGAATATGTCAAGTCGATGGCGGATGATTCGAGTCGAGGCGGAGGCGATCACGTCGAATGCTCCGCTACCCCATGCGGTATTCACATGCGACGGCGCCTTGCTGGCGAGCCAGGGTGCCAAGGTTTACGAAGAAGAAAAGCTCGAGATTCTGAAATGGCAGGGATGGTGTCAGAGGGCTCCCATCGCGGAGGCCCCGCCAGACGGATTCGACACGGAATCCGTCACGAGGCGCCCCCCCATCGAGGACGACGGATTGCGCCTCACGGCCAGCCTGCCCGCGCCCCTGGAGCGGACCACGGCCCTGGTCGCCGATGATTTACCCCTGGCGAGGAAACTGCTCACGGACATCCTGACCGATCAGGGCGTGCGGCGGGTGATCCCGGCGGAGGACGGCAAGCAGGCGATCAGCCGTTTTTTCAACGACGCCCCAAATCTGGTGTTCCTGGATATCGACATGCCGAATCTCGATGGTCTCGGCGCCTTGAGACAGATCAAGTCCTGGTCGCCGGACGCCTTCGTCTGTCTGATCAGCGCCAGCAGCACCAGGGAAAACGTGCGGGCCGCCCGCGACTACCAAGTGGACGGTTTTCTGGTCAAGCCGTTCAGCATCCTGAATCTGAGACGGGTTCTGGAAAAATATCAGGCGCGCCTGCCCTCCAGCGCGATCTGAGCGCGCCGGACGCCGGTTCGCGATTGTGACGGGCGTCGCGTCGCCGCCCAGCGGGCTGACCTAGGCTTGAGTCGTGGGAATGAGGGCCGCCGCGTCCGCGGAGGGTCGGCGGATCCAACAAGGCGAGGGGCCATCCTGGCAAGCGCATTGACCAACCGGAGTGGGGACATGACAGAGATCCAAATGTGGTTCGGAACCCTATCGGGTTGGGTTTTCCTCTATGGTTGCCTGTTGGGATTGGCCACGCGGGCCATTCTTCAACCCGGATTCGCGCGGATTGGCGTCAGGGTCGAGGAAGAGGGGCCGAGAAGGAGATCGCGAGGTTTCTGATCGAGTGATCGGTTCGAGGGCCTTGGATTTTTCGATGGAGCCACGCGCAGGGAGGCCGTTACCGGGAGATCCGTTGGGGGGCTGTTGTTCGGGTCGGACGGGGCGAGGGTCGGGCGGATGCCGGCCCTCGCCCGAGGCCGTTCCAGACGAAATTCGGCGCCCGGCTCGGCCCCGATCACCTCGACACGTCCACCCATGGCCAGGGTCGGACGCCGCACCAGGGCCAGCCCGATTCCCGTTCCCCCGATAGCGCCGAGTGCGACCAAGAGTGCGGCGCACCGGCCATCGCCCGTAGATGGGCAAAACCCGTGCTCTATCGCATCGGCCATACGACGGAGGCGTAACGGGCCTGCCCAGCCTGTACGCCCCGAGGCTCAAGCTTCATGTCACGCGAGCCGATCGCCGAGCGGCCGCGTCATCCGAGTCACCTTTCTTCTTCAGCTACGCCAAGCACAGCGACGCGCGCCAGACCTATGCCGTGGTGCTCAACTGGTTCATGGGCGTCTTTCTTCTGGTGGTCCTTGTGCTGGACGTCCGCAAACTGGTCCGCCCCTTGTCCTGAGATGTTCTGAAACGATTCAACCCGGCCTGGGTTCGACCCGTGTATGGGCAAATCTCGCGCTCTATCGCATCATACGACCGAGGCTTAACAGGCGTGCCCATCCGAACCTCGGAGTGTACGGGATGGGCATCGCGGCGCTTTGCCCATCCTACGAGGGTTTTGTACAAGCGCTGAGTCGACCCGTAGGATTGGCAGAGCGAGAGCGATGCCCATCTTGAGCCTCGGATGGAACCCGGCACTGCGCCCGTTTCTTGATCGGATTCAAATAACGCGCACTCGATGTGGTGAAGAATGGCGGGTCATGGCCGCGGCGCTTCATTTGAATCGATCAAGGCGCCATCGCGAAATTCCAAACACGCCAGAGATGGCCTTGCGGACCGAATGGAGGCCGATCATGTCGGCAACGCTTCTGATCGTCGATGATGTGCCGGAGAATCTGGCGGTTCTCGGTGAGTTGCTGCGTGGTGCCGGTTACCGCGTCAAGGCGGCCAATTCCGGGCCTACCGCGCTTCAGTACGCCGTCTCCGAGCCGCGTCCGGATCTGATCCTGCTCGATGTGATGATGCCGGACATGGATGGATACGAGGTCATGGAGCGATTGCGCGCCGATGTCCGCACCCAGGATGTGCCGATCATTTTCGTCACCGCCATGAACAGCGTCGAGGCGGAAATCCTGGGTCTGGAGCGTGGCGCCGCGGATTACATCACCAAGCCGATCGTCGCGCCCCTGGTTCTGGCGCGGGTGCGGGCTCAACTGGGACTGAAGCAGGTTCGCGACTGGTTACGCGATCAAAACGCCTTTCTGGAGAACGAGGTGGCGCGGCGCGTGGTCGAGGCGCAATCCGCCCTGGCCGTGAGCGAGCAGGTCCAGGCGTGTCTCGAACGCAAGTCGAATTTCGACGACCTGACGGGTCTGCCCAACCGCAATCTGCTGTCCGACCGGCTGGCGCGGGCCATCGAGCGCAGTCGCGAGGATGGAAGTCCGCTGACGATCCTGACCCTGAACCTCGACCGCTTCAAGGGCGTCAACGAGAGTCTCGGACGCGCCGCCGGCGATCAGGCCCTGCTCGACGTGGCGAAACGGCTGGCGCGACTCCTGTCTCCGACCGACACTCTGGCGCGCGTCGAGGGCGACGAATTCATCCTGGTGACGGGGGCGAACGAGCGCGACGGGATCGATTGTTACGCCCAGCCGATCCTCGCCGAATTGACCGCGCCGCTGCGCATCGAGGGGCGTGAGTTCGTGCTCACCGCCAGTATCGGCATCGCCGTCTTCCCCAAGGATGGCGACAGCGGCGAGGAACTGCTGCGCAATGCCAACGCGGCCATGTTCCGGGCCAAGCTCGCGGGGGGGCAGGCTTTCCGTTTTTATACCCCGGCCATGAATGCGCGCGCGCTCGAACGGCTCGACCTGGAGAACGGTCTGCGTCAGGCGATCGAACAGGGCGGGCTGGTGCTCCACTATCAGCCGCAACTCGATCTGCGCAGCGGCCAGATCATCGGCGCCGAGGCGCTGGTACGCTGGTCGCATCCGATACGCGGCATGATCTCGCCGGGCGATTTCATTCCGCTCGCGGAGGAATCCGGTCTCATCGTGCCGCTGGGAGAGTGGGTGCTGCGCGAGGCCTGTCGCCAGAACCGCGCCTGGCAGGTGGCCGGACTGCCGCCGCTGACGGTCGCGGTCAATCTGTCGGCGCGTCAGTTCGCCGCCGGCGATATCGTCGCCATAGCCACCGCCATCCTGAGCGAGACCGGGCTGGCGCCCCAGTACCTGGAACTCGAACTGACCGAAAGCGCCGTGATGACCGATACGGATGGCTTCATCGAGGCCACGCGACGGTTGAAGGATCTCTCGGTGTCACTCTCCATCGACGATTTCGGCACCGGCTTTTCCTCGCTCAGTTATCTGCGCCGCTTCGATATCGATCGTCTCAAGATCGACCAGTCCTTCGTCCGCGACATCGTGGTGGATTCCAGCAGTGCCGCGATCGTCGTGGCGATCATCGCCCTGGCGCACAGCCTCAACCTGGCGGCGCTCGCCGAGGGCGTGGAAACCGAGGCGCAGCTCCAGTTTCTGCGCGCCAACGATTGCGACGAAATGCAGGGCTATTATTTCAGCCGCCCGCTGCCGGCCGCCGAGTTCGAGGCCCTGCTGCGGACCCCGCGCCGGCTGGAGTTTCCGACCGAGTCCACCCCATCCAGGGGCCTTTAGACCATGGATGATCCTTCATCCCTCGATTCATCCGCCCCCGATGCCGGCGACTCGCGCCTGCGCGTGGCGATGATCTGGGTCGTGATGTCCTACGTACTCTTCGCGACACTCTGGATCCTGTTCTCGGATGTCATCCTGGCGCGGTTGGTTCGCGATCCGGATGACATGGCGGCCGCCAGCATACTCAAGGGCTGGGTCTTCGTCGCCGTGACCTCGGGCCTGCTCTACGCCTTGATGCGACGCCTGCTCGGCGGCGCGCGCGACCGGTCCGCGCGCTCGCCGCTCATGCCGTCCGGTCCGGCGGCCGTCGGACGCTGGCCGCGCTGGACACTGTACCTGCTGGCCGTCGCCCTGACGGCCGCCACCCTGCTGATCCGCGACCACATGGCCGTCTCCTTCGGCGAACAGCCACGCCTGATCCTCCTCATGCTCCCGATCCTGTTGAGCGCCATCGTCGGTGGCTTCGGCCCCGGTCTGACCGCGACGCTCGGCGCGGTACTCGGTATCAATTACAGCACCATCCCACCGACCGGGAGCCTGACCATCGCGGCCACGCATGATCTGCTGCAATGGGGCCTCCTGATCATGAATGGTCTGCTGGTCAGCCTCCTCAGCGAACTCATGCACTGGACCCGACGGCGCACCGAGGCCAACCTGCTGTTGCAGACCGTGACGCTGGCCAGCATCGGCGATGGGGTGATCGCGACCGACCTTCAGGGGCGGGTCACCTTTATCAACGCGGAGGCTGAACGCCTGACCGGCTGGAACCCGTCGGCGGCGGTGGGTCGGCCGCTGAACGAGGTTATAAGCCTGATCGACGAGCAAACCCGGCCGGTCGAGAATCCGGTCGCTCGGGCGCTGGATACGCGACAGATCGTGGCGTTGGACGACCGGATCCGGTTGCTCTCGACGTCCGGCGCCCAGACGCCGATCCGCGGCAGCGCCTCGCCGATCCGTCACGACGACGGCGACCCGCCTCGGGGAATCGTGCTGGTCTTCCGCGACGACAGCGCGCGCCGGCTCGGCGAGCTGGCCCTGGAGCGCGAGCGCGGCCAGCTCAAGACGCTGCTGCAAACCCTGCCGGATCCCGTCTGGCTCAAGGATCCGGCGGGGGTCTTCCTGGCCTGCAACGCGCGTTTCGAAAACCTTCTGGGTGTCCCCGAGTCCGCGATCGTCGGCAAGACCGACTACGATTTCGTCGACCGCGAGCTGGCCGATTTCTTCCGTGAGAAGGATCTGGCCGCCATCGCGGCGGGCGGACCCTCGGTCAACGAGGAAGAGATCCGTTTCGCCAACGATGGTCACCGTCTATGGGTCGAGACCATCAAGACCCCGGTGCGCGATGCCGAGGGCCAACTCATCGGCGTCCTCGGCATCGCCCGCGATATCAGCGCCGTCCGCGCCACCCTGGCCGCCCTGCGCGACAGCGAGGCCCGCTATCGGGAGCTGTTCGAGTCGATGCGCGAAGGCTTCTATCTGGCCGAACTCATCGAGGATGAGTCGAGCGAGCCGGTGGACTGGCGTTTTCTCGATGTGAATCCGGCCCATTCACGCATCCTCGGACGCCCGCGCGAGACGGTCGTCGGTTATCGCGCGCGTGAGGTTTTGCCCGGACTGGAGCCATTCTGGTTCGAGGTGACCAAGCGGGTCGCGCTGACCCGCGAGCCGGCTATTATCGAGGGATTCACTCAGACGACGGGGCGCTGGTATCGCAATCACTTCTACTCGCCGCGCGAGGGTCAATTCGCCTGTATTTTCAGCGATATCACCGAAAGCAAGACCGCGGAGGAGCAAGTGAGAAAGCTCTCGCTGGCCGTCGAGCAGAGTCCGGCCAGCATCATCATCACCAACGCCGAGGCCCGGATCGAATACGTCAACCAGGCGTGCCTGAACCAGACCGGCTATGCGCTGGAGGACATGATCGGCCAGAGTCCGGCCCTATTGCGCTCGGGACTGACGCCACCGGAGACCTACGTGGCGCTGAACGAGGCGCGTCGCCGGGGCGAGATCTGGAGGGGCGAATTCCACAACCGGCGCAAGAACGGCGAAAGCTACGTCTGCTTCGCCATCATCGCGCCCATCCGACAGCCCGACGGGTCGATCAGCCACTTCGTCTCGGTGCAGGAGGACATCAGCGAGCGCAAGCGCATCGGCGAGGAACTCGATCTGCACCGTCATCACCTGGAGGATCTGGTCAACCAACGCACGGCGGAACTGGCCGAGGCGCGCGAACGCGCGGAGTCGGCCAGCCTGGCCAAGAGCGCCTTCCTGGCCAACATGAGCCACGAGATCCGTACCCCGATGAACGCCATCGTCGGCCTCACCCAACTGCTGCGGCGCGAGAGCCGGGATGACGCCCAGGCCGATCGTCTGGCCAAGATCGAGGCGGCGGCGCATCACCTATTGAGCGTCATCAGCGACATCCTGGATCTGTCCAAGATCGAGGCGGGCCGGCTGCGGCTGGAAGAGACCGACTTCGCCTTGTCCGAGGTGCTCGAGTCGGTGCATGGGATGATCCAGGAGGGGGCGAGGGCCAAGGGGCTCAGCCTGGAGATCGAAAGCGAGGCGATTCCGGACTGGTTGCGCGGCGATCCGACCCGCTTGCGTCAGGCCCTGTTCAATTATGTCGGCAACGCACTCAAGTTCACCGAGCGGGGATTCATCCGGTTGAGCATCCGGCGGCAGGAAGAACGCGAGGAGCGGCTGCTGGTTCGCTTCGAGGTCAGTGACAGCGGCATCGGGATCGAACCCGAGATCCTGCCCAAGCTGTTTTCCGTCTTCGAGCAGGCGGATTCCTCCACCACGCGCAAATTCGGGGGCACTGGATTGGGATTGGCCATCACGCGCCGTCTGGCCCGCCTGATGGGTGGCGAGACGGGTGCCGACAGCGTCCCTGGACAGGGCAGTACCTTCTGGTTCACCGCCTGGCTCGCGCGCGGCGTGGGGAGCCGGCCGCGAGTGGCGCCGCGGGTCGAGCAGGATGCCGAGTTGACCCTGAGTGCCCAGCGGCAAGGCCGCCGTGTCTTGCTCGCCGAGGACAATCCGGTCAATCGCGAGGTAGCCGTGGATCTGCTGCGTCGCGTCGGTCTCGAGGTCGACACCGCCGCGGATGGACTGGAGGCCCTGACCCTGGCCCGCGACGGCAATCCCGATTTGATTCTCATGGACATGCGGATGCCGCGTCTCGATGGCCTGGAGGCGACCCGGCTGATCCGAGCCCTGCCGGGTTGGCGGTCGCGCCCGATCCTGGCCATGACAGCCAACGCCTTCGCGGAGGATCGCCGGATCTGCGAGGCGGCGGGCATGAATGATTTCATCGCCAAACCCATCGATACCGAGCAATTCTATACGACCCTTTTGAAATGGCTGCCCCAGGACCGGCCGGCGCCCGATCTCCGGAAGGCGCCAGTGCCGGACGACGACGATGCCGTCTGGCTCGAACGGCTGGCCCGGATCGCGGGTCTCGATCTTCCGGCCGCCCTGACGGTGCTTGACGGTAAGGCCGCCAAGCTGGCGCAACTGCTGCGCATGCTGGCGGATAACCACGCGGAGGATCCGGTCCGGATCCGCGACTTCATGGCCGTCGGCGAGCCCGATTCGGCGCGACAACTGACGCACGGTCTCAAAGGCGTGGCCAGCACGCTCGGCGCGAGCGCGGTCTCCGCCGCCGCGACGACGCTGGACGCGCTCCTGCGCGAGGCGGCACCGAGCGACCGGATCGATTCGGCTCTCGCCGATCTGGAGCTTGAGCTGACCCGGCTGTCCACGGACATCCGTCAGTGGCTCGTCCCGGTCACCGGGACGGCGGGTCCGGCCGACCCCGCGCGGCTCGCTGAACTGATCGAGCGTCTGAAATCGCTGCTGGCGGCCGGGGACATGGCCGCCAACGAATTGATCCGCGTCGAGTCCAGGCTGCTCCAGGTCGCGCTGGGCGAAAAGGGCGAGAGAATCCAAAACCGGATCGAGCATTTCGATTACCTGGCAGCGCTGGCCTTGCTTGAGTCCGGCTGAGTCAACCCCGTCCAGCGTCCACGAAAATCAAGATACAAGGATGGGTAGCGCCCCAATCGATAGGATTTCGTGGGAGCGGCTTTTAGCCGCGATGAGCGCCGACGCGAGGTTTTTCGCGGCTGTAAGCCGCTCCCACGTTTGCACCGTTCCTTATTGCTCGATCCGGGCGGGGGGCACGCGCATGCCGGTTCTCGCCAGCGGCAGTTCCAGACGAAATTCGGCGCCCGGATCGGCCCCGATCACCTCGACACGTCCACCCATGGCCAGGGTCAGACGCCGCACCAGGGCCAGCCCGATTCCGGTTCCCCCGATCGCTTGACTCCTGGCCTCCGCCCCGCGATAGAAGAGCTGGAAGACCTGCTGGCGCTGCTCGCGCGCGATCCCCGGACCGAAATCGCGCACGCTCACCCGCAGCCGCTCGCCGGCCAGTTCCTCGCAACCGATGCGTATCCGCCGCGGCTCGGCGTTCGCCGCGAACTTGATCGCATTGTCGACCAGATTGATGAGAATCTGCACGAAGGCATCCGGATCGACGAGGACGTCGGCCTGGCTCTCGCACCCCATCTCCAACCTGAATCCAGCCCGCTCGACCTGGCTCGCGACCCGTTCGCGCACCATCGCGAGCAATTCCCCAATGGCGACGGGCCTGGGCTCCAGCGCCAGGTTGTCGCGTCCGATCCGCGCCAGTTGCAGCACGTTGGCGATGAGTCGCGACAGACGCTCGCTCTCCTCGTGGATGTAGCGATAGTAGGTCGTCTTGCGTTCCTCGGTGGCGAAGCCGGCGCGCAGCATCTCGGCGTACATCCGGATCGAGGTCAGCGGGGTCTTGAGTTCGTGACTGACGGCGGAGACGAAATCCTGCTGCTGGCGGATCAGGGCGAGCTGACTCAGTCCGAGCCGGTACATGAGCCAGCCACCCGCGAGCAGCACCAGGGCGAGCGCCGCCGCCATCCAGCCGATCGCGACCGCGCCCGCCGGGGTGGGCAGACGACTCACGGTAAAGATCAACTCCAGACCACCGAAGGGTTCCGGCAGGCGGGCGCGGTAGAGGAGGGCGCCGGTCAGTGGCGGCGCGCCGCTGGTCAGGATCGCGGCCCGGCTTCGGTAATCGTCGAGCGGCTCGGCGCGAAAGGTGGCGAGCACCGCGCCGCGATAGGCCGCGATCAGATGGGTGGTGCGCGCCAGGCTGGTCGCGGCCAGGGGCGCGCCGACGAGACGCTCCAGAAAGGCGGCCTGCTCGATGAGCGCGCCCTGGATGAGTCGCTCGCCCCCGCGCCAGACGGTACGAAAGAGCAGCAGATGCCCGCTATCGAGGAGCCCAACCTCGAACGGCTCGACGGCGGTTTCGAACAGACGGACCGATTGGGAGGAGGGCGCCTGTCGGGCCTCGCCGGGAGCGGGTCTCGCCTGTGTCCGGAGGTCGCGCCCCAGGGGCGATGGCGCGGGTCGAGCCGCGTCGATCGGTTCCGATTCGTCGGACGCGCCCAGGGTCGGCGACGCCGGCTCCTTGCGGCGCGCTCGCTCGGCCAGGCTGACATCCAGTTCCAGATCATCGACCCGCCCGAGGTTCGCGGCCTTGTCCGAGATGGCCTTGGGCGTGGCCCGGTCGCTCGCCAGCCGCTCGAAGGCGGCTTGGGAGAGTCGGCTCGGCGCCTCCTTGCGCTCCATCTTCTCCGGCTTTTCGAGCGCGGCGGTGGCGACTTCGTCCGTCGGCTCCGAGCCCACGGCCTCGTCCGCTCGACCGCCCTCGGGCGTGCCGGGGGTCGGAGACGGGGAGGGCGCGCCCAGGTCGCTCTCGCGTGCATTGCGCTCGACCAGCCGATTGCCGACCAGGATGCGCTGGATGCGTTGCGCCGTCGCCTGACGCCTCGCCAGATCGGCGGGCGTGACGCCATGATCGGCGGGCGCGACACCTGGCTCCGGGACCAGGGGCGAACCGAAGCGTCCGTCCGCGGCGACCTGGAACCAGCCGATCAGACCGGGAACGGCTGGATCGACCGGCCAATCCGACAAGGGCGAGCGACGGGGATAGGGTCGGGCGGGATCACCCCTGTCGGTCAGAAAGGCGTAATCCTCGATGGGTCGACTGTCCTCGACGGCGATGAGCGCCGCCAGCGCCCCATCGATCCGCCCCGCCAACTCCTCGGCGGCCAACTGCTGTTGTCTGAAGGATTCCCACTTGATCTGATCGTAAGCCTTGTGGACCAGCAACAGGCTCGGCGCGGCCAGCGCCAGGATGAAGAGCCCGATGCCGAGTCTCAGCCGGGTGCGCGCGCGCTCATGCTCCGAGCCCCGTCTCATGGCCGTCGGCCGCGTATGGGGCTCATACGCCATGGCCCGCGAGCCGATAGCCCAGACCGCGCACCGTCACCAGCAGACGTGGATCGGCGGGGTCGGACTCGATTTTGCGCCTGAGCTTGGCGATGTGGATGTCGACCGTCCGGGTCTCCAGACCGCAATCGCGCGCGTAACCCCAGACCTTGTTCAACAGCTCATCGCGCGAGACCGGCCGCTCGGCGTGGGCGGCCAGGTATTTGAGGATCGCGACCTCGCGCTGGGTGAAGGGGATCTCCTCCGCGCCACGCCGGCCACGCAGGTTCCGGGTGTCCAGCTCCAGATCGCCCAGTTGGAGCCGGACGCCGTCCGGATCCGCCTGAACGGCGCGCCGCAGCACGGCTTGCACCCGCAGCACCAGCTCGGTGACCGAGAAGGGCTTGGCGATATAGTCATCCGCGCCGAGCCGAAGCCCCTGGATGATGTCGGCGTCCGCCGTGCGGGCGGTGAGCATGATGATGGGCTGGACGCGATCGAACGCGCGGATCCGGTCGCAGATGGCGAAGCCGTCCAGACCGGGGAGCATGATGTCCAGCAGGATGAGATCGAAGCGACCGGACAGCGCCTTGGCGAGCCCACTCGGACCATCGGCGGCTGACTCCACCGCGAAGCCATGGAAGACGAAGAGATCCTCCAGCCCGACCCGGATCGGCTCCTCGTCCTCGATGATCAGCAGGCGGGATTTTTGCGGCATTGGATGGTCCCTGATCAATCAGTCCAGAGCGCGTACCACGCCAGGATCGCGCTCACTCATCGCAGAACTCAAGCTTACCGCCGACCGCCCCCGGTGGTTGTAAATTCCTTGTAAAACATCCCCCGCGTCTTTTACCAAATCCGGCCTACGCGCCTCCAGGCCGTCTCCCTAGACTGGGATCACGGACGGACACATCACCCTGGAGGTTATCGACATGGCATTCATCACACGGCTGTCGCGACTCATGCGGGCCGATCTCCATGCCTTGCTGGATCGGCTGGAGGCACCGGATCTGGTGCTCGCCCAGGCGGTGCGCGACATGGAGCAGGCATTGGACGAGGAGCGGCGGGGACTGGTTCGAGCGGAACGGGAGATCGAGCGCCTGTGTGAGCAGGAGGCCGAGCTGATCCGCGTCCTCGACCAGTCGAACCAGGCGCTCGACGACTGTCTTGCGGCCGGCCAGGAAGAACTGGCGCGCCCGGTGATTCGCCGTCGGCTGGAGACCGAGCGTCAGGCGGCCGGGCTCAAGCAACGGCTGAATGGTCGGGAATCCGATTACGCGGCGCGACGCCGGCGCCTCGCCGAGCAGGAGTCACGGCTGGCGGATCTGCGGGCACGCGCGGCCCTCCACGAACCGGACCAGGAGACCGAGCCGGAGGGCGGCGATCACTCCTGGCCCGGCGCGCCGTCGAGTGTCCGCGACGCGGATGTCGAGGTCGCCCTGCTGCGGGCCAAGCGCCAGCGGGAGGCGTCGTCATGAGTCGACCCAGTTTCGGGGAAGGCGTGCTGATCGCGCTGATCGCCGCGTTGCTCGCCTCGGTCTTCCACCTGGCTTTCAGTCTGGTTTTGCCGCGCGGCGATGCCGCCCAACTGATCGTCATCGGGCTGGGCCTCGGTTATGGCCTCTATCTGCTCGGACGCAGCCGGGAGCGGGCCGGGCGGGTGCTGCTGGTGTTTGTCTGGCTCGCGATCAGTCTGGTCGTCGCCGCGCTCTTCGCCGGGGTCTGGCCACAGATCCTGACCCAAATCGGCCTGGTCTGGCTGACGCGGGTTGTCTACCACCAGCCCGACCCACTCGCGGCTCTGCTGGATCTGGGGTTGCTGCTGCTCGGACTCGCGACGGCGGTGTGGACGCTGGAGCGCACCGGCAGTCTCTTCCTGATGGTCTGGACCCTGTTCCTGATCCAGGCGCTGTTCACCCGGATCCCCTCGCTCATCGGCTCAGCTCGCGGCGTGCCGCCGCGCACCGACCCCTTCGATACGGCCGAGCGCGCCGCTGAGCGGGCGCTGCGCCGGCTCGCCAGTCTCGACTGAACACCCATCCACCCAGGACATCGCCATGAACAACCAGATGAAAACCAGAATGATCGCACTCGGCCTGTTCGGACTCACCGGCGCCGCCGTGCTCTATTACCCAACCTTGCGATCGGCCGAGCCCGGTTGGCCCGTCGAACCCATCGTCCAGGATCCGATCCCATGGCCGGACACGGGACAGCACCCGGTCATCGAGGCGGTGTTCGTGCTCGACACCACCGGGAGCATGGGCGGGCTCATCCAGGCGGCGAAGGACAAGATCTGGTCGATCGCCTCGACCATGGCCGCCGGGCAGCCCGCGCCGGAGATCCGCATGGGTCTGGTCGCCTATCGCGATCGCGGCGACGACTATGTGACCCGGGTCGTGGATCTCACCAAGGATCTGGACAGTCTCCACGGCGAACTGATGCAGTTCCAGGCCCAGGGCGGCGGCGATGGTCCGGAGAGCGTCAATCAGGCGCTCCACGAGGCTCTCGAGCGCATCGGCTGGAGCCGGGATCCGAGCGTCTACCGGGTCATCTTCCTGGTCGGTGACGCCCCGGCGCACATGGACTATCCGAACGACATCCCCTATACGCAAACCATGGCGGAGACGAAGCGGCGCGGGATCCGGGTGAACGCCATCCAGTGCGGCGCCCAGCCCGACACAGCGCGGGAATGGCGGCGCATCGCCCAACTCGGCGACGGCGGATACTTTCAGGTCGAGCAGAGTGGGGGAGCGGTGGCCATCACGACTCCGTTCGACGACACCCTAGCCCGGCTCTCGGGCGAACTGGACGCGACCCGGATCTACCACGGCAAGGCCGAGGAGCGTGCCAGGAAGGGTGAAAAGCTCGCCGCCGAGCAGGCCACCAAGGCCGCCGCGTCACCGGCCGCGTTGGCTCGACGCGCGGGTTTTGTCGCCTCCGAAAGCGGCGAGGCCAGTCTCCTGGGCGACAAGGAACTGGTGGACGAGGTCTCCAGCGGCCGGGTCGATCTAGCCGATCTGCCAAGCGCGGAACTGCCCGAACCGCTGGTCGGTCTGGACCTGGAAACCCAGCGCCATCTGATCGCCGAAACGGCGGCGAAACGCAAGGAGCTGCGTGACAGGATCCAGGATCTATCCGCCCAGCGCGCCGAGTATCTCAAGGCCGAGGTCGAAGCCAAGGGTGGCGCGGAAGCCTCGTTGGACCACAAGATTTTAAACGCCGTGCGCGAACAGACGGCGGACAAGGGGTTGCGATATGAGGGGGCCGCGCCTGCTTACTGAGTCGACACGGGGGTGAAGCGTACAGGATGGGCACACTTCGCTTTGCCCCATCCCACGCGCGCGCAAGGTCTTGGGATTGGCGTCCAAGCCCTCGGCCAGGAGCTCGCTATCGAGCCAATCCGAGGTTGATGACAGTTTGGCCAAGGTCCGCCTGGGACGGTTCCTGAATTGCGCATAATGTATAAGCCGTCTGGGCCATGCCCGCGAAAACCCCTGTCAATAACCTTACAGGGGAAATCTACATGACCTTACAGGGCAAGACAAATCTAAAGGGCAATTCTGACCGCTTATACTTGCCCTCAATGGTTATAAATCATCAGAGATCAAGCGTCATCATGTCACTCGGGAAAAACATCCGGCGAATGAGGCAAGACAAAGGTTGGAATCAGCTTCAGCTTTGCGAGCGCACCGGCATCAAGGTCGGGCATATCTCGAAGCTGGAACAAGACGAGGGAGACCCGAAGCTCTCGACGCTTCACAAGCTGATGGACGCCCTGGAATGCTCGGCGGACTCGCTGTTGCTGGACATCAGCAAGATGAACCGCGACGCGATCTTGAAGCAGACGCTAGAGCGCGCCTTGAAGCTGCCCGAAGCCAACAAGGCCGCCATCATTGAGGTCGTGGATGGTTACTGCCGAGCCTGCGGGATGGAACAGAACTTCACCGAAGGGAATAAGACCTGGCTGACGATCTACATGAAGGCCCCGGAGCGGATCCCGCTACCAGAGGCCAAGGAGAAAGCGGAGTAGATCGAGGAGACCCAGGAGGCCGAAAGAGGGACGCCCGGACCAACCAAGAAGCAACCCAAGACGCAGAAGCGCCGGGCTTCGTCCTTCCCTGGACTTCCGGAGGGCCGAGAATCGAGTAGAGGCCGTGCCATCGTCCCCGTCCCACGAGGACGAGCCTAGGCGGCGGCGTCGCTACACGCAGGATCGGAGTCAAGATCCGACCCGCCGAGCTGGCCACCCTCACACTGCCGCCGCTTGAAAAAGGGTCTACGGATGGAGCTGGGACAGGATCCCGAGGGATACCCAGAGGGATCACGGAGGCGCGGTCCTGGGGTAACGGTCGTCGTGTGTGGCTCCGCTGAAAGCTTCGCCACACACGACGCCTGGGTCTCAAGACGGACGCAGACATCAGGACTGGTAGTCACCAATCCTTGGACGACTCACCCGGGAACGGATCTCGCGCCACACCGCCCGGTCCTCGGGACGCCAGGACAGCGCCCAGCGGACCCAGACGACGACCACGCAGGAATCAAGGCCAAGTGCCTTGGCGAAGCGGATCGCCAGCCGATCCAGGACGCTGATCATGGCTCGACCTCGAACCAGCCGACGCCCCATTGATCGACCTTGTCATAGAGCGGCATCACGACCAGGCCAGAGCGATCCAGACGACGCGCCGCCCGTTCGGCCTTGCCGCGACTCGGGTAGACCAGGGCCAGGGCCGGAGTGATCGCCCAGACATACACCTGAACCCCTGGACGCGGTTCCTCGACCAGACTTAGGAACTCTTGGCGCTCGTTGCCGATGCAGAAACCGACGTGCTTCATGGCGTGGCCCTCAATGCCTAGGCGCCGGTTAGTGTGATCCCAGAAGGCAATGTTCATGCTGGAAGCTCCAGAGCATAGGGATAGGGAGAATCGGCGACCCACTGCACCACGGGCCGGCCGAGGTCGAAGCCGACCAGCCGCCAGGGGGAGGGCAGCCAATCGCCATGAACCCGCGAACGCCAACCGCCGCCGAGGAACGGTCGCGGTTCGTCTTGCCAGTCGGGCCAAGCGTCCTTGACCCACTTTGGCGCCCGCCACCAAGCGCACTTGGAACGCTCGACCGTGGTCAAGCCGCCCTTGCCATGACTGCGGGAGCCCTTGGGGAACGAGGCTTGAACGTCACCATCCTTGGTGGACCCCTTCGAGGCGTACTTAGCCAGGTAGCCAACCGGCTCACGCGCCCATTGCCATTTGGTATGGCCCCAGGGCCACCAGCCTTGCTTGTCTGGCTTGGGCAGGGTTACGCCCAGGGGGAGCCAGATCAGGATGTGGTAATGCAGCCGCCCGCGACTGGAGCCGCGTTCAAGCACCCAGATATAGGGCAGGGCCGGGAGATCGCGCCGCTTGACCCACTGCCGAATGTGCTTGATCAACACCGACATCTGATCGGGGCTGAAATCATCCTCGTCGCGATAGGTCAGATGGAGCATCGCCGCTTTCCAGCGTCGACCGCTGGAGCCGAGCCGCGCTTGAATCAGGTTAGCGGCCGTAAGTACCGCCGAGCGCATCCTGCGCAGGCGCCCAAGGTAGGAATCGATAACCACCCGATGCCGGACATTGCCCGGAAAGCCCAGTATTTCCGGAGCCGTGTCACTTGTTGAGAAAGAGACAAGCCCAGGCGGGACGGCTGCGCCGCCCGCCAAATCCGACGCGACGCGGACACGATCAGCCATGAGCGGCCGGCTCCAGACGCGCCCCGAGCGCGGCCAGCTCGCCGCCGAGGGTTTGGATCTGAACGGCCAGCGCCTGAAACTGAGACGTCAGGGCCGGGGCCGGTCGCCCGTGGCGCGCTGCTTCAAGCTCAACACGCAACTGGGCATTATGCCGTTGGTACTCGGTGACTTGCTGCCGGTAGAACACCAGGGCGAAGAACTCCGCCGGCGGAATGCCGCCGCGCGAGTAACCCGGTGGAAACAGATAGCCGTTATGGACCTCCCAGCCATCCCAGCCGGACCAGGGAACGAAGCCGGCGAGGACGGCCAGGAGGCGCAGCGCCGTGGGATCGGGGTTGCCGCTGGAGAGCCAACGGCGATAGGTCCGCAGGGAGACCAGGCAGGCGGCCGCCGCCTGTTCGTCGGAGAACCGGCAGGCGCGCTGCAAGGCGCGCAAGGTCTTGGGATTGGCGGCGAAGCCCTCGGCCAGGAGCTCGCTATCGAGCCAATCCGGGGTGGATGACAGTTTGGCCAAGGTGTCCGCCGGAACGGACAAGTTGTCCTTAATTGCGCATAATGTATATTATGTCAATTGATCGAGCGGTTCGTCATGACCTGGTGGTTCCGGCTCACGGGCGCTCCAGGTTCTAGCGCTCACGGTAGATCTCGCGGCGATTGCCGACGCGGACCACCAGGATACGCAACGCCTGATCTTCTATGCGGCTGATCAGGCGGTAATCACCGACACGATATTTCCAGAACTCACCAAGCTTCGATCCCTTGAGCGCTTCGCCAAGGCTGCGGGGATCGTCGAGCACCGCCAGACGTTGATGCAGAAATGACAGGATCCGCCGGGCGATCGGCGGATCGAGCTTGGACAGATCGCGTTGGGCGTCGCGCTCGAATTCAACCTTCCATGCCATAGTCGCGCATCACCTCTTCCAGGGTCAGGGTCGAGGAACGGCCCTCGCGTAAGTTGATCAAGCGCTCCTCCGCCAAGCGCACATCCTCCAAATCCTCGAGATAGTCCAAGACCGCTTCGATGACGCATTCATCAGGACGACGACCGGCGGCCTTGGCCACGACGGTCAGGCGCTCCTCGAGCGCCGGTGGAATTTGAACGGCGAGCATGGTTAAGCCCTCATGATGTTAGCGAAACAAGCCGACCCTGTTCGGATGGAACAATCCACTGATCATCCGTTTCCAAGAGCCGAACAATAAAGCGATCAGGACGATCTATCGCCCGCAACACCCGCGCCGCCGCCTTTTCGGCACGAAAGAGCCGTGCATAGTCCGGGAAAGGCGTCCAGGCCAACACTAAGCCGTCCCGACGTTGCTTGAATTTCGCTAGATATTCATTGCGATCGTTGGCCACCAGATAAGCCACGAAACGGGCCTGCCGATATCGGGCATCCTCTTCACCGAGCCATTCGAATAATGCATCCGCCATGTTGACGCCCTCCCCTAGGCCGCCGCCAAACGCTTCAATTCTTCCCAAGAAGTGACGGGTTGCTCCATGACCAAGGCGCGACGGCGGAACGGGACGATCTGTCCCGTCGCGATGTCACCCCAGCCCAAGCCGGCATCGTTAAGAATCTTCTTGTGGTTGTACCAAGTGCGACGCGGCATGGATTCCATCGCCGCCCGATGGCCGATCTGTTTGATTAGGCACCAGGTCCGATAAGCCGACAACGCCTGACCCTCGGTCTTCGCCACTTTCTTGAACAGTTCCAAATCGCTCATTTCGCAGACCTCCACAGACCCAATTAGCCCAGACCAATAACCCTGATATTCCGCGTACAAATCGACTGACCATTGCCGAAAACCCGGCTCCTTGCGCCGACGATTCCACCAGGCGCTGCCTAATTGTAACTCCAAACGCAATAGCCGATTGGCCAGCTCCACCTGCCAGGGTTCGGCGGAAGCCTGGCCCTTGCGAATCTGGTAGAGCAAATGCAGACCCTTGAGATACGCCTTGCTGCTACGCAGGTTCGAGCCCGGAGACCAGTAGGCCGTATCACCGTGACGGGTGTCGGCCTTGTAACGACCACCGTCGAACTGTCCCAGGTAGGCCAGAGCCTGGCGGACCTCGGCAGCCGACCCGAAAGCGTAATTGTAGGTCTTGTCGACACGGGCAATCTTCCAGGCCGGAAGCCCAGGCAACGCCAGATCGGACAGCACCCGCCGAGCAAAATCGATGTGCGCCCGACCACACTCGATCAGATCGTCCGAACCAAAGACATTGTTGGGAAGCCCCATGGCCCGTGCCGGCGAGCCCGAGACCTTCACCCGGGAGGGCGAGACCTGAAGGGTGATTTGGTGCGTGTCGGAGCGAACCGACTCCCGGCACGGCTGGGACCATTCAACCTCACCGGTAACCGGGTTCCACTTCTGGATCTGCCAGTGGTTACGAGCATAGCGAGAGACCCGTTCCCAAAGATGTTCGTAGTCCTTCAGGTCCAAAATCAACGTCAGGTAATCGATCATGCAGACCCCCTAAAATGGCGAAAAGTGCCACCCATGGCACAAAGTACAGGTGTTACTAAGAACCTGTACTGGAAGAAACCCGATCCGAGGCCCTGGCGACGGTCGGCGGGCGGACCCCAGGCAAGACCGGAAAAGGGACGCCCGGACCAACCACGAAGCCACCCAAGACGCTGGAACGCCGGGCTCGTCCTTCCCTGGACTTCCGGAGGGTCGAGGATCGCGAGAGGATCCGTGGTGTCGATCCCGTCCCACGGGATCGATCCTAGGCGCGCCCGTCGATGACCTGCGAGGACCGCGCCGTCGGAAACCCTGGCGGTGTATGGCCTCCCACTGGGCGCGCTGGCGAAGAGGGCCACCAGGCGGAGGGAGGTCAGGCCCCGAGGAAACCCGATAACACGGAGCGGCCTCGATTTCGAGGCCATCCAGGATGGTTTTCTCCGGCGCCGGAACGGAAATCCTCGGAAATCGGGCTTTTCGTACACGGTAAAGAATCAAAACGGCAGGATGAGCGACTGAACGAGCCGGGAGCCCTGGGAGGTCTCGCGGCGGACTTCGAGGATATAGCCACCGGTGACCGCCTCGGCCTGACGGATCAAATCGTCCAGGCGTTGGCGCAGAAAGCGCAGTTCGCCCGGATAACCCGCCCTCGCCTCCCAAGCCCGGCGCGCATAGAAAGACGCCTGGAGATCGCCCGGCAGATAGCGGTTACCAGCCGGATCGAGCAGATAGCCATGCTCAAACCGCCAACCTTCCCATCCGGAAACTGTCACCTGTAAATCCACTAATAGCGCTCGAAGATAACAGGCATAAATTCCACTATGACCCCACGGATAACTCGTGACCCGATGATAACTCTGGCGCTATAGGTTTGCTCTGACACTATAGATTTGCATTGGCCCCATGGATCGACTGTGACACCAGAGAATTACCTGTCCAGCGGCACTCTAAATGATTGATTTTCATTGTATTTATCATCTGACCAATGGAGTCGGAGAAAATGAAAAAGCCGAGAACCAATGATCGAGATAGAATCAAATCTGACACTTTAGATTGTTCTGCCACCATTGATGACTCTGACACCATTGGATGATCTGTTACTATTGATTTTCTCTGTCACTATTGGTAAGGCGATCGAACACGAATAGGAGCCGAAGCCGGAACCCGGCCCTCAGCGATGATCGCTTGCATACTGACGCCCAGGAGCCGAGCGCCACCTCGGGAGCGGCGGCAGAAACCGCCGAGTGACGCGCCGGCAATAGGCGCGGTACTCGGGATCTTTGCCTAAATGACGTTCTTCGGTCAGTCCCCGCTGCACATAGATGAAGTTCCACGCGAGCAGGCCGAACACCCACCAGCCGTTCAGGAAGACCTGAGTGTTATCGAGCCACCACGCAAAATTCTTCGAGGCATAGGCGGGATGCCGCAGATACCGATAGGGACCGTGGGTGACGATGCCCCGGTTGGTCATGTTGGAGAACTTGAAGCCGAGTGTAAGTGTGGCCCAGACATAGACGCAGAACGACATCAGGATCAATGCCATCAGGAACATGAGGACCGGCTCAGAGGTAATCAGCGGAGTCGATCCAGAACCACCGTGATTGATGAACTTGGAGGTAAAGCCGCTGTTCATCGGAGGATAGCAGGCCAAGGCCACGAGCCAGCCGTATAACGTGGAGTCCACGCTCCTGGTGCGATTGTCGAGCCAACGTGAGACGACGGTATACCCGATGACGGCAATCCCGACATCGAGCACGAAAATCAAATGGTAGAGAATCCGATAGACGCCACGGTAATGCAGGAAGAATGACGCATCGCCAGGCAGCGCCTGATAATTCTGGACGGCAGACACGAACGCGCCGAGTTCGTTGTCGATAAATTTGGTCATGAGGGTGAGGAAGAACAGCCCGACCAGATAGACCAGGGCCATCTTGCGCACTCGCGCACTACGCAGCCGTCGCGATCCCCGCCCGCGCAGGAAACGCCCGAAAGCCCGCAGCCCGGCCAGGGTCAGGAGCGCATAGTCTCCGAACTCATACCGATCATGGCCGAGATACCGCAGGGTGACGAGCTGGACGGGATACCCGAGCAGGAGATAGAGGGCGAGCGTCGAGGCATAGAAGTACCGGGTGAAATCCCAGGAGGACGCGGAAAAATAGGGATGGACATGCACCAGGAGTGCAACCGACCCGAACGCCGCACCATTGACCAGGAACCGCACGAAGGCCGACCAGGGGCGCCAACGCCCAACCCCGATCCAGGGCCGCCGATACCGGCAGTTGTGCAGAATCCGCGCGTGCAGATCCCAGGCGAGCATGACGAAAAACGCCAGAAGCAAGGTCGCGTAGATTTCGGCATGGGTGAAGCGTTGAGCCGCATGCGAGATGGCCACCGTCAGAAAGACCAGCGCGCCCACATAGCCCGCCCGCGATTGATACACCATTGCCCACCTCAAGTCACAGTGACGCTAAAGATCCGCGCGCACGACGCTTACGCCAGGAGGAATGCCCGCGTCTGGGGGCATCGGTCGAATCGGAATGGAGCCGTCCGGGGCAGGAGGGTTGACGACCTCCCACAGATCCGGGCGATTGCCCGTGAAACTCGAAACCCATCGATCATCGACGTAGCACCAGGTTTCATTCCCGTACCGGGTTTCACAGATCACATCGCGCAGTGAACGCCGATCCCTGCCCTTGGAGAGGGTGACGGCATGTTTTCCGGCATTGGGGCCGGTCAGATATTCGAGATGCGCGACCAACCGCCAATCACCTTCGTTGGTGGACTGCGGGGGAACAGGAACGGGAGCCGGCATTGAGGCGGGAGCAGGCACGGAAGCCGGGCTTTGTGCCGGTGCCGGCGCCGGTGTCTTGGCGATCACAGGAGCCGTGGGGGTGTCCGCTTGTGGCTCCGCAGGCTCCGCCACAGCGGACACCTTGACGGGTTCGGGTTCGGCCTTATCAACGCCGAGGAAATCATTCACATGGGTGACGGCATACCAGGAGGCCGCAATGGCCACGAACGGCCCCAGGAGCGCCGCCTTGACCATCGGACGATTCCAGATAGTGGCGGTCTTGTCGGCCCGGAGTTCTTCGACGTTGACCCCATCGAAGGATTGACCTTGGGTGTGCGAGTGATACAGGCCGGTGTACTTGTCCTCATAGGTGCCGGTATAGCCACGGATGTGCGAGCGGACGGCCGGTCGGTCGGTGTCCTGGCAGCCTTGATAGATGTCGCAGCGAAAACGCTTTTCGGCGCCGACCGCATCGAGCTTGCGGATGACGTAAGTCTTATCAATCTTGGTGCGCACCCACTTGGCGAGATCAGACGAGCCTTGAGAAATCAACACGACTTCCTGCGATAGCTGCCGCTCGCCCACCATGCCGATGCGGTGCCGGTGCATCTTGAGCCACTCGAACGCATGGGGATTAGCGCGGTCGGCCCGCTGACCGGACGGAAAGCAACTGTTGGCCTCGTCCAGGACGATCAACGCGCCGCCGGGGAATTCGTTGTAAACGGTTTCGTGAATCTCAAATTCGCGAATATCGGCATCTGGCCATACTTGACTGATTTCATCATAGACCAAGGGGATATTGGTTCGAATCGGCCGACCCAGATTGAGCGCCGGAACGATGGTCAGCGCGACCGCCGAGTAGCTTTTGCCCGCGCCTGGCGTGCCGGTCAGGAGCAGGATCGCCATCAGCCGACCACCGGAAGACGTCGAATGATGAAGCGGATCAGATAGGCGCTTCCGAGGATCGACAGCCCAGCGGGGAACTGGCCGACACTGGCGAGGTAGATAACGCTGGAAGGGATCGCGGAAAAGACCGAGGCGGTTGAATTCAGGAAATCAGGGACTGGAAGCGCTTCCAGCAGGGCCGCCAGCGCGCCGATCACTTGCTGATAGAGCCACTGAAAAATGTCTTGCAGGAATAGCAGGAACCATTCCGCGATTGCGGTCAGGATCGACAGCGCCCAGGTGACGAAATCCTCAACCAGACCCCTAAGAAAATTGATCAGGTCGGTCATTACGCCTCCGCGACCACGCGGTATCCAATCAGCACCCAGAGCGCGAGGAAGACCGCTTCTAGGACGCCGCGCACATTCTCAAACGTGGTGCAAAGAAAATCCGTCGAGACTGTCCCCCAGGGCAAGGCCACCGAGAAATCGAGTGGGCATGTTCCGCCGCTTGGGAAGGCTTGACCGATACCAGAAATCGCGGTCATCAGCGGGGCCGCTTGTACTCTCGTCAGGAAATCCTGATTGGTTTCCTCAAAGGTCGGAACGCCTTCAATACGCGGACCCTCCCACTGGCCATCTCCGAACCCCGATCCCCCGCTACTACCACCACAATCTTCAGTTGCTGGATCGCAAGTACCACAATCTTCGGTTGCTGGATCGCATTCGCCAGTATCCCCGGAGGTCTCGCCGCTGGTGTCGCCGGAGGTATCCCCGGAGGTCTCGCCGCTGGTGTCGCCCGAGGTATCCCCGGAGGTCTCGCCGCTGGATGTAGTCGAGGTCTCGCCACCAGAGGTCGTTGATGTCCCGCCACTGGTAGTGGTCGTGGTGTCGCCGCTCGTCCCCGGACCGGGATCACCACTAGAGGTCGTGGAGGTCTCGCCGCTGGATGTGGTCGAGGTCTCGCCACCAGAGGTCGTTGATGTCTCGCCACTGGTGGTCGTCGTGGTCGAGGTGTCGCCGCTGGTCGTCGTGGTCGTGGTCGTCGTGGTCGTCGTGTCGCCACCACTGGTCGTGGATGTCTCACCACTGGTCGTGGAGGTCTCGCCACTGGTCGTAGACGATGCGGATGTGGTCGATGTACTGGATGTACTGGATGTACTGGACGAGGTTGAACCATCGCCACTGGTGGTCGTAGAGGTCTCGCCGCTGGTAGTCGTGGAAGTCTCGCCGCTGGAGGTAGTCGAGGTGTCGCCGGTGCTGCTCGTGGTCGATGTAGAGGCATCACCGCCGGTAGTAGTCGTACTCCCGCCGCCACCATCGCCATATTCATATTCATAATGGCATGTATTACCAGTCTCAGAATATGACGTTAAAACATAAGTTGTATCACAACCATTGCGAATTGATGATTGGCCTGTCAATGAGTTGCATTGTTCCTTGGACATGGTATCGGTTTCAAAGGCATGCAACTCCCCGTCATGATCCGAACAACAATCACCATCGCCCGTATGGACAGAACCGCCGGAACAAATGTTATTAGTGCATCCGTTTTTACGAACATCTACCTTCACGCCATCACTACGGGTGAGATAACACATAACGTCAAAAATCGTTGCGTTTGCCGTAGGTCTCAATCCAACGGTGAAGCTTGGCCATGCAGGAGGGGAATAAGACGACGCGCAAGCGGACTGAACTCCCGCTATTTGAGCGGGACAATTATTAGTAGCGAATGATGATGAGGATATAAAAGCCAGCAACATTAAGAGAATGATTCGAATCATTAGAAATAAATTATAAAGTTTCACCACAGCCCCCAGAGCAGCATATAGACCGCCGCCACGCCGGAGGCGAATAGGACGACTTGAACAAGTTCGGTATCAAGCACGATCGCCCCCCGTGAGGATCAGTTGCAGCAGAAGACGGATCGCCCAGACCGGGGTAAAGAGCATAAAGCCCACTTGGAGACCGGCAGAGAGAGCGGCAGTGTAGTCCGGTTCCATTGGCACACCTGGAGAAGAAAGAAAAGGGAGAGCCGAAGCCCTCCCGAATGGCCTAGCGACTGATGAAGGCGAGCAACACCTTAGCGCCGCGCTTGGCGATGAGCAGACCCGCCAGAGCAACCGCGATCACGCCCATGGCCGTCAGTACGGCCGACCAATCAACCGCGCCGGAAATAGCGGTATAGTCCATGACAAAACCTCACAAAATTGCACCGTAAAGGGATGACGGGCGGTTGGTGCCTTTCCTACCGTCAGGATTGAAATCAACAGGGGCTGTCTCGTTCCCTATCTCTTTCGTCATCGTCATAACCGCGATCACGGAGAAAGCGGTTGTACTGGTTATGCTCCCGAAACGCTTTGCGGTCTTCGCGTTCGTTCAGCTTTCGTCTACCCTGGCACCGTTATTGGTTCAAGCCGCCCGCTTGGCTTCCTGTTGCAACAGGGTTTGAACGATCTGAGGGACGGAGGCCAGGCGGACGCCAAAGCGGAGCATTTCCAGATCGCCCCACTGATTGCCATTAAGCGAGACGCCATCGAGGACGTACAGGCCGGGGGCGTAGGGAATACCGGCGCGGCCGAGATCGACGCGAATGGAGCGCTTCAATTGGGTTCCACGGGAATCGACCTGAATCAAATAGCCGTGTTGATTGAGACTCTTGCGCGCGGGCTTTCCGTCCTTGGGCGGAAAGTCGCGGGATTCGACCTCATCGGTCAATTCGATCAGCGGAAGACGGTTGAAGAATTCAGTAAATTCGCCTGACATGTCATTTACCCTTGTTGGCCATACCCAATGAAGCCGGTTGCGCGCGATCGAGGCAGCGATAACAGCCACCACACGCCTTTCCGAGCGGTGGACCCACGACGCCACAGGAGCGATGTGGGCGATAGAAACGAAACGAGGGATCGGCCCGGAAGACCGGAGCGGCTGGGGGTTGGGGGCGCTCGGGTTGGGCCTGTTCCCAGGATTGATAAGCGTCGTAGAGATCGGAGTCGTCGACGTCCGCGATGGGCGGGCGATCGGCGTAGCCAGCGTAGCGTTCGGCGAAGGTGGTCATGACGGATCACCGCGACGCTCGGCGGTCCGGATCGAAGCGAACCAGACCTGAAAGGCGAAGGCGTCGGAGGCGCTCAGCCCCTGATAGGCGACCTTAGCGGCCTGGAGCGCCGGGGAATCCATCACCAGCTCGGGGACGGTCGAAGGTTCAGCCTGGGGTTGATCCACCGGCGGCTGGTCTTGAGGAATTTCGGAAGAGTTCCGTTTTTCCTCACGATTCGAGAGCGGATTCGGGCAGGGGGCGGGCTGAGGTTGATCGACTTCGGAAACAGTCGAGATTTGTAAACTTTCGGAAGAGTTCCGTTTGTTTACAACCTTATTAACGCCCATAGGAGTCAAACCGACTTCAGCGGCTATTTGGCGCTGGGTCTTCCCCTCTTCGGACAGTCGCTGAATGGTGGCGTCGCGTTCCAGGTTGGCGCGCTCGCGGGCGTCCTTGGTGAGTTCGCGCGCCCAGCGTTCGGAGCAGCGCAGGAGCTTGGACAGACCCGAGACGTCATCGGGCTTGACGTCGCCCTCTTCCACCGCGCGACTGTAGGCGTAGGCGAGATCGGCACGGGTGCGGCGTTTGCCGTAGTCGGCGTTGGCACCCAGGGCGTGACGACGGGCGTCGAGCCGGCCGCCGTGACGGACGATGGCGGGGATCTGGGAGAGGCGCGCGACGGCCGCGGCCGCTACCCGATGGTTGCCATCGGCAATCCAGTAAATGGCCTTGGTGAGATCCCGCGAATCGGGATCGGCACCGCAATAGAGCACCACGGGGGGCAGATCGACGCCCTCCTCGTAGGCGTGAACCAGTTGCAGTACGTAATCCTGATCGAGACCGTCGGCACGGAATTGAAGCCGGGAATCGGGGATGATTTGATCAAGAGGGACAGGGCGGGAGATCGGCCCCGTGATCGGAAATTCGCTGACCTTGGGCTCTTCGGCCAGGCGAATGCCGCGCGGCTGACGGGGCTTAGAGGCGGCCTTGGGGGCGGTGGCTTCGCTCATATGGAAGCTTCCCTAAGAAGGGCGAAGCGCAACGCATCGAGGCGGGTACCCTCATGGATGATGACGGGGATGTAGTCGAGCCCGGCGACCTCACAGGCCGCGTGACGATGGAAGCCGTCAGCGAGCCAATAGGTGATGGCATCGAAAAAGACGGTCAACGGGGCCTGATCGATCCAATCACGAATGGACGAGGCGTAATCGGCGATCAGGTCGGCATCGAGGGTAACGCGATCGGCGATCAGGTCGGCATCGAGGGTAAGGCGTTGCTGGATCCGCGGATCGGCATATATCCAGGAAGGCCGAAGCGGAGAAGGAAGAGTGCCTTCAACGAGGTAGCGCATGATGGCCGCCCCCTCAGTACGGAATCTGGGTGCATTCGACTTCCCCGTACCAGCCGAGACGCCGGAGCGTCAGCATGGCCTCGGAGAGAAGCGAAAACTGAACGGGGTTGTCCTGGGCGTCGGTCAGGACTTCCAGGTGCTCGGGGTTGATCCAGAAACCGACCTGGAAGAGCGGATAGCCGCTGGGAGTGCGATCAACCTCGAAAACCTCGACGGCGGAAACATCACGCCAAGACCGACGCTGGACGGGACCAGAGGAAGGACGGGCGGAACGCGGGTGGAGCTGGACACCACGGCGCGGGTTGATCGGGGATGGTTGGGTGCGGAGAAACTGGAACATGAGCCGACCTCATGAGTGCGTGAACCGCGCCAACCCTCGGGGTTTTAGCCGCTCCCCCCGGTTTATCCGGGAGGGTTGGCAAGGAGGGTCGGCCACCTGTCAGAGATTAATCTGACGACCCGATCATAAGTCAGAGAAACCTCTGACCACAAGTGGTTTAGGCGCGATTAAGCTTGACGAAAGTCAACAACGAGAAAACCAACATGAAAGCAGCCGACTTGATCGACCAAGCACGAAAAGAGATCAAGGGCACGGACGCCGACATAGCCAGACGACTGGAGATCAGTAGACAAACACTCTCAATCTACAGAAAAGAGAAAAGCCCCCTACCCGACCACATCGCCCAGGAGCTGGCGAGAATGGCCGGATTGGACATAGCGGCGACGGTAGCGGAGATCCAAGCCGGAAAGGCGGACCCAAGAACGGCGGACACCTGGCGAGAAATCGCCCGGAGAGCAAGCGGAGGAACGCTGACGTTGATGTTGATGTGCGCCCTACTCGGAGGCGCCCTAGCCCAGGATTCGGCGTTTTCAGGAAAAACCCAAAACAAATCAATGACTAGCGCAAACTGTATATTATGTAAATTAATGGTCTCGATGTCGTCGATCGGTCAGATTTCGCCGCGTCCGGGACGAGGCCGATCTGGCTCAGGCAGGCATCGGCGGCCTCCCTCCAGTCGCTGGCGGCGGCATGGCCGAATCGAAATTGGGGCATGGATTTCACTCTGGTCTGTTGGCCCTGGCGGCTGCCGCGCCTGCCAGGGAGTCGGAAAGCGCCACCAGGACCGGCCTGGAAACGGATGAACCTAGAAAGCACCGTCAGCCGCCAGCGATCCGCCCCCAGCCGTTGTATGGCCGAGGTTTTCGCTTCTCGCGGGCTCACCCAATGGGTGAGCTTCGGCCGGTCTCGGTCAATGGTCAAGTGGCTGATTCCCAATAGCTGGAGGCTGGACGCTGACAGCTCTTTCTAGCTAGACCTCCGCTAGGTCGCCCTTCTCCTGAAGCCAGGCGCGGCGATCCGCGGCGCGCTTCTTGGCCAACAGCATATCGAGCAGGCTGTCGCTCTGGTCGTCGTCTTCAACCGTGAGTTGCACCAGCCGGCGGGTGTCCGGATGAATGGTCGTCTCGCGCAACTGCATCGGGTTCATCTCGCCCAACCCCTTGAAGCGCTGAACGTTGACCTTGCCCTTGATTTTCTCGGCCGCGATGCGGTCGAGGATGCCGCGTTTCTCGTCATCGTCGAGCGCGTAGTAGACATGCTTGCCGACGTCGATCCGATAGAGCGGCGGCATGGCGACATAGACATGGCCCTCGGCGACCAGGCGGCGGAAGTGCTTCAGGAACAGGGCGCACAGCAGCGTGGCGATATGGGCGCCGTCGGAGTCGGCGTCCGCCAGGATGCAGACCTTGCCGAAACGCAGCCGGGTGAGATCGTCCCCGCCGGGGTCGACGCCGATGGCCACGGCGATGTCATGCACCTCCTGGGAGCCGAGCACTTCGGTCGCCTCCACTTCCCAGGTGTTGAGGATCTTGCCGCGCAGCGGCAGGATCGCCTGGAACTCCCGGTCGCGCGCCTGCTTGGCGGAACCGCCGGCCGAATCGCCCTCCACCAGGAAGAGTTCGCCGCGTTCGGGATCGGTCGAGGTGCAGTCGGCCAGTTTGCCGGGCAGCGCGGGGCCCTGGGTGATCTTCTTGCGGGTCACGGTGCGCCCGGCGCGCAGCCGCGCCTGGGCCGCGCCGATCGCCAGCTCGGCGATCCGCTCGCCCTCCCCCACATGCTGATTGAGCCAGAGACTGAAGCAGTCCTTGACCACGCCCGAGACGAAGGCCGCGCACTCGCGCGAGGACAGACGCTCCTTGGTCTGACCCGAGAACTGGGGGTCGAGCATCTTCACCGAGAGGATGTAGCTCAGGCGGTTCCAGACGTCCTCCGGGGCCAGCTTGACGCCGCGCGGCAGCAGATTGCGGAACTCGCAGAACTCGCGCACCGCCTCGGTCAGACCCGTGCGCAGTCCGTTGACGTGGGTGCCGCCCTGCACGGTCGGGATGAGGTTGACGTAACTCTCGGCGATCGGCTCGCCGCCCTCCGGCAGCCAGGCCAGCGCCCAGGTCGCCGCCTCGCTGCGTCCCTCCAGATCACCGACGAAGGATTCGAGCGGGATGGTCTCCGCGCCGTTCAGGGATTGCAGCAGATAGTCCTTGAGTCCGTCCTGGTAGCACCAGATGGACTCCTCGCCGGTCGACTCGTCGCGGAAGCGGACCTCCAGACCGGGACAGAGCACCGCCTTGGCGCGCAGCAGATGGGTCAGGGGTCGGGTGGCGAACTTGGGCGTGTCGAAATATTTGGGATCGGGCCAGAAACGCAGCCGCGTCCCGGTGTTGTTGCGACCGACCGCGCCGACCACGTCCAGGTCGCTGGCCTTATCGCCGCCCTGGAAGGCCATCCTGTATTCCTGGCCGCCGCGCTTGACCCAGACCTCCAGACGGCGCGAGAGGGCGTTGACCACGGATATGCCCACGCCGTGCAGTCCGCCCGAGAATCGATAGTTGTCCGAATTGAACTTGCCGCCGGCGTGGAGCTTGGTCAGGATGACCTCGACCCCGGGCAAGCCCTGTTGGGGATGGATGTCGACCGGCATCCCGCGCCCGTCGTCGGTGACCTCAAGCGAGCCGTCCGCGTAGAGCACCACCTCGATGCGGCGGGCGTGCCCGGCCAGGGCCTCGTCGACGCTGTTGTCGATGACCTCCTGGGCCAGATGGTTGGGACGTGTGGTGTCGGTGTACATCCCGGGGCGTTTGCGCACCGGGTCGAGGCCCATCAGAACCTCGATGGCTGAAGCGTCGTAATTGCCGGTCATGACCGCGCGGATCTTCCTTTTCGGGGAGGGTTGAAAACAAACGGATGGCCCCGCCAGTCGTACTGGTTTGACCACTCAACCGAGCTACGGTACCGTACCTGCAAATCCCGATTCAAACCTTATGAAGAAACCCGCCACCCCGCCCGCCCCGACCTTCGAGCAAGCCTTGGCCGAACTGGAGGAGGTCGTCGACGCCCTGGAGAAGGGCGAGATGAGTCTGGAAGACTCACTCGCGGCCTTCGAGCGCGGCGTCGGCCTGACCCGCGTTTGCCAACAGGCGCTCGACACGGCCGAGCAGCGGGTGCGGATCCTGACCGATGCCCGGCCAGACGCCGAGCCAGAGCCCTTCGAAACCCATGACTGATCAGAACCTGGATGACTTCCGCACGCGCTGCCAGGCGCGCGTCGAATCCGCGCTGGACGAGATCCTGCCGCCCGCGAGCGTGCTGCCCACGCGCCTGCACGAGGCGATGCGCTATACGGTGCTGGGCACCGGCAAGCGCATCCGCCCGCTCCTGGTCTACGCGACCGGCGCGGCGCTCGGGGTCGAGGCCGACCGGCTCGATCGACCCGCGAGCGCGGTCGAGATGATTCACGCCTACTCGCTGATCCACGACGACCTTCCGGCGATGGACGATGACGATCTGCGCCGAGGACGTCCGACCTGTCACCGTGCCTTCGACGAGGCGACCGCGATCCTGGCCGGCGACGCGCTCCAGACCCTGGCCTTCCAGGCCCTGGCCGAGGCGCCCGGCCTGAGCGCCGAGTCGCGCGTCGGCATGGTGGCCGCGCTCGCCCGCGCCAGCGGCGCGCGCGGCATGGTCGGCGGACAGGCCATGGACCTGGCCGCCGAGGGCACCCCGCTCGATCTGGTGATGCTCGAGAACATCCACATCCACAAGACCGGCGCCCTGATTCGCGCCTCGGTCCAGATGGGCATCCTGGCCCATGGCGAACTCACCCCCGACCGGGCCGAGCGCCTGGATCACTATGCCAAATGCCTGGGTCTGGCGTTCCAGATCCAGGACGACGTGCTGGACGTCGAGGGCGAGACCGCCGAGATCGGCAAGACCGCCGGGCGCGACCAGGCGCTCGACAAGGCGACCTATCCGGCCCTGGTCGGACTGGCCGAGGCCAAGGAGATGGCGAGCCATCTGATTGGCGAGGCCATGGCCTCGGTCGAGGTGTTCGGACCGGACGCCGATCCGCTGCGCTGGATCGCGAGCGCCCTGCTCGACCGCAAGAGCTGAGATCCGCCCTTCCCGCCGGTCGGTCACGCGCCCACCCAGTCGCGTGACCCGCTTTTTCTTGGCCCGCCCCGACCCAAGATTATTGGTTAAAGCCAGCCAGGATCATCCCCGAGGAATCACTCCCATGGAGCATGCGCTCAATCCGAGCTGTCGCCACTTAGCGACGGCCAACGACATCGCCGATGTGCAAGGAAGCGCCGACAACCGCCGCATCGCCATCGACAAGGTCGGCATCAAGGACATCCGCCACCCGGTGCGGGTGCGCGAGCGCGGCGGTGCCGAGCAGCACACGGTCGCGACCTTCAACATGTACGTCTATCTTCCGCACGACTTCAAGGGGACGCACATGTCCCGCTTCGTGCAGATCCTCAACAACCATGAGCGCGAGATCAGCATCGACTCCTTCAAGGAGATGCTGACCGAGATGTCCGAGCGCCTGGAGTCCGAGGCCGGCCACATCGAGATGCGCTTTCCCTTCTTCATCAACAAGAAGGCCCCCGTCTCCGGGGTGCAGAGTCTGCTCGACTACGATGTCACCTTCATCGGCGAGATCCGTGACGGCGAGCCCCGGTTGGAGATCAAGGTGCTGATCCCGGTCACCAGTCTCTGCCCCTGCTCCAAGGAAATCTCGGCCTTCGGCGCGCACAATCAGCGCTCGCACGTCACGGTGCAGGCGCGGATGCAGGGCTTCGTCTGGATCGAGGAGATCATCGAGATGGTCGAACGCGAGGCATCCTCCGAGCTGTTCGGCCTGCTGAAGCGCCCGGACGAGAAGTTCGTCACCGAGCGCGCCTACAGCAATCCTAAGTTCGTCGAGGACATGGTGCGCGACGTCGCCAAGCGGTTGAACGCCGACGAGCGCATCCTCGCCTACATCGTGGAGGCCGAGAATTTCGAGTCCATCCACAACCACTCCGCCTACGCACTGATCGAGCGCGACAAGACCGCCGAGGCGCGCATCGCCGAGGCCTCGCTCTGACAGCCGCGCGGCCCAGGTGTCTGCTGCTGCACGGTTTCACCGGCGGCGCGGACGACTGGTCCGCCGTCTTCCCCGACGACCCGACCCGGCTCGCCATCGATCTACCCGGACATGGACCGGAGCCGGATCCCGAGGGCGGTTTTCTCGACGTCGTCTGGAACTTGCTCGATCGCCTTCCGAGCGAGATCGATGAGGTGATCGGCTACTCGCTTGGCGGACGCCTCGCCCTGGGTCTCATCCGGCTGGCCCCCGAACGTTTTCGCGCCGCGACCATCATTTCAGCGCATCCGGGGCTCGTGGATCCCGCGCTGCGCGAGCAGCGGCGCCTCGCCGATCAAGGCTGGACGCGGCTGCTGCGCGACCAGGGAATCCAGTCATTCGTGGAGGCCTGGGAGCGCCAACCCCTGTTCCAGACCCAGATCGGACGGCCCCAGGCGGTTCTGGAACGACAACGGCGGCGGCGCCTGAGTCACAGGCCGGAGGGCTTGGCCGGCGCCATCGAACGGCTCGGGCTGGCCGAGATGCCAAGCACCTGGGACGCCATCCTTGGCTACCAGGGCCGATTGAGCTGGATCGTCGGCGACCGGGATAGACGTTTTCTGTCGATCGCTCGCGAAGTCCAGGCGCGACGGCCAGCCACCCGACTCGTCATCCTCAAGGATGTCGGGCACAACCCGCTGCTGGAAGCGCCGGCGATGCTTCGTGATCGCCTGATCGAGTCGGGCCGAGTGGATGGCCCCGGCCCGCCCGATCGGGCTTGCTGAAGGATCGCCGATCAAGCCGTCGCGGCCCCCGCGACGGTCGCCTCCGCAACCTCGACCAGGGCGCCGGTGCGCACGTCATAGATGTAGCCATGGATGGGGATTTTGCCAGGCACCAGTGGGTGGCGACGGATACGACTCACGTCCTCCACGACGCTGCGCGCGTTGTCCCGAATCGTCAGCCAGTCGATATACTGGCCTTCGGTGGAACCTGGCCCCTCGCCCGAATCGTGCCAGCCGGAGGCGTCGACGCTGGCCGTCTTGAGACTGCTGGCGAGCAGGCCGCGCATGACCTCGTCGGTAAAGGTCTCCATGCCGCAATCGGTGTGATGGATGACGAACCACTCCCGGGTGCCGAGCAGCTTGTAGGAAATGACCAGCGAGCGGATGGCGTCGTCGCTGGCGCGTCCACCGGCGTTGCGGATGACATGGGCGTCGCCTTCCGCCAGCCCTGCGTACTTGGCGGGATCCAGTCGGGCATCCATGCAGGTCAGGATCGCGAATCCTCGCGCCGGCGGCATGGGCAGATCGCCCTTGTCGAAGCTCGCCCGATACTGGGCGTTCGCGTTCAAGACCTCATCGAGAATCTGGCTCATGCGGGCTCTCCATTGATGGTGACGGCACCCCTGGGTCACGAGGCCGGGGCACCTTTTATCCTAAAAAGAGCTATCAGCCTCCAGTCTCCAGTCTCCAGTCTCCAGCTATTGGGAATCAGCCACTTGGCTATTGATCGAGACCGGCCGAGGCTCACCCATTGGGTGAAGCCCGCAAGAAGCGAAAACCTCGGCCATGCAACGGCTCGAAGCTGATCGCTGACGGCTCTTTCCAGGTTTATCGCGGTCGCCTCGTCCAGTCCAATGTGGGGTCCGAGCGACCCGGTTTTCCAGGATCCTGCGTCGACCTGTCGCGATCGGTATACTGGACGCCATCCTGAGCGATCGCCCTCGCGCCCAGGCGCGCGATTTCCGGTCGCGGGTCACGCCGATTCCAGCCCCGCGAGCACCGAGGATCCGGGGCCGAGTCGCCCGGAGAGGGGTCGTCCGACCGGACGGCCTGTCGTCAACCCACTATCTCCCGATCCGAGCTTATGGTCAGCAATCCCATCTCAGGTGCCGGTTACCTGTTGCAGGGCATGAGGCTCATCGCCCGCCCCGGACTCAGACGCTTCGTCGCCATTCCATTGCTGGTGAACATCCTGGTCTTCTCCTTGGCCATCCTGTTCGGCGTCGCCCAATTCGAGGCGTTTCTGACCTTCATGGACGCCAGGCTTCCCGGCTGGCTGAGCTGGCTGGACTGGATTCTCTGGCCCGTCTTCATCCTGCTGCTGGCGGTCCTGGTGTTCTACGGCTTCGGTATCCTCGCCAATCTGATCGCCTCGCCCTTCAACAGCCTGCTGGCCGAGAAGGTCGAGCTGACGCTGACCGGCCGACCGCTGGACCAGGGCGACGACTATGCCCGGCTGCTGGCGGAGTTGCTTCCGACCCTGCTGGACGAGCTGCGCAAGATTCTCTACGCCCTGCTCTGGTCCATCCCCTTTCTGCTGCTGCTGTTCGTCCCGGTAGTCGGCCCGGTGCTCTGGTTCCTCTACACCGCCTGGATCCTGGCCGTGCAGTACAGCGACTACCCCATGGGCAATCACGGCCTCAAGTTCAGGGAAATGCGTCAGCGTCTGCGCGGCCGACGGACCCTGAGCCTGGGCTTCGGCGCGGCCGCCGCCGGACTGGGCATGGTACCCATCGTCAATTTCATCCTGATGCCGAGCGCGGTCGCGGGCGCCACCGCCATGTGGGTCAGGGAATTCAGACCCGCCACCAACTATCAGGGGCCGCACCAATCGCGCGTCGCCACCCGCCATGTACTCTTGACCATCGATCACCTCTCCGGCGACATGAATGGCGAGATCCTCGCCGGACCGCTGGCGGGCCGACCGCTCGACCAGATCGGCACCGAGGAACTGCTGGATCTGCTCATGACCTGCTATCAGACCGACGCCGAGTCGGCCGAGGCGCTGGAGGTCTATCTCACCCACGAGCGCGGCCACCGGATCCATGAGCCACCCCCGCGTCATCGCGCCGAGGCCGCGCCCCAGCCGGAAAACCGCGCGATGGACGCGGCGGAGGCACGCGCCATTCTAGGGATCAAGCCCGAGGACGGACCCGATGAGATCCAGGGCGCGCATCGGCGCCTGATCCAGCGTCTGCATCCGGACCGGGGTGGCTCGGACTATCTGGCCGCCAAGGTGAACGAGGCCAAGAGGATTCTCTTGCGTTGAGACCGGACGCGCCCCGCTCGGCCGGGGCGCGTCCGGCGGTTCAAGGCCGCCGACGCAGCAGATCCACCCGATGTGGCTTGAGGAAACGCGCGCCCTCGGGCCTCAGGTGGCGCTCGAAGGCGCTGCGTACCTCGGCGATCCGCGCCGCGTCCAGGTCATGCCGGGTATGCGTGACCTGGATGAAACGCTCGGCGAAGCTGTCCCAATCCGGGTAGAGCCCTTCGGACTGATAAAAGACCTGGCGCTCCCACTGGCAGAGACCGGCGTCGACCGCGCGCTCCAGGGCCTCATAGGCCGCGGTCCGGACCTCGCGCTCGTCGTGGATGAGCCGCATGACCTCGTTGACTTCACCCCAATAGACGGGCTCGGAGACATAGAGATGGCCGCCCGGCACCAGGACGCGATGGATCTCGCCCAGGGCGCGGTCCATGCGTTCGACCGGGACGTGATGCAGCGATTTGAACAGACAGACCAGATCGTAGACGCCATCCGGATCGGCGATCGCCTCGGCCCCACCGAAACGAAACGCCACATTGGGCAGATCGCCGATCGCGAGGTTCTTCTCGTGCTGAATCCGATCCACCTCGGTCGCCGTGACCGAGGCGGCGCCCAGGCGCGTGGCCAGGAGGCGCGTCATCCAGGCGGCACCGCAGCCGAGTTCCAAAACCCGGCGACCCTCAACGGTCAGGAGTTCCCGCAGGACATCGATCTCCTCGGCGCGTCGATAGGTGTCGGGATCGGTCAGCGTCATCGTGTTGGGCATGGTGGCCATCATCCTCCAGGGTGGTTGGCGGCCGGATCGAGACTCTCCGGCGGGGTGGCCCTATAATCCCACGGATGCCGGACGCCTGTCCGACACAGGGCCGGATCCCGCCGAACCGCCGCGGATACGGCCGCACCCTCCCGCTCACCGAACAGAGGAGCCAGACGTTTGCATCATCCTTCAACGCTGGACAAATGGCTCTCCACCCTTTTCCACTACATCGAGAAGATCGTCCTGGTCGGGGTGGGAGGGCTGGCGCTGATCGGCATCGGCCAGTTGGTTCTGGGGATTCAGCAACATGGCGAGGTCCGGCTCGAGGATCTGCTGCTGATGTTCATCTATATCGAGATCATGGCGATGGCGAACGTCTATTTCGTCAGACGTTCCGTGCCCTTCACCTACCCCATGTTCATCGCCGTCACCGCCCTCTCGCGTTTGATCGTGCTCCAGGGCAAGAACATCGCCCCCGAGAACCTCATCTACGAGAGCGCGGCCATCCTGCTCGTCAGCCTCGCGATCCTCATCATCCGCTTCAGCCAACGCTACAGCCTCGATGCACCCGAGAAACAGGAGGAGCACGAGGATCACCGGGATTGACCGACAGCGAGGCCGGCGCGGTGACGCCAAATGCCCTGGCCATCCAGCCACCTATCCGTTCGTCAAGCCGTCCGCCCGTTTCGATCAGGCTTCTTCACCCGTCCCGACCGGCAGCCGCACCCGGAACCAGACCGCGTAGAGCGCGGGCAGGAAGAGCAGCGTGATCAGGGTGCCGACCAGGACGCCACCGATCAGGACATAGGCGAGCGGCCCCCAGAAAGTGTCCGTGGTCAGGGGGACGAAGGCGAACACAGCCGCCGCCGCCGTCAGCAGGACCGGACGGGCACGGCCGATCGTCGCCTCGATCACGGCCTCGGAGGGTGCCAGGCCCTGCCCCAGGTTGTCGTCGATCTGCTTGGTCAGAATCAGGGTGTTGCGCATCAGGATGCCGGCCAGGCCGATCAGTCCCAGCAGGGCGACGAAGCCGAACGGCTTGTCCGCCGCGAGCAGCGCCAGGGTGGCCCCGATGATCCCGAGCGGCGCGGTCGCCACCACCATGAAGGTTCCCGAGAAGGAGCGCATCTGGAGCATGATGACGCTCAGCATGAGCACCAGCATGATCGGCTGGATGCGCTGGATCGAGGCGTCCGCCTTGGCCGATTCCTCGACCGATCCGCCGATGTCGATGTGATAGCCGAGCGGCAGCCCGGCCCGCAGGGATTCCATCCGGCCCCAGATGGCCTGGGTGACATCCGGCGGCTGGGCGCCCCGAACCTCGGCGTTGACGGCGATGACCGGCTCGCGATTCTCGCGCTTGAGCACCGGATCCTCGAAGCCGATCGAGAGGGTCACGGCCTGGCCGAGCGGGATGGTCCGCCCGTCGAGCGTCTTGAGATTGAGGTCCGCGAGTCCATCGAGACTCCGGTCGCCCTCCGAGCGTCCGCGCAGCATCAGTTGAACGTTGCGGATGCCGTCGCGGATCTGGGTCGCCTCCAGGCCGACCAGCTCGTATTCGAGCTGGCGCGCCAGCTCGCGCGGGGTCAGGCCGATCAGACGCAGCCGGTCCGGATCCATGTCGAGCCGCGCCACCGCCACCCGTTCGCCCCACTCCAGATGCGCGTCCAGGATCCGGGGATCGGCGGCGACCAGGGTCCGCGCCCGTTCGGCGATCTCGCGCAGGACCATCGGATCCGGCCCCTTGACGCGGAAACTCACCGGCCAGATCACCGGCGGACCGTAGAGCAGCTTGTGGACCCGCACCCGCGCCTCCGGAAACTCGCCGGCCTCGATAGGCGCGCGCATCCGCTCCATCAGGGCATCGCGCTCCTGCGGACCATCGGCGACCGCGACGATCTTGGCGAAGCCCGGATTGGGCAGCTCGGGGTTGGCGGCCAGAAAGAAGCGCGGGGCGCCTGCGCCGACATAGGTCGCGAGCGAGCGCAGACCCGGAGCACCCTTCAGCACCGCCTCGACGCGCTCGCTCACGGCGGTCGTGGCGCGGATGCCGCTGCCCTCCGGCATCTCGATATCGACCAGCACCTCGGGACGGTCCGAGATCGGAAAGAACTGCTTCTCGACCGGCCCGATCAATCCCAGGATCGCGACCAACAGAGCACCGAAGGTCGCGCCGACCACTATCCAGCGATGCCGCACGCAGCCTCGAACGATGGCGCGCAACCGCCGGTAGAGCGGTGTTTGATAGGCGCCCTCATGCCACCCTGGACGCGGCTTCGGCGCACGCAGCAGGAGCGTCCCCAGATAGGGCGTGAAGCTGACCGCGACCAGCCAGGAGAGGAGCAGCGCGAAGGCCAGCACCCAGAAGATGTTGCCGGCGTATTCGCCCACGCTGGAGCGGGCGAAACCGATGGGGACGAACCCGACCGCCGTGACCAGGGTTCCGCTGAGCATGGGCGCGGCGGTCACGGTCCAGGCATGGGCGGCGGCGCGCGCGCGGTCCCAGCCCTCCTCCATCCGGACCAGCATCATCTCGATGGCGATGATGGCGTCATCCACCAGCAGACCGAGCGCGATGATCAGCGCCCCGAGCGAGACCCGATCCAGGTTGACGCCCTTGAGCAGCATCAGAAAAAAGGTGAGTCCCAGGGTCAGCGGGATGGCGATGCCGACCACCAGACCGGCGCGCCAGCCGAGGGCGACGAAGCTCACCAGCATGACCACGCCCACCGCGACCAGGAACTTGATCTGGAAGAGATCCACCGCGCGCTCGATGGCCTCGGCCTGGTTGGTCAGTTGGCTGAAGTCGATCCCGAGCGGCAGATCGGCGCGCAACTGGTGCTCGACCTCGGCCAGGCGCGCGCCGAGATCCAGGCCGTTCTCGCCCTTGCGCATGACCACGCCAAGCAGCAGCGCGTCCTCGCCGTTGGAGCGGATCAGATAGCCGGGCGGATCCTCGTAACCGTGCCGGATCTTGGCGATCTCGCCGAGACGGATCAGGCGCTCGCCGGCGCGGATCGGGATCCGGCGAATGTCCTCCAGATCCGCCAGGCCGGAATCCGGACGCAGATAGATCCGTGGCCCCGAGGACTCCACCAGACCGGCCGGGAGCAGCCGGTTGTGCGCGTCCAGGGCATCCGCGATCGCCTCGGGCGCTAGCCCCAGGGTGGCGAGCCGGGCCTGATCGAGTTCGACGAAGACGCGCTCCGGCCGCTCGCCCAGGATCCGGACCTTTTGCACCCCCTCGACCCGTGCCAGCCGATCCCGCACGGTCTCGGCCTCGCGCACCAGATGACGCGGCGGCAGATCGCTCGCGGTCAGCGCGTAGAGCGCGAAATAGACATCGGAGAAGTCGTCGTTGACGAATGGTCCCAGCACGCCCGGAGGCAGGTTCGCCGCTGCGTCGAGCATGCGTTTGCGCACCTGGTAGAACAGCTCCGGGATCTCGGAGGACGGGGTGTAGTCCTTGAACTCGACTAGCAGGTCGACCCGTCCGGGACGCGCGGTGGTGCGGGTGCGATGGAAATTCTCGACCTCGGAGATCCGCTTCTCCAGCGGATCGGCGACCAGATTCTGCATCCGCTCGGCGCTCGCGCCAGGCCAGAGCGCGGAGACCACCAGGAGGCGCACCGTGAAGGCCGGATCCTCGGCGCGTCCGAGCTGGTTGAAGGCCATGAAGCCCGCGATCGCCGTGACCAGGATGAAAAAGAGCGTCACCGAGCGTTCGCGCACGGCGAGCGCGGAGAGATTGAAACGAGGCGTTCCCGCCGCGGATTCGCGTGGCGCGCTCATGGCTGGCGTGCCCGCGCGGCCTGACCCGGAGACAGACGGCTGACGCCGAGCGCGATCACCTGGGTTCCGGGCGCGAGATCGGTCTCGATCTCGGCATACTCACCCACGATGGCGAGCAGGCGGACCGGCTCGGGCTGGGCGCGCCCGTCGACCAGACGCCAGACCTGGGCGCCCTGGCCGCGCTCCAGCACCGCCCCCAGGGGGACGCGCCGCCGCCCGCCGGACGCGCCCTCCCCGCTCCCGAGCCGCAGGGTCGCGGTCGATCCCAGGGGCCAGTCGGCGGCGGCCTCGTCGAGTTGGTAGCGTGCCCGCCAGGTGCGGGTCAGCGGATCGGCCGCGCCAGCGATCTCGCGCCGCCGGGCCTTGACGGGTTCATCCCCGCCGATCGGATCGACCAATCCCTGTTCCGGCAGTTGGTCGCGTCGTGCCTCGGGGACGTCGACCTCCAGCTCAAGCGGTCCGGATTGCGCGAGCACCCCGAGCGTCCGTCCGGCGCTCACGACCTGTCCGACCTGGCCGCTCACCTCCAGGATGACGCCCGAGACCGGGGCGCGCAGCGCGGCGTAGTCGACCCCGTTGATCGCCCGCTCCAGATCCGCCTCGGCGGCGGTCAGCCGTTCGCGGGCCGCGCGCGCCGAGGTCTCCGCGCGATCATGGTCCTGCTGGCTGGCGAGCTTGCGCGCGAGCATGTCGATCAGCCGTGCATGCTCGCGCTCCGCGTTCTCGCGCTCGGCACGCGCGCTGGCCACGCCCGCCTCGGCGGCCACCCGCGCCTGGATCAGATCCTTGGGATCGAGCCGGAACAAGACCGCGCCCGCCTTCACCCGATCGCCCGCGTCGACAAGGCGTTCGCTCACCTCGCCCCCAACGCGAAAGGCGAGCGGGATCTCATGCCGGGCGCGCAGGGTGCCGGTAAGACTCCAGGCACCGGCGTCCGAGACCTCGACCGGAGCGGTCAGAACCCAGGGCAGCGGTGCCTCCGGAAGTTTATCCGCGCTCGGTCGACAGGAAGCCAGTAAGACCGAACCGGTCAGCAACAGACCAGTTCTGGCGAAATTGAAACGCATGAGGGACGTCCATGGCAGGATCGATGGCCTATTAATGTACGCATACGTCCACTAAATATCAATCGCCCGACGCCCACACCTTCCGCCCTGGATTCACCGCGCTCGAAAACCACGCCGATCCTGGTAGTCTGTCAGCGCTGAAACGATTCAACCGCTCAATCCAGACGACCCCAATGATTCAGTCACGACCAACCGAGCCGATCGAGTCGCCGGCCACGAGCCGACGCGCACGCGGGCGGCCTCCGGACGAGGCCAAGCACGCCGCCATCCTGGCCGCCGCGCGCGAACTGTTTTTTTCGGGAGGTCCGCGACGCCTGACGATGGAGGCGGTCGCGCGTGCGGCGGGGGTCTCCAAGGTCACGGTCTATGCCCACTTCAACGATCTGCCGGGACTGATCCGGGCGGTTATCCTGGCGCAGCGCGCGCGCATGACCCAAACCCTGGATGACCTGCCGACCGACGCCGAGACCCTGCGCCAGCGGCTGGTCGAGTTCGGGCACGGTCTCATGATCTATCTGACGAGCGACGAGTTCCTGACCCTGCAACGCCTGCTGGCCGCCCAGGCCCCGCAACACCCCTGGCTCGGCCCCATCGTCTATCAGGAAGGGGCCGAGGCCACCTGGTCCAAGCTGGCCGGACTGCTCGCGGCGGCGGTGGAGCGCGGCGATCTCCGACCGCACGATTCCCTGCTGGCCGCCGAGCAGCTCCTGGGGATGTGGCAGGGGTTCCAGGCGACCGCGCTCATGATCGGCGGCTGCCCGAAGCCGACCTCGGAGGTCTTGCGGGTACGGATCGAGCGCAGCGTCGATCTGATCCTCGCCGCCCACGCCCCGACTAGGAGCGGCGATTGCCAGGGAGACCAGACCGCATGAACTTCGAGCCGATCGGGCATATCCGTTCGCCCTATACCGACAAGTTCGGCATCCCCCGTCAGCCCGGACTGGTGAGCGCCGCCGAGGCGCGCCTGGAACTCTTGCCGCCCTTCGCGCGCGAGGAGGCGTTCAAGGCGCTCGACGGCTTCTCCCATGTCTGGATCCTTTTCGTCTTCCACCAGGATTGCCCGACCGCCGGCTGGAACCCCACGGTCCGGCCGCCACGTCTGGGTGGGCGCGAGTCGGTCGGGGTCTTCGCCAGCCGCGCGCCCTATCGGCCCAACCCGATCGGGATCTCGGCGGTCGAGCAGCTCGGTCTGGTCCGGGACCGACGCGGTCTGGCGCTACGGCTACGCGGGGTAGACATGCTCGACGGCACGCCGGTACTCGACATCAAACCCTACGTGCCCTACGCCGACGCCATCCCCGAGGCGCGCGCCGGCTTCGCCAGCCCGCCGGAGAGCGTCTTCCTGTCCGTCAGCTTCACCGAAACGGCCAGCGCCGAACTGGACGCCTTCGACCCGGATGGCGCGCGAGGTCTACGCGACCTGATCACTCAGGTTCTGACGCAGGATCCGCGACCCGGTTACATGGACCGCTATCCGCGACGGCGCGAGTTCGGCCTTCGGCTCCATGAGCTGAACATCCGCTGGAGTCTGGAGGGGACGGGTGTGATGGTGACCGGAATCCAAGCCAGTCGGAGCGCGGACGACGGGAGAGCGATAGAGACTTGATTCGCCTGGATTGAGTAATATGCGAACCAGGTCACGGACAGGCCGGGCTGGATGTCGTTCCCAGGGCCGGCGGTCATTCGGACGGAGGGGCTCCCCGTGCCGGCCGCACCGCCCATGGGCACGACTCCGTCGCTCTCCAGCCCCGATATCCACGGACCCTTTACTCAATATGATGTCCCAGCAAACGAGCCCACGAAGCCAATGGACAACCCTCTACTCCTGATCGTTGATGACAGCAAGATGTCGCGGATGATGATCGCCCGCCTGGTCGGCGATCTGCGGCCCGACTGGCGCCTCGCCGAGGCCGCGGACGCCGCCGAGGCCCTGGCCATGATCGAGCACGAGCCTCCGACGCTCGTCAGCATGGACGTGAACATGCCCGGCATGAGCGGACTGGAAGCCGCCGGCCGGATCCGTCTGCGCAATCCGGATATTCGCGTCGTCCTGTGCACGGCCAATATCCAGGATGCCGTGCGCCAGGCCGCCGAGAAGGCCGGCGTTCATTTCGTCGCCAAGCCGATCACGCCCGAGTCGGTGTCGCGCATGGTCGCCTTTTTCGAGGAATAGCTCGTGCCCGATTTCACCGAGATGCAGCGCGACGCCCTGGGTGAACTCTTCAACCTGGGGGTGGGACAGGCCGCGAACAGCCTGAGCCTGATGGTGCGCGACGAGGTCGAACTCTCGGCCCCGGTGGTCGAGTTGGTACGCCCCGAGGCCGTGGCCGCCACCCTGCTCGGCTCTGAGTTCAAGGAGCTGAGCATGGTCACCATCGATTTTTCAGGCCCTTTCGATGCCATGGCCATTCTGCTCTTTCCCGAGCGCAACGCGCTGGCGATCGTGAGCCACATGCTCGACCCCGGCATGTCCCCGGAGGAAATGTCCGAGTTCGAGCAGGAGGCGATGTGCGAGATCGGCAACGTCATCCTCAACGCCTGCATGAGCTCGCTGGCCAACGAGTTCGGCGTCGAATTCCATGGCGGCCTGCCCGAACATCATTTCAGCGATACCGACTCCTTGCCGCTGTTCGGCGAGACGGACGACCAGGTCGTTCTCCTGCTCCAGATCCGGCTCAACATGCGCCAGGAGCGTGTGCAGGGCCATCTGCTCTTTCTGTTGAGCGTCAGCTCACTGAATGCCCTGCTGGAATGCGTCGACGGCTACCTGGCGAGACTTGGTCTGTCCTGATGGATGGCGAGCTTGGAAAACAACTGATCGATAGCCTGCGGATCGGTGTCATCCTGCTCGACCCGAACGGCCGCGTGATCGCCTGGAACGCCTGGATGAGACGGCACAGCGGCCTCCAGTTGGCCGATGTCTCCGGGCGTCTGATCGCGGAGGTTTTTCCCGACACCGCCAACAGCCGCCTCGGGATCGGCATCGAGCAAGCCTTGCGTTTCAAGCTCTCCTCGATGCTCGCGCCGGGGCTGAATCCCGGAATGCTGCCGCTCCACCAGAAGCCGGCGGACCGCAAGCTCGATCGGCGCATGCAGCAGCTCGTCTATGTCACCCCGTTGAATCACGCCCAATGCGCCTGTCTGATCCAGATCCATGACATGACCGCCACGGTGCGCCGCGAGCAGCGCCTGCGCGCCCAGTCCTCGCAATTGATCGAGACGGCCTACCGCGACGCGCTCACCGGCATCGGCAACCGCCGTCGCTTCGATCATGACCTGGCCGAGCGCTTCCGGCAGGCGCAGCAACGGCGCAGCCCGGTGGCCTTGCTCATGATCGACGTCGATGAATTCAAGGCCTACAACGACCACCTCGGCCATCCCAAGGGCGATGCCTGTCTGATCAAGGTCGCGACGACCCTGCAGGAAACGCTGCGAGGACAGGACGATGGCATGACGCGCTACGGCGGCGAGGAGTTCGCCCTGCTGCTCGCGGATACGACGCTGGATGAAGCCTGCGCCGTCGCCGAACGGCTGCGCCAGGGAATCCAGGATCTCCGGATACCGCATCCCAACTCGCACGGCCCAGGTCATGTCACCGTGAGCGTCGGCATCGCCGCCATGGTTCCCACCGCCGACCAGCTCTGCTACATCCTCCTCGCCCAGGCCGATCTAGCCCTCTACACCGCGAAGGACGCGGGACGCAACCGCTGCATGTGCTACGACCCGGACAGCGGCGAGGCGAATCACTGCCGCTGAAGGCAAGCTCGGCCCTCATGGGTTAGGCGATTTCCGGGAAAGTCCGTACCCGACCGAAAGCCCCGGAATTGGACAGGATTATTCAAGATTTACAGGATTAAAAACAGAGTTTTAAAAATCCTGTCAATCCTGCGAAATCCTGTTACTCAGTTGAGAAATCCCCCGGCTTTGCCGGGGTGACCGTAGAAGTTTGACATTTACGGGAGTCCATCGGGGACACTCCCTAGCGTGAGCCGCCAAGCACACGTTTGAGGAGAGTCCCGATGGACGACTTTGACAGCCTAAGCCACTCCCGGTGGGAGTGTAAATATCATCTTGTTTTCATTCCGAAGGGCCGCCGGAAGGTTCTGTCTGGACAGTGGCGGTCACATCTCGGAGAGGTGTTCCACAAGCGTGCGAGTCACAAGGAATGTCGAATCGAAGAAGGACATCGGATGGCCGACCCTGTTCACAGGCTGATCTCGATTCCGCCGAAGTACGCCGTCTCCGAGGTGGTTGGTTACATCAAGGGTAAGAGTGCCATCCACTTGGCACGGGTCTACGGCGAGCGGCAACGCAATGACCGTGGTCAGCCTTTCTGGGCACGCGGCTATTGTGTCTCGACGGTAGGTCGCAATGAGGCCACGATCCGAACGTACATTCAGCGCCAAGAGGCCGAGGATCAGCGACTCGAGCCGTTGAATCCGTGGCGCTGATCGACCGCCTTTAGGCGGCCCAAAAACCGTGGGGCCGCGTTAGCGACCCCTGGCCGCTTCGAGCGGCTCACGAATTCAAAGCCCCCGGCTCGGCCGGGGGATGGTTACTCATAGTCGCGTTTGAATGAGGCTTGAGTCTGAGATTGCTATTAAGCCGCTGATATATATGGTTTTTAAGATAATTGCAATCATGGAGAGGCTGTTCGGACAGCGAGCGGCTTGGGGAAACAAGAGGCTGGTCGGCGATAGCGTCACTGAAACGTGAACGAGATCAAGAAGGGGCGGGGCTGATGCCGCGCAGACGCGGCGCCAGTTGAAAAGTCGTCGGAATCAGCGAGCCGCCGCGACCGGCATCCGCCGAACCTCGTCGTCGTCCATCGGCCCCTCGGACTCGCTGGAACCTTGAAAGGCTTGATTGACACGGTCCCTGAGTTCCTTACCTGGCTTGAAGTGCGGCACGTACTTGCCGGCCAGCGCGACCGAGTCACCCGTCTTGGGATTGCGTCCGATGCGTGGTGGACGGTAATGCAGCGAAAAGCTTCCGAATCCGCGGATCTCGATCCGCTCTCCGGACGCGAGCGCCGTGCTCATGCGCTCGAGGATCTTCCTGACCGCCTCCTCGACATCTTTATAAGGGAGATGGTCCTGGTCGGCAGCCAGAATGTCGATCAGCTCCGATTTCGTCATATCGTCGACTCCTGGGAAAAACGATCAGGGTCCGGTCCGTGACCGGACCCTGGCATCCTGGTTGGACGAGGCGGGCGTCAACCCCCGCGCTGGGCCTCTTCCATCTGCTCCTTAAGGATGTCGCCAAGCGTCGCCGTACCGCTCGCCGCGTCGCGCGAGTAACCCTTCATCGCGGTCTGCTCTTCTTCCGCGTCCTTTGCCTTCATGGAGAGCGAGAGGGTACGGTTTTTGCGGTCGACGCCCAGGAACTTGGCCTCGATTTCCTCGCCGACCTTCAGCACCGCGCGGGCATCCTCGACCCGGTCACGCGAGATCTCGGAGGCGCGCAGATAGCCCTCGACGCCGTCGCCCAGGGTGATGGTCGCGCCCTTGGGATCCACCTCGGCCACCACGCCGGTCACTACGCAGCCCTTCTCATGCAGGGCCACGAAGCTGGAGAAGGGATCCTTGTCGAGCTGCTTGACGCCGAGCGAAATGCGCTCGCGCTCCGGATCGACCGACAGCACCACGGTTTCCAGCTCATCGCCCTTCTTGTAGCGACGCAGGGCCTGCTCGCCACCTTCGTCCCAGGAGATGTCGGAGAGATGGACCAGACCATCGATGCCGCCATCCAGACCGATGAAGATGCCGAAGTCGGTGATCGACTTGATCTTGCCGGAGACGTGATCGCCCTTCTTGTGGGTGACCGCGAACTCGTCCCAGGGGTTCATGGCGCACTGCTTGATGCCCAACGAGATGCGGCGACGCTCCTCGTCGATATCCAGCACCATGACCTCGACCTCGTCACCTAGGGACACGACCTTGCTCGGATGGATGTTCTTGTTGGTCCAATCCATCTCGGAGACGTGCACCAGACCCTCGACGCCTTCCTCGATCTCGACGAAGCAGCCGTAGTCGGCGATGTTGGTGACCTTACCGAAAACGCGGGTGCTCTCCGGATAACGGCGCGAGATATTGACCCAGGGATCCTCGCCCATCTGCTTGAGGCCAAGCGAGACGCGCTGACGGTCGCGATCGAACTTGAGCACCTTGACGGAGATCTCGTCGCCGATCTCGACCACCTCGGACGGATGCTTGACGCGACGCCAGGCCATGTCGGTGATGTGCAGCAGGCCGTCGATGCCGCCCAGATCCAGGAAGGCGCCGTAGTCGGTCAGGTTCTTGACGACACCCTTGACCTCCATGCCCTCTTCCAGGTTCTTGAGCAGGGTATCGCGCTCGGCGCTGTATTCCTCTTCCACCACCGCGCGGCGGGAGACGACGACATTGTTGCGCTTGCGGTCGAGCTTGATGACCTTGAATTCCTGCTCCTTGCCTTCGAGATAGGTGGTGTCGCGCACCGGGCGCACGTCCACCAGCGAGCCGGGCAGGAAGGCGCGCACGGTGCCGAGGTCGACGGTGAAGCCGCCCTTGACCTTGCCGTTGATAAGACCCTTGACTGTGTCGGCATTCTCGAACGCCTTCTCCAGATAGTCCCAGGCCGCGAAACGCTTGGCCTTCTCACGGGACAGACGGGTCACGCCAAAGCCGTCCTCGACGGCGTCCAGGGCCACTTCCACTTCGTCGCCGACGGCGACTTCCAGCAGTCCCTCGGGACTGATGAACTGGGAGCGCGGAACGACGCCCTCGGACTTGAGTCCAGCATTGATCACGACGTTGTCGGCGGTGATCTCGACCACCACTCCGACAACGATGGATCCCGGCTGGAGCTGGGTAGTACTCAGACTTTGTTCAAAGAGTTCGGCAAAGCTTTCGGTCATGGGGTGAAGTTATCCTGAGATCGGCGCGCTAACCCGCCCCATCCGGAGCGAGGGGTTTCAAGAAAATGAAAAGGCCGGCGCTTTCCGCGCCGACCCCACCTAATTAGGTACGTCCCGAGGCCGCCTGTGCGAAACAGGGCGACGGAGAGCGTTACCTATGAGCTTCGGGCGACCAGTTCCGGGAAGACGCGCCTTACCTCTTCCAGAACCCGATCGAACACTTCAGCGATGGACATTTGGGTGGAGTCCACCAGGACGGCATCCTCGGCGGCTCGCAGGGGTGCCACCGGACGGGTACGATCACGCATGTCCCGTTCACGAATGTCCGCGATCAGTTTTGGGAGGTTAGCACTCAACCCCTTTTCTTTCAACTGTTTATACCGGCGCTCGGCGCGAATTTCAGGACTTGCGTCGAGAAAAATCTTCAGGGGCGCGCGTGGGAAGACCACGGTTCCCATGTCGCGGCCATCGGCGACCAGACCCGGCGGGCGGGCCGCCCGTCGCTGCCAATCCAGCAGGACATCGCGCACGGCCGGATGCGCCGCCACCTGGGAGGCCGCCATCCCGGCCTCCTCGGCGCGAATCGCCTCGCTGACATCCTCTCCATCCAGGATCACCCGACCCGAGGCGAAGTCGACCGGCAGGGCCTCGGCCAGCGGCCTCAGCGCCTCCGGATCGTCGAGCGCCAGGCCACGGCGTCGGGCCGCGAGCCCCAGCACCCGGTAGAGCGCGCCGCTGTCGAGCGCATGCCAGCCCAGACGTTGCGCGACCAGGGTCGCGAGGGTGCCCTTGCCCGTCCCCGATGGACCGTCGATGGTGACGATGGGGGTCACGCCTGGAACTCCCGAATCCCGAGACCGGCCCCGGCCGAGAGCTCGGCGAATCCAGGGAAGGAGGTCTCGACATTCGCGCAATCGCGCACCTCGATCGGACCGCGCGCGCGCAGCCCGGCGACGGCGAAGGACATGGCGATCCGGTGATCGCCCTGGGCGTCGATCGCCCCCTCCCCCGCCTCGGTCGAGCCCAACTCGCCGCCGAGGATGCGGATTCCGTCCGGGGTCGGTTCCGCCTCGATGCCGAGCCGCGTCAGCCCGTCGGCCATGACCTGAATCCGGTCGCTTTCCTTGACGCGCAGCTCCGCCGCGCCGCTGAGCAGAGTCTCGCCCTCGGCACAGGCGGCGGCGATGAAGATCGCCGGGAATTCATCGATCGCGAGCGGCACCTGATCGACCGGAATGCGGATCCCATGCAAGCGCGCCGACTTGACGCGGATATCCGCCACCGGCTCGCCACCGGCCACGCGGCGATCGAGCAACTCGATATCCGCCCCCATGGTCCGCAGGATATTGATGACCCCGACCCGGGTCGGATTGATGCCGACCTCTTCGAGCAGGAGATCCGATCCGGGCGCGATGCTGGCGCCCACCAGGAAGAAGGCGGCGGAGGAAATATCGGCCGGAATCCGCAGGCGACAGCCGGTCAGTCGGCCGCCGCCGCTCAGACAGACCCGAGAGCCCTGCCGGCGCACCGGATAGCCGAAGGCGGTCAACATCCGCTCGGTATGATCGCGGGTCGGCTCGGTTTCGATGACGCAGGTCTCGCCCTCGGCGTAAAGGCCGGCCAGCATCAGGCAGGACTTGACCTGGGCGCTGGCCATCGGCAAGGGGTACTCGATTCCGCTCAGGCGCGGCGTGGGCTCGATCCGCAAGGGCGCGGTTCCATCCGGGCTGGTGAGGATGCGCGCGCCCATCCGCGCCAGCGGTTCCGTGACCCGACGCATGGGGCGCCGCGTCAGGGAGGCGTCGCCGATCAGGGTGACCGGGAAGGTCTGGCCCGCGAGAAGACCGGAAAGCAGGCGCATGGCGGTGCCCGAGTTGCCCATGTCGAGCGGACCCTCGGGGCTTTTCAGTCCACGCATTCCAACCCCGGCGACCTGGAGTTCGCCCGTGTCGGAGCGTTCGATCTCGACACCCATCGCCCGGAAGGCCGCGAGCGTCGCCAGGGCGTCGGCGCCTTCCAGGAAGCCGCTGATCCGGCTTCGACCCTCGGCGATCGCCGCCAGCATGATGGAACGATGGGAGATCGACTTGTCGCCCGGTACCCGCAAGCGCCCGGTCAAGGAACCTCCGGGAGTGATGAGATAACGAAGGTCGGTGACTGAGGACAAGGGGGTCTCCCGCGCTCGCGAGGTCGAGCCGTTGAAAAGCCCGGCATTCTAGTCCCGTGCCGGCAAGGGGTAAACCGCTGGCGCGCGCGCGGTCCGACACCTGGATACAATGGCTTGCCAAATCCCACGGCGCCCAGCTTCCAGCGAGGAGATCAACGTGTCCGAACGCCCTGTCGATGTCGTCATCATCGGATCCGGAACCGCCGGCCTCAACGCCATGGCGCAGGTCCGCCGCGCCGGCAAGACCTTCGTCCTTATCAACGGCGGCGAGGCCGGCACCACCTGCGCCCGCGTCGGCTGCATGCCCTCGAAGGCCATGATCCAGATCGCCGAGGATTTCCACCGGCGTAACCATCTGGGCAAATACGGCATCGACGGACATGAGGCCATGACGCTGGATATCCCCGAGGCGCTCGAACACGTCCAGGATCTGCGCGACACCTTCGTCGATCGGGTGCTCGGCAGCAGCACCGACGATCTGCCGGCGGATCTCTTCATCCAGGATTACGCCCGCCTGATCGAGCCGACCCTGATCGAGGTCGGCGGCCAGCGCCTCCGTGCCGGCGCGGTGGTCATCGCCACCGGCTCGCGCCCCCTGGTGCCCAAGCCCTGGCTGGATTTCGGCGACCGTCTGATCACCACCGACGATCTCTTCGAGCTGACCGACCTGCCCGCCAGCCTGGCCGTGATCGGACTCGGGACCATCGGGCTGGAACTGGGCCAGAGCCTGTCGCGGCTCGGTGTCTCCGTCACCGGCTTCGATCAGCTTGAGCGCATCGCCGGCATCCAGGATCCCGAGGTCAACCAGGCCGCCATCGACATCCTCGGCAAGGAATTCCCGATCCATCTGGGTCAGGCCGCCGAGATCCGCGAGGAAGGCGACCAATTGCGCGTCACGGCCGGAACGCACAGTGTCCTGGTGGACAAGGTGCTGTGCAGCATCGGGCGGGTGCCCAACACCGAGGGGCTGGGGCTGGAGCATCTGGGCGTCCCGCTCGACGCGCGCGGACTCCCCGCCGTCGATCCCAACAGCCTGCGGGTGGGCGAGCTTCCGGTCTACCTGGCGGGAGACATCACGGTCGAGCGGCCGATTCTTCACGAGGCCGGCGACGAGGGCCGGATCGCCGGCTACAATGCCGCGCGCGGCGAGGCCACGCGCTTCCGGCGCAAAACGCCCCTGTTCATCAATTTCTGCGACCCGAACATCTGCGCCGTCGGCCAACGCTGGAACGACCTGGATCCGCAGACCACCGCCGTCGGCCAGATCCGTTTCGCCCCGGTCGGACGCGCGCTCATCATGGGCAAGAACAAGGGTGTGCTGCGGGTCTACGCCGACAAGACCAGCGGGCGACTGCTGGGGAGCGAAATGATCGGCCCCAAGGGCGAGCATCTGGCCCATCTGCTCGCCTGGAGCATCCAGCAGGGACTCAGCGTCGGCGAGCTGCTGCGCATGCCCTTCTATCACCCGGTCATCGAAGAGGCGCTACAGGCCGCGCTGCATGACCTTTACGGCAAGGTCGAGGCCAAGAACAGCGGCGGACTTACCGAGTTGGAGGGGTTGCCGGACTAGCCTCCGGTCGAACGTCGCGCGCCAAACACTCATCAGAGACAGCAACAACAGGTATCGATTGACCCAATGCCCATTACCGCGAAGCAAAAACGCTGGCTGAAGCAGCAGATCCATCATCTCAAGCCGGTCGTCATCGTCGGTCAGCATGGCCTCACCGAGTCGGTCCTGGCCGAGATCGAGATCGCGCTCGCCCATCACGAACTGCTCAAGATCCGTATCAACGCGGGTGATCGCGAGGAGCGTGACGCCGCCATCAGCCTCATTCAGGAACGCACCCAGGCCGAGCTCGTCAGTCGTGTCGGCCATGTGGCGGCCTTCTACCGCTACAATCCAATGAAGCGCGATCCCATCCAGATCCCGAGGATCTGAGCGCCAGCCGCCCACCGCGAGGACCGCGGCCCATCGGGGTCGCTCCTCTCTTACCGATTCAAGGCCCCTTCGCCCCTCCGGCGCGCCATTCCAGCCGCCAGCCGGTCGGCCCTCGCCCCTTGGATTCCATACCGAACCCATCGATGGCGAGAAGGCTCGCGAGCCGCGGTAGCCATTGGCCGAGCCGCTCCTCGAATTGCCAGGGCGGGTTCACCAGGGCCAGGCCCGAACCATACATGCCGAACTCGTCCGACTGTGGCCGCACCACCAGTTCGGCCACCAGCAGCCGGGGGGCGATGCGCGACAAACGCTTGAGCAGAAGCTCGGCCTGATCGCGTTGCACGGCCAGACGCGGATACCAGATGGCGTAGACCCCGGTTGGCCAGCGCGCATGCGCCACTTCGAGACAGCTCGCGACCTGGGCGTAATCGGTCTTGACCTCATAGGGCGGATCGATCAGGACCAGCCCGCGGGGCGGTTTAGGGGGCAGCAGCGCCGCCAGTCCCTCGAAACCGTCGCGATAGTGGATGTGGATCCGGGGATCCGCGTTCAATTGGGCACGCAGGGTCGCCACTTCCGCCTTGTGCAACTCCATCAGGATCAGTCGGTCATCGGCTCGCAAGGCGTGACGCGCGATCCAGGGGGAGCCCGGATAGCGCGCGAGTCCGCCATTGGGATTCAGATCCGAGATCGCCTCGAAATAGCCGGACAGCTCCGGAAACTCATCCCGTCGCGGCCAGAGCCGCGCGATCCCATCGGCCGATTCGCCGGTCTTGCCGGCCTGCTCCCCGTCCAGGTCATAGACCCCGGCACCGGCGTGAGACTCCACATAGACCAGTGGCTTGGGCTTGGTCATGAGTGCCTCGAACAAGAGCGTCAGAACCCCATGCTTGAGGACGTCCGCGTGATTCCCGGCATGGAAGCCGTGGAGATAACTCAACATGTCGCGTCATCCAGGGTTAGTCTCGATCGGGCGGCGAGCATAGCCGGTGACCGCGCCGGATAGGTATCTCTCTTTACTCTATCCGCAAGACTCAGCGACGCGCGGGAGTCGCTGCTCAACCCTCTCGACCGGGGAGGGGTAAAACCCCCGCCTTTGGGCGGAAGCTTTAGGGCCTGTCATCAATGGTGGCTCCGATGCCAGCGGGGGCGAATGGATTGGCCGTGTTGTTGGTGGCGCGGATGTCGGGGCGAATGAATTTTCCCCTACAACCCAGCATTTCAATGGACCGCGTGCCTCATGAACGGCAGCCACCCAGCCGAGGCTGGGTGGCCACCGTCAGACCAACCGCGCCGGCAAGGCACCCGACGCGACCGAGATCGCCTCAGCGGGACGGCGCATAGCCCGGGGCATAACCCGGTCCATAGGCTGGGTAGCCATAGGGGCCGACCATCGGCGCCGATTCCCTCATGCGCTCCCAGTATTGACGCATGCGCGCGTCCGCTTCCCGGCGCATCTCCTCGTAGCGAGCCACCATCTGGGAACGCTGATCCTCCATGGACTCCCAATCGCTCGGCATCGGCGCCGAGGGACCCGGCTCGACGGCGGCCGCGCTCGGAGAAGGCGCGGGCGATTGCGGCGGCATCGCCGTCGCGACCTGGCTTTCAGCCCGAGGCGTCGCCGGAGTGGTTTGCGAAACGGCGGGCTGGGATGGGGTCGCGACCGCCGGAGCCGGAGCGGCCTCCACGACCGGCTTCTGGGTCGCGGCCGCCGTGTAGGTGGCCGGCGCATGCGTGGGCGTGGGCTTGACCGCCTCGACCGCTTCCTCTTTTTCCTTGATCAGGGACTTGGCGAAGACCGCCGACTCGGCCTCGCTGACCGGCTTGGGAGCGACAGCCTTGGGCGCCTCTTCCTCGGTCTTGGCCGCCACCTCGCCGGCCTCCTCCCCGGCGGGCTCGACGAACTTGGATAAACCCGGTATCGACGAGAGCGGAACCGGACTCAATTTAGCGATGGACTCCAGAAGCGCGCCCGCGGACGTGCTGCCGTCTTCCCGATCGACCGAACTGAGATAGACATAACCGAAGGCGATGACAGCCGACCATAGGACGAGCTTCGGCAACCAGCCGCGAGACGGACGAGACGAGGATTTTTCAGAGCTAGCCATTGTTCATTACCCCTGCAAGCATGCAGATTTTCTATATCGTTCAACCGTTTCTATAAAGCATCGAGTCGAATTCCGACTCAGGCCGCCCGGTTCTCGGCCGCCACGGCCGTCAGGACCGCCATTACCGGCTCGACACTCGACACAAGATTCTCCTCGATCTCCTTCATGGTTATGATGCGGCCACTCTTACCGGCGGCCCAATTGACGACGAAGGCCAGGCTGGCGTAGCAGAGCCCCAACTCGCGCGCGAGGCTCGCCTCGGGCATCCCGGTCATACCAACCATGTCGCAACCATCGCGTTCGTAGCGCAGAATCTCCGCGCGCGTCTCGAGTCGCGGCCCCTGAGTCGCGCCGTAGGTTCCCCCGACGACCACCGACCGCCCCAAGCGGGCGCAGGCGGCGATCAAGGCTCGGCGCAGATCCTCGCAGTAAGGCTCGGTCAGATCGATATGCCCGACGGTGCCCGACACCCCATCGTGAAGGGTATGCTCCCTTCCGTGTGTGTAATCGATGATCTGATCCGGAACCGCCAGCACCCGCGGACCATAGGCCGGCGTGATCCCGCCAACCGCAGCCAGGGCGACGACCCGCTCGGCCTGGCTGGCGCGCAACGCCCACAGATTCGCCCGATAGTTGATGCCATGTGGAGGGAGATGGTGCGACGGTCCATGGCGCGGGAGAAAAAGCACCTCCCGATCCCCGAGTCGACCACGCGCCACCGGAGCCGAGGTCTCGCCATAGGGTGTTTCGACTGGCCTGGAATCAATCACGGACAAGGATGGCAGACTCGCGAATCCCGAGCCGCCAATGATCGCGAGAAGACCCATGCGTCCACCACAAACGCTAAAGGTCGAAAGTTTACCGGAGAGCGGCTCGGAAACCAAACCGGCGCCTCGGGCGCCGGTCAGACATCAGCGGGGAAAAGCTTGACTCAGTGGCGTGAGGACGCGGGATCTTCCTTGAAGAGACCTATCTCCAAAAGCTTTGGAAACAGAACCTGCTCCTCACGATCGATCCGCTGCGCGACCATGTCGAAGACCTCATGGGTCTCGGCGAGAAATTCATCGGTAAAATTGAAGTCGCAGTTCTTGAGCCAGCGCTTGTGGTAGTCATCGAAGACCCGGCGCAGCGGCTTTTGGCCGCTGATGAATCCCCAGGCGATCGATTTCACCCTCGGATCCTCGTGGATCAGCAAATTCGGATAGATGCCGCGATCCTCTTCTGCGAGATGCTCGCGGACCTTGGTACCAAGGCCGCACAGCAGTTCGTAGGCGGTCTTGGCGTTGGGTCGGATCCTCAGGAGATCGGGTCTCAGGATCGACCTCAAATCGTCGATCATCTGCCGTAGTTCGGCATGGGAATTACGGTAGGTTTCCAGGGTCGGCATGCACCATCCTCCTAAAAGCGCGCACGAGTCAGGCACTCGTCAGGCCCGGTCGTGTCTCGATAGTGACGAGCCGAAAGCGCCCCTCGCTTTAGGGGAAGCCCGTTCCGGCACAAGTTCGGCGAACTTTGGACGATGTATAACAAAAGCCCTGGATAGTCAAAAAGCCTTTAATTATATTGGTATTTTGGCAAATACAGGAACAGGGTTCGGAGTCAGGCATCCACGTCGGCGACGGCGTAGAGACCGGGCGCGTTGCGGAAATAATTCTTGTAGTCGAGTCCGTAACCATAGAGGTAACGATCCGGAACCTGGATGCCGATGACATCCACGCCGCAGGCGTGCGCGCGCCGCTTCTCGACCAGTACGGCCGAGGTCAGGCTGGCGGCCCCATCCTCGCGACAGGCCCGCATCACCTGGTCCAGGGTGATGCCCTCGTCGAGGACGTCATCGAGCACCAGCACATGCTCGCCCCGGATCGCCTCCGAGGGACGATGACGCCAGGCGATCTCCCCGCCACGGGTGGCGCCCTGGTAACGACTGGCATGGATGTAGTCCAGCCGAAGCGGAAAATTCAGTCGCGGCAGCAAGAGACCGGCGACGATGACCGCGCCCGTCATCAGGCACAGCACGAGCGGATCCTTGTCGGCCAGACGCTCGGTCAGCGCCTCCGCCATGCGGTCGAGCGCCGCCTCGATGTCCTCGGTCGTGGCCAGGCATTCGGCGCGGCTTGCGACGGCCGCGTAGGTCCGTGAATCGAGTTTCATCCGGCTTTCTCCGGATCGGTGGGATCGCCGAGCGCCAGCTCAAGCGTGTCATGCGCCTCGAGCTCCGCGACATAACGCAGGGCGCGCGACCAGTCGGGAAGTTCATGCAGTCTCGGGCGCTCGGTCCGTCTGCGACCGTGCATGCGCAGCAGCCTCAGCGTGGCCGCAGGATCGCGATGGTCCGCGAAGGCCTCGAGGATCCGGATCGCGGCCGGACGGTTATTGCAGATCAACAGCATGTCGCACCCCGCCTCGGAGGCGGCGCGCGCGCGTTCGGGATGATCGCCGCCGGCATCGGCCGCGCCCATGTTGAGGTCATCGCTGAAAATGACACCCTGGAAACCCAGCCGACCGCGCAGGACATCCTTGAGCCAAACGGGAGAAAACCCGGCCGGGCGATGATCGACGCGCGGGTAGACCACATGCGCCGGCATCACGGCCTCCAGGCCGTGATCGATGAGATGGCGGAAGGGAATCAGGTCTTCCAGTTCCAGATCGACATAAGGCCGCCCGTCGGTCGGCAATTCGGCGTGGGAGTCCGCCGACACGCCGCCATGACCGGGGAAATGTTTACCGACGACCGACATCCCGGCGCGCCTCGAACCCTCGGCCCAACTCGAGGCCAGGTCGCAAATGGTCCGCGTGTCGGCACCGAAGCCGCGATCGCCGATCACCTGACTGATGCCACGATCCAGGTCCAGGACGGGGGCGAAGCTGAAATCCACGCCCACGGCGCGCAGTTCGGCCGCCATCAGCCAGGCCACGGACTCGCACGCCTGGCGCGCGCGCGCGGGTTTGGACTGGTAGAGCCGCCCGAAGCGCCCGGCCGGAGGCAGGCGGGTGAAGCCCTGGCGGAAACGTTGCACGCGCCCCCCCTCCTGATCGACGCCGATCAGCAGACGCGGCTCGCGCAGCGCGTGAATCGCCGCCGTGAGTTCGGTCAGTTGCTCCGGCGAAACGTAGTTGCGTGAGAAGAGGATGACCCCGCCGACGGCGGGATGACGCAGCAGATCGCGGTCCTCGGCGTCGAGCGCGGTGCCGGCGAGATCGAGCATCACGGGTCCGAGTGACATGCTAATCCTGGATCGAGTGGGCGATGCGAGCGTGGGGCCTGACTGTTCCATCGGAACCGTCGGGCTGGGTTATCTTATCCGGACCCTGTTGTAGCACAGCCGAACGCCGAGAGGCGAGCCCTCGGCCCATCGGACCGCCCTGATGAAACGCCGGCTCAAGGCCGGCGAGCGCGCCTGTCGAGGCGATCGCGCAAGGCGTCGCCGAGCCGATTGACCGAGAGCACGACCATCAGGATCGCCAACCCCGGCGCCAGGACCAGATGCGGCGCGACCAGGAGATAGGTGACGCCATCGCGTACCATGTTGCCCCAGGAGGCCTCGGGGGGTTGCACCCCGAGGCCGAGAAAGGAGAGACCGGCCTCCGCGACCACCGCGCCGGCGACACCGAAGGTCGCCTCGATCAGCAGCGGCGCCTGGGCCAGGGGGATGAGATGCCGGATCAGGATCGTCCAGCCGCCACGGCCGAGCGCGCGGGCGGCGGTCACATGGTCGCGCCGGACGAGCGAGAGGATCTGCGCCCGCGCGAGTCGCGCGTATCCCACCCATCCGACCGCGACCAGCGCGAGGATGATGTTATCGACACCTGGCCCCATGATCCCGGCCAGGGCGATCGCGAGCAGGATGCCGGGAAAGGCCATGAAGAGATCGATCACGCGGACCAGGACGAGATCGAGCCAGCCGCCGGCGAACCCCGAGACCGCACCGATCAGGGTGCCGATCAGGGCGCTGATCGCGACCACGCCGACACCCACGACAAAGGAGACGCGAGCGCCCGCCAGCACGCGGTCGAGCACCGGGCGCCCGAGATCGTCGCGCCCCAGAAGACCCCCTGGACCGGGTGGCGCCAGGAGGCGCGTCAAATCGACCTCGTCGGGTGACAAGCCCGACCAGGACGCCAGCAGCGCGGCCGCGACCCAGGCCATCAGGAACGCGAACGCGATTCGTGAAGTCCAATCCAAGCGCAAACCTGATAAGCTCCCGACGACACCAAGTCGTAACGAACCGCCCCGTTGGATTTACAGCCCCCGACCCGATCTAGCCACTTAAGCGTCGTGGTACGACGACACACCACGCATGGCGTACCCGGTCAACGAGGACAGCCCCGAGAATGAATGCCAAGAACCTGAACATCCTACTCTGGATCGCCGTCACCTTCTGGCTCGTGATGATGTTGAACAGTCTGACATCATCCGACCAGATCGAGGCTCGCAATCTGAGCTACAGCCAGTTCCTTCAGGAACTCTCCGACGGCTCGGTTAGGGAAGTCACCATTCAGGACGAGACCATCAAAGGTGTTCGCAGCGACGACTCGCGCTTTGAAACCTATGACCCGGGCGATCCCGGTCTGGTGGGCGATCTGCTGAAGAACAACGTCGTCATCCGCGCCAAGCCCCCGGAGACGCCCAGCCTCTTCATGCAACTGGTCGCCGCTTGGCTGCCCTTCCTGCTGCTCGCGGGCATCTGGATCTGGTTCATGCGGCGCGGTTCCGGCGGTGGCGCCGGCGGCATCTTCAACTTCGGCAAAAGCCGGGCACGGCAGCACGCCGAGGGCGAGGTCCGCGTGACCCTGCGCGACGTCGCCGGTGTCGACGAGGCCAAGGAGGAGGTCGGCGAACTGGTCGATTTCCTGCGCAACCCGCAGAAATTCTCCAGCCTGGGCGGACGCATCCCGCGCGGCGTGCTCATGGTCGGCCCCCCCGGCACGGGTAAGACACTGATCGCCCGCGCGATCGCCGGCGAGGCCAAGGTGCCCTTCTTCAGCATCTCGGGTTCGGACTTCGTGGAGATGTTCGTCGGCGTCGGCGCCTCGCGGGTGCGCGATCTGTTCGAACAGGCCAAGAAGAGCGCGCCCTGCATCATCTTCATCGACGAGATCGACGCGGTCGGCCGCAAGCGCGGCGCGGGCATCGGCGGCGGCCACGACGAGCGCGAGCAGACGCTCAATCAGCTCTTGGTCGAGATGGACGGCTTCGCCGGCAACGAGGGCATCATCGTGATCGCGGCGACCAACCGCGCCGACGTCCTGGATCCGGCCCTGCTGCGCCCCGGCCGTTTCGACCGCCAGGTCGTCGTCGGGCTGCCGGATCTGGCCGGCCGCGCGGCCATCCTCGAGGTCCACATGCGCAAGGTGCCCATCGCCGATGACGTGGTGGCCCGCACCATCGCGCGCGGCACGCCCGGATTCTCGGGCGCCGACCTCGCCAACCTGGTCAACGAGGCCGCCCTCTTCGCCGCCCGCGCCGGCCACACCGAGGTATCGATGGCCATGTTCGAGAAGGCCAAGGACAAGATCATGATGGGCGCGGAACGGCGCAGCATCGTGATGTCCGAGTCCGAGAAGAAGCTCACCGCCTATCACGAGGCCGGACACGCCATCGTCGGCCGTCTGGTTCCCGAGCACGACCCGGTCCATAAGATCAGCATCATCCCGCGTGGGCGCGCGCTGGGCGTCACCATGTTCCTCCCGGAACGCGACCGCTACAGCATGAGCAAGCGTCAACTGGAGAGCCAGATCTCCAGTCTCTTCGGCGGACGGCTGGCCGAGGAGATGATCTTCGGACCCGAGCAGGTCACCACCGGCGCCTCCAACGACATCGAGCGCGCGACCGATATCGCCCGCAGCATGGTGACCCGCTTCGGCCTGTCCGATGTCATGGGGCCGCTGGCCTACGCCGAGGACGAGGGCGAGGTCTTCCTCGGCCGCTCGGTGACCCAGCAGCGTCAGGTCTCGCCCGAGACCGCGCAGGCTATCGACAAGGAGGTGCGCGCCATCATCGACCGCAACTATCAGCGCTCCAAGCAACTGCTCGACGAGAACATGAACAAGCTGCATACCATGGCCGAGGCGCTGCTCACCTTCGAGACCATCGGGCGGGATCAGATCGACGACATCATGGAAGGCCGCCCGATGCGCGAGCCCGAGGACGATCGCGGCGGATCGACCCCGAAGGCGGGAGACGGAAACGACGCGCCCCACGGAGGAGCGGCGCGCAAACAGCCACCGCTTCCGATCGGCGGGGTCTGAGCCGGGAACCAGGACCGACCGTTCCGGCCGGACACCAAAAAGCCTCCACGAGCGATCGCGGAGGATTTTTCATGCCTTGAAGATTCAGGGCCATCCAGTGGCCCGAGGATTCAGGAGGCCTTGCGATAGGAGTGATGAACGGCCTCGTCACGATAATGGACGTCGGTCCAGCAACGCGGCATGGACTCATCCGACGTGAAGACCAGATCGGTCTTCTCGAAGCGCTCCGGCTCCTGGATCTCCTCGCCGGCATGGTAGCGACCGATGATGCTCGCATGCATGGGGTTGAACAGATCCGCCTGGCTCAGAACCTCGACCAGTTTTTCGCTCGCGCGGTGTTTGAGAAACATGGCTTGCCCTCCTCTTTGGACGTCTCAGCCTTCAATTTCCAGTATGGCACCTGGTTGCCGCCCGGCAAGCGGATAGGGCATCCGCCATTCGCTTCCGCAACCTCAACTTCTCACGGCACCAAGGGCATAGACCCGGCGGGCTTTGGATCCGTATACAGGAGCAGGCTTCCTCAAATCAGCGTCGGATCCACGTCCAACTGTTGTCCGATAAACCCAACGTATGTATCCGACGCCGAGGGCAGAAAGCGATCATGATATTCCTCGCTGCCGAAGAAGACCGAGGCATGGTCGAGCGCATTCCCATCCTCGCCGATCTGGGCAAGCCAGTAGGCATAACCCGCCGCGTCCGGTGCCCGATCCAGCAAGCCCAGATAGAGCATGTCCAAACCGACCACTTCGGTCGAGATCAAGCGGTACTCGGGCGAAGTCACGAACCCGAACACAACATCGGTTCGACTCATCCCGTTCGTCAAGGCGTCGCTCCAATAAGCGACCTCCTCCGGCCCTGGATCCCGGTCCAGGATATTGCGATAAAGCGCACCAACATAGGCCTCATTTTCCAGGGATCCATAGAGCTGCTGGAACTCAATGGATGCGCCAAAGGCATTCACAATATCGCGCTGGCTGGCGCCTTCGGATAGTCGCTCCATCCAGTAATTCAAGCCGCAATGATCGGGATAGCGGTCCAGCACAGCCTCATAGATCCTAACGATGGATGCCATTCCATCCTGGTACTCGGTCGTCGCCATAACGGTCTCGAGTAGTTGAATCCGATTGAGCGACCCTGTCTGGAGACTGCTCGACCAATAGGCAACGCCCGATTCATCGCCTTCGCGGTTCAGAAGATCCCGGTAGAGCTGACGCACGAACAATTCGTCATTACCGAACACATCGTTGTCTTTCACTAACGGGTCGAAGCCCAGAACGGCCTCAACCGAATCGATCATGCCATCGTCGTCACTGTCCGGAAGGAAGGGATCGTAGGGGCATCCCTCGGGAGGCCGGTCGGGGTCGATCGCACCGTAGACGATCGTGCCGGAGCCAAACACCCGGTTAAAGTCCGCCACCGAATTGAGTTGCCGATCCAGTCCGGCGGACAAACCGGACAGATGGATGACCACCACGGAGCCATCGTAGGCCCATTGCACATCCAGTGCGTTGTCGGAGAAATCCGTATTTTGAATCGTGGCGAGATTTCCGCTAGGAAAACGAAGAATATCGCGCGCCGAGAAGCCATTGATATCGTAGCTATAGTTTCCCGGAGCGATCTGAAACGAGACGTCAGCGGTGCTGGCGTCGTAGGGAACGCGGTTGGTCTCCGTGACCAAGACCGTTCTGGCGGTGTCACTGGATGAGCGATTCGTCTCCATAGCCATAGCAAGGAAGTCCTAACCAAAATCGAAGAATGGATTATCGATGAACTCGCCAGCGATGCTGGAGCCACCTGGATCGGTCCGAGAGGAAACCTGACGCGAGATTAGCCCCCAAATCTTATTCGGCTGGGTGCGCGGCCAAACCGCTCACCCAGCCGAATTTCACGCTAGAAAGCCGTAAGCGGGAAACGCGCGACATCGGCGGCATCGAAGCGACTACCCAGTTGGGTGGCCGTGAAACCGCCAGGAGCGACCGCGTTCATGATCTGATTGCCAAACTGCATCGTCGTACCACTGAGTTTCACCCATACCGCACCATCGCTGAAGGCAAAGCGGGTACCATCGGCATCACCCTGAACGGCGACCAAGGCGACCCCAGCATTCCCCATCCAAATCTCTACCGTGTTGCCATGCTGCTGAAAGCGATAGTCGCTCAACGGACCGTCCATCTCGACGCGCTCGACATTCTGATCGATCTCTAGGGACGGCGCGCCGATGATCTGGACCGTCTCACCCCCCGTGCTTCCGTAGACGTCGCTGAGGTCGGCAACCGTGATCAGGCCATCCGGACTCAGATAGACCGCGTTTGGCAGCTCGTTGGCGGTAAAGACGCCACTACCTGTGCCATCCGTCGTATCAAGGGAACGGCCCAGACTCGCGGCCGTGAAGGTTCTTGCGGTTTCGGCCAGGGTCTGGTTACCCAGGAGGACGGCCGAACCCTGTTCCCTCAGGCCGGTAGCGCCTTCGCTGAAGGCGAGAACCGTTCCGTCCGCATCGCCCTGGACCCTGATGGTCACAACGAGCCGACCAGCCTCGCGAATCTCGACGGTCGTTCCGACCCGCGCGAACGAATAGCTGTCCAAACGCCCGGAAAGTTCGACCCGCTCGATGTCCCGATCCACCGTGGGGTAGTAACCGCCCCGCAAGCGCACCGTTTCCTCGCCCATCTCGCCATGGAGGCGCACGGCGTTGAAAATATTGATACCGCTGTCCGCCGACAGATAAACGGCGGACGGCGTGGCGAAAAAGCCGGGCGCACCGGGATCGACGATCCTTCCGTTGACCTGACCATCGGCATCGAACTCACCACCGTCTTCAATCTCGAAATCGATCCGTGTCTTGCGGCCAACGCGCGTGATCGTCGTGGCGATATCGACCCACACGCCCAAGGCGTTACGCTTGAAATAACCGTTGACCGGAATGTCATCGTCCACGAAGACCGAGAAGCCCAGGGTAGCGCCAGGTCTGACGCCGCCGACCTCGAAGCCAAGCAGACCGAAGGGCAAGTCAAGCCCGGCCGGTGCGTCGCTCGGCGCCGGCTGGGTGCGGACGTTCTCCTGTCCCAATCCGCTGTCGTTGGCCAGGGTGACGAAACGCATCTGGTCGTCCGGGCTTTCGACCCAGGGCAGCGAACTTACATCGTCTTGCTGGACGTCCGGGATGCGGTCACCGTTGCCATCGCCCTGGCCCGTGCCGCTCGGATCGGGCACGAGCGTTTCGACCCCGTCAGGAATGCTGTCGTCGTCATCGTCAGGCAGATTGGGCCAGTCGGATACGGGTGGAATATCAGGATTCGGATTCGGAGTTGGATCCGGGTCCGGGTCCGGGTCTGGCGAGGGGGGGGTGGTGCCGGAATGAGACACCCTGGCGATATTGCCCGCCTGATCGAAGGCATATTGAATCGACTGACCCGTGCTGTAGCTCACCGAGGTCAGACGGCCAATGGCATCGTAGGCATAGGTAACAGTGGCCGATGCCGCCTTGGCCACCGGGACCGCGCAAAGGAGGGCCGGCAGCGACACCGCGAGATAAGGTAGCAACCTGTTCATAGACATTGCGCGCCAGACCGCCCGCGACTTCCATCGCGGCAGAAAGCACGCCCTCCTTGGATTCATGTTTTAAGAAAGCGCCACATGCGCGCTAAACCCGCCAACCTCGCTAAAACCCCAACCAAAACCACCGATTTTCCGATGGGTAGGATGGGTAGAGCGCAGCGAAACCCATCATTCCACCATCGACGCAGTGAACGATGGGATTCACGGCCAATCGGCATCATCACCAACTATCAACATCGTAGCGTGGCCGTTCTACCCATCCTACCTCGCTACGGGCAAAATGCACTGCTCGCATCAGATGGATCACTGCAATCAACATCATAAACAATTCTAACTGCCTTCATATCTGTTCCTTTCCCCCATTGGGGATCATAACTTGTTGAGCCTGTGACGCTACCACTCATACTTTTTGAGTCTATGGCGTTAGAACTCAAGTCTGACCCCTCATTTCCATTTCCAACTCCACTTAAAATCGTATCCCAACCTTTCGGGGGAGTGGGGTTTTCAAGTTTTAGGAGCGGGGCAGCTTCTTTATTTGTTGTCCCAGCTCCGGTTTCTACACTACCGACACTCTGATAATCAATGGACCCCTCGTTAATCTGCATATCTTTCTTGTACTTATTAAGCCTAACTAATCTCAATAATGCAATTTTTCTCGTTTTTATTAGCCTGGAGCGACTCTCCTCATTTTTAGCATTATTTAATAATTTGTTAATATTAATGACATTTTTTGTCAAAATCTCGATGCTCCCATTGATCTTCGAAATGTCGGAGAAATCGGCTGCCTCTCCACTCGGATCCACCCCGACCATCGGATTCCCACTGACATACTGATATCGATTCAACGTCATAGGATCAGTCACCTGCCCATTCAACACATCCAAACTCAAAAACCTTCTTAAATCCGGCCGGTAATAGCGCGCGCGCATGTGCAGCAGCCCATTCTCATCATCCATCACGCCATGCTTACCGACAAAGCGGAACGGATTGTACGAACTGCCCTGCACCGTGGTATTCCCAAAGGGTTCATAGGCATAACGATCCGTGACAACGCCACGGCCATCCGTCAAGGCCAGCGTATTGCCGCCCTGATCGAAGTGGTAATAACGATGATCCGACCCCGCGATCTGCGACACCAGCCCCTCGCCATAAAGGTAGTAGCGCAACACCTGGTTGCTGCCATCGGTCTCAGCCAGCACCGAATAGAGATCCCCGCCAGTCGGGTCGAGTACATAGCGGGTGGTCTGGCCGCCGCTGATCCGCGCCACGCGCCGTCCATCTCCGTCATAGACATAGCTGTCGGTGAGCGTGCCGCCCTGGGTCACGCGGGTAATGAGATCCCGCGCGTTATAGGCATATTGAATCGCCGCGCTACCACTGACATCGGCGGTGAGACGACCGTCGGCGTCATGGGTGATGGCCCCGCCGCCAACGTTGGTCATCCGGTTACTGGCGTCATAGAGCATGTCAGCAGCCTTGCCCAGGTTGCTGGGCAGAAGCGGCAGGTCGAGACTGGCGCTCGTCGGGTTGCCCATGCCGTCGAGCGTCAGCCCGTGACTTGAGATAACCGCGTTGGCGGCGTCGCGGTTGTTTAGCGAGATCAGCCGTCCGGCGGCATCGTAGCCCTGTTGAACCCGCGCACCATTGCCGTAGAGGATGGCCGTAACCGCGCCGGTTTTGTCGCGGGTGTAACCGGTGGTCTGCCCCAACCAATCGGTGAGACTCGCCAGACGCCCAGCGGCGTCGTGCTCATAGGCCACCGCTTGACCGCCGGGATAGGTCAGGCGGTTGAGCAATCCGGCCGCGTCATAGCCATAGGCCACGTCGTTCCCGAAGGCATCGGTGACGGCGGTCAGTCGGTTCTGCTCGTCGTAGCTGTAATGTGTGGTGCCGTTGGCATCCGTCATGGTGCGACGGTTGCTGTTGCGGTCGTAGGCGTAGGCCACCGTGACGCCATCGGGGTAGGTGACGCTGGTCACCCGGTCGAGGTTGTCATAGACGTAGCTGGTCAGGTCGCCGGAGGGCGTGGTACGGGTCAGCAGGTTGCCGTTGTCATCGTAGGTGGAGTTCCACTGCCGCCCCATGGCGTCAGTTTGCCGGGTGAGGCGGTTGAGTGCGTCATAGGTGTAGGTCGTGGTCTGACCCTTGCGATCTGTCGTGGTCGCCAGGTTGCCGTTGGCGTCGTAGGTCGCCCTGGTCACCCCGCCATCGGGCTCGGTGACCTTGGTCATCTGGCCGAGGACGTCATACTCGTACTGGGTCACCTGACCGCGCGCATCGCGCTTGCTGGCGAGCAACCCTTGGGCGTTGTAACTGAATTGCTCATAGTTGCCGAGCGCGTCGGTGGTCCTGGTCTTGCGGTCGAGTTTGTCGTACTCGTTGGTTATGCTCCGGCCTTCCGCGTCGGTGACGGTCAGCACATTGCCGTTCTTGTCGTAGGTGTAGGTGACGGTCTGCGAGAGCGGATTGATCTCCTGCAAGGTCTTGCCGCGCGCGTCGAAGCGGGTCTCGCTGGCCTGGTTCTTTTCATTGATGACGCGATGCAAACGACCCATGGCGTCGTACTCGAAACGGCGGACCCGCACTTGCCCACCGACGCTGTAGCGCTCCTCGATCTTGCGATTGAGGATGTCATAGACATAGGTCGTGGTGTTACCAAGCGGATCGGTGGTGCTCGCCAGGTTGTCGTTGGCGTCGTAGATGTTGGTGGTCTCCCCTCCGGCTGGATCGGTGGTGGTGAGCCGGTTGCCATTGGCATCATAGGTGTAACTGGTCAGATGACCGCCGGCATTTCGCTCGCTGACCACACGGCCGAGATCGTCATAGGTCGTGATACTGACGTTGCCCAGGGCATCGGTGACATGGGTCGGGCGACCTGCCGTGTCGTAGGCAATGTCGGTTTTCTGCCCGCGTGCGTCGGTGGACTGGGTGAGCCGGCCGGTTGCGTCATAGGCACGGCGAGTAATCTGACCCTTTGGATCCTGTACCGTTCTGGCCTTGCCGCTGTCGGTGAAGCCACTGTAACGGGTGGGCGTCGCAACCCCCGGACGGGTGACGCTGGTGAGCGGCGTCAGGTTGGTCTGGCCGGCGATGTCACCCCAGGCGGCCCCCGTCGAGCGGTTCAGGGCGTCGGTGATCTGGCTCGGATTGCCTTCACCGTCCTTGGTGAAATCGACATCGGTTCCCGCGCCGCTCGGCTGCTCCCGACGCGGGATCAGCGCCATCTCGGCGATGCGCTTGCGATTGGTCGTCATGCGGTAGGATTTCTTGCTGCGGAAGTCACCGATATTTTCTGCATCGACCCGCTCAATGAGTCGCGTGCGTGCCGCGTCGATGACGAACGCAACCGTGTTTTTGACCCCATTCGTCGTCGGTCGGATCACGGCGGTTCCAAGACGCTTAAGCGAGTCCGGCTCGTTGGTGTAAAGGTAGCTCCAGGTCTCACCGAGACCATCGGTGACGGACTTGACCCGCCACGCATTTGCATCGGCGAGACAGCGCGCATTGTTGGTAAAACAACAATCGAATCCGCTCGAACAATAGTCGATCGTCGCTTGCCGCTGGCCAAGCGGATCCGTGATGGAGGTCAGGCGCGTATCGCTATAGCCGTAGGTGGTAGAGTTACGGAGCGGATTTCGCACCGCCGTGAGCATGCCCGAAGCGTTCCAGGTATACCCAACGCTTCTCCCCGTAAAGTCGCTCACTTCCGTGATTTTTCCGGTCGCTCCGTCACGGCTGATACTGTAGGCACGGCCGCTGGCATCGGTGGCCCCTGTGATTCGATTGTCACTGTCGTGACTGAACACCAGGGCATTGCCGTCACGATCGGCGATTTGCTCCAAACGGCCGGCGTCTTCCGATGCCGGTTCGGCGAACTGATAGAGCAGATTACCCTGCGTATAAAGGGTAAAGCGGCCGTCCGGACTCTCGATCAGGTCATCGAAGTTGCCCGGATTGCTCGGATAGAATTTATTGTCGAAATCACGGTACCAGGATTGGCGTCGGCCATCTTCGCGGTAGAGCGCGTATTCCCTTGACGTGGAACCCGCCACATTCGAGAGACTCATGTCCAGATTGAAGTACCAGTTGCCCAGCCCTTCTCTTGATTCCGCACTGGCATTGTAGGCACGGGTGATCACGAAATCCGGTCCGGTGCCGGAGACCGAGAGATCGGTCGATGACAGATGGTAGTTACCGCTAATGACATCGACGCCACGGAGTAACTCGCTGCCACTGCTGTTCATGGCGGGGTCGCCGTCCACGGGCGGATGGGTCACGGTCGCCAGACACTGTACCTGTGCAATCTTTCCGTTTGCATCCGTGACCCGAAGATCGATGGGCTGGAGACTTCCGTAACGGCTATTCAGAAAGAGCCTTGCCTCATCGTTGTTGCTCAGCGCACTGTAATTGATCCCCTGCCCCGGCGAGGTCGGCGCTTTCCTCCATTGATACTCATAGGGCTCTTCTCCATCCAATGGAACGGCGATGAGTGTCGCCGAGCCTCTTGGTCCATCGAGCGGAAAACGGTCGAGCGAATCGATCTCGACACTGAATTGGGTGCGGCTGGCGGTATGGGTTCCCGCCGCTATGACAACTCCATTGGCGCGCTCGACTTCCAGACTGACCGAAGTCGAATCCGTGGCTGAAAAGAGGAAGGACCAATCGTCGATCGGGATATTGTCTGGAGTCCGCCAGAACAGGGTGCTCGCGCAAAAGCCTCCCTCGACATCACGCAGATCCGCCTTAGCGACTAACCGATCACCTTGTTTGAGACGCACTTCCTTTAATGGTTGTCCATCGAAATAGCAGGATGTGGCATCGAGCGGCAAACCCAAGGTATTTCCGGTGCAGGAAAGCGCGGTCGAACGACTATCCGGAGGCGGATTCAGGGCTATGACGTCAAAGTCGAAGATCTCCTGACCGTCGGCATCGCTCAGGACACCCAGTTTCTCGCCAGGCTCGCCCCATTGCACACAGGAGAAGTTGCGCTGAGAGTCCGAACCACCCTTTTCCTCGCGCATCTCATCGCAGTCATCGACGACCAAGGTTGTTCCGGCCGCCAGACCTGTCCCTGCAAATTTGAACAACATGCGGTATCCGATATAGGACACTACCGACGTCCGGCGTGGAGAGTCGATGTCGATGGTGACGGACAGGCAATACTTTTCGTCTTCACAGTATTTACCAGGCAGAACGTCTCCAAGCCTCGGGCCACAATTCGGGAAGCGCGGATTGAAGGCGCAGACATCACTGCTGGCAAAATCGATCGTTGCCGGTTGCGCGCGAAATTCAGCCGAACAGGTTGTATCGCGGGTAAGCCTGAAGGACGACTCACACAGCGGATCATCCCAGCCGACAAACTCCGAACCGGACGCGGGCTCGGCCTTCAGCATGATCGGCGTACCTGTCTCATAGGGGCCGGCGGCATTCCCAACAATCTCACCCTCGCCATCACCCGTCTGATTCAACGTCAGGATATAGCTTAGTTGATCGTCACATGCTGGCGTTGTTGTGCTCTCGCTGACGGGCGCTGAATCACCAACCCCATTGGTCGCCATAACGCTATATGTATAGGCGGTGTCGCAGGTCAATCCGCTATCGAGAAAGCTCGATGCATTAGGGGAAACAGCCACGTTCAGCTCGACCCCGTTGCGGCTAATCTTGAAACTGGTCTCGTTGCTGCTGGTATCCGTCCAGTCGAGACGGATCGATGTACGCGACACTGGCGTGAGCGTCAGACCGGTCGGGGCGGCTGGCGGCGCATCCGGATCCGAGCAATCCTGCGTGCTTGCCTGAAGCGTCGCGATGCTCGAATCGCCGAGCGCATTGGTTGCGCGCACGCCGAGTCTATATTCCGTTGCGCACGTCAGCCCCGAGAAGGTATAGGTCGTTCCATTGGCGCTGACTTTCGGGCTAGGAGTCAGTTCCTGTCCATCCTGATAAATCTTGAAACCCGTTTCATCGCTACTATTATCGGTCCAGGAAACTGTAATTGATGTTTCATTGGCCGAATCAACCCGGATATCAGTGGCGGCCTGGGGCGCGGGCGGCCAACCGAGCGGCAATTGCATGTTCTGCGTGGCGGTTGACTGTGCGGCTACGACAATCTCCAGGGCATCGTCACTATTTTCCTCATCATCGTAGTAACGGCTGTAATTATTCGCATAGTTGCAACCAAGCTGCAATACGTAAACGCCAGAGGAAAGACCAGAAATATCGTAGACGCCATCATCATCGGTACGGGCATCTCCAAGCCACTGCCAGTAGTTTCCACTCCAGCGATAGGCTGTTACATTCAGGTGCTTAAGCGGATATCCCCCAAAGCCGATCGCTCGTCCGGCAATCTTTGATGCCATATCCAACCGCACGTCGATATCCGCTTGATCATTCGGATGGGCCAGTAGAATTTCGTCGGCACTGGCCTCGTCGACGGCCTGCCCGTAGTAGATTGGAGCGTAGCTTCCGGACCAGTCCCTGGCTTGTAATTTATATCGACCATCCGCCAGCCCATCAACGGAATATCTCCCATCGGTGTCGGTCTGATCGCTCTCCTGCCAATCCCAGTAACCTCCATTCTCATTCCATAGAAAAATCTCTACATTGATGTCCCGCAGAGGTTGCGATGCCAAATCGGTCACTTGGCCGGATATGCTTGTCCCTGGCGCTAGCGTCACATTTAACCCAGTCTTAACTTCCCCGGCCGCGACCTGGATGGGGACCGCTGAATTAGAATCAGCGCCACCATAGTAACTTCTTTGATAAACATCCGACTTGAAACTAATCTTGTATTCTCCCCGCGGCAGGGAGAGCGAATAGGCACCACTGGCATCCGTCGTCAAAAATCCATCATAGTTTCTATATTCAACCAGAAGGGCATAACGAACATTTGTGTTCGCGATAGGCCGTCCATCCTGATCAACCAGGGTGCCCGACAAGGAACCTGGCGGCTGTAGACTATACTCCCCCAGCGAAAACGTATTGTCAGCAACGTCGATATCCGATCCCTCATCGACCTGCTGCTTTCCAATGTAATATTCAACCGCTTGAGGTATGCCTTGCTCGTATGGACTTTCGATTCTTAATCGATAGGCTCCATTAGGAAGGGAATTCAACTCGAACCGACCATTTTCGTCTGTACCGGTACCACTCACGTATGACCATTCTGATGAAAAGAAGGTATAAACGGAGATGTTGGCGTACGCCGATGGCGTTCCGGAGCTATTCTTAATGGTGCCGGTGATTTTCCCAGTGGGAGGCGTGTCTGTATTCGGGCCGAGCTGCGCGTTGATGCCAGAAACCGAACCTTCGCTCAAGATGGTAATGTCGGTCGCCGCGTCGATACCAAGAGCACCGTCGTAAAACTCAGGATTGAAAGAGCCTTGATCATCGATAAATGAGACGTGGTAAACATTGTCAGATAAATTTTGAATCCGATATGAACCATCCGACTCGCTCCGCGCATTCTCAACCATCTCCCATCCATTACAGGTCCATTTGGATGCCTCCACCCGGATATCCTGAATCGGCGCGCCAGAGCTATTGCTTACGGTCCCCGCGATGCCGCCAAGTTGAGTTGGTTGAGCCAATAAGCCCGTGGAACCAAATAGCAAGGCAGTGATTGCGCTGATCGCGCCCCACCGGATGAAGCGCGGCACACCCGGCGCTGGGACGAGCAAGGAGATCAGACGGCGCATGGGGCCTCCATGAGGGTGGGTGCGGGAAAGGATAAAAGGGCCTTCAGCCTCGCTGGCGCGGGCAAGCAACCCCAGGGGGGAATGGCACTAAGATAAGCCCAACCTGCTGAAACGCATGAGAAAGGCTGGCGGTGGTGGTAGGCTGAGAGTGGCCAAACCCAACTGCCCACCCGTGGAGCCAGCCCCCATGCATCCTCGTCAGCGCGCCGCGCAGCGGCAACGAC